>JBEPWA010000028.1:0-53575 GCA_041690755.1 Gemmatimonadaceae bacterium | reverse complement strand
GGCGCGGGGGGGTGGGGGGGGGGGGGCCTGGGTGGGGCGGTGCGGTTCCCCCGGGGGGGGGGGGGGGGGGTGGGCCCCCCCGCGGGGCCCGCTCGCCGGCGCTCATCGCTTCTGTCGTACGATTACCCGCGCCGAGCCCGATGCTCTGGCCCGCACGATCAATCCCGGCTTGGTGACGTAGAGCCCCCGCACGCTCACGGAGTCCACCACCGCCTTGATCGTCAGCACGCCGCCAATGGTGCGATTCAGTCCGTTCAGCAGCAACGCTCGCCCGCGATCGATCACCGGGGCAACGGGCACGCTGGCTTTCTCGCGGAGTAGTGTGAGTAGCACGTCCGAGCGCAGCCACGCGTAAGCGTTGATGAGCTGATTGTCCGTCGTGAGGTCGTAGTCGAGATCCGGTACCACGATCATGTGCGTTGCGGCGGCGTACTTGGGGGTGCCAACGAGACGCAGTGTTCCTTTCGCGTCGCCGGTGAAGGTGACGGCGAGGGCCAGGCGTCCGCCTGTGGCGGGAAGCACGGACACCGACTGTACCGTCAGCGATCGGCCCGCCTCGGTCACCACTTTTCCGCGCAACGCGTCCGTCACGGCGCGTGTCGCCGTGAGATAGTCAACCGCACCCTCGAGTCCAATGTCAAATCCGCTGTCGGCGGTGTCCTTGGCCAGTGGCGGCAGCGGGGGCGGCGGCGCGCGCGACACACGGCCCGTGATGATCGCCGGATAGGCGTCGAGTCCTGCCTGCACCAGCAACGTGTGACCGTCGCCCACCACGCGGCCGAGCCGAAACTGCTGTGGATTCAGCATGAGCCATACGCCGTCGGCGAGTTTGAACGGCTCATCGAGGCTTTTCCACCAACCACTGGCGCGCTCGGTGAGATCAATGGCCGAGATTTTCCCGTCGATATCGACCAGGTGCTCCGTCAGCCCTTTGCGCGCCGCGTCCACCACGCGTTGCGTGATGTCATATGAGAGAATGCTTACGGTGCAGTGGTCCTGTGCCGAGTCCGACGCCGGCGCCAGGCGCGCGATCTGTGTTGCGGCGTGCAAGTGCCAGTTGCTGGTGAGCGTGAGTGGCGTCACGAGCTCGATCACGATCCGGGGCTGCGTGTCTCTGTTGCCACACCCGGCGCCGATCGTGGGTCCAATCAGCGGCTTGTAGTAGCCCCGCGCCTCGTACGACAGCGTCGTACGCAGGTGGACATCCGAGCCACGAACGAAGGTGGTGAACTTGCCCCGCCGCGCGACGAAGGCGTAATGCTTTCGCTGGTCGTCCCCCACGGTTCGCACGCTATCGAGCGACCCGAACGTTCGCGGCACCACGCGCTCCACCACGTCCAGCACCGGAGTGAAATCATAGTCGAGCGGGACATCGAAATGCGACAGCGTGCGAGGCGGCGGAGGCGCCAGCTCGTTGATGCCGGTGGTGTCCGCGCCATGCGCCGCCGATGCCGCGCGCTGCTCGGGAGCGCAGGCTGCGGCGAACAGTGCAGCGAGCGCGAGCGGCGCCACCCGCCTCATCGTCGGATGGCGAAGAAGCTGGTCTCGTACAGCCATGCGACCCCGGCCAGGAGCAGGATCACTCCGCCGATGACGATGCGGGCATGGATCGCCTTCATTTGCTTGGACATCAGGCCTCTCAAAGGACGAATGATTGGTCGGGCGCGACCGGCTTACTAGGGGGTTCGGAGATTCTGAATGAGAAAGGCACCCACCCGCCGCTCGTACTGCGATCGGTCGTACACGAGAAAATCCTCATGGCCGGCGCCGGCAACAGCCCAAAAGCTCTTCCGCGCCGGCGCGTGCGCATACAACGACTCCGCTTCCACGAGCGGCGTGTACCGATCGGCCGTTCCCGAGATGAGCAGCAACGGCGCGTCGAGGTGGCCAATGCGCTCGATCGGCTGCAGCTCCGACTCCGAAACGCCGGCGTCCGAGCTCACGGCGTCAATCACCGACGACGTGAACCAGCGGGCTACGCCGCCAAGTGGTCCGAACCACGCGGCCAGCCGGTCGCTGACCGCGTTGCGAATCGTGGGGTAGACCGATTCCAGCACGAAGGCGTTGGCCGCGAGTGGGCCGGGGCCGAGCAGCGTTGCGGCGCCGCCCATCGACACGCCGATCACTCCCACACGTTCTGCCGGCGCCACGCGGCGTATGTACGCCAGCGCGGCCGCCGCGTCCAGACTCTCGAGCGCGCCGAACGTGATGTGCTCCCCCTGCGATTCGCCGTGCGCCTGAAAATCCGGCGCAAGTACGGTGAACCCTTGGGCGTGCAGGAACTCGGCGCGACCGAGCATGGCCGATCGGTTGTCGCCCATGCCATGGAGCAGGAGTACCGCGCCATCGCCCGGACGTCCGGCCGAAAACCAGGCGTGAATCTGGCTTCCCGATTGGCTGGGGAACACGACGCTCACCGCGCCCAGGTCGGTTGGCGCCGGCATGACCGTCTCCTGCGACGGGCTGGCGAGCATGCACCCGGATGCGACAAGCGCGCAGGCCGCCACAAATACACATGCAACGGGAGCACGGCGCGGCGACGTCATCCGATAGGTGAATGCACAACCTGTTCCCAGCGGCTAGAACAGCGCGCCAAAGCTGATCTCGACGATTGGCGTCGCGCGCCAGCTGCGCGACGACACGGTTACCGACAGTGGTCCTGGCGCCAGCATCGTTTCGAGGATGACGCCGGCGCCGCCGACGTACTGCGACCGGTGCACCCCCGTGGGCCACGTGTCGAACGCGTTCCCGATGTTGCCGGCGATCGTCGCCACGAAGTTGTCGCGGAGCCCCAGCCGCGCGCCCACCCGCGCCACCTGGATTGACGTCCCAACACGCGATTGCGGGTCGAAGCCGAGGAACGGAATGAACTGGGCGGCCCACACCGTGGATGGAATCGAGCCACCGAGCAGAAAGCGCTCGTGCTCAGGCAGGTCGGCGCCGGACGCATACCCCGCGTCGATCCCGCCAACGAACGTCAGGTTGTCGTACAGCGAGTACGCGCCCTGCGCATTCACGAAGTGCCGTGTGAATGTCGCGTCGCCCGAGTGGTCGTAATCCGCGATCTCGGAGCGCAGCAGCAGCGACCCGCCGTGGGTGGGCGCAAAGCTCCGATTGTACGTGTCCGCCCGCACCATTGCCGCCACCGTCGTGAACGACTGCGATCGCAGCGCCCACTCCGGAACGGCGCCCGCCGCGCCGTCGCGGCTCCATTGATGAGAGATTTCGACAGCAACCGCCGTTGAGCGGGACAGCGTGCGTCCCACTTCGGCGGCGATCTCTCGGACGTCGAATCGCGGCGATTCCACTGGCGACTCAGCGCGAAAGTGCGGGAGCGCGACACGGGAAAACGTGGCGCGGTAGGTCTGGACGAAGTGCGCATTGGGTCCTTCGCCAATCACGTCCCGGGCATCGAACTGCTGCTCGGCGCCCAGCCGTGCGCTCAGGCTGGCGCTCGACCCGGGGCTGAGCCAATCCGTTACCGTCGCGCTGGCCAGCAGCGCGACGCCCTGCGGGGTGTCGTATCGAACGCCGATGCCCAACACGTCCCGATCGCCCTCCGTCAGGTCGAACATGAGGTCGTCGGCCGCGCCGCTGGGAACGACGCGGAAGCTCACCTGGTCGAAGCGGCCCGTGGCGTACACGCGCGTGACCGCGGCTTCGACCTGCGACAGCGTAATCCAGCTGCTGTCGCGCAATTCCAGCGTGCCCCGCACCATTCCGTCGGCGCCTGCGCTCACCGTGCTCCAGTGGATCGACCGCACGAACACGGAGTCGACGCGCGGCATTGCGGCTCGCGACGGAACGACGCGCCGTCGCCGCCGCACCGAATCAGCGATCGCCGTCAACTGATCCGTGTGCAGGAGCGCCGCCCGTCGGCCGCGCGCGATCCATGTAGTGGCCTGCGCGAAATCAACTGACGGGAGTCCGCTAATGTCCGGCGAAATGACGACATTACACAACGGCAGTTCCACGGCGTTGGAAGCCTGCACGCGAAACGCCACGGTCTGGTCCACGATGTCGACGAGCGAGCGAAGACTGTCCACCGGTGCCACGCGCTCCGACACGTCCACGCAAATGAGAATGTCGGCGCCGAGATCGCGGGCATCGCTCGCCGGAATGTTACGCACCACAGCGCCGTCCACGGCGCGACGACCGTCGGCGAGACGGACCGGCGCAAAGGCCCCTGGCACTGCCGCGCTGGCCTCCATGGCCTGCGCCACCGAGCCGCTTCGCATGAGAATCGGTTCGCCGGTGGCGAGATCGGTCACGAGCGCCGCATACGACGTAGGGAGTTGCGCGAAATTTGTGTCCCCGCTCGCCGCCCAAGTGTACCGCTCGATGTGCTCGGCAATCCCCTGACGCGGAAGGAAACCGCTTGGCAGCCCCGGTCGCGCGCGATTGAGCGGAAAACTGATCGTGTACCGCTGGTCTACCGATTTGTCGAGCAAACTCTGATCGCGCCGGTTGGTTGGCCGCTTGAAAAAGTTGCTCCAGTCCTCAGTCACAGCGAGATTTTCGAGCTCGTGGGGCGAATATCCAACCGCATAGAGGCCGCCGATGATTGCACCCATGCTGGTGCCGGTGACGAGATCCACCGGAACGCCAAGCTCCTGAAGCACTTGCAGCACGCCGATCTGCGAAAACCCCTTGGCGCTGCCCCCGCTCAACACGAGCGCGACGCGCGGGTGCGACCCGGTGCTCGACGACGTGTCGGATTGCGCGGCGCCGGTGCCGGCGCTGAACGTCAGCAGCCCGAGGGCGAGTACCAGACTGAACGAGGCACGAACAAGTTGCGGCATTGCGAGCGAGCGGCAGGGAGGTGAAGTCGCGCGGCCGCCGGCCGCACCCCGAAAATCTACCGCTTGGAGTTGCCGGCCCACACTGGTGGCAAACTCCCTCCTCGTTCCTCTTGACTAGAGCCTCTACACTGGACTGGCGTTGAGTCTTGAGATGTCAGACCGGCGAATGGCAATTGTGCGCTGGCCTCGCATCTCAAGACCGAAAGCGAGTCCAGTTGAGAGTATCTAGTCAAGAGGAACGAGGAGGGAGATCAGTGTGGCTTACCGTGGCTCGGCGAAGATCGCGGCCAGGTGCACCAGCGTCTCCGTGGTCTTCTCCAGCCCGCGCCGCGAATTGAACTCCAGCTTGCTGTGGAACTCGTGTCCCCCGGTGAAGATGTTGGGGCAGGGGAGGCCGCGAAACGTGAGCTTGGTGCCGTCCGTGCCGCCGCGGATCGGATTGAGAAACGGCGTGAGCCCGGCGCGGCGCGCCGCCTCGAAGGCGTTGGCGGTCAACTGAGGATGATGTTTTAATATCTCTTTCATGTTTCTATAATTCTCTTTGACGTCTACACGCACCGTGACGCCGGGAAACCGCGCCGCCGTCGCCGCAGCGAGGTGACGCAGGATGCGCTCCTTGGCCTCCAACCCGCTCAGGTCGAAGTCGCGGAGCAGGATCTTCGCCGTCGATTGCTCTACGTCCGCGGTGCCGAGGTAGGGATGCACGAAGCCCTCGCGGCCCTCCGTGGTCTCCGGGAGCATATCCGGCGGCATTTGCGACAGATAGTGCGCAAAGGCGTAAATCGAGTTGACCATCACGCCCTTCGCCGTGCCGGGATGGGTGCTCGCGCCGCTGAACGTCACCGTCGCCATTCGTGCGCTCCAGGTTTCGTCGCTTATCTCACCCAGCGTTCCGCCGTCTACCGTGTAGGCGAACTCCGCCCCGAACTCCGCGACGTCGAACTTGTCGATCCCTTCGCCGATCTCTTCGTCGGCCGTAAAGGCGATCGCCAGGTCGCCGTGCACCACCTGGGGATTGCGCGCCAGCATGTCGATCATCGTCATGATCGCGGCCACTCCTGCCTTGTCGTCCGAGCCGAGGAGCGTCGTGCCGTCCGTCGTGATGATGTCGTCGCCGATCATCTCGCGGAGCACCGGATGCTGCGCCACGGTGATCACCTGCGAGGAATCGTTTGGCAGTACGATGTCGCCGCCCGCGTAGTTCGCGTGGATCACCGGATTGACGCCGGCGCCCGTCACCGCCGGCGACGTGTCTACATGGGCCAGAAACCCAATCACCGGTACGCGCACGCCGTGCGGCGCATTGCCGGGAATCCGCGCGTAGATCATGCAATGCTCGCTAATTCGCACGTCCGCTGCACCGAGTTGGCGGAGCTCAGTTGCCAGGAGGTTGGCGAGCGTCCATTGGCTGGCGGTGCTCGGCGTGGTGGACTGGTCTTCCTGCGACTGGGTGTCGATGCGCACGTAGCGCAGAAAGCGGTCAACGGCGGATTCAGCGGGCGACGCGAATGATGTAGGCATGACGCGGGTGACGAAGTAAAGTGAATGAGAGCAGTCCGGGTGCACGCCTCTTGCAGCCGCAGCGCACGTCCCGGCAAATTCTATCATTATTGGAGGGTGCATGTCGATGTCAGCAGGAGCAGACAAGGTTACCGTTCGCGCGCCGCAAGCGCCGAAAAGCGGAAGCTCGATGGTGGTGACCAGCCAGTCGATCGCCAACGGCGCGGCAATCGGCATGGATCATGTCTTCACCGGATGCGGCGGCAAGAATATCGCGCCGCAATTGTCCTGGACCGGCCATCCGTCCGAGACCCGGAGCTTTGCCGTCACCTGCTTTGACCCAGACGCGCCCACCGGATCGGGCTACTGGCACTGGTTGGTGTGTGACATTCCAGGTTCCGTCACTTCCCTCGGCGCCGGCGACGGCAACCAGGAATCGCCGGCCGGCGGCAAAAGTGGGTACAGCGACTTCGGCATGAATTCCTACGGCGGTCCGTGTCCGCCAAAGGGCGATGGTCCGCATCACTATACCTTCACCGTGTACGCGCTGGACGTTCCGTCTCTGCAAGCCGTAAACGGCAAGACCACCGGCGCCACACTGGTGTTCAACATGCGTGGCCACGTGCTGGCCACTGGCTCCATCACCGGAACGTTCGGCCATTGAGACTTCCACTGAGCCTTACGCTGGGGCGCTAAGAAGATTTTTCTTCGCGCGACGGAGTTTTGCGTCGGGGCAGGCGTCCGTTCGCGTGTCCCGACGTCATGCGCACTCAAATTCTCCTCACCGCGGCACTCGCTGTCTCCGTCGCGGCCTGCTCGAAGGACTCCACCACCAACGCGGTTAGCCCGGTCACGGGCGACAGCTCGACGTCCGTGAGCGGACTCACCATCCTCTTCGACAGCACGGTGATTCCCGCGAACGTTGCCGCAGGCTCGGCGCTACCGGTGACCGTGCATGTGCTGCAGGGCACCGCGCCGGCGGCGAACGTGCTGGTGACGTGGGTGGCTACCGCCGGCACTGGCAGCTTCCCCGTACCAACCACGCTCACGGATTCGACGGGGCACGCCACCACCAGTTGGGTCATGGATGATACGATCGCCGCCAATATCGCCACGGCGTCGATCCCCGGCGCGCTCGTCACAATCAATGTGTTCACGGTGGGCGGCGCGGCTTATACCATGGTCAAGGTGAGCCCCGACTCCCAGGCAATCGTCGCCGGCGCCGCGCTCACGATCACGGCGCGCCCGGTCGATCGCTTCGGCAACGGCTCGCCCGGTGTGCCGGTGGTGTGGACGTCGAGCGGCGGAGCGCTGAGCGCAACGACCACCGTGAGCGGGGCCAATGGTAACGCGACAACGAACTTCGTCACCGATCCCACCCCAGGCACCTACACCGTCACCGCGTCGGTTGCGGGAAAGGCCAGCGTGACGTTCACAGTGGTGGGCAGCTAGAGGTGCGGCAGCCGGCGGCCGCACCGGCCGCTCCTACCGTCCCTACGGCAGTTCGAGGGTGACGCTCGTTGCGTTGCGGGGCAATATTTCCACGCACCCCCCTCGCCTGGAGCGTCGATGCGACCGTGCCGATCCCTCGCCGCTGTGATTGAAGCGTGACCGAGCCGGACTCAGTAGAGATCCGGATTGCTGCGCTCGAGGAAACGGTTGCGTCACTCAGCGCCGAGTTGAGTGCGCTGCGTGGCGAGTTGAATGCAGCGCCGGCGCGTGCACCACTACGCGGCGGCGCATCGCCCGAAGTACCGCGCGCTGTGCCTGCGTCTTCGACGTGGCGCACCAGGCGCCGCACCGCACCGCGCCCAAACGCCATCGACGTCGAAGCATTGCTCGGGCGCTACGGCATGCTCGGCATTGCCGTGCTCGCGGCGGTCGCCGCGGTGGGCACGTTCCTGAGTTGGGCCGTGTCGCACGGGTATCTCGCGCTCAGCCCCGCGGCGCGCGTGGTGCTCGGCCTCGTGTTCGCCGGCGGAATTGCTGTGTGGGGTCTGCGACTTCGCCGCACCGAGCGCTCGTTCGGATCGAGCATGCTCGGGCTTGCGTTGGTGATTGCACAACTGTGCGCCTACGCCGCGGGCCCGTCGTTCCATCTGGTGCCCACGCCGGTCGCGTTTCTCGTTGCGGCACTATCGTCATGGCTCCTGGCCATCTTTGCCCATGCCGAGAACGACGAACCACTCTGGTGCGTGGGCTTTGGCGGTGCCGCGCTCGCACCGTTCGTCACCAGCGACGGTCACGGCAACGTGTTCGTGTTGGCGGCCTACGCCGTGGTCGTACTGCTGCCGGCGTGCTTCGCCATTAGTCACCGCGACTGGCCGATTGGGTGGCGCGTGTTCTATCTCGCGTCGGCACTGTTCGCAATTACCACCGCCGCACAGGCGCACATTGCGGGAATGTGGGGAGACCTCACGGCGCTCGCATTGCCGTTCGTCATCGCGCTGGGTGGCGTGATTCCGTTCGCGCCGGCCACGCGCAAGCGCGGCGCACTGCGATGGCTCGCCCTGTTGGCGGTGGGCGGTAGTCTGGCGGTACACGGGTCCGTGGCGACAACGACCGCGGTGGCCGCGGCAATGATTCTCGCCGCGTGTCTGTGGCTCGGCATCATCGACCGCAACGCGCACGTGCCGCAGTCGAGCATTCTGCAGCGTGGCCGCGAACTGCCTATCTTTCTCGACTGGATCGACGCGGCCGGCGTACCGTTACTGCTCGGCGTGCAGGCGGTGAACCTGCTGCAGCCAGCGCTGGACAGTGTCGCCGGCTACGTCGCGCTGCTCGCCGCGCTGCTGCTCTTTGGCTGGCGGCGCGCCGTGGGCTCGTTGCGCGACGCCGCCGCATTCGCCGCCGTGGTTGCGTCGATTGGCGCCATCGACGTTGCGCAGCCGGAGCGCCCCACGGGCCGCATCGCGGCGTTTCTCATCGTGGGCCTCGCAACGCTGGCAATGCACAAGTTGCGTCCGAGCCGCAGTTGGCTCGCCATGGGCGGCGTGGTGTTGCTCGCTGCCGCGGCCAGCGCCACGAACGCCCTCGCCGCGCGGCCGCTCTACACATTCACGCCATTCAGTACCGAAGCGTCGCTCTCCGCGCTGCTCGTTGCTGTGGCGCTCGTGGTCGTCGCGCGCTTTTGGTATTGGGTTCGCGTGGCGACGCGTGCCTCCATGGCGGACCGCGCGGAATGGACGTACGCTGGCGCGCTCCGCTACGTCGTTCGCGGCGTAACGGTGGCCCCGTGGGTGTGGGCCTTTATCTGGGTGATGTTGGAGCTTGGCATGGTGTATAGCGCGAGCACGGGCGCGTTGTTGCTCGTCACGTACTTCGCCGCCACTGCGGTAGCCTGCGTGGCTGCCGGCCGCGCACGACACTCGGCGCGGTTGCGGCAAACCGGCTTGGCGCTCGCGCTCGTGGCCGCGGGCACGGCGTGCTACGGTGCCACGTCGTACTTTGGTTTCGGTGCTCGCATTGCGGCGTATCTGGTGACGAGCGCGTTCCTGCTTGGCATTGCCTACTGGTATCGCCGACCGGGCGGAGGGGTGGACGACCCCGCGCCACAGCGCAGCACGGTGTAGGTCAACGCGGCGTGGGCCGTGCCGGCGCCGCTGTTCGTTTGCGCCGAGTTGGCTTTGCCATTACGGAATTAACATAGAGTTCGATTCCGTCCAGTACCCGCTGGAGTCCGAAATCGAACGACTCGTCGAGCGTGAGCGGCTTGCCGTCTGAAGGCGCGGTCAGCAGCGCGGCAAACTTCGGGAATCGCGCATCGCCGATCGCACGCCCGAGATCCGCTCTCACCGCCGCGGCCCATGCTTCGTCCGGCGTGCCGCGGGCCCGCGATCGTGCCAGCGACACTGCGGTGTCCGAGGCACCGCGAGTGTAGCCCTCGATCACGCTCAGCATCTGCCCGATGTCCGCCGCGCTCAAACCGGTTCTGGACAGCGGATCTGTCATGGCTTCGAGCCAGCCGAGCCAATTCGGCCCATGCGGCGCGGCGACGAACGGTAGCTCCTCGAGCCAGGGGCGCGCACACATCATTGCCCGTATGGCGTGGGCAATGCGCGCCACCTCGGCGCGCCAACCCAACCGCGGCTCGGGCGGACTGGGTGGACGCCCCATACCTGCGTCTACCACCGCGTCCAGGAGCGCTTCCTTATTAGGGAAGTATCGATACAGCGCCATGGTCGTGAAGCCGAGCCGCGCGGCCACGGCGTGCATGGTCACCGCCGCCAGGCCATCCTCGCCGGCAATCTGCATGGCCGCTTGGACCACGTCGGCCGGCGTCACCGCGGGTTTCGGCCCTCGTGTAGGCCGCGAGCGATCCTCCCACAGCAATTCGCTCCGGCGTTGCACGTCCGGATCGATTTCGCCAGACGCCTGCATGATGTCGTCATGGTTCAGCGCCCGCTTCGCAGGGGGGGTGGCCCCTGCCGCCGTCTTCTTCCCACCCCGCCCAGGGCGAGACGCCGATTGCTTCCTTCCCGCCATGTCGCCCCCGAAACAATAGTTGACGGCGTTGAAACTGTGTATAACGTACACTCGTACAGTGTATCAGATACACTAATATAACCGGTTTACGCAGATGCGAGCCTGTTCGGCCGCGCTGCGCGCCGCCCGCCCACCCTCCCGAGGTACGCACCATGTCCATCGCATCCGCACTCTCCGTGGCCAGCCTCACCCTGCTCGTCGCCTTGCCCGTTGTGTCCGCGGCGCAGACCCCCGCCGCCGGCGCACAGACCGTGGAACTCCGCGTCACCAGCGGTGAGTTCGTGCCCACTGGTAACCAGCGGAACGCTCTCAAGAACGCGCAGGTCACCGCTGCGCAGGTGTCCTGGGTCGTGCGTCCGTCGTTCGCCGTCACCGGCACCTTTGGCTGGGCACGGAGCCGCGATCTCATTGCGATCGACGCGCCAAAGCTCGACGTCTTCACCTCCGACTTGGGCGTCGAGTTCCGCGCCGCCCAGCGGTTTGCCGACCGCGCGGTGACGTTCAGTCCCTTCGCCGGATTCGGTGCAGGCATGCGGAGCTACAACTACCGCAAGCTGGACGTCGACGCCACGCACAACCTCGCCGGTTACGGCGCCGCGGGCGGTGAACTGGGTATGGGACGCGTGGGCATTCGCCTCGAAATCCGGGATTATGCCACCGGATTCAAGCCGCTCACCGGCCCCGGCAAGTCCGACACTCGCAACGATGTGGTGATCATGGCCGGCCTGCGGTTCAACCGGCGCCCCGCGGCGCAAAACGAGAAGCGCACGTCCGCCTACCGCCAACCGAGACGACCATGAACCATTTGACCAACTTCACCACGAACAAATCCAGTTGGCTCATTCCGGGTTCGCTCATTGCGCTGAGCATGGTGCCGGCGATCGCCGGAGTCGTTCGGTTGAGCCAGTTGGCGGGCGGGAGCGCCATCACGCCGGAGAACGCGCGGTTTTTCGCGGCGCCGCTACCGGTGCTGGTCCACATCCCCTCGGTCATCGGCTACAGCATGCTCGGAGCGTTTCAATTTTCCCCGAGTTTTCGCCGCCGCCGGCGCGCCTGGCATCGGGCCGCAGGCAAGATCCTGATCCCGTGCGGTCTGCTGGCCGCACTCTCGGGCCTGTGGATGGCGCAGTTCTATCCGTCGCCTCCGGGCGACGGGTCCCTCGTCTATATCGAACGCATGGTGTTTGGTTCGGCAATGTTGTTCGCCATTGGCTTTGGCGTTCAGGCAATTTGGCGCCGAGATTTTCCGGCACACGGCATGTGGATGACACGCGCCTACGCCATTGGCCTTGGGGCAGGCACGCAGGTGCTCACGCATCTTCCGTGGTTCCTGTTTGTTGGCGCCAAGCCGGGCGAGCTCCCGCGCGGCGTGATGATGGGTGCTGGCTGGGTCATCAACATCGCCGTGGCAGAGTGCATCATCCGGCGGCGAATGATCCGGCCGGCCGGAATGTTGGCGAGTGCACCGTAGAATCAAAAGAGCCGCGACCTTTCGGCCGCGGCTCTCGTATTCGAACTCTCTAATTGACTACGGTTTGATCCAGGGCATTTGCTGAAACACCTGGCCCTCGGTCTTGTAGACGCCCTTCTGTCGCCCCTGGCTCTGATTCGCTGCCGGCGGGAGCGGCGGCGGTTCGCGATTCGGCTGTGCCGCGGGCTCGGCCTGACGGCTCGGCAGACTCGGCGCCGGCGCAGTGATCTGCGGCCCCGGCATGGGAGCTTCCACCTGCACGTTGTTGTTCGACGCCGGGCGCGGGGCCGGCTTCGGCGTCGGTCTCGGAACTATCTGACGCGCCGCGGGTTTGGGCGCCGACTCCGGCCCGCCCTCGAGCGCCGACACAACGACCTGTGAATTCGCCGAGTTCGGCACGAGCTCGAGCCCGTTGGACGACGTGGCCGCGAGATCCTGCTTGAGGCTGTCGTCCATCGGCTTGCTCTTGCCGCTGCACGCCGTCAGGGCCATGAAGGCCGATGCGGCTGCAACCAGGCTGGCTCGTCTATATGCGACTGTCATTATTCCTCTCGGGATGCACACGTCGGTAGACGTACAACACCATGCAGCAGTTAACGGTCCCTGCCGCAGAATATACGTCGTTCTCGCCCCGGGGCACGGGCTGGCCGGTGAGCGCTATGCCGTGCCCGGCGCCGCGCGGGGTTCTATCGCCAGTTGCCGGTTGGGCCATCGCTTTGCCCGGTGTCGCCGCCGCCCTCGGTTTACCGACAGATAGAGCGCGCACTTCCAAGACCGCGTATTGACCGGCGCAGCTCGAGCCGCGTGAAGAATCGTTTGCGCCACGTCCGGTGAGAATTAGCAAATTCTCATGGAGCCGCCATGTGAGGCATTGCGCGGACGCGTGGTGATTGTAGTCACATTTGTGATCTGGTGCTCGGTTTTTGCACGCCTCGCCGGTGTACCCCATTCACCCCATTAGAGGAGAAGTTTTTCATGCGACTTCACAGCGGATCCATCGTGACGTACGTCGCCGCGCTTTCGCTGCTCGGCGGCTGCGCGACCACCGGCGCATTGCGGAAAGCCACGGAGCAACAACAGACCGCGCTCGCACAGCAGCAGAGCGCGCTGGCGTCGGAGCGAAGCGAGCGAGCCGCATCGGACAGCGCGCTGCGCCAGGATTTGGGAATGGTACGCGGCGACGTACAGGCACTGAAGTCCGAGCTCGAGACCATGCGCACCGGTTTCGGCGCGAAGATCACCGCCATGCAGGACGGCTTGCAGTTCGCCATGCCGGTAAACTTTGCCTTCAACGCCGCGTCGGTAAACGCGCAGGACCACGCTACGCTCGATCGGTTTGCCCGCGTGGTGCAGCAGTACTACCCGGGTACCAAAGTCACAGTGGAAGGCTTCGCGGACCCCGCGGGCTCGTCCAGCTACAACCTCGCGCTGTCGAAGCGGCGTGCCGACGCGGTGCGTCAATACCTGGTGACCAAGGGAATGCCGAGCGAGCAACTGGCAACGGTGGGCTACGGTAAGACGCGGCTCGTGGTGCCGGGCGCATGGGGTGACAAGCCTGGCGCGGATCAGAACCGGCGCGTGGTGTTCGTTATTGAGACGAAGCCGGGGACGGCGATTGGGGACTGAACTGATAGGGGCTAGGGTCTAGGGTCTGGGGTCTAGTAGCTGACAGCTGAACGCTCCGGCTGGGTCTAGACCCTAGACCCTAGACCCTACACCCTTTCCTGTTGCTTTCCTACAGGACCCCCCATACCTTCTGTCGAAACCCAACAGAAGACCCCATGGCGCCCGATCAATCTGACGTTCTCCGCGGCACGCTCGACCTGCTGATTCTCAAAACACTCACCCTCGAGCCCATGCACGGCTGGGGCATTGGGGCAAGGATCCAGCAATTTTCCCGCGGGCTGCTCGACGTCAATCAAGGCTCGCTCTATCCCGCGCTGCAACGGCTCGAGCAGCGCGGCTGGATCGCGAGCGACTGGCAGCAGACCGAAAACAACCGGCGCGCCAAGTACTACAAGCTCACAGCGTCGGGGCGCCGAGCGGTGGGGGCGGAGACGGCGAGTTGGCGGCGGTATGTCGAAGCCGTCGAATTCATCCTCGACATCGCCTAGGGGCGCATATGGAAATCCTCATGGGTCTCCGCGCACGCCTGCGCGCCTTTTTCCGTCCCGCCGCGGCGGACCGCGAGCTCAACGACGAAATTGGCTTCCATATCGACCTCGAAACGGACAAGAACGTCCGGCTCGGCATGGCCCCAACCGAAGCGCGGCGCGTGGCGGTCGCCCACTTTGGCGGCGTGCAGCGCGTGCGTGAAGAGCACCACGACGTGCGTCGCCCGCACTGGATAGACGATGCGGTGAGTGACGTGCGTTTTGCGCTCCGTTCGTTGCGCCGCACGCCCGGCCTCACAGCGGCCGCCGTCGTCACGCTGGCGCTGGGCATCGGTGCCAACGCAGCGATCTTTTCGGCCGTGAACGCCGTGGTGCTGCAGCCCCTTCCGGTGCCGCATTCCGAGCAGCTCATGATGCTCTGGGAAGAGAATCCGGAAAAGAACTGGTACAAGCAGACCGCGGCGCCGGCCAACTATCTCGATTGGCGCGAGCAGATTCCGGCCTTTCAGGACATCGCGGCGTACGCCGACTTTCCCGCGCGAGCCACGCTCACGGGGCGCGGTGACCCGCAACTCCTCACGTTGGCGCGCGTCACGGGAAATTTCTTTTCCGTTGCAAGTATTCGCCCTGTCCTCGGACGCGCGCTCACCGACGACGAGACGTGGAGCAACAATCAGACACGCTCGGCGGTGCTCAGCTTTCGCGGATGGCGCGATCGGTTCGGCAGCGATGCATCGATTGTTGGAAAGACCATCCAGCTGAACGGTCGCGGCGTGCAGGTGGTTGGCGTCATGCCGCAGGGCTTCGCCCTGCCGTTCGAAGACGTTGACGCCTGGCTGGCGATCGGTTGGGATCCGGCAGACCGCGCCGACGTCAGCTTTCGTCGCGCGCACTGGATACGCGCCATCGGGCGGCTCAAGCCTGGCGTGTCTCGAGCGCAAGCGAACGTCCAACTGCAGGCCGTCATGGGGCGGCTCAAGGTGCAGTATCCGGAAACGAACAAGTTCATGGGCGCGGGCATGACGCCGCTTCAGGAATTTCTCGTTGGTGACACTCGGTTGCCGTTGCTCGTGCTCATGGCCGCCGTGGCGCTGCTGCTGCTCATCGCCTGCGCGAACGTCGGCAACTTGCTCCTCATTCAGGCCGCGGGTCGCGGCAGGGAAGCGGCGCTGCGCCTGGCACTCGGTGCCGGTCGGTTTCGCCTGGTGCGACAGGCAATCACGGAGAGTCTGGTGCTCTCGGCCATTGGCGGAGCGTGTGGCCTCGTGCTGGGGTGGGCGGGCACGCATGTGTTGCAGAACATGCAGCCGGCGCAGATGCTGCGCGTCAGCCACTTTGGCGTCGATCGCACGGTACTCGCCTACGTGGTGCTCGTGACGACGGTGAGCGGCCTGTTGTTCGGCCTCGCTCCGGCGCTCTGGACGCGCCACCGCGATCCGGCCGAAGCACTCAAAAACGGATCGCGCAGCGGTAGTCAGGGCCGCCGAGTCAAGCGATGGGGCGACGCACTCGTGATTGGAGAAGTGGCATTAGCACTCGTGATGACGGTGGGCGCCGGCCTGCTCGTGCGCAGCTTCTGGCAGCTACGGCACGTCGATCCCGGTTTCGAGGCCGAAGGGGTGCTCGCCGTGGATGTGGGTCTGAGCCAGCGCTATGACAGCATCGCCAAGATGACGACGTTCTGGACTCAGGTGCTCGAGCGCGGGCGGGCGCTGCCGGGTGTGACGCACGCGGCGCTGGTGAGCGACATTCCGCTCACCGGCACGACGTACACGAGCGACTTCATCGCCGCCGGACGGCCGGCGGCAGGTTATATGGCCGAGGTGGGGCATCGCCAGGTGTCGGCGGATTACTTCGCGACCATGCAGGTTCCCCTGTTGCTCGGTCGCACGTTCACGGCCGCGGACCGGCGTAGCGCACCGAGAGTAGTGTTGATCAACAGCGCGCTGGCGAAGAGTTATTTCCGCGGGCAGGATCCCATTGGCCAGCGCGTGACGTACGACAAAGTGCCCAACGACAAATCCGTTTGGCGCACGATCGTCGGCGTGGTTGGCGACGAGCACCAGTCGGCGCTCAACACGGCGGCCAAGATCGAGTTCCTGGAGCCGGACGAACAGGAAGTCTCGGCGCAGAATTACATTTTGCTCAAGACCACGGGCGACCCCGCCGCGCTCACGCCGGCGGTGCGGCAGATCGTGCACGATCTCGATCCGTCATTGGCGATCCTGTCCAGCCGGCCCATGACCGCCGTGCGCGACGACGCGCTGGCGCGGGCGCGGTTTCTCACCACGCTGCTGCTGGCGTTTGCCGTGGTCGGGTTGGTGTTGTCGATTGTCGGTGTCTACGGCCTGCTGGCGCAACTGTCGCGCAACCGCACGCGCGAGATGGGCATCCGTCTCGCCCTGGGCGCACCGCAATCGGGCGTTCGCTGGCTGGTGATCCGCCACGGGCTTGGAGTGACCGCTGCCGGGTTGTGTATTGGAGGGGCGGTGACGTTGGTCGCCTCGCGGGCCATGACTGCGTTGTTGTTCAACGTGCCGCCCAATGATCCGCTCACGCTCGCGACAGTGGCAGCGTTGCTCGCCGCCACGAGTTTGGTGGCGGCGTGGATCCCGGCGCGCAAAGCCAGCAATGCCGACCCGGCAAGTGCGCTTCGGAGCGACTAAGGGGGTTATCCCTCCATGTCATTCCGAAGGAGCGTAGCGACGAGGAATCTTCTATCGCCCGTCTAGGCCCATTCCGCGTTTTCCGCGATTTCCGCGTATTCCGCATCAAAAAATGACAAATACCGTCCGCCGCATCTCGACCCGGCCGGGTAGATCCCTCGCTTCGCTCGGGATGACAGGGCTTCGCTCGGGATGACAGGGCGTCGCTCGGAATGACAGGGGCTACGACACCGGAGGTACCCGGTCATCCGCCGGCACGAAGTTCGACAGGAACAACCGCTCTTCCGGCGTTAGGCTCGCCAACCCCTTGGCGCTGATCTTATCGAGAATCGCGTTCACCGAATCGCGATTCACCTCGTGCACCGACTGCAGATTCACCTGGCGCCAGTTCCCCAGCGTCTCCTTGCCAACCTTGGCCACCGTCGCCTTGCGAAAGCTTCCGGCCTTGCTGTCGATCCACCGCAGATAACCCCACGCGCCCGCCATGCCGCCCAAGTGCGCAAAGTCGGCGACGCCTGTGCTGGATCCGTGAAAGCCGCTCCAGATCGTGTAGAGCGCGAACAGGATCAACGCCATGCGCGCTTCGATCGGGAGCACGCCCCAAATGTAGATCTTTGCCGTGGGCCAGAACTTGGCGAACGCGAACATCACGCCGAGCACCGCGCCTGACGCGCCAAGGATGGGGCTCATTGGGGCAAAGAGCGTGGAGAGGACTGCGCCAATGATGCCGCTGATCCCGTACAGGATGATGAATCGCTTCGATCCCAGCCGCTCTTCAACGCGCGGCCCAAAGAAATACAGGCTGAGCATGTTGAAGCCAATGTGCATGAGCGACGCATGCGCGAACATGTACGTCACCACGGTCCACGGCCGCAGCAGAATGTCGTGCGGCACGAACACCAGCGATCCGGTGAGGCCCGGGACCGTCTGCTGCAGGAAAAAAACAACGATGTTGGCGGCAATCAGCCGCTTGACCCAAGGCGTCACGCCAAAGACTCCTGGATGGGGGGCATGGCCATTAAATTACCTGGTGTGTCCGGGGGCCTGAACCTTGAACCAACAACGGGTCAGGCCCTCGTCCTTTTCTGTACTCCTCCAATCTAGGTAGTTCCCGTTGTCGGTCGATCTCGAGAGCCAGCTGCAGGACGCCGTACGGACTCGGCGGACCTTTGCCATCATCAGCCACCCCGACGCCGGCAAGACGACGCTGACGGAGAAGCTCCTCCTATATGGAGGGGCCATCCATCTCGCCGGCTCCGTGAAGTCGCGCCGCGCCGCGCGCCACGCCACGTCGGATTGGATGAAGCTGGAGCAGGAGCGCGGCATCTCGGTCACGTCCAGCGTCATGCAGTTCATGTACGAGGGGTATCACATCAACCTCCTCGATACGCCGGGCCACGAAGACTTTTCCGAGGACACCTACCGCACGCTCGTCGCCGCCGACAGCGCCGTGATGCTGCTCGACAACCGCAAGGGCGTGGAAGACCGGACCCGTCAGCTCTTTGCCGTGTGTAAGCGCCGGCGCATGCCCATTTTCACGTTCGTCAACAAGTGCGACCGTGTGGGCGAAGATCCGCTCAAACTGTTGTCGGACGTCGAGGCAGACCTCGAGATCAACTGCCATCCCATTACGTGGCCCATCCACAAGAATGACGTCTTCGTGGGCGTGTACGATCGTCGCCGCAAGCAGGTGCACCTGTTCGAGCGCGGCGAGCACCACGGCGCCAGCCGCGCCACCGTAGCCGTGTCGTCGCTCGAGGATCCCGAACTGCGGGAGATCCTTGGCCCGGCGTCGCAGGAAAAGCTCATTCAAGACATCTCGCTGCTCGACGAAGCGGGCCATGCCTTTGACCCCGCTGCGCTGCTCAGCGGCGCACTCACGCCGGTGTTCTTTGGCAGTGCGCTCACCAACTTTGGTGTCGAGCCGTTCCTCAAGGAATTTCTCGAGCTGGCCCCGGCGCCGTCGCCGCGCGAATCGACGCTCGGCACGGTCAATCCCACCGACGAGCAGTTCAGCGGGTTCGTCTTCAAGATTCAGGCGAACATGGACGCCAAGCACCGCGACCGCGTGGCCTTCGTGCGTATCGTGTCGGGACGGTTCGAGGCCGGTATGCAGGTGAAGCATGTGCGCACCGGCAAGCAGATTCGGCTCGCGTCGCCGCAGCAGTTCATGGCCCGCGAGCGCACGGCGGTGGAAGAAGCGTGGCCGGGCGATGTGATTGGCGTACTCGATCGTGGCACGCTGCGCATTGGCGACGCGCTGTCACAGGAGTCCGACCTCGAGTTCAGCGGCATTCCGCGCTTTGCCCCAGAGCATTTCGCGCGCATCGTGCTGCTCGATCCCATGAAGCGGAAGCAGCTCGACGCCGGCCTTCGCCAGCTCACCGAGGAGGGCGCCGCGCAGGTGTTCTTTACGTCAGGCACGGACACCGCCAGTCCCACGCCGATCGTGGGCGCAGTAGGCCAGCTGCAGTTCGACGTCATGCTCCATCGCCTAGAGCACGAATACGGCGCGCTCACTCGACTGGAGCGCATCACCGCCCGCTACCCGCGCTGGGTGACCGGACCAATGGACGACATCGAGCGCATTGCCCGCGACCGCGGCCGAATGCTGCTCTACGACGCCAAGGGAAACCCGCTCATTTTGTTCGAGGATTCCTGGGGCCTGCGCTGGGCGCTCGATCGCGAAAAGGCGGTTTCATTCCACGAACTGGCTCCATAAGCCGCTGCGTCCGCTTGGTGGCTCGATTCTTCCATCACCGGCCAGCGTATTATCCCCAACCCCCTGGGACAAGGCCGTATGTCCGGTACCAACAAGACCGTGCTCCTCGTTGAAGACAACGAGGACAATCTGGTCATCTACTCCACGATCCTTCGACATTACGGCTATACCGTAGTCGAAGCGCGCGACGGTCAGGCCGGCATCGACGCCGCCCACTCGGAACACCCGGCGATCATCCTCATGGATGTGTCCATTCCGCTGGTTGACGGCTGGGAAGCGACGCGTCGCCTCAAGGCGGATCCGAACACCGCGGCCATCCCGATCATTGCGCTCACCGCGCATGCATTGGCGTCGGACCAACAGAAGGCCGTGGACGCAGGCTGCGACGGCTACATCCCGAAACCGGCCGAGCCGCGCGTGGTGCTCGCCGCGGTCCGCCGGCATCTGGGAGAAGCCGAAGTAGCGTAGCGAGCGGAATTCGACGGCACAATTCGCTCGTCACGACTTCCTCATCGACGCGTTTTGAGGCACATTTTCCGCATGCGCCTCTCACAGCTCAGCCAGAACCTGCAGGCCTCCGGAATCCTCCGAATCGGCGCCGAAGTGCGCGCCCTTGCCGCCACTGGAAAAGAGGTAACTGACCTCTCGGTGGGCGACTTCTCGTCAAAATATTTTCGGATACCGCCCGAACTCGAGGAAAACCTCGTCAACGCGCTGCGGGCCGGCGAATCGAACTATCCGCCGGCGTCGGGCATTCCGGGCTTTCGCGAGGGCGTGCGCGAGTTCTATCGCCAGCGGCTTGGCCACGACTATCCGCTCGAGTCCATCCTCATCGTTGGCGGCGCTCGGCCGGCGATCTACGGCTTGTATCGCGCCGTGGTCGATCCGGGCGACAAGGTGGTGTACGGCGCGCCGTCCTGGTGCAACGACTACTACTGCCAGATCGTGGGCGCCGAACCGGTCGTGGTGCAATGCGATTCGGCGAACGGCTTTCTGCCCACGGCCGACCAGCTTCGTCCGCACCTGAAGGGCGCGCGATTGCTGGCGCTCAATTCACCGCTGAATCCGGCCGGCACCATGTTCACGGCCGAGCAGCTGGGCGACATATGCGATCTCGTAATCGAGGAAAATGCACGGCGTGGGCCGCACGAGCGGCCGCTGTATGTGATGTACGATCAGGTCTACTGGATGATCACGATGGGCGACGAAAAGCACGTTGACCCGGCGGGTCTCCGTCCGGCCATCGCTCCATACACCGTCGTGGTTGACGCCATCTCCAAGGCGTTCTCGGCCACCGGCCTGCACACGGGTTGGGCGGCGGGTCCGCCGGACATCATCAAGGCGATGAACGACGTAGTGGGCCACATGGGTGGTTGGGCCCCGCGCGCCGAACAGGTGGCGACGGGCGAGTTCATCAAGGACCACGTGGCGGTGGACCGGTTCATTGCCAAGCTGCGGCCGGAAGTAGGGCTGCGTTTGACGGCGATGTACGAGGGGCTTACGGCAATGCGTAACGATGGCTTGCCGGTGGATTGCGTGAAGCCGCAGGGCTCGATCTACGTGAGCGGGCGTTTTGCGCTACACGGTATGCGCGCCCCGGATGGCACCGTGTTGGAGACGGACGACGATGTGCGGCGCTATCTGTTGCACGGGGCCGGGTTGGCGATCATTCCCTTCGGCGCGTTCGGCGCGTCGGGGGATCACGGGTGGTTCCGGCTGTCCATTGGCAGCGTGTCGGTGGAGCAGATCGAGTCGCTGATGCCAAGAATTCGCGCGGCGATTGGGCAGTTGTCGAAGTAGCCTGGATGTCATCCTGAGCGTTTCGTTGTCATCCCGAGCGCAGCGAGGGATCTACGCGAACTATCGAGATGTCCGCATCGCTCGGCTTCGTGTCGTAAGTCGCGGAGAACGCGGAACACGCGGAACGCTTCAAGACGGGCGAGAGAACAGTTTCTTGGGAACGACCCATTCAACTAGTTATTCCGCGTGTTCCGCGTTCTCCGCGTATTCCGCGTCAAAAAAACGATTCACTAGACGGGCGATAGAAGATTCCTCATGGCTCCGCCATTCGGAATGACAACGTGGCTCCGCCATTCCGACGACGGCTAAAACGTGATCGTCCAGCCTAGCTTCACTGGCGGCAGCGTGAGGCGAGTGCTGTTGGCGTTCTTGCCGAGAAACAGCTTGTCCACCGGCGTGGTGCCGTGATCGTGTGAGTAATCCACGATGCGCCAACCGTAGAACGCGCCCATGAACGCGCCGGCGAAAATGTCGCTGGCCCAGTGTTGCCCCAGATACATGCGCGACAAACCCGGCGTGAGCGCCATGGCATAGGCCGGAATCGCCACGAGCATTGTGGCGCCCGGATCGCGCTCGTGCACTTCCGCTACCAGCACCGACGCGGCCGCAAAACCGGACGACGAGTGAATCGACGGAAACGACCGCTGCTGAAAGTTGCCGAAACCTTTCATGAAGCGAAAATCGTACTGATCGTCGAACGGCTTGTCCGCGTCGCGGGGACGCGTGCGTCCCAGCGGTCCGCGAATGACCTGGCTCGTGATGCTCGCCGCCGCTACCGCCGCAGCCACGTGAAACGAGACGTCGGCCACGGTGAGTTGCCCGGTGAGCCGAGCGATTGCGTACAGGGCCAGCCCGCCCACCGTGAGCGTGCTCTCGTTGATGTGGGTGAACAGGTTGTCAACCTTGCGACCCACCCGCACGTGCGTCCACGCCGTGTCCTGAAAGAAATGCTCGATCTTTGGATCGAACAGGCTCAGTACCGCACTACCGGCGAGAAAGCCGCCGGCGAGTGCCGCGTCATGTCGGGTATAGAAAGTCTGCTGCGTTGGTCCGGTCGCCGATTGTCCGGCAAGCGAGTGCGTCGCGCCGCCGGCAAACAGCACAGCCAGCGCGATTCCCACGACCCTTCGATTCACGTCCACAATCCCATTGGATGTCGGAGTAACACCGTTGCAGCCCCTATGCCGCCGGGGTCGCCACGCAGATCGGCGGCGCGGGCTGTTTCTGATGCGCCCGCTTGCTCGTTCGCCGTATGATGGCATCTTCTCTGCACCAAATGGAAGCTGGCGCAAGGAGGCTTAGCCGTGGCGTTTCGCAGCTTTTTGGACTCGTTTGGAGATGAGTGGCAGGCGTTTGACGTCGTACCGCGCACGTCGGAGCGCCGGCGAGCCGAGCGTCGGCTGGAGGGCGAGCCGATCGACCTCGAAGAAGAACGCCGAGAGGCCGAGCGCCGGCTGACCATTGGACTACGGTCGCTCAGCCCAGCGCTAAACGCCGCCTGGCTGGTGTTCGAGCGCGGGAGCGAAAGGCATCGTGTGTCGCCAATTCCCCAGAACTGGCAACGATGCACCGATTCCGAGCTCGCGGCCTATTTACAGAGCGCCCGGGAAATCGACCAACAAAAAGAACGCCGCGGTTAGCCCGCGGCGCTGACCAGCATCGAAACCCGATCACGCACGGCGTGTCCTACCGGGCGAGTCATGCGCGCGGCCATTTCTGGAATGCTCCGGCCCTGTCGCGCGGCGTGCGCCGCGGAGAGCAGGAGTGTGCGCAGTTGATGGCGTCGCGTGTCGGCGCCCTCGGTGAGATTCGATCCTGATGCTACGACTGATTGATCTGACATACTGCGCCTCTGCCACACGGCTGTAACGGTTTGCCTGCGTCGGCTGCACCCCCCTGAAGGCAAAGGGAATGCCGCTGTAGAGTATCGGCTCGAAAGCCCGCGAGTTTAACTTTTCGCTATGAATTCGGATCAAACTCCCGTCGCGCACCCGCCAGAGACCCTCGAAGGGTGGTACGCGCTCCATCAGATCTTCTCGATCGACCAATCGGCCGCGCTCAGCGCGACACCCGCACGCGTCGAATCGACACAGTCCGCCGAGTTGGCGGCCACGTCTCCCGAACAGGGCTGGAGCACCGCGGCCAAGCTAATCGGCTCCAGGTCGGACATTCTCGTCGTCCATTTTCGGCAGACGCTGGACGACATTGGCGTTGCCCAGGAGGCGTTCCGCCGCTCGCCGGTCGCCCGTGGTTTACGGCTCGACTACTCCTTTCTCAGCGTCACTGAGGCCGGCCTCTATCATTTGACCGCCCAGCTGGCGCGCCAGGCCGCCGAGCGGGGCGGGGCAGTGGGCGACGCGACGTACGCCGCCGACCTCAAACTGAAAGTGGCCGCCGAGCGCGACTCGGCGCACGTGCAACGCCGGCTGTATCCGCCGCTGCCGCCCGACATGCCATACCTCTGTTTCTATCCCATGTCCAAGCGGCGGCAGACAGGTCAGAACTGGTACTCGCTCACGCTCGACGAACGCAGCGCACTGATGTACACCCACGGCCTCACCGGGCGCCGATACGCCGGCCGCGTACTGCAGATCATCTCCGGCGCCATTGGCTTTGACGCCTGGGAGTGGGGCGTGACGCTGTTCGGCAAGGATCCGCTCGATTTCAAGAAGCTGATCACGGACATGCGGTTCGACGAAGTCAGCGCCAAGTACGCCGATTTCGGCGACTTCTACGTGGGCAAGGTCGTGCCAATGGATCAGCTCGGGGCGGCAATCGAAACCTCCCGGCGCTAGGCCGCGTACGAACTCTGGTCACGTCATCAGAGACAGGGGGACGCCATGTGGTCGGTGATCAGTCGGTTGCTACTTCGCGTTGCTGCACTGCGGTGGCTGTTCAAGCTCGGCGGTCTGGGACTCTTGCTCCCCATCGCCTTCCTGCTCAAGACCGTGGGCCTGCCGCTGCTCGGTGTGCTGGGCGTGCTGGCCGTACCAGTTCTCATACTGCTGTTCATCTTTGGCCTGCCCATTTTTCTCGTGCTGATGGTGGGCGGCATGTTGATGGCGCTGCTCGGTGTGGCGCTGACTGTTGGTATTGCCGCGCTCAAGCTCGGGCTGTTCGTCGTGCTGCCGATGTGGCTCGTGTGGATGCTCGTGTCGAAGATCTCGTGCCGGTCGCGCGGGTGCGGCAAGCACCGCGACCATGGCGACCACGGCGACGACGGACCACCGCCGGCGAGTAGCGAGCCGTTCGTGCATGACGCGCCCACCACCGATCCGTTGACGGACTTGTAGCTATGTTCGCCGTGATTCGCGCACTGTTCTTTGGCGCCATCGCGCTGGTGGCGTTGATCCCGGTAGGCATCGTGCTGGCGATCGTGGGGTTACCGGTTGTTGCGGTGCTCGGGCTGCTGGCGTTGCCGGTGTTGCTCGTGCTCTTCCTCGTGGGCCTGCCGTTGCTGATCGTGGCGTCGGTGGCGCTGGGGTTGATGGGCGCGGTGTTCGCGGTGTTGATGGCGTTCTTGGCCGTGGGGATTGTCGCGGTGAAGATTGCGTTCATCATTTTGGTGCCGCTCGTCATTCTCGGCTGGGCGGCGCGGCGGGTGTTCGGACCTACGCAGTCGGGGCGGTTGCGGGTCTAGCAGGTGTCGGTTCGCGCCAGGCGTTCTCATTGCGGCGAACGACTCTGAGCGTTCTCCAATCGGCGCTGATGCGAGCGAGGCGTCGAGAAGCGCGCTTGTCGCAATGCGGTGAGAGTCGATAATAGTGTGTACGAGGATACATTGTGTATCCACCACCACTAGGAATGCCCGCGCCGCCCGTACGACTTGCTCTTCTTCAGGTTGTTCGCCGCCGCCGATTCCGCCGGCCCGCGAAGCGTCCACTATCGCGACTTGATCGCCTTGCGACCGTCGGCCAGCGAGTTGGACAGCGCGACTGAATGGGTGCGGACATCGGATCTTGTTTCCTGTTTGCTCTGCTCGCCGAATGAATGGACGACCGTGCGGACAATCTCCGGCATGACAGGCTATTCGCCGGCGGGTGTTCGCCGAGCAGCGGAAGACTTGGCGGCGGCGCAGTTCATCGAATCGCGAGACGCGCAGCCGGCGGGGTGGCACAACGCGCCAGCCGCCCCGGGCACGCGAACGCCGTATGTAATTGGTGTCGAGGGAAGGGAACTGCTCGAACGATCCGCACCGTGTTCGAGCGCAATCGGATCGCTGTATGGGGCCCGCACACTCACGTGCCGGATTGGGGCGTGTTCACGGTCGACGCGGTGAACGCACTCGCGCGCTGGATGCACGACAACGCATAACGGTCCACGGCTCACGCTGTCGCTGATGCCGTACCAACGTCTGCTGGCCGGGCCGGACCCTGACGTGCTGGTGGCGAAATAGCGGAGCGGTGCCGTGCTCAGTCGCAGCGCGAGCGAGGCACCGACGCCGCTTCGGGGTGGGTTTGGGCGACGGAGGCGAAACTGCCGAGTGGATCCGACGGACCTGAGAGTTCTCTCACGGGTTGCGGACTGCGCGAGTCATCGTCGCCAGCGATTGTCGACCCGGAGCGCGGACCATCCGACGTTAGCCACGGCGAGTAGAGGGCGAGTGCGCTTACTGCCCCGCAGGCGAGCTGGAAGGTGAGCTGTGTTCCCGTGCGCGCCGGAAAGTCGAAGGCGCGCGCGACCCAGAACATGGTGTGCATGGTGGGCGTCCACAGCGCGCCGGCCAGGCCGCCGATGATCGCTGTGCGGCCGAGCGAGACGACATTCCACGAATGCAGGCGTCGGCGCATGGGGAGAAAGGCCAGTCCGGCGCCCAGTGCGATGGGGAACGCGAGGCGGAACGGTGCTGTGAGGATCATCCTCAGCACGAGTTCGCGCATGCCGTTGCTGGCCGGCAAGGTCATTACCGAGGGGAGCACCCAGAGCACGATTGTGCTGTAGGCGAGCGCGAAAGCTCCTACGAACGCGGCGGCGTGCGTCAGCAGTTTCTTGAACATGAATTAATAATCTACGCGGTCTGCCCCGACCGGCGTCAACAGGCGTTGACGTCCAGCGCTTGCGGTCCCATTCTGTAGCAAGCCAATTGCACAACGGAGGGACAATGTTGACCGCGGCTGAGCGCGCCACGTTCGTCAAACGCGGCAAACTATTGTCGCGTGTGACGCTCGCCTACAACTCGGCCGAGGGCGTCGCAGCCATCGTCACCGGTGCGCTTGCCGGCAGCGTCGCGTTGATGGGATTCGGCATCGACAGCGTCATCGAAGTAGTGTCGAGCGTGGCCGCGCTACGACGCCTGGGCGCAGACGCCGATGCCGAACAGCGGGCGCGCGCCGAGCGGCTCAGTCTGCGCATCATTGGCGCATGTTTTATCGCGCTGGCGCTGTACATCGCCTTGGAGGCGGGACACGCGCTGCTTACGCACGACGTACCGAGACGAACGATACCTGGAATCATCGTCGCTGCGATGTCGGTGGTGATCATGCCGTTGTTGGCGCGGGCGAAGCGCCGAGTGGCGGTGGGGCTTGGAAGTCGCGCCCTTGCGGCCGATGCGACGCAGACCGACCTGTGTATGTATCTGTCGGCGATCCTCCTATGCGGGTTGTTGCTGAACGCGCTAGCCGGGTGGTGGTGGGCGGATCCGGTTGCGGCGTTGGTCATGGTGCCGATCATCGCGCGCGAGGGGCTGGAAGGATTGCGGGGCGAGGACGGATGTGATGATTGCTGATCGCCGGCTACTACGGCGCCGTTGCGATCTGTGTGGCTACGTGAGCAGCAACCTGTGGCGCGGTGATGTACCAAGTGAACAGTACAAAGGAGAGACGATGTTCACCGCGTTCAAGCGTCGCGCATTGACCTATGTTATCGTCGTTGCAGTCGCACTCGGGTCCGCCGCCTGCCGCACGGCTCCGGCCTTGGCACCGTCGCCGCCGCTGGCTGTCGCACGCTTCTCGGCGAGCACCGCCGACAAGCGCCGGTTTGGCACTGCCGTGAGCGGACCGCTGGGCCCGACGCCGTGCATCGAGCAGGCACACTTTCGCGGCTCGGCGTATTTGACGCGGGGCGGAATAGCGCTTCTGATCGACGACGCGTCCGTTGCGGTAGCCCGTCAGAACGACAAGACGTTCGATCCGCTGGTGCTCAGCGTGCAGGTGGCCGACGGCCGGCACTTTTTTGGCTACGACAACGCACTGTCATATTTGCTCTCCCCCACGGTGGATTCCGCCGCCCCGATCGAGACGACATGGCAGGGGATGGACACGCTCCGCATGCTCTTGCCGTGGCCAGCCGGCGGCGCTCCGCGATGGTTGTTGTTTTCGCTGAAGTACCGCGCGGTGGCGCACAACGGCGCGATCTCGAGTTGCGATGGCGGGATCAGAACAGATACGCTTCGGTTTAACGGACGGGAACCATGATCTACGGGCACGCGCGTTCGACGACCTGTGCGAATTGAATCGTTCGATCTACCAGTCGGCGACCATCACCTGCGAGTCCGACGTCTGAGTGCCGGCGAATCCGCGACGGGCACGACGCTCGTGTTTCTTCACGACTCGCTCGGCAGCATCGCACTCTGGCGCGATTTTCCCGAGCGCCTCGCCGCGCGTCTCCAGCTCGACGCCGTCGTGTTTGACCGACGAGGCTACGGCGAGTCGTCTCCCTTCGCGCCCGGAACGCGAACGCCGGAATACCTCGAGGGCGAGGGCGACCGGCTCGGCAAATTACTGCAGCAACTCGATGTGTTGTCGGCCGTGCTGTTCGGCCACAGCGACGGTGGCTCGATCGCGTTGATTGCCGGAGCGTTGTACCCAGACTCGGTTCGCGCGATCATTACTGAAGGTGCACACGTGTTCGTCGAGGCGCGCACCCTCGAGGGCATCCGAGCGGCGCGTGAGACACTTCGAACGACGGATCTGCCCAAGAAGCTGACGCGGTATCATGGAGTGCGCACGGATGCGGTGACGTCGGCGTGGATCGATACCTGGCTGTCGCCGGAGTTTCGCGACTGGAGCATCGAGTCGTACCTGTCGCGGATCGCGTGCCCGACGTTGGTGATTCAGGGCGCCGAGGACGAGTACGGGACGGAGGCGCAGGTGCGGGCGATCGTAGACGGGATTGCAGAACACGGTGAATCGTTGATCATGCAGGGTTGTGGTCACACGCCGCACCGTGATGCGCCGAACATGGTGATCGAGGCGACGGCGCAATTCCTTGAACAAGAGCTACGTCCGATGGCGTGAAGGAGACGAGATGTTGAAGAGACGTCGAGCGATCGCGGTGGTGGGTGTGTCGTGGGCGAGCGTGTGGGCAGTCACGGGCGTGACGCTGAATGTGTGTCGCTTCTTGCTCCGCGCCCACGAGCTGGGCCTCGAAATATCGATCAAGAATTTGTGGGGATTTGCGCGTGTCGGCGTCGAAGTCGGCGGGTCCTGCGGGTTTGTGGCCGGGGTGACGTTCGGGGTGATGCTGACCGTTCTTCCCCCGATGACTGGCTCGCGGATTTCTCGTCGGTGGTCGGTCGGCTACGGCGTCGCGAGTGGCATGGCTGCCTCGCTGTACATCCTGCACATCGGGTACGGAACGATGATGCTTCCGTTCTTCGCAGGCGTGTTCAGCCTGACTGGGGCGGTGGCGGCAGTTGCCACGGCGGCCCTGGCGAGCCGGGAGCCTGTGCTCCGGGAACACGAGGAGTCGGCTGCGTCGCGGTCGTTTGGCTAAACTGCGGTCGCGGGGCCGATTGTCTGAGTGGCGGCGCGACGCTATACTCCTCCCACTGTCCGGCTCGGGGAATTGAGCGGCGGACGGGACGTAGCGCAGTCCGGTAGCGCACCTGAATGGGGTTCAGGGGGTCGCGGGTTCAAATCCCGCCGTCCCGATTGTAGGAGCAAAAGCTCTACCTGCGCTTACGTGGGTGGGGCTTTTTCTTTTGTCGGTGATTTCCCACATCGCAATCAGGGAATCGGTGCCCATCGAGAAGGACCACGCGAGATGCTTTCTCAACAGCGGTCCGTCGCCGGAGCTCGTATTCGTGCAACATGGCGAGCGGGGGACCATACTTCAGCAAATAGTCAACGACCAACTCTTGCAAGCGGCCACCCCATGAGCGTTTTGTCGATCAAAGACCAGCAAGCGCTGGACGCCCTGCGCAGCGCCGTCGCCGAGGCGCTGGAGCGAAAACGCCGACTCGGCCAGTACGCCGTCATCTGGCGTGATGGGCACGTGGTGCAAATCGATCCGGACGACGATCCGCCCACCGTGCAGCCCGGCAAGCCAATGCAACCGCGCAATCGAGCCGACGATCATTCGGAAAAATCTGGTTGATCGCGGGTACTCGCCCGCCCACATCTCGGTGGTGAAAGTAATTCGGCGTTCGGGTATCCTATCCGGGATGTACGTCTAAATTAGGTTTGTCCGCTATCCCTAATTACTGGCCAGCTCTGATTAGGCTTAATCACGATGCCTGTTTCGCCCACCCGGGACGATCGGCCGACAATGCCCGGAACCCTTGTCACCAAAACGTGGGAGCATGACCCGGTGCTGGACGCGCCGGCGCGCTATCGTCGTGCATGCCGGTACCAAGCATTCATTCCGGCCGAGCTTTCGGCGCTCGCGTTAAGTCTCGACGGCGCCGCCGTCGGCGCCGTTTCAGAAGCAGAGCAGGCGATCCGCGATTTGAATGCGGTGCCGGCGAGCGACCTTGGCGCCATGGGCCGCCTGCTCCTTCGTAGCGAATCGATCGCGTCGTCGAAGATCGAAGGGATGCATTTGGATGCCCGTGAGCTCGCGCGGGCGGAAGCGCGAGTAGACACGGGTCGAAAAGTGAGCGACACGGCACGCGACGTGATCGCCAACATCAACGCGATGGTTATGGCGGTCGAAAACGCGGCGTCGGTCGACAAGTTCAAGCAGCGCGACATTCTCGAGATCCATCAGACACTGATGGAACGCGCCACGAACCGGCATGTCGCCGGTCGGTTTCGAGCGGAGCAAAACTGGATCGGCGGGAACGATTATAACCCGTGCGGCGCCGCCTTTGTCCCGCCGCCGCCGGAGGAAGTTCCCCGGCTGATCAAGGATCTCTGTGCAGCAATCAATGACGACGTGCTGCCGCCAATCGTGCAAGCGGCGCTCGTTCATGCGCAGTTCGAGACAATCCATCCATTTCACGATGGAAACGGCCGCACGGGGCGCGCGCTGATCCATGTCGTGCTGCGTCGTCGAAAGATCGCCGAGCACTATGTACCACCGGTCAGCGTCACACTGTCGACAGCCAAGAAGCGGTACATCGCTGGACTGACCTCCTTTCGCGCCGACGATGTGCAGGGCTGGATTGAATACTTTGCCGGCGCGACACTGAGTTCGGCGCGTCTTGCGACCCGCTACTTGCATGCGGTGCGGGCGTTGTGTGAGCGCTGGAAAGAGCAGCTCCGCTCATTGCCTAACGTTCCGCGATCGGACGCCGCGGCATGGAGACTGATCGAGGCATTGCCAGGACATCCGATGATTACCAGCGCCGTCGCCGTTGAAGCCACCGGAAGGTCTCGTCCGCAGGTGTTGCTGGCCATTGAACAACTCGTGGCCACAGGCGTCCTCACGTCATTGTCCGCGAACCGCCGGAACATGGCGTGGGAGGCGACTGGTCTGCTTGATCTCATCGTGCAGTTAGAGCTTGGACAACTACCCGCGAAAAGCCTAAAGAATGTTTGAACAGGCTTTCAAAAACATCGACGACGTCCTTTGGAAAGAGGCCGGCTGCACGACGGAGCTCGACTACACCGAGCAGACATCGTGGCTGTTGTTCCTCAAGTATCTCGACGGGCTCGAACGGGCCGACGAAGCCCAGCTCTCGGACGCGTTGGCCGACCTCGGCCGGGCAGAGGACATTGGTCGCCTGTTCGTGGACTTCCAGAAGCACCTCTATGAGGACCGTCCGGCGGCATAGCTTGGCGGCAGCGCAATTACCAGAAAAACGTGTGAAAAAGCGCCGCTGTCGTTAAAAAACGTGGGTGTGTCGGTCGATGCTACAAGAAAACCTTGTTTTGGCGCGGGCTTATACGTAGCTTCCTGAACCCCATGAGGGAGATGGAAATGACCCAGGCGACCGCAGGCGTTGGCGCCGGAGCCTTGCCCGACGCGGCCAGCATTGGCCGCGCGATTCGGAAGCGCAGAGACGCGCTCCAGATCACACAAGCGCGACTCGCACAAGAGGCCGGATTCGCAGTTCAGCAGACGCTGTCTGAGATCGAGAACGGTCGCCGCGAGGTGAAGGCGCATGAACTGATGCGCATCGCGCGCGTGCTGCACACCGACATGGACGTGCTGCTCGGCATCGAGCCTGAGCGCGCAGAACCTCGCGTGTTATGGCGCCGCGGCGCCAAGCCGGAGGATCGTTCGCGCGAGGCTCAATTGCTCGAGCGTTGTCGGCGCTACGCACAACTCGAAGAGTGGTGCGGCGAAGCGAGCTCTCAGGCGCTTCCGAACTACCAATTCGACCCGGCTTCCGCGACCGATGATCTCGTCGCCGATCTCGCTGAGCAAACTCGAAAGGCCCTCGAACTGGGCAGCATTCCTGCGGCCACCCTCGAGCGTACGCTCGAAGACACCTACGGAGTGAAAATCTTCGTTGAAGCGCTCGAAGGTGATCAGGCGGCAGCGTGCGTTCGATCAGACTTGGCAGCGGCCGTGCTGCTCAACGGGGCGGATGTTCCGTGGCGGCGAAACTTCAGCTTGGCGCACGAGGTGTTTCACCTCGTGACGTGGGACGCTGTGGAGCGCGCGTGGAACCGCGGACCGCTCGACGGCGACGGCGAGCCTGCCTGGTACAAGCAGGTGGAGCGATGGGCGGATCACTTCGCGGCACAGTTGCTTCTGCCCGGCGATTCCGTTCGCGCTCGCCTTCGACCCTATCTCGAACACGGGCGGATCACGTTCGAACAACTGGTGTCGCTTGCTCGGGATTTTGAGGTATCTGCCGACGCGTTCGTTTATCGATTGCGAGAACTGAACATCCTCGGTCGCGAACCTATCGACAAGATTCGAAATGACCCGGAGTTCAAGCGCGTGAAGCGTGAAGTGATGCGATCGGTCCGCGATGCACGTGGGCGCGCGTCGAGCGCGTGGTACCCGGAGCGATACCTCACGCTCGCAATGCGCGCGTATCAGAGCGGCGTGATTGGCAAGTCAGTAGTAGCGAAGTATCTCGAACTTCCGTACGCCGAGGTCGAAACAATGGACCTCGGAGAGCCGCATGGCAGCGAAGCCTCGGTTAGTCTTGCTTGACGCGGGTGCAGTCATACACGCCCACCGCTGCAACGGGTGGGCGTTGCTTTGCGCGCGATATGAGGTAGTGGTGCCGTCGATCGTGGCGGGCGAGGCCGCGTTCTTCAAAGACAGCGACGGCCAACGCGTTCCAATCGACCTCGAGCCTGACTTTGTCAACGGGCACATCCAACGCTACGAAGCCACGGTATCCGACACTGCGCAAACCATGAGTGCGTTACCCAAAGAGTTGCGCGGTCGAGTGCACGACGGGGAACTCGAGGCACTCACCTATCTGCGAGTGAATGGGACCAAGGACCTGGCTTTCCTCTCGGGAGACGGAGGCGCGATCGAAGCCACCGTGGTGCTTGGAATTTCAGACGTCGCGATGAGCCTACAGCGAGCCTTGCAGCTGTGCGGCGTGACCAAGGCACTCCCACGCGAACACACTGAAGAATTCATCGCCGAAGCGAAGCGGCGTGGCGGCTCAACGCTGGCGCAATTTGGGATGCTGCCTTAAATCGTCGACCGCTCCGTTTATTGCCCGGGATAGTACGAGTTCACCAGCAGCAAGAACAACGGCGCCGTAAAAATCAGGCTGTCGATCCGATCCAGCACGCCACCATGCCCTGGTATCGCGGCCCCCATATCCTTGGTCCCGATGTCACGCTTGATCAAACTGATCGACAGATCGCCAAGTTGTCCCCCGATTCCGACAATGAGCCCGCTGAGCAGCAACTGCCACGGTCCGAAGAACGGAAACGAGAAGCGCAGCACCCAGGTGAGCGCGAGCGCCATAGAGAGCGCACCAAGCGACCCTTCCCATGTTTTGCGCGGACTGATTTCGCGCCGCATCGGGTGACGCCCAATCGCTTTCCCAACCGCAAACGCGGCCACGTCGCTCACTTCCGTCGCAATGAGCAAGTAGCAGATATAGCCGTACGCATGCGGCGAGTTGGCGAGCACTCCGAGTTGGCCAAACATCCAGCCCAGATAGAGAAACCCGATCAGGCCTAGCGACATTCGCTGGACGGCCTGTTGCGGACGATCGCGCAGAATCGGAATGAGCAGGATCACCGCGAACATCGCGATCGGCAGAACCGCTGACTCCCGACGGAGCAAGACGGACCCGCCAATCGATGTCGCGGCCATGGCGGCGATTCCGGCGTACACTGCGCCGGTCGTCCAGGGGTCGTCGGCCAACCGGGAGACTCGCGCAAATTCGCGAAAGGCCAGCGCCGCGACGACCGCTACCGCGATGATGAATGGGACGCGTCCGGCGAAGATCGCACTCACGGCGAGCGTCCCCATCACAATCCACGATCGGTACGTGCTCCAGACACTCCCCTGGCCTTGGCGGAAGCCGTACTGCAGGGTCACGAGCACGACGCCGGGGGTCACCAGAACGACAAGCAGAACCCAGAGATAGGCGCGGAAAATCGGATCGTGGAGGGCAGTGGCCGGCGACATCGCTCAGGTCCATTCCAATGGTTGGCGCGCGTAACATCGCGGGGCTCGCATAATCGGCGCAAGTCGTTGCCTGGCGGCCGTCCGTCCGACCGCTCACCTGCTGACCGGCAAATGCTTATTCTTCTCAACTCTGCGGAATCGGGACATCCGCTCCCCACGGAAGAACGCCAGGACTGACGCCATGCTGCTCACGATTCTTCGTCGCTATCTGATGCCGCATTGGAGGCTCCTGGTCGGCGTTGGTGTCTTTCAAGCTGCCCAGTCCATCGCGTCGCTCTTTCTGCCGAACTTCGTGGCGGACATCATCGATAACGGCATCGCCAAGGGCGATGTGGGCCACATCATGGTGGTGGGGTCGATCATGCTCGTGATCACGCTCGGCCAGGTGGCCTGCGCCATCGCGGCGGTGTATTACGGCTCAAAGGCGTCGATGCTGCTGGGCCGCGATTTGCGCGGCGCAATCTTTCACCGGGTGAGCGAGTTTTCCGAGCGCGAGGTGTCCCAGTTCGGCGCGCCGTCGCTCATCACGCGTACGACAAACGATGTGCAGCAGGTGCAGATGTTCGTGCTGATGACCTGCACGCTCTTCGTGTCCGCCCCCATTCTCGCGGTGGGTGGGGTGATCATGGCAATGCAGTTGGACCTTGGTTTGTCGTGGCTGATGGCGGTGAGCATTCCGGTGCTCGTGATAGCGATCGGGCTGCTCGTGTCGCGAATGGTGCCGCTGTTCCGGCTGATGCAGACGCGCATCGACGTCGTCAACCGGGTGCTTCGCGAACAGCTCACCGGCATCCGGGTCATTCGTGCTTTCGTGCGCGAAGACATGGAAGCCGAGCGCTTCGCGAAGGCCAATCGAGAGTTGACAGAAACCTCATTGGGGGCGGGTCGCCTGTTCGCTCTCATGTTTCCGATAGTGCTGCTCGTGCTCAATGTGTCGAGCGTTGGGGTGATCTGGTTCGGCGGCCTGCGGGTGATTTCGGGCGAAATGCAGGTTGGGGCGCTTGTCGCCTACCTCAGCTACCTGATACAGATTCTCATGGCCGTCATGATGGCGACCATGCTCGGAGTGATTCTCCCGCGTGCGACGGTGAGCGGTGATCGCATCGGCGAGGTGCTCGACACCGACTCCTCTGTCGTCATGCCGACGGACGGAGTGACCACGCTCGAGTCGCACGGCACGGTGGCGTTCGACGACGTGTCGTTCGCCTACCCAAAAGCCGAGTCTCCGGTGCTGCGCAACCTCAACTTTGAGGTGCGCCAAGGGCAGACCACGGCGATCATCGGCAGCACTGGTGCGGGTAAGACCACGCTGATCAACCTGCTGCCTCGGCTGTTCGATGCCACCGGTGGCACTGTGTTGGTGGACGGCGTGAACGTGAGAGATCTCGAACCAGACCTGCTCTGGAGTCGAATAGGTCTCGTGCCGCAGAAGCCGTACCTGTTCTCCGGAACGGTTGCGAGCAACCTGCGCTACGGCAAACCAAATGCGACCGACGACGAACTATGGGAGGCGTTGACGATCGCCCAGGGCAAGGACTTCGTTGAGGCGATGGAGGGAGGGCTGGAGGCCAAGATCTCACAGGGCGGCACCAACGTCTCTGGCGGGCAGCGACAGCGGCTGGCCATTGCGCGAGCGCTGGTGAAGAAACCGGAAATTTATATTTTCGATGATTCGTTCTCGGCGCTCGACAGCGCAACGGACGCTCGTCTGCGAAAGGCGCTGGCTCGGCAGCGCAGTGACGCCACCATGATCATCGTGGCGCAGCGCGTTGCGACCATCATGGATGCCGACCAGATAATTGTGCTCGAGGACGGCGAGATCGTGGGCCGGGGGACGCACAACGAATTGCTCAAGACCTCGGCAACCTACGTTGAGATCGTCGAATCTCAGCTCACTGCGGAGGAAGCCGCGTGAGCGAGACGACGGAACAGCCAAGGCCTGCTCGGCCACCCATGGCGCGCGGCCCCTTTGGCGGTGCGAGCTTGCCCGCCGAGAAGGCGATGAATTTCGGGCCCTCGGCCAAGCGTCTCGCGGGCCGTTTGAGACCGCACTGGGTCGGCGTCACATCGGTGTTGCTGCTCACCGTGATCAGCATCGCCTTCCGGGTGATTGGACCGAAGCTGCTTGGGCAGGCCACGACGATTGTCTTCGAGGGAGTCATCTCCAAGACGTTGCCGGTGGGCGCCACCAAGGCGCAGATCGTCGCCGGTCTCAAGGCAACGGGCCACACCGGGCAGGCATCGCTGCTCAGCGGCATGCATTTGACGCCTGGCATCGGCGTGGATTTGCACGCGCTTAGCACGATACTCATGTGGGTGCTGGTGCTCTACGTGTTCTCGTCCGTGTTCGGCTGGCTGCAGGCATACGTGGTCAATGATGTCACGCAGCGGGTGGTCTATCGCCTGCGTCAGGATGCGGAACACAAGATCAATCGGCTGCCGCTCGGGTACTACGACAAAATGCAACGCGGTGAACTGCTGAGTCGTGTCACCAACGACATCGGCAACGTGTCGCAGAGCCTGCAACAAACATTGAGCCAGATGGTGAGCTCACTGCTCACCGTGATCGGTGTGCTGGTCATGATGTTCGTAATGTCGCCGGTGCTCGCGCTGATCGCGCTGGTCACCATTCCGCTGTCGGTGGTCATTACGACGCGCGTCGCCAAGCGCTCGCAAAAGCTCTTCGTAAAGCAGTGGAAATACACGGGTGAGCTGAACGCTGACATCGAGGAGAACTTTACCGGCCATTCGCTCGTCAAGGTTTTTGGACGCCAGCGGGAGGTGGGCAAGGTCTTCGACGACAAAAACGAGGAGCTCTACAAGGCGAGTTTCGGCGCGCAGTTCGTCTCGGGCATCATCATGCCGTCCATGATGTTCGTTGGAAACCTCATTTACGTGGCGATCGCAGTGGTGGGTGGTGCGTTCGTCGCCCGTGGATCGATGAGCCTTGGCGACGTGCAAGCATTTTTACAGTATTCTCGTCAGTTCACCCAGCCGCTCACCCAACTGGGGAGCATGGCGAACCTCATCCAATCGGGCGTCGCGTCGGCCGAGCGGGTGTTCGATCTGCTCGATGCGCCGGACCAATCGCCGGATCGCGTTCCCGCCGAGAGCCCGACGCATTCCGAGGGGCGCCTTGTGTTCGAGAACGTGTCCTTCCGCTACGTCGAGGATAAGCCGCTCATTGAGAACGTGTCCCTCACGGCGGAACCGGGCCACACCATTGCCATTGTCGGTCCCACCGGAGCGGGCAAGACCACGTTGGTCAACCTGATGATGCGGTTCTACGAGTTGGATGCTGGTCGCATCACGCTGGACGGGGTGGACATCGCAGCGATGACTCGCGACGATCTGCGTGGCCGCATGGGCATGGTGCTGCAGGACACCTGGTTGTTCGGCGGGACTATCCGAGCCAACATCGCCTACGGACGGCCCGATGCGACGGAGGAGGAGATCATCGCCGCGGCGACTGCCACCTACGTTGACCGGTTCGTTCACTCGCTCCCAGACGGTTATGACACAATCCTCACCGACGAGGCGGAGAACGTGAGTGCGGGGGAGAAGCAGCTGCTGACCATTGCGCGAGCGTTCCTGGCCAGGCCCAGCGTGCTCATTCTGGACGAGGCGACCAGCTCTGTGGACACGCGCACCGAGGTCCTCGTGCAACAGGCCATGGCCGCGCTCCGATCCGATCGTACAAGTTTCGTGATCGCCCACAGACTGTCAACGATCCGGGACGCTGACCTCATCCTGGTGATGGAAGCCGGCCGCATCGTGGAGCAGGGAACGCATGCTGAGTTGCTCAAGGCAGACGGCGCGTACGCGCGCCTCTACCAGGCGCAGTTCGCCGGGCCGGCGAGTGATCTGGTAGACGCGGCTTAGAAGACAAAGGGCACGAGCCGTTTCGTGCGCTGCGCGTAAGCGGCGTACTCCGGCATCGAGGCGCGCAGGAGACGTTCTTCCACGGAAGGTTGCTAATCTTTCTCGCCGACGCCATGCTCCACCTTCCCGCGCGATTGAGCTGCACATGGCCATGAGAAGCCAGGCGACCGCTGTATTGTACGTAGTCATCATGGCGGTTCTGATCGTCGGGATCGATGTCCTGTTTTTCAGGAATCGCTTCTGGCCGCGGCTGGCGGTGAACGTCGGAATCGTCCTCCTGTTCACCGCGCTTTACTTCAGATTCCGATCCTGATCCGAGATGGATGCGCATCGTCGGCGGCCAGGCAAAGCTGGTCTCATCAAGGATCTGAACGCCGGGCACTACCTCGCCTGAGCCGCCAGCCTCTCTCGTGCCGCTTTGACCAACGGCTGAAACTCCGGATCCGCGTCCTTCCACAGCTCGACGAACCGCCTGTAATACTCGATCGCGTGCGCCCGATCGCCGTTCCTGTCGTACAACTCGCCGAGCCGTCGATACGTTGGCCCTACGAGGTACGGATCCGCACCGGCGCCCACCCACATCGTCTCGCCCCGCATCAACATCGGCGTCTTGATGTAATTCTCATAGGCGACGATCGCCGAGTCCGGCATCCCCGCCAGGTCGTACGCGTGCCCGAGCCACGCGTAGATACACATCCGACAGATGCCGTACGGCACGCCAGCCGCCGTCGAGTCGGACCGTTTCAACTCGGCGATCGCCTGCGGCCAGTGCTTCTCGGCCAGCGCGATGTCGCCGAGCATGCGATGCCGATCAGGGTCGGCGAGCCGGCGGCTGATCGAGTCCATGGGAAGCGCGTCGTACCGTGCGAGCACCGCCCGCGCCCGATCCGGCCGCCCGGCGAGCGCGTACACTTCGGTGGCGAGGATGTAGTCATCGATGCTGGTCGAGGTGTCCAGCGGCGTGTGGACCAGCGCGGTATCGAGGTGCGCCGCGGCGTTCGACGCCGTGGGGCTCATCCACGCCTCGGCGTACGCGAACTGGATGGCACTGTCCTGCGGCGCCGGCGCGTTGCCACGCGCGACCTCCACGGCTTCCGCGTCATGCCAATAACGCTCGAACCGCGATCGTTGCCCACGCAGCAGCGCCAGGTCGCCCAGGCGACGCAGGCCCCACACTCGCTGCGCCGGCGTCTTCGACGTCGCGAGACTATCGGCGATGCGTGACGCTCCGGCGAGGTCGCCCGTCTGATATGCAAACTCGGCGGCCCACCGCGCGGCGAGCGGATTGTGCGGCAGGAGCTGATACGTACTGTCAAAGACCGCTCGCGCTTCCTTGATCTTGCCTTCGTTGAACAGGACCGCGGAGAGATTCAATCCGCCCCCGCGGATCGGGTGGGCTCGCATCCCGGCGCGTATCAGCGGTTCGGCGCGCTCGTAGGCGCGCTGATTGAGCAGGAGCGTCCCCAACTTGCCGAGCTGCGATGAATCGCCCTCGTCTACCATCTGCTGGAACGCGTCGATCGCGCCGGCGGGATCGCGCTGGTAGGGCAGGCCGAGATACGTCCCCGTCACGAGGAGGCGCTCCCAGTGACTGAGCCGATCGCGGAGGAGATAGGCGCGATATTGCGCCGAGTCGCCGCCGGCCGGCCGTTGCTCGATGTCGTAGAGAATGCTCGAGAGATTGAGCCACGCCATCGCGAATGTGCTGTCGAGGCGCGTCGCCTCGCGATAGTGCTCGGCGGCCTGCTCGTAGTTGCCAGCTCGTCCGGCGCTGATACCCAGCGTGAATTCTTTCAGTGCGTCGATCGACGACGTCGTCTGATTGTACAGCTCCGGCATTGCGTTGACCGTGCGGAGCGACTCGCCGACCTTGGCGCGCAGATCGCGCACCAGCCCGTCCGCCGTCTCGATCAGCGCTTGCGGACTGTTCGCCGCCCCGTGGAACGCCGCCAGCACTCGGCCGTCCTCGGCCGCGACGAGGCGCAGCGACACGACATAGCCGCCCGCGACACCGGAGACGTCGCCGTCCACCACGGCCTTGGCGCCCTCTCGAACCGCGACGTCGCGCGCGGTTCGCAGGTCGAGCGGCGCTCTGGGGTCGTGGCGCAACCGGGCCAACGCCGAGTCCACGTCTTGCACCGAAACGACGGAGATGGCCGTGGACTGCGCGAGTCCGGTGCGCACGGCTTCGGCGAGGATGGCCCCGAACGTCGAGTCGGCGTGCACGGCCCTGAAATCGGAGATGACGACGTAGTCCTTCTCTTTCATCACGCCTTCGGCGAACAGCGATCCCACCGGTCCGATGCCGAGCGCGCGCAACGTCATGTAGCCGGCGACGACAAGCAGCAGCGCCGACGCCGCGACGACGCCACCCCCAAATGAGTGTTTTGGCTTTAATAAAAGTATTGCGGGCACGCCGAGCGCCATGACGGCGAGCGTTGACGGGAGCACCCATGTCGGGAGGCCGATGCCCGTGATGGCGAAGCGCGTCGCGACGGCCACGGCTACGCACCCGGTTCCGTACATCGCCATCGACATGGTCCGACTTCGGCGCGGGGGCGCCGGTTGCGATATCGCGTCGAGCGAAAACAGCAGCGCAGCCGCCGAGTCGGGTCGCGCCGACGGGTCCTTTTCCAGGCACCGCATTACCAACTCGGCGAGCGCGGGCGGCGTGTCTGGCCGGCGCGACAGCACTGACACGGGCGCCTGAGCCATGTGTGCGGCGACGAGGTCGTGCGCCGACTTCCCATCGAACACCGGCCGGCCGGCGAGCATCTCGTACACCACGGCGCCGAACGCGTAGATATCCGCACGACGATCGGTGGACGGGTCGCCTGCCGCCTGCTCCGGCGCCATGTACGCCGGCGTGCCAAGGGAGGTGCCGATCTCGGTGAGCGTCCCGGCGCGCGCCTCGTTCTCGTTCTCGACCCGCGCTTCGTGCAGCGCTCGGGCGATGCCGAAGTCGGTGACCATCGCCGCTCCGCCGGAGAGCAGGACGTTCTCCGGTTTGATGTCGCGATGCACAATACCAAGCGAGTGGGCCGCGGCAAGCGCGCGCGCCATGTCGCGCGCCAGCGAGATGACCTCGCCGATGGGGAGCGCCGCCCTGGCCGTCATGTGCGCGCGCAGCGACTCGCCCTCGACGAACGGCATCGTGTAGTATGGCAGGCCGTTCATCTCACCGGCGGCGAGCACGGGGACGATGTTCGCCTGCTGTAGCCGCGCCGCGAGTTGAATCTCTCGCCGGAAGCGCTCCACGCTCACGCCGCCCATGTACTCGGTGGGGAGGACCTTGATCACTATCTGTCGAGCGAGCGCGATGTCCCGCGCGACGAAGATGCGCGACATGCCGCCACCGCCGAGCTCCCGCTCGATGACGTACGAGTCCCGCAGCGCACTCTCGAGTTGCTGCCGAATGGCGTCTGACATGGGTCAGGCTCCGGGGGGGAGGACGACAGCGAAGCTATATCGGTCCCGGTGGCGGCGCCAGATTGAGGCCTGCTGGGTGACAGCCCGTTGAATCCCCCGCAGATGGCGGACGATTTGAATCGCCCGTGAAGTGTTCAGAACACGAAGGGCACGAGCCGTCTCGTGCGCTGCGCGTAAGCGGCGTACTCCGGCATCGATGCGCGCAGGAGATGTTCTTCCGCGGCGATGCGCACGGCGGACATCGCGGTCGCAAGTAGGGCGAGTGCGATCGTGATAACCGTCGGCATCACATGCTGTGAGAGCACTCCGGTCCACACAAAGAGCAGCACCGCGGCGTAAATTGGGTGGCGCCAAAATCGGTACGGCCCCGTGCTCACCAGACCGCCGGCTGTGGGATTGGCGGTTGCGTGGAAGCTGCGCATGCCGAAGGTGACGCGCGCCCACAGCATGAGCGCTATCGCCAGTCCCTGTAGTGTTAGCCCGATCGTCGTTTTCGCGATTAGCGAATGCTCCTGGTACAACGCGAGCAATGCGCCCACGAGGATCACGACCGCCACCAGCGAACGCTTCGTCGGATTCACGGATCACCAATCGGGATAGGGAATACAATCGGGATTGAACGAGTATACGACGTGGTGTACAGTTTGCGGGAGTAGGTTGCTCCGTCAACCATGAGACCCAGCCACATGAAAATCGTTCTGTTCGGCGCAACCGGAAACGTCGGCAAGCGCATCACCGCCGAAGCGCTCCGCCGAGGCCATGACGTCGTCGGCGTGGTGCGTGACCCAAATGCCGTTGCGACGCCCGATGATCGTGTCACCCTGATACGCGGAGACGCGACGGACGCGGCGAGCGTCGCAACCGTGGTTCGCGGTTGCGATGCGGTTGTCAGCGCCATCTCGCCGCGGCCAAACGCGCGCGGCTTGCCCGCACCACGGTTAACCGACAACGTGCGCGCACTGATCGACGGGCTACGCAAAGCTGGTGTGAAACGCGTTCTGTACGTTGGCGGCGCCGGGAGTCTTGAGGTTGCACCGGGCCAGCAGCTGATGGATCAGCCGGGCTTTCCCGAGATGTACATGGCCGAGGCGATGGAAGGTCGCGAAGCGCTGGCGATGTGGCGCGGGGAGGCAGCGGGCCTCGACTGGACATACCTCAGCCCCGCCGCGGAGATCGGCCCGGGCGAACGCACCGGGCAGTATCGCACGACGGACGATCGGTTTCTCGCCGACACGTCGGGAAAGAGCTTCATCTCCTTCGAGGATTACGCCGTCGCAGTGCTCGACGAGCTGGAGCAGCCGAAGCACGTTGGGCGGCGGTTCGGCGTTGCCTACTAGCGCGGGCGACTAGGCGAGCGCGATCAGACCCGCGCCACGGCGAACAGACGGCTAAACGCAAACAGCGTCGTGCCGTCGGCGCGGCGCGGATAGGCGATGTTTAGCCGGGCTTTGTATTCGCGCGTGAAGACCGCGCGTTCGTCCTCGGTCAGCGCATCGAGATAGGGACGCAAGCCTGTGCCGCTCACCCACGTGAACACCGCATCCTCGCCGTGCAGCACATGCACATATTCGGTCGTCCAGATGTCGAGCGACGCGGCATGCGGCTTCAGAATGTCGAAATAGGCGCTGGCCGTTTCCACGAACACGCCGCGCACATTGGCAAGCTTGTCCGCCCACACCCATTGCGCTGCCACATCTCGCATCAGACTGTGCGACGGCGCGTTCTGATTGTTCGGGATCTGAAACGCGAACACGCCACCCGCGGCAACGAAGCTCATCAAGCGCGGGAGCAGCGTGCGGTGATCGGCAATCCACTGATAGGTCGCGTTGGAGAAGATCAGGTCATAGGCAGCAGTTGGCGCCCACGCCGAAATATCGGCAACCGCGAAGTCGGCTAGGGTGCCGGACGATTTCGCGGCGTCGATCATCGCCTGTGATGAATCGAGGCCTTCGATGTTCGCGCGCGGCCATCGCGCGGCGAGAAGCGCCGTCGAATTGCCGGGGCCACACCCTAGATCAACTACTTGTGCGGGACTGTCGAGCGGTACCCGCGCCAGCAGATCGGCAGCAGGCCGCGTGCGCTCATCGGCAAAGGCGAGATACGCGGAGGGATTCCAGGTCATGTCATTATCGTCATGTCACGCCGGCCAGCCTCACTGCTGGTGCCGGGTAGCGCGGGGTAGTCCGGAGACGAACGTATTGATCGCGCGAAGCACGTCGCTCTCGTTGGTAAGGAATACATAGTGATTCGCGTGCGGTATCCGAACGACCCGCGCCGACGGAATCCCACGTTGCAGCGCCCGCGCCCGACGATCGACGGCGATCGAGTCCCGTGCCTCCGCCCTCGACCGCGCTGGACCGATTGGGAATGCTGGTCCCAGATCGTGAGGAATCGCAAATAGTGCGAGCACCGGGGAACGGATATTGGTGTACTTGCGCTCACCGGCAGTGATTTCACGTCCAAGCAGTACCGAAATGAGCGGGTATGGTACGGCGGGGCCAACGCTATGGTCAGGTAACTCTTTGAACTCCTGCCGAAGCTCCACCTCGGGCATGGCAACCCCGTTGTTGCGGAGAAGCCAATCGTGAAATGCCGTAAAACTGGATCTATCCTCTGGTTTCGGGGCGGCACGAGGGACAGCCGGCGGCTGCTCGTCCAACGCCTCGATCATGTCGCCGAGGTCCCGCTCGACGAGTGGAAGGTCCCACGTCACCAGCTCTTCCATCAATTTCTTGTCCACGCCGCGATTTATCAGGCGGTCAAGTTTCTGCCGCAGAGCTGGCAGGTCGAGCTCGTAACTGCCGGCAGTCGAGTCGTAGAACGCGTATGCATACGCGGCGTCCAGGTAAACCAATCCTGCGACGCGCTCGGGATGTCGACTGCCGATGGAGCTGAGTTCCTCTCCGGCAATCGAATGTCCGATCAATACGGGCTGATCGATCTTGAGCGAATCGATCACGGCCAGTACATCGTCGCCCAGTCTATCGGCCGAGTATCCCGTGTCAGGCCTGCTCGACCGGCCGTAACCCCGGCGCGTGATCCCGTACGCGTGGTACGTCGCCGACAGCTTCCGGGCGAGGTGGTCAAACACATGTGCGGTGTTGCCCTGACCGGCGAGCAGGATCAGTGGGCGACCGGTGCCCCCCCAATCGAGCACTTCCAGCGCGACGTTCTTCTGGACCGTGATGAACTCGACCTTCGGCTGTGAATCGCCGGCGGTCGTTTCCGGCGTCTGTGCATGCGCACTTGCTGTAACAAGTATTGGCAAGAGCCAGATGGTCAGACGGCGGTGTTTCATAGTAGCCCGGTACACGGCCACCCAGCGCGCCGTGTCGGAATTGTTCTCCATCTGCGCCATGGAAGCCTCGGGATAGGCGTACCGAAGTTGCCTCGATTGCACGGCAGATCTAGCCGAACGTCTGTTTCGGCGCAATCCTCAAGGGTGCCGCATCCTTCCTGCGGCGTTCAGGTTCGCCCACTCTCGTCCCATCTCCGACAATGTCTCGACCGCACGTCTTCAGCTCCCTCGCGACGATGCTGGCGTTGCCGGCACTCGCCGCGCTGCCCGCCGCTGCGCCGGCCCAAACGCGCATGCTGCGCACGCCAACCGTCAGCAGCACGAAGATCGCGTTCGCCTACGCGAACAACATCTGGACGGTAGACCGCTCCGGTGGTCTCGCCCGTCGTATCACGACGTTCCAAGGCACAACGGACAACCCGAAGTTTTCGCCGGACGGCAAGCTGATCGCCTTCAGCGCCCAATATGGCGGCAACGTGGATGTGTACGTGGTGCCCGCCGAGGGCGGCGAGCCCAAACGTCTCACCTGGCATCCGGGCACGGATGACGTGCAGGGCTGGACGCCCGACGGCCGGAACGTCGTCTTCAACTCGACGCGCGCCTCGGCCGCGCCGAGCGCCGTGCCGCGCTTCTGGACGGTGCCCGTAAGTGGCGGGCCGGCAACTGCGATGGCGCTGCCGCGCGCCTATCAGGGCAAGATCTCGCCGGATGGCCGCCACATCGCGTATCGCATGAACAACTCGTGGGACGAAGAGCGCCGCAACTATCGCGGCGGTCAGAATCGGCCAATCTGGATTGTCGATTCCAAGACGTTCGATCTGCAGACGACGCCTAAGGAGACGACCGACCTCGTCGTGGCGCAGAACGGCGGCCCGAACGGCAGCTCGAACGTACGCGTGGCGCCGAATCCCGACGCCAAGGCGATGGATCCGGTGTGGGTGAGCAATAATGAGATTTATTATATCTCCGACCGCGACGGCGTCGCGAACGTCTGGGATTACGACATGCAGTCGAAGAAACTCACCGAGCGCACGAACTTCAGCGACTATGACGTGAAGGCGATCGACGCGGCAAGCGACGGCGGCGCCGTGGTGTTCGAGCAGGCCGGCTACATCCATCTGCTCGATACCAAAACCGGCAAGGAGCACGTCGTCAACATCACGGCGGACGGAGACTTCTCGTGGATGATGCCGCACTGGAAGGACGTGAGCGCCGAACTCTCGAACCTCACGCTGTCGCCCACCGGCAAGCGCGCCGCGGTGGAAGCGCGCGGCGAGATTTTCACCATTCCCGCCGAGAAGGGCGACGTTCGCAACATCACCAACTCGAGCGGATCGGCGGAGCGCGAGCCGGCCTGGTCGCCCGACGGGAAGCAGGTGTCGTACTTCAGCGACAAGTCGGGCGAGTACGAGCTATACATCACGTCGCAGGACGGCCTCACGACGCCGCGCGAGATCAATATTCCCACGACGGGCCACTTCTACACCGCGTCGTGGTCGCCCGACGGCAAGCACATCATGTTCCACGACACCAATCTGCATTTGTGGGTGGTGGACGTCGCCAGCGGGCAGGCGAAAATCGTCGGCAACGATCCGTGGATGGTGCCCACGCGCACCATGGATCCGGTGTGGTCGCCGGATGGCAAGTGGATCGCCTATGCCAAACATCTCAACTCGCTCTACAAGGTCATCCAGGTCGTGAACGTGGAGACAGGTGAGAGCAAGCAGGTGACGGACGGTCTCGCCGACGCCATGTCGCCGGCCTGGGACGCGAGCGGTAAGTATCTATGGTTCCTCGCCTCGACCGACTTCGCGCTCAAGTCGCAGTGGCTCGACATGTCGAACAACGAGAACGCGGAGACGTTCGGCATCTATGCAGCGGTGCTGCGCAAAACCGATCCGTCGCCGTTCCTGCCGGAGAGTGACGAAGAAGGAGCCATACCCACGGTACCGACTGCCGGCCGCAGCGACAGCGCCGGCGCGGCGCCGCGGGCGGTTGCACCGCGTCGCATGCCGGTGGTGCAGATCGACTTCGATGGACTCCAGCATCGCCAGCTCGCCGTGCCCGGCATTGCGGCGCGCGGCTACACGCATCTCGCGGCCGGCGCCCCCGGCATGGTGTACTTCCTCGAGCCAAGCGCCGTGGGCGGCGGCGGTGGTGGCGGAGCCGCCGGCGCAACGCTGCACCGGTACTCGCTGCGCGATCATCGCGACATGTCGTTCATCACGGGCGTGTCCGACTATGCGCTCAGCCTCGACGGCCACAAACTGCTCTATCGCGGTGTGGGCGCCGCGGGCGGACGCGGCGGTCCGGGTGCCACCGCACCGGCGCCGGCGCTGTTCATCGTGGATGCGGACCGCACCGCCCCTGCGGCAGGCACCGGCCGCCTGAATGCGCAGTTACGCGAGTACATCGATCCCAAGGCCGAGTTCAAGCAGATTTTCGACGAGGGATGGCGCAATCAGCGCGACTATCTCTATGTGACCAACGAGCACGGCGCCGACTGGCCCAAAGCCAAGCAGATGTACGGCGCGCTGCTGCCATACGTGAATCATCGCGCCGATCTGAATTATCTCATCGACATGATGGGCTCGGAGATCTCCATTGGCCACTCGTTCGTGCGCGGCGGCGACATGCCCGATGTGCCCGCCGAGAACGGTGGTCTGCTCGGCGCCGACTTCGCCGTGGAGAACGGCAGGTATCGCATCACGCGTATCTACGATGATGAGAACTGGAATCCCGATCTGCGCGCGCCGCTCGCCGCGCCTGGCGTTGACGCGCACGTTGGCGATTACGTCATGGCGATCAACGGCGTGGAGCTACAGGCGCCGGACAACATCTATCGGCTGCTCGACGGCACCGCAAACCGCCAGACGGACATTGGGCTGAGCGCGGCACCGTCGATGACCGGCATTCGCCACGTGAACGTGACGCCGGTGGCCAGCGAACAGACGTTGCGCACGCGCGCCTGGGTGGAGGACAACCGCCGCAAAGTCGATTCGCTCTCCAACGGCAAGCTCGCGTACGTCTATTTGCCGAGCACCTCGGGTCCGGGCTACTCGAGCTTCAACCGGTATTACTTCGCGCAACAGGACAAACAGGGCGCGGTGATCGATGAGCGGTACAACAGCGGCGGCCAGGCGGCCGACTACATCATCGACGTGCTGCAGCGGAAGTTCGACGGCTATTTCAACAACGTCGCCGGCGATCGCGTGCCGTTCACCAGTCCGGGGGCCGGCATCTGGGGGCCAAAGGTCATGATCATCAACGAGATGGCCGGCTCGGGCGGCGATCTCATGCCCTACATGTTCAAGTATCGGAACGTCGGCACGCTGGTGGGCAAGCGCACGTGGGGCGGACTCGTACACACCGCCGACACGCCGACGTTCGTGGACGGTGGCTCGATGATCGCGCCGCGCGGCGGCTTCTTCGACCTCGACGGCAAGTGGGCGGTGGAGAACACCGGCACGGCACCCGATGTCGACGTCGAGAACACGCCGAAGGAAGTCATCGAGGGCCACGATCCGCAGCTGGAGAAGGCGGTGTCCGTGGCGCTCGAGCAGCTCAAGGAACACCCGGTGGTGCGGGCCATGAAGGAGCCACCGCCGCCGACGTGGGGCAAGCGGGTGAAACCTCCGGTGTGATGAAACTCTAATAGGACGACCGCGCGGGACACGCTCAGGCGGTGTTCGAAGGGCAGACGTTTAGCACTTCGCCCGACCTGAGCAGTCGGACCGGATGTCGAGCACAGGTGAGCCGGAATGCCACCGCGATAATGTTCCACTGGGCAACGGCTTGCCCGTGCAATTGCGCGGGTATGACTTTCCACTGAGAAAATACCGCGCGAACTGCGGCGGCAAATAGCGGGTCGGTGTACCGAACTCCCATCTTCATCGAATCAATCTTTCCGTTTGCATCAACGACAAATGCCAGAGCGACACTCCCTTCGATCTTCGCCTTAGCTAATGCCGGCGGGTAAGTAGGCATTGGCGAAGTCTGGAACGTCGCGAAGACATCCACCGGCGGACGGCACGGCCCGGGGCCGTTCCGGTGAGGGACATCGGAGGGAAGCGGAGGTGTCAAGTACGGTCCGTCGTGGACACACAACGGAGTCTGGGCCAACAGCGTCCGCGCGCCAAACGGAAGCAGAAGTGCAACGAGCATCAGTACGCCGGCCGCCAATCGGTAGCGCCCGCGTAACCGAAAGATGCTCATTCGTTCGACCGATAGCGATTGTTTGCTCGAATCGCCAACGTGTCGACCAGATCTTCCTGACTGACACGCTCGCGGCAATTGCACACAGCGCTCCAGTGTTGCTTGCGTTCGATCTGCGGTATCGGCTTTCGGTCGGCCGACCTACTTCAACTCGCCGTTCAATTCCATGTAGATGCGGCGCACGGCGATTTGCCCCTGCTGTTTCGACATCGCCCACGACTCGTACGGGCCCCACGTCACCTGCGCGAGCGCCTGATCGACGGTCAACCCTTTTGCGTGCAGCGCCGTGACGTCGGCGATGACGTATTCCATCTCTTTGACGAAATCCTCGAAGTCCGCACGCGACGCGGGACCGGCGACAATCTCCCCGTGCGCCGGCACGTACGTCACGACGTCCTTCATCGCGAGGGCCTTCTTTGCGGTCGCCACCCATGTGGTGGGCGTGGCCGAGCGCATGGCGGGGAAGCGGTGGTTCGTGTAGACCTCGCTCATCGCGATGATCTTTTCCTTCGGCAGGTAGAGCTCCAGGTCGCCGCCTGTATGCCCGGGGCCGAGGAACATGAGCTCCGCCTGCTCGCCGCCCAAGTCCACCGTTTTCCGGTCGCCGACCACCACGGCATTCGCCGGGAGCTTCCAGGCGCCCGCCTTGAACCTCGGCGAGGCCTCCTGTTTCTCGAGGGTGGCCTTGGAGATGGGACTGATGTAGTACGTCACATCGGCCGGATACGCATTGTTGCCGCCGTTGTGGTCACCGTGATCGGATCCGACCACCACCCATTTGATCGGCTTCGGCGTCACCGTCGCAATCACGTCAACGACCGCCTGCGTCGCGGGCATGTTCGCCATGCCGTCGGTCACCAGCACACCGTCATTCGTCACGACGAACATGACACCCGTACTGAACAGGCCGTGGTCGAGCGACTGCATCTCTTCGTAGCCGTACACGTTCGGCGCCAGCTTCGTGAGGCGCGGGTAGCCGGGCGTGGGCACCGAGACGCTCGCAACGTCTTGGGCCCCGGACGGCCCCGGCGCGGCAACCAATGCACACGCCGCCGCAGCCATCACTCCGACACGGAATCGCTTCATCACTTCAACTCGCCATTCAACTCCGCGTAGATGCGGCGCACGGCGATTTGCCCCTGTTGCTGCGACATCGGCCACGACCCGTACGGTCCCCACTCCACCCGCGCGAGCGCCTGGTCAACGGTCAACCCTTCCTTGTGTAGCGCGGTGACATCGGCGATGACGTATTCCATCGCCTTGACGAACTTCTCGAATCCCGCACGCGACTCAGGTCCGGAAACGATCAGCCCGTGCGCCGGCACGTATGTCGTGACGTCCTTCAGCGCGAGGGCCTTCCTCGCGGTCGCAAGCCATGTGGAAGGCGTGGCCGAGCGCATCGCAGGGAAGACGTAGTTCAGGTAGACCTCGCTCATCGCCAGGATCTTTTCTTTCGGCAGGTAGAGTTCAAGGTCCCCGCCCGTGTGCCCCGGTCCGAGGAACATGAGTTCCGCCTTCTCGCCGCCAAAGTCCACCGTCTGCCGGTCGCCGACGACCACGGCATCCGCCGGGAGCTTCCAGGCGCCGGCCTTGAACTTCGGCGAGGCCTGCTGCTTCTCGAGGGTCGCCTTGGAGATCGGGCTGATGTAGTAGGTCACGCCGGCCGGATAGGCATTGTTGCCACCGGTGTGATCGCTGTGATCGGATCCGATCACCACCCATTTGATCGGCTTCGGCGTCACCTTGGCGATCGCGTCAACGACTTCCTTCGTCGCCGCGTCGTTTGCCATGCCGTCGGTGACAAGCACGCCATCGTTCGTCACGACGAACATGACGCCCGTGCTGAACAGGCCGCGGTCGAGCGACTGCATCTCTTCATAGCCGTAGACGTTCGGCGCCAGGGTCGTGAGGCGCGGGTAGCCAGGCGTGGGCACCGAGACGGCCACGGCCTCTTGGGCGCGGACCGGGCTGGGAGCGGTGACCAGCGCACATGTCACGGCCGCCATCACTGCGAAACGGAATCGCTTCATCACAGACACTCCTGAATAGTTGACCATGCGCGCCGGCGCCCAGACCGTGCGGATCCTTCACGTGGAAGCTGTAGGAAAAGGTGCCGATGTTAAAGAGGGATGGGCACTTCAGCGTCGAACGGCGGTCAGGCGATTGCGTCGCGATGATCGACGCGTCGCTCACGGGCGCACTCAGGTCTGACGAGGCAACACTGGCCTTGTGGCGGCTGGCAATGCGCGTCACGCTCAAGTCTGGCGCAACGCGTGGATCGGCTGGGGCAATGTCGTCGGCGGCTGGGGCAATGTCGTCGGCGGCTGGGGCAATGTCGTCGACGGCTGGGACATTGTCGTCGGCGGCTGGGGCAATGTCGCCGGCGGCTGGGGCAATGTCGTCGACGGCTGGGACATTGTCGTCGTCGGCTGGGGCAATGTCGTCGGCGGCTGGGACATTGTCGTCGTCGGCTGGGGCAATGTCGCCGGCGTCAGCAGCAATGTCGCCGGCGACACCAGCGCCGACAGGCGCCGCACCGATCGCGCACGGCGAAGCATCGAGCACGCACGGCCCGATCACCACCACCGACGACGCTGATCGGTGTGTGCGTCGTGCTGCTAGCGGTTGCCGTGATCGCCGCGTACTTGCCGGCGTCGCGCTCAATCGATCGATCCACTGACGGCGCTTCGCGCGGAGTGAGATGAATCGTCGGTCGCCATAATCCCACTTTTTCGCACGACCACTAGTTTCCCGACAGCCACGACTCCGTTGGAACGCTCTTCGGTAGCGGGAGCGTGCGGAGGTACGTCACGATCCGCCAGATTTGATCCGAAGGAAGCATCCCACCAAATGCCGGCATGCCCTTCGGACGGCCGTAGTAGATCGAGTGATACACGGCGCCGTCGCTGCCGCCATATCGCCAGCGTCTAGCACTCAGGCTCGGGCCCACCCAACCGGTGGCTCCGCCGCCATGACATCCGTCGCAGTTCATTGCGGTGAACAACTTTTCGCCCGTTGCGGCAGCCGGGGCGTCGCCGGTGAACGGGTTGTGCATGACCGCACCCGCCGGCGCCAAGCCACCCGCGGAGACGTGCGAGTCGTAGGCAACCGATGGCGGCGCCGGCAATGGTCCGACCGGAGTCTGTGCCGCAGTGGGTTCCTGGGTCGCGCTCGCCGTTTTATCGGCATGCGTGTCTGAGCAGGCCGTCGTGACGGCGAGCGCGAACAGTGGAAGCAGTGGAAGCAGTGTCATGGCTACCCGTCTGGAATTCATGGCGTGCTCCATCTGGTCTGATTCGGATCGAATGTGCGCGGCGTTGAGATGAGCGTGCGGCATGACGTTAGAGCGCGAAGATCCACAACATCCCGCCCTGACTCGTATGACGCGCGAGATTCTTGATGTAGTCGGAGGGATCGCGCACGTCGGCTGGATCGTCAGAGCGCACGTCGCCCGCGAGGAGGAACCAATCCCCGCCGATGCCGCCGTAGATCGCCACGTATTGCTTGCCGTCTGGCCCGGTATACGTCATGGGGTTTGCCACGACGCCGGAGCCGACCTTGGCCTTCCAGAGCACTCGGCCAGTCTTTGCATCGGCGGCCTTGAACCAGCCATCCAACGTTCCGTAGAACACCAACCCACCGCTCGTCACGAGGCTCCCACCCCACACTGGAAATTCTTCCTTGATCTCCCAGACCTTGCGTCCGGTGGTGGCGTCCCAGGCGATGAATGCGCCGAGATTCCCGCCTGGGCCGGCATGATAGGGCGTGTTGGCGCCGATGAATGGCGTCGCGAGAATGCGCCCCGTTTCGCCGGCCTCATAGTCCATGCAGAGATTGTTGGTCGCCGCGTAGAACAGGCGCGTCTCAGGAGAATACGCAACGGCTGTCGCGGGGCTTCTGCCACCTTCGAGCGAGGGGCAGATGTTGCGGACGTTGCCCTTGGATGCGCCAGTGAACTTGGTACTGTCGAATATTGGGCGGCCGGTTTTCAAGTCGACACCTCGCGCCCAATTGACATCTACATACGGCTTGGCGACGAGTATTTCCCCGGTGGCGCGGTCGACGGTGTACGCAAAGCCATTCTTGTCGAAGTGGACGAGAACCTTGCGCACTTTTCCGTTGATGGTGAGGTCGGCGAGGACCATACCTCCCGTCGCGTCGTAGTCCCAGTTGTCGTGCGGGGTGAGTTGGTCCGCCCAGACAAGTGCTCCATCACCTGGCCGTCTGGCCATGATGCTGTTCGTCCACTTGTTGTCGCCCACGCGCTGTTCCGCGTTGTACGGCCCCGGATTGCCGACGCCGTAGTAGAAGAGGTCGAGATCCGGGTCATACGACATCCATCCCCACACGGGCGCACCCCCATGTTTCCACAGGTCACCCGGCCAGCTCTTGAGTGAAAGCTCGGCGCCCTTTTCATAAAACGGTTTGAATGTGCCGGGCTTGGCGAGCAACGCGGAATCGGGACCGA
>JBEPWA010000027.1:0-55857 GCA_041690755.1 Gemmatimonadaceae bacterium | reverse complement strand
GCTTCTCGATGAACGGCCGCATTTCCTTCGCCTTCGCCTCGGTGGTCTCGATCGCTCCGTGCTCAATGAGCGACGACGCAAGATTCCGCATGAGGGCGAGTTTCTGTTCGCTGGTCCGCCGAAGCTGACGTCCCGCTTTACGATGCCGCATGTGCCTTACTCCTCCATGTCGTCGGGCGCCGCGGCGGCGGCACGGCTTGGCGGTGTGCCCCAATCGAGCACACGCACGCTGCCGTCTCCGCCTTCCTCGAACCGCATCCCAAAGTTCAAGCCTTCACGCTCGAGCAGATCGGCGATCTCCTGAAGCGACTTCTTACCGAAATTCTTGACCTGCAAAATCTGACTTTCCGTCTGACGAACGAGATCACCCAGTGTGCGGATGTTCGAGTTCTTCAACGAGTTCACCGAGCGCACGGACAGCTCGAGATCGTCGATCGGCGTGCGCAGCAGCCCGCCAAGTCGCGCGCCGTCACCGGCACCGCTCTCGCTGGACAGCCCGATCGGCGCCGAGGAGTGCGAGCCGAAGTCGGCGAAGTACTGGAAGTGCGTCTGCGCCAGCGCGGCCGCGTAGCTCACCGCTTCTTCCGGCGTGATGGTGCCGTCCGTCTCGACCGTGAGGACGAGGCGATCGTAATCGGTGCGCTGTCCGACGCGGGTTTCCGCGACGGTAAAGTTCACGCGGCGAACCGGGTTGTAGATCGAGTCGATGCGAACCAGGTCAACCGGAAGTCCACGGTCGAGCGGGTGCTGGTCTGACTCGACGTAGCCACGGCCCTTGTTGATGTACAGGTCGACGTTGAGATCGCGGTCGTCCTGGAGCGTGAACAGGTGGTGCGCCGGATTGGTGATGTGCACGCCGCCCGCGCTGCTGATGTCGCCGGCCGTAACCGCGCCCGATTCAGTCTTCTGAATGTGCAGGACGACTTCTTCAACGTCGTCCGGCAGCGTCAGCGTGAGCGTCTTGAGATTGCCAATGATCTGATGGACGTCTTCGACAACGCCCGGAATGGTCTGATGCTCGTGGACCACGCCATCGATGCGGAAGCCCCACACGGCCGCGCCGCGCAGCGACGACAGCAGCATGCGGCGCATGGAGTTGCCGAGCGTGTGGCCAAAGCCGCGCTCCAGTGGCTGGAGCCGGAACTCGGCGACATTATTTGCATCATCGCGCTTGGTCGCTTCGACCAGCTGCGGGCGGACGAGTCCGCGGAGATCAATCGTATTGGCCATTGTGATTTCGTGTATAACGGTCTTACCGAGATTCGCCTCGGCATCGCCCTACCCCGCCCTTTACGCGCGGTAGGCTCGAATGGGAGTAAAGGTCCCGACCCAGTACTGCGAGGGTATAGGGGTTAGGGTCTAGGGTCTAGAAGCTCGGAGCGCGGAGCTCACTGCTTCTAGACCCCAGACCCTAGACCCCAGACCCTGTTACTTCGAGTACAACTCCACGACCAGCTGTTCCTGCGCCGCGATAGGAATGCTCGCGCGGGCGGGACGCTCCAGCATGCGACCGCTGAAGGTGTCGCGATCGACAGCCAACCACGCCAGCGGCGCACCGCGCCCGGCCTGATCCATCGCGGCCAACACCGGCTGCACTTCGCGCGACTGCTGGCGAATCTTCACTTCCTCGCCCGGCGCGACCGTATAGCTGGGGATGTCAACACGCTTGCCGTTGATCTCGATATGACGATGCCGAATGAGCTGACGCGCTGCCTTGCGGCTGGCGGCGAACCCCATGCGGTAGATCATGTTGTCCAAGCGGCTCTCGAGAGCTGCGAGGAGGTTGTGACCGGTAATGCCTGGCAGCGACCGCACCTTTTGGAAGGTGTTGCGGAACTGCTGCTCGCTCAGCCCGTAGATGCGCTTGATCTTCTGCTTCTCACGGAGCTGCTTGGAATATTCCGACGCCTTGCGGCGGCGAGCCGTGCTCTGACCGTGTTGGCCCGGAGCGTACGGACGACGCTCGACGGGACACTTCTCAGTAAAGCACTTGGTGCCCTTGAGAAACAACTTCGTACCTTCGCGCCGGCACTGCTTGCAGCTCGGCCCTGTATACCGACCCATGGATCAAACTCTCCGACGCTTGGGAGGACGGCAACCGTTGTGCGGAATCGGCGTCACGTCCTTGATCGACTTGACCTGGAGTCCCGCCGTTGCCAGCGCCTGAATGGCGGACTCACGACCCGAACCCGGACCCTGCACGCGAACGTGGACGCGCTTGACTCCAGCCGTCAACGCCTCGCGAGCGCACTGCTCGGCCGCGACGGTCGCGGCGAACGGGGTGCTCTTCTTGGAGCCCTTGAACCCGGCCTTGCCGGAGGAACCCCAGGACACGGCGTTGCCGTGCGTGTCCGTGATCGTAATCGTCGTGTTGTTGAACGTCGCGCTGATATGCGCAACGCCCTCCGCTTCCACAACGCGCTTTGCCTTCTTCCCAGTAGCCATGATGATTTACTTGGTGACCTTCTTTTTGCCGGCGATTGCCCGGCGCGGACCCTTCTTCGTGCGCGCATTGGTATGCGTCCGCTGACCGCGAACGGGCAGACCACGGCGATGGCGAATGCCACGGTAGGAACCAATGTCCATCAATCGCTTGATGTTCATGGCCACCTCCGTACGCAGTGCGCCTTCCACCTTGTGATCACGCTCGATCACGCCGCGGATCTTGTTCACGTCCGCCTCGCTCAGATCGCGAATGCGCAACGAGACATCGATGCCCGCCTTCTGGAGAATCTCCAGCGCAGCGTGGCGACCAATGCCATAGATGTACGTCAAACCGATCTCGACCTTCTTGTCACGCGGGAGATCGACGCCAGCAATACGAGCCATAGTTGATTAGCCCTGACGCTGCTTATGCTTTGGGTTGCGTTTGCAGATAATGCGAGTCACGCCGTTGCGTTTCACAACTTTGCAATGCTCACATATCGGCTTCACGCTTGTGCGTACTTTCACAGGCGCTCCGGCACGGTGCAGAACGAAAAAATTCACGGACAGACACTAACAGTAATGAGCACCGTAACTTCAAGCAAGGGGACGGGTTGCTCTGATGCTCGGCCGCCGGAAACCCACCGCGTACGCGTTCGATCCACGTCCCCACGAAACCAGTGAATTAGCCGAGCTCGGCCAGCACTCGATCCATGGCCGCTAATCGATCGGGCGCCGCAGTGACCATGCGCCCAATGATCGCGTACCGAGCGCCCGCCGCAGCCACATCCTTTGGCGTCACGACTCGCGCCTGGTCTTGCACCGCCCCGCCCGCCGCCCGAATGCCGGGCACCAGTACTGCCAACCGGTCGCCAAACCGGTCGCGCACCAAGGGGGCCTCGTGGCCGCTACACACGATGCCATGCACGCCGGCCGACGCGGCCAACTCGGCGAGGCGCATCACTTCCGCCGTCACGTCTACCGCGTGCCCTGGGCCTCGGCCCCACGACTCTGCGATCTCGTCACCGGTAAGCGATGTGAGTACTGTGACCGCGAGCACGCCGCAGTCCGGGCCGGCCGCGGCCACGGCCGCCTCGAGCATCCGTCGGCCACCGGTAGCATGCACGGTCACCAACCGGGCTCCCATTGCAGCAGCGCTCCGTACGCCGCCGGCAACGGTATTGGGGATGTCGTGGAACTTCAGGTCGAGAAAGACGTCACATCCGCGGGCACGGAGCTCATGTACCACGCCGGGACCGGCCGCCGTGAACAGCTCGCTCCCCACCTTGTAAAACCGGCAGCGCGCGCCAAGATGCTCAACGAGCTCCAGGGCATCGGCGGAGGACGGCACGTCGAGGGGAACGATCGGGATGGTGCTCATGCGGTGGGCCACTCCAGTGTGCCGCTCAACGTCTGCAGGTCCGATATGTTGTGCCGGCGGCACCAGAGCGCCAATTCGCGAACGATCCGCTCCGGGGCCCGCGGGTCGCGCATGGCGGCGGTGCCGACACCAACCAGCGACGCGCCGGCCAGGATGTATTGCAATGCATCCGTGCCGCTGCGCACGCCGCCCAGGCCGAGTATGGGCAACTGTACCGCGTTCCGGACTCGCCAAGTCGCCAGCACACCGACCGGTAAAATGGCCGGTCCGCTAACGCCGCCGGTGCCAAAGCCGATGGCCGGCCGGCGACGCTCGACGTCGATCACCAGCCCCGGCACCGTGTTCACGACACTGATCACGTCAGCACCGGCGTCGGCCGCGATCCGCGCGGCATCGCCGATGTTGGTCAGGGTGGGCGACAGCTTGACGAACACCGGCCGGCGCGTCTCACGCCGCACGCCTTCCACCACCGCGCGCAGCGCGGCCGGGTCGGCGCCGAACTCCAGACCGCCGGCCTTTACGTTTGGGCAGCTGACGTTCAGCTCGAAAGCGTCCACCGCGCCGCGTGCCGCGCCCTGCGTCGCCTCCTCCAGACCGGCCACGACCGCCGCATATTCGTCGATCGAAAAGCCGACGACGTTCACGATCTTGCGGCTCGCCGGCAGATGTGCCGCCAACCAGGGAATCTGGTCGCGACGCACGGCGTCCAGCCCGGGATTGGCCAGGCCCACCGCGTTGATCATGCCCCCTTCGAATTCGGCGACACGCGGCGCGGGGGCGCCGGCGCGAGGCGCCAGGGACACCGCCTTGGTGACGAAGCCGCCGAGCGTGTCAACGCGCATCACGCCATCGAGTTCCTCGCCGTAGCCGGCCGTGCCGGCGGCGAGGACTATAGGATTTTGAAATTCAAGATTGCTAACAATCGCGCGCAGCGGGCCGGCCGTCGTCACGGCGTTTGGCCGCCGCCGCCGCTCGGCCTGATGCGGTCTTCATAGCGCCGGAGATAGTTCATGGCGCCGTCGGCCACGGCGGCGGCAATCGCGTCCTGATCGCGCGGATTGGAGATGTATGCCGCTTCTTTCGGATTGGTGCCGAACCCGATCTCGACGAGCACCGATGGCATGTACGCGGTAACGAGCACGCGGAATCCGGCCTGTTTCACGCCGCGGCTCGGACCGGGGTGCATTTTGGCGAGACTTTGCTGGATGAGGTCGGCCAGCTCACTCGATTCGCGGAGGTGCTCGTTCTGCGCCATGTCCGCCTTGATGAAGCTCAGCGGGTCAGCGGCCGTGGCACTCGACGGCTGCTCGAACTGGATGGATTCGTTTTCCATCTGCTCCACGCGCCGCGCGTCTTCGGTGCGCGCCTCGGAGAGGAAATACGTCTCGAAGCCGCGCGACCCGCCCGGATCCTTCCAATTCGGGTTCGCTGCGTTCACGTGGATGGAGATGAACAGGTCGCCGTTCGCCCGGTTGGCGATCCGCCCACGATCGTCGAGGGCGATGAGCGTGTCGGTGGTACGCGTATAGACCACGTCCACGCCGCGTTCCTCGAGCTGGGCGCCCAACTTCTTGGCCACGGCGAGCGTGATGTTCTTTTCGTAGATCCGCGGTCCGCCCCCGATAGGGCCCGACATGCCGTTGTCCACGCCGCCATGCCCGGCGTCAACGATGATCGTTCGGCGATTGTGCTTGGCCGGCACCGGCGCCAGACGGTTGGCCGCCGTCTTGGCGTTGACGGCGGTCTTCCGCGGCACGCGCGACGCGTCGTCCGCGTTCGCCGACCGCCGGGTTGGCGCCCGTGATTGCGCGACGCTGCTCGACGACGAAAAGAGCACGAGTTGCCCGCTGTCCGCGTCCCACCGGGTGTTCGGCACCACCGTGGGAAAGACTTCGGAGATCAGCTGGAGGGGAACGAGCAGCTTTCCGCCCGAGAGTACAGGTGCCGCAGCCAACGGCCGGCTTTTGCCATCGACGCGCACCACCGGCACTCCCGTCTCGAGCTGCAAGCGGGTGCCCCAGACGTCCACGGTATAGGCACCGGCCGAATCGCGGTGCACGGTGATGGGCACCAGCTCAGCAAGAGCCTCAGGACGCAGCATCGGCCCGTTGGCCGACGCCAGCAACGGCACGCGAACGCTACGGCTGGCGTCGCGCACCACGAGCGACTGCGCCGCCGCGATCTGCAACGCGGCGAACACGAGCCCGATCATCGCCCGCGCGCCCGCGCCATATCGCGTTCGGCGTCGCGGGTCCGCTCGGTGTCTCGCTTGTCGTGCAGTTGCTTTCCCTTGCCCAGCGCGATCGTCACCTTGGCCACTCCGTTCTTGAAATAGAGCTCGAGCGGAATCAGGGTGAGTCCCTGTTGCTCGACGGCTCCAATCAAACGACGGATTTCCTTGCGGTGGAGCAACAGCTTGCGCGTCCGATCGGGCTCATGGTTGGAATATCCGCCCCGTTCGTAGGCCGAAATGTGCAGGTTGAGGAGATACGCTTCCCCGTCCTTGATGATCCCGTAGGAGTCGGTGATGTTGGCGCGCCCGTCGCGGAGCGATTTGACCTCCGTGCCCACGAGCACCAGTCCGGCTTCCCATGTTTCGAGAATGTGGTAATCGTACCGCGCCCGCTTATTCTTGGCGATCGATTCGATCTGGGGCTCTTTCGCTTTCTCGTGCTCTTTTGCGGGCAGATTTGCAGGCTTGGCCATCGGAACGACTGGAAGGATCCTTCGCGGGCAAAGCCTCGCGCTGCGGCGCAAGTTAGGCGCGGCATCTTCGCACAGCAACACGCGATAGGCTGACGATACGTTGACGGTGCACTGCTTCGCGACTAACTTTTGCGGTCTGCCGGAGTGGTGGAATTGGTAGACGCGCTGGCTTCAGGAGCCAGTGGGTGCAAGCCCGTGTGGGTTCGAGTCCCACCTTCGGCATTTATCGGTAGAACGGTGATACGGTGGAACGGTGGAACGCGACTGCCTCAGGGCTTTCGAGTCCACCGTTTTGCCATTCCGGGCTACAGTTTCTTGCTCTTTCGTTCCACAGATCCACCGTTCCACCGTTTCACCGCCAGCGCCGACGGCCGCACGTCCTCGGGAAGGTCCACCGTTCCAAACGCCGCCCGTAACGCCGCATTCGCCTCGCCCAGATAGAGCTCCAGGAGCTCGCCCGCCCGGGTGACGTTGGCGTCGTGATGTTTGAACGCGCCGCCGGCAAATGCGATCAGCGTCTGGCCCATGCGGACCGTGGTCGGCACGCCAGCCTTGGCCGCGAGCCCGTCACGATAGGCGCTCAGGCGGGCGTTGAACTGGCGCCCGGAGGTATCCGTCATCTCGGCGGCAATGTTCGGGTCGCGAGAAAAACTCTCCGAGATCGCCTCCGCCACGATCGAGGCGGTGCGGTCATCCAGCGCGTCACGCTGGGCGGCGATCAGGCCCAGCGCGCGGCGCGCGTAGCGCAGCTCCCACGTGGCGTGATCGACGTCGCCACGTGTTGCCACCGCGGCAAGCCACTCAATATCCGCCGCGGCAGGGTCGCGAAAGAGCGCATCGACGAACAGCGCGGCCTTTCGCCGTGAATCACGTTCCGCTCTCCACCGCGCGAACCAGGGCATGGGCGAATCTACGAAAGCGTGAGCGAGCGTGTAAGATCGGTCACCCTGCGGCGGCCGCACCGGCCTTTCCACCGGGCATGCCGATTTCCGTCATCTTCTTGAGGTCGAGCACGGCGTCGATCTGATCGTCGGGCAGCACTTTTTCGCGCTTCACCAGATCGCGAATCAACACGCCTTCCTTGACCGACTGTTTGCTGATCTCGGCCGCGCGCGCGTAGCCAATCTGCGGTGCCAGCGCCGTAGCCAACGCGGCAGACCGTTCCACCCAATACGAGCACATCTCGCGATTGGCCTGGATTCCCTTCACGCACTTGTCGGCGAGCACGTTGACCGAGTTCGTGAGGATGCGTACCGACAACAGCACGTTGAACGCGATCACAGGCATCATCACGTTGAGCTCGAGCTGTCCGTGTTCGGCGGCCACCGTCACCGTGGTATCGAGCCCGATCACCTGGAAGCACACCTGGTTGATCATCTCGGGAATGGACGGATTGATCTTGCCCGGCATGATCGAGGACCCGGGTTGCACCGCGGGCAGTGTGATCTCGTCGATCCCCGTGCGCGGCCCCATCACCATGAGTCGCAGATCGCTGGCGATCTTGCTCAGGTCTACCGCCAGCACACGAAGCGCGGCGCTGAATCCGGCCACGTCACCCATGCTCTGCATGAGCTGAATGCGATCGGTACCAATGCGCAGATCGAGCCCTGTGATCTGCTTCAGGTACTTGTTCATGAGCGCGGGGTATTCCTTCTCCACCGTGACGCCGGTGCCCACTGCGCTGCCGCCGATTCCGAGATCCTTGAGGTAGTCCGCAGCTTCGTTGACCCGCTTGAGGCCGCGGGCGATTGAGCCGGCGTAGGCGTTGAACTCCTGGCCGAGTCGAATAGGCATGGCATCCTGCAGGTGCGTGCGTCCGGCCTTCACCACGTCGTCGAACTCGACACCCTTGGCCGCGAGTGCGCCACGCAGATTCTCGAACGCGGCGTTCAACCCCACCAGCTGCGAGAGACAGGCGAGGCGGATGTTCGTGGGAATGGTATCGTTGGTTGACTGCGCCATGTTCACGTGATCATTCGGATGCACGGGGGCGTATTCGCCGCGTTTGCCGCCGAGGAGCTCGTTGGCGCGGTTGGCCAGCACCTCGTTGATGTTCATGTTGTGCGACGTGCCGGCACCGGCCTGGTACGGATCGACAATGAACTGGTCACGATGCTGCCCCGACAGGACTTCATCGGCGGCCGTGATGATGGCGTCGGCGCGCGCGGCGTCCAGGCGGCCTGTCTCCTTGTGGGTGAGCGCGGCGGCTTTCTTGATCCAGACCTGGGCGTCAACGAACGCGTCGAGCGGGCGCAGGCCGCTGATCGGAAAGTTCTGCTGGGCGCGGACGGTTTGCACGCCGTAGAGCGCGCTGGCGGGAACGTCGAGCGGTCCGAGGGGGTCCTTTTCGCGGCGAGTGTCGCTCATTGTCAGTATATTAGAATGAGAATTTAGTGAACACAGTCAGTGTCATGGACGCCTCGCCTCCAGCACGCGGGCGCAGACCACCAGCGCCACCACGGCGGCGAGCATCGCCAACCCGAGCCAGCCCACGCTGATGCCGTGCAGGCGGCCAAAGGCGACGCGTCTGGCGTCATCGAGGGGAAGCGATTCGATGGCGCCGGGAATGGACGCCCGGATCCGCTCGATGCGCGGCGCCACGGCCCATTGCGCGATGGCGCATGCGGCCGCCACGACCACGGAGGAGATCACCACCGCGTTCCAATGCCACGCGCCGGCAACCCACACGTCGATGGCGATCACCAGCAGACCAACGACAATTCCCGAATAGAAAATCGACGGGAGCAGCCGTCCCACTACCGCGCCGGCCAGCGCACGCGTCGGCAACTCGCCAAACAGCGCGGGCGCCACCGCAATGCTCATGAAGCCGGCCGCACCGAGCCAGAGGGCGAGGATGCCGAGTTGAATGACCACTGGGCTCAGGCGCGACATTTTCGTTATCTCCTCAGGATGCGCGCCATGCCATTGAGAAACGCGTTCGTCGCGCGCTCTTCGCCGATCGTGGTGTGCGGTCCGTGTCCGGGATGTACCGTCGTGGCGTCGTCCAGTTCGCAGATCAGCGCCAACGATCGCTCCATCTGTGCCCCGTCGGAGAGCGGCAGATCGGTGCGGCCGATCGATCCGGCGAACAACAGATCGCCGCCGATCACCGTGTTGCCGTTCCGAAAAATGACGTGACCCGGCGAATGCCCCGGAGTGTGCAGCACGTCGAAGACGAGCGAACCCACGCGCACAGTGCCCCCGTCTGCCAGCTCGAGGTCCGGATCCTCCGGCTGCTCGAACGGCACGCCATACATCTCTGCCTGGCTGGTGGCGCGCGCGTACAGCGGCTGATCCGCCGGATGCATGTGCACCGGCACGTTCCACTCGCGCCGCACGCCGGCAATGCCGCCGATGTGATCGAGGTGCCCGTGGGTGAGCCAGATTGCGTCGAGCGTCGCGCCGGACTCGCGCACCATCTCGATCAATCGCTCCGGCTCGGCGCCGGGATCGATCAGCACGGCGCGGCCGGTTGACTCGTCCACCACCAGATACGAGTTCTCCTGGAACGCGCCCACGGTTCGAGTGTCGATCTTCATGCGGTATAGCCGCCGGTGCCGACGATCGGCTCGCTCGGGTCGCCGTCGGCCAGCGCCTTCAAGTACTTCTCGGCGGCGATCGCCGCGGTTGTTGCGTCCCCCACCGCCGTGGTGACCTGGCGGGTGAGCTGCGCACGCACGTCGCCGGCGGCGAACAGCCCGCGCATGGTGGTGTGCATGTTCGCATCCGTGCGGAGATAGCCCATCTCGTCGTGGTCCACGTGGCCGTCGATGATGCCCGTGTTCGGCCGAAACCCCACGAAAACAAACATGCCCGTGGCGGCAAGATCGCTCGTCGCGTTCGTGTTCACGTCACGAAGCTTGAGATTCCGCACGAGCCCCTGCGCGTCACCCTCGACTTGGTCAACGGTCGTGTTCCACACCATCTCGACTTTCGGATTCGCGAACAGACGCTGCTGCAGAATCTTGGACGCGCGGAGTTCTCCACGACGATGGATGAGGTAGACCTTGTCGGCGTAGCGAGTGAGGAAATCCGCTTCTTCCGTAGCGGCGTCTCCCCCGCCGATCACGGCAATGGTATGGCCGCGGAAGAACGCGCCGTCACAGATTGCGCAGTACGACACACCTTTTCCAGCGTACTCGATCTCGCCAGGCACGCCGAGTTTGATCGGGGTGCCGCCGGCGGTGACGATCACCGTCTTGGATTCGTAGATGTCGCCCGATTCGGTGCGCGTCTCGAACATGCCGTCGTCACGCTTGCTGACGCACTCCACCACGATGCCGTTCCGAAACTCGGCACCGAACTTTGCGGCGTGATCGGCGAATTTTTGGGCGAGCTCATGGCCAAGGACCGACTCGAAGCCGGGATAGTCTTCGATCAATTCCGTGTTCAGCAGTTCGCCGCCCGGAAAGCCGCGTTCGAGTACGACGGTTTTGAGCATCGAACGGCCGGCATACATGCCCGCACACATCCCCGCGGGACCCGCGCCAACGATGACAACGTCGTATTGAAAGGTCGTAGCCATATCCTGCAAATCTAGCGATCGTGGGAATTAGACGGGGCCGCGGGCCCGGCCGACGGCTCAGCCACGGACATGCCGCCCACCGTCAACAATGATCGTTTCCCCGGTGAGGTAGTCCGAGTCGAGAATGAACAGCACCGTTTTCGTGACGTCGTCGGGGCTGCCGGTGCGGGCGAGGGGCGTAGTCAGCCGCAAGTGCTCCTCGTCGGCCTTGCTCCAGTTGTCTGGCAGTAGCACGGTGCCCGGGGCAACGGCCGCCACGCGAACCTCGGGCGCGAGCACGCGGGCGAGCGACCGGGTCATGTGCACGACCCCAGACTTCGAGATGCCGTGTGGCACGTACGCCGGCCAACTCTCGAAGGCCGCGAGGTCTGCGATGTTCACGATGACGCCGCGAGACGCGCGCAGATGCGGTGCCGCCGCCTGGGCAAGAAAGAACGGCGCGCGAACGTTGAGCGCCATGATGTCGTCCCATTGCTCGGGCGTGACCTCGCCAAACGGCGTGCGGACCATGACGGCCGCGGAGTTCACGAGCACGTCGAGCGCTCCAAACCGCGCGACCACTGCCGCAATCAGATCTGTGGTGGCATTGGCCTTGGTGAGGTCCGCACTGACGACGTCCGCCTCGCCGCCGGCGTCCTGAATCTCACGCACCGTATCGTGCGCGCCGCCGGCCGCGGCGTTGTAGTGCACAGCCACGCGCATACCGCGCGCACCTAGGCCAACGGCAATTGCGCGTCCCACGCGATGCCCCGCACCGGTGACCAGCGCCGTACGACCGCGGAGCTCCATGCGTCTCTCCCGTATATCGAGGGCCGGCCGCGGCGCGCCGGCGAGTGGATCTACGCGGCGCGCACGCGCACGCGACCGTCCTGTTGGCCGAGCCAGTCGGCCGGCACGTGCATCATGCCAAGCGTGCGCGGCCCTTCCGCGGCACCGTGCCAATCGGATCCGCCGCTGGGTACGAGCGAAAAATGCGCGACGAGCGCGGTTAATCGCATGGTGTCTTCGGCCGAGTGGCTCGGATGCTTCACTTCCACACCGTCCATGCCTTGCGCCACAAGCGAGGCGATTCGCTCGCGTGTGCCCGAGTGCGACGGATGCGCCAGAATCGCCAGGCCGCCGGCGCGTTGAATCAGGCCGATGGCATCGACGATCGCGAGCCGGTCCTTGCTGACGTACGCTGGCTTGCCGTTGCCGAGATACCGGTCAAACGCGTCGCGAAAATCCACCGCCCAACCCTCAGCAATCATCGCGCGCGCCACGTGCGGCCGTCCAATGGCACCGCCGGCCGCTTGCTCCAACACCGCCGATAATTCGACGCGCACGCCAAGCTCGTTCAGCCGTTTGACAATGCGCTCGGCGCGCGACCGGCGCATCTCCCGCAATTCAACCAGCTTGGCTTCCATTTCTCGCGTATCGGAGAGATGCAGTCCGAGAATATGCGTTTCTACATCGCCTTCAACAGCGCTCAGTTCGACTCCGGCCACCACACGAACGCCGAGCTCGGCGCCCATGAGCGTCGCCTCGGGAATCCCATCGAGCGTATCGTGATCGGTAAGCGCAATGGCCGAGAGGCCAACACGCTTCGCCTCGCGAATCACATCCGCTGGGGCGCGCGATCCGTCCGATGCGGTGGAGTGCGAGTGCAGGTCGACGAATGGGCCAACGCCGCCGACGCCGGAAGGCGAATTGGTCACGCCGTGTAGTCGGCTTCCGGCGACGTGTCGCTCGGCTGCGAGTAGCCGAACAGTCGCTGTAACTCGGCATCGTTCAGCTCGAGCAGTGATTGCTCACGCGAACGCGATCCGAGCGGCGAATAGCGCGTGACCCGCACGGTTCGCCCCGGCCCCGTACCGTGCACGAAGATGAGCCCAAACTCGTCGCGATCATACTGCGTCAGGCGGCCCGAAGGAAACACCTGCCAACTTTTACCGTTAACCGTCAATGAGCGCGTAGGCATCTATGGCAGCTCCACTTCCAAGTAAACACGATTGGGGTCGAGCACCGGGTGCGGCGCGCCCGCGTGCGCCTTTGCCAGCGTCACCGGGTCGTCGGCCTCGAAAAACTCCAGGAATGCTCCCGGCAATCCAGCTTCCTCGAACGCCCAGAAACGGCAATTCGCCTTGGCGTAATATTCCCGCTTTCGCAGCAGCTTTTCGTGAAAGCGTGCGCGATCAGGCGGCGTCACGAGGGTGCGCTGGATCGTGAGAGCACGTGACATCGTCAGAGAGCCGCTTCGGGGAATGTCTCGAGGGTCTTCTTGATGAACGCCATGAACTTGTCCGCGTCTGCACCGTCAACGACCCGGTGATCGAACGACAGCGAGAAGTACGCACACGTGCGAATGGCAATCGTGTCTTCGCCATCGGGCCCGGTCACGACCTTGGGACGCTTTTCAATCGCGCCAACACCCAGGATGGCAACCTGCGGCTGATTGATGATTGGCGTTCCCATGAGCGAGCCGAAGCCGCCGGGGTTCGTGATGGTGAACGTGCCTTCCTGGATCTCCCGCGGATCGAGCTTCTTGCTGCGTGCGCGGTTGGCGAGATCGTTGAGCGTTCTCGTAATGCCGGTGAGGGACAGGTTGTCGGCGTGCTTGATGACCGGAACGATGAGGCCCCAATCCAGCGCGACGGCGATGCCAATGTTCACCTGCTTGCGGTAGATGACGTCGTTGCCGCGCACCGATGCGTTGAGAATCGGGAACGCCTTGAGACCGTCAGTGACCGCTTTGATGATGAACGGCAGGAACGTGAGCTTCTCGCCCGTGCTCCGCTCGAACTCGGCGCGGTGCTTGGTCCGAATGCGCGCGATGCGCGTCAGATCGATCTCGAAGAACGAATTGACGTGCGCCGACGTGTGCTTGGACATCACCATGTGGTCGCTGATCAGACCACGCATCTTCGACATGGGCTCCACGACGTCCCCCGCCCACGGCTCAGGCAGCGGGCCGTGCGACATGGCGCGGGGCGCGGCCGTCTGGCCGGCGGACGCGGCGATCTGCGGCGCGGTGGCCGGCGCAGTGGCCGGCTTGGCGCCGGAATCCAGGAACTCCACGAGGTCCCGTTTTGTGACCCGGCCGGCGAGCCCGCTGCCGTGCAACGCACTGATTTCAACGCCGTGCTCAGCCGCCATGCGGCGCACGAGCGGCGACGACTTGGTGCGAAGCCGCTCTTCGAGCGAAGTGTCGCCGTTGGACTGCGTGGACTTGGCTGACGCAGCCGCAGCGAGTGGCTGAACGGACGCAGCAACCGGCGCTGAGGTTTGCGCGGCGGCAGCGACAGGCGCGGCAGCGACCGGCGCCGCCGCCGCGGGAGCGGGCGCCGGGGCGGACACCGCCGCAGTGGCATCCGTTTCCAGGCGGGCGACCAACGTCTGCACCGCCACCGTCTGGCCTTCGGTCACCAGGATCTCGGCGAGCACGCCGGCCACCGGCGCGGGAATCTCCGCGTCAACCTTATCCGTTGAGATCTCGAAAATCGGCTCATCCCGCTTGACGGAATCGCCGACCTTCTTCAGCCACTTTGATAACGTCCCCTCAGCGATCGATTCGCCCATTTGGGGCATGACGACGTCTACGCGAGCCACCGAATCACCCTTTGTCCGAGATTTGCGCGCGCTTGCGCCCGCGTCGAAGCAATATGATGGCGATCGTCGGCAAGACGATCGCGCCGATAATCGCACCGAAAAACCAGAATTCAAACCAGTGGCACGGCGCACCCGTTTCGCTGTCCGCGGGGCAATGCATGGCTGCGCCGACAAATTTTCCGATCAACACCGCTACCATTCCGCCGCCGGCAAAGCCACCGGCGACGCTGAAACACCCTATTCCAAAATAGTGAGGGATCGGGGTATCCGTCTCCCCCTCTATCGGTGCCTCACGATCCGGCATCAGTACGCGGCCAGCGTCCGCGCCGCGTGCACGATGTCGGCCACCTGCGGAAGCACGAAATCCTCGAGCGACGGGGCAAACGGCAGCGGCACGTCGTGCGCCGTGACGCGCAGGACCGGCGCGTCGAGCCAGGCGAACGATTTTTCGTTGATCCGCGCCGTGATCTCGCCGGCAATACCGCCGGTACGCGTGTCCTCGTGCAGCACCATCACCCGGTTCGTCTTTCGAACGGTCGCCTGGATCGCGTCATCGTCGAGCGGCGCCAGCGAGCGCAGATCGATGATCTCCACCGACAGGCCGTCCTCCTTCTCCAGCGTCTCGGCCGCCTCGAGCGCCTTCCACACCGTGGCGGCGTAGGTGATGATCGAGAGGTCTTTTCCTTCGCGGGCCACGCGCGCCTTGCCGATGGGTACGACATGATCACCGGCCGGCATCTCCGCCTTGATGCGGCGATAGAGATACTTGTGCTCGAAGAAGAGCACGCAGTCGTCGTCGCGAATGGCCGCTTTCATCAGTCCCTTGGCATCTTCCGCCGTGGACGGATAGACGACCTTGAGGCCCGGCGTATGAATGAAACCGGCTTCGGGGTTTTGCGAATGGAACGGACCGCCGCGCACATAACCGCCGCTCGGTCCGCGCACCACCATGGGACAAGGCAAGAATGCGCGATAGCGCGCTGTGGCCACGTAGTTGGTGAGCATGTCGTAGGCATTGGCCATGAAGTCGATGAACTGCATTTCGACCACTGGCCGCATGCCCATGTGTGCCGCACCGGCCGCCGCGCCAACGATGGCAATCTCCGAAATCGGCGAGTCGATCACGCGCTGCTCGCCGTACTTCGCCATCAACCCGTCGGTGACCTTGAACGCTCCGCCGAACGCGCCAATGTCTTCGCCCAGACAGAAGACATCCTTGTCGCGCTCCATCTCCTCGAACAATGCTTCGCGAATCGCTTCGAGGTACGTGATTTCGGCCATTAGTTCGTCTCTCCCTTCTTGACCGAGTACGTGCCCCAGCCCTCGGCGCGTTCGTGCTCGTCCACGACGCCGCCCTTCCCTTCACGGAACCAGAGGGTTTCCTGTACCGGCGGATCCGCGTACACACCAGTGAGCGCATCGAGCGCCTCGGGCAAGCCGGACTGCTCGGCGATGTCCGTCGCTTCATCCACCACGGCACGGGCGCGGTCGTCGGTCGCTTCGATCTCGGCCGGCGTGAAGGAAAATTCGTCGCGTAACCGCGCGATGTAGCGCGTGATCGGATCGTTTTCCGCCGCCCAGCGCTCGATCTCGCCGGGGGGCACGTACGACTGATTGTCGTGTTCCGCGTGCCCCTTCCGACGGTACGTGATCAACTCGACGAGTGACACCCCTTCGCCGCGGCGCGCGCGGTCAACGGCGCGCTTGGTCACGTCGTACACCGCGAGCACGTCATTGCCGTCGGCCTTTTCACCGGGAATGCCGTAGCCGATCGCCTTGTCGATGAACTGCTTGGCCAGCGTCTGTTTGATCGTTGGCGTGGAGTACGCGTAGCCGTTGTTCTCCACGATCACGACGAGCGGACAGTGTTGCACCGCGGCGAAGTTGATGCCTTCGTGAAACGCGCCGGTGGACGTGGCGCCGTCGCCGATGTAGACGAGACCGACACGATCTTCACCGCGCATTTTGAACGACAGCGTGACGCCCGCCATGACCGGAATCATGTCGCCAAGCGGCGAGATCTGGCCAATGAAGCCGCGTTCCGTGTCGCCGAAATGGATGTTCAACTCACGGCCGCGCGTCGGCGAGTCGCCGCGCGCCATGTACTGCTTGACGATTTCGAGGGGCTTAGCGCCCTTGACGAGCATGGCGCCGAGGTTGCGAATGAGGGGCGACATGATATCGCGCCGCTCGAGCGCGTACGCACTGCCCACTGCGTCGGCTTCCTGACCGAGCGAGCGAAACAGTCCGCCCACAACCTTCGTTTGCCGATACAATGCCACGAGCCGCTCTTCAAGCGTGCGCGTGAGACGCATCCAATAGTACAGATCGAGGATCTGTTCGCGGCTTAGGAGGGCGGAGGGTCTAGGGTCCAGGGTCTGGGATCTCGCCGGTCGGTCTTCGAGACCCTCGACCCTAGACCCTAAACCCGGCTTTTTCGTCTTTGCCATGTCAGTAGTTCGCCGACAGCGCGTACGTCGGATCCTCCGTGCGGTGTAAGCCGACAAAGAATCGCTTGACGTTGCGATCGAGGCGGCTCTCGCCCATTTGGTCGGTATCGACCTGGACGAAGGTATAGTGGCCGCCTTCCGGCTTGGCGGAGAGCTTGAGCGCGCCGAGCGAACCGGAGTAGGTCCGCGTGCGCGGGGCGGTGGTGTTTTGCGTTAGCGCAATGGCCGGAAAGAACTCGTCGGCCTTGGCCAGCACGTCGGCAGGAGAAAGATGGCTGCGGTAGAAGTGTCGCATTACGAAGTCAAGGAATCGTTGAAGGTCGTTCGTCCTGTACTTCCTGCATCCAGTCAACACGCTCGAGGGGTCGAAGCGTGTCGCGTCGAAACCGAATGGCTCCAGCCCAGGTGCCGGCGACGACGTAATTCAACTTCGCGTGGTAGGTGCCGATCTCAGGACCGTACGCAAGGCCGTCCCACGTCTTGGCGCCCTCGTTGTTGCTCGCGAACAGCTGGCCTTCGCCGTTCTCGATCGGCTGGCGCGTCTTGCGGTCCAGAATCTGAATCTTGAAATGAATGTCCTGACGCGCGTGCGGAGGCACGTCGTCGGGCGTGATGGTGTACGAATACGAATTGGACATGAGGCGCAGCGGCGGCGGCAAGTTGTCGCCACCGCACGCCGTCACCGCTGTCGCCGAGAGCGCTATCGCTGAAAGTGCCGCCGCCCAGCGTCGCATGAGCCGTCTCCTACTGCTGGTAGTACTCCAGGCCTAGATGCGTGATCTGCTCTTCACCCATCAGATGGCGAAGCGTGTTCTTGAGCTTCGTCTGCTGAATGAAAAGATCATGCTCCGGCTGAAGTCCCGCAGCGGCCATCGGCGACTTGTAATAAAAGCTTAACCATTCCTGAATGCCCTTCATGCCGGCGCGATGCGCGAAGTCCGAGAACAGCGCAAGGTCGAGCACGATTGGGGCGGCGAGGATCGAATCGCGGCAGAGGAAGTTGATCTTGATCTGCATCGGATAGCCCATCCATCCGACGATGTCGATGTTGTCCCAGCCTTCCTTGTTGTCGCCGCGCGGCGGGTAGTAGTTGATGCGCACGACGTGGGAAAAATCCTTGTACAGATCCGGATAGGCTTCGGGCTGCAGAATGGTGTGCAGCACGCTGAGCTTGGACTCTTCCTTGGTCTTGAACGACGCCGGATCGTCCAGCACTTCGCCGTCGCGGTTGCCGAGGATGTTCGTGGAGTACCAGCCCGCGAGGCCGAGCATGCGCGCCTTGAGGCCCGGTGCGATGACGGTCTTCATCCACGTCTGACCGGTCTTGAAATCCTTGCCGGAAATCGGAACGCCCTTGTCGATGGCGAGCTGCTGCAGCGCCTGGGTGTCCACGGCGAGGTTGGGCGCGCCGTTGCAGTATGGAATGCCTTCCATGATCGCCGCCCAGGCATACAGCATGGCGGGCGAGATCATTTCGTCGTTCTCGTCCATTGCCTTTTCAAACGCGGCGATGGTGGCGTGCTGCGGGCCGGGGCGGATGAAGATTTCCGTTGACGCGCACCACACGATCACGAGGCGGTCGCAGTTGTTCTTGGCCTTGAAGTCGCGCATGTCCTGCCGGAGTTGCTCGGCGAGGTCGCGCTTGGTCTTGCCCGTCTTGATGTTCTTGCCGTTGATCCGCGTGACGTAATGGTTGTCGAACACGGCGGGCATGGGCTTGATCGCCCTGAGGAAATCGGCGACGGGCTCGAGATCACGCTCTTCGAGGACGCCGGCCTTTTTCGCGGCAGTGTAGGCGTCATCCGGAATGGGGTCCCAGGCGCCAAAGACAATGTCGTCCAGCGAGGCGAGCGGAACGAAATCCTTGATGAGCGGCGAGCGATTGTCGGTGCGCTTACCGAGGCGAATAGTCGCCATCTGGGTGAGGGAGCCGATCGGCTTGGACTTGCCGCGGCGGATGCTCTCGACACCGGCCATGAACGTCGTCGCAACGGCGCCGAGTCCGGGGGTGAGAATGCCGAGCTTGCCGCCGGCGGGGCGAATAGTGGGCGAAGCCACGAATTAGTCTCCTTTCGATACTAATGGTGCGTTCCCGTACGACGACGGCGACGCAACCAGAACGAATTTTCAGTGGTCAGCGGAATGGGTTGGGCTCCGCCGCGGGATTTGGTCTGCTGATACACGAAGTGCATGCGCTGCACGACCGTGATCCAGGCAGTAACCGTAAGGATAATAATGATCAACCCCAAGATCAGCCCATGGAGGGCCAATCCGAAGAACGCCTGCGGCGCGGAGAGGAGCACGATGCGCTCCGGCCGCTGCATCAGCCCCACCTTGGCGTCCAACCCGAGCGCTTCGGCACGCGCGCGGATGTAGGACGTCATGTAGGCACCGATGAGGCCGAGCAGGCAAACGGCCATCATGGGAACGTTGTGGTGGACCGGATTGAGGGCGTAAAACACAGCCAATCCGGCCAGGAGTGCCCCGTCGGCAACGCGATCCAGGGTGGAGTCGAGGAACGCGCCGAAAGTGGAGCTCTTGTTGGACCGGCGCGCCACGGTGCCGTCCAAAACATCGAACAGCGCGGTCATGCCCAGGAACCAGCCGCCGGTGCTGATATGCCCGGTGGCATAGATGACTCCACCGGTAACCGTGCACAGCGTCCCAACGACAGTGATGGTGTTGGGGTGGACTCCGCGACGGACCAGCCAGTTCGCGACCGGATCGATGACCTTCAGATATCCGTTTTTGAGCCAGTCCGGAAGAAGCTTCATTCGGCTCCGATTGGGCGCTGCGGGCGCGCCGGTGCTCCAGGGTACCGGCGCAGCGCGTCGGAAGGAGCATAAACGCCAAACAGCCGGAGCCCAGCTCCGGCCGTAAAAGTAGCGCTTCCAGAGAGTTGTAGCAACGTCTCGCGGCCCCGGTGCCGCGTGCGCGGCAACCCTCAGCGACTATGGTAGGGTGAAGACGTACGTCCCGCTAAGGGTGACGTTGTTGCGTGAATACGTGTGCACGCCGTCCACGGTGACCGCCTTGAGGGAGACCGTGGAGCCAGGGGCGAAGTTCATCACCGGAACTGTGACCGACGTGTTGGCCCCTACCTGTCGGAGGAACGTGTCGGAACCCGCCAGTGTGGCGTAGACATTCACGGCCTGGGCGAGGTTGTTGGTCACCTGCACGGCGACTTGGGTTTGCTGCGTCGGCGCGGTGCGGACCTCGACTTGGCGCGGGCTACAGGCGGCCAGCAGCGCAACCGATCCGAGACAAGCCAACAGACGTGCGTTCATAAGACAGTCCCTCGTAAAGTTCAATCGGAAAACCAACCCCAGGCGCCGCGTTGCGTGAACGTGCAAGAGGTGTGCGAGACGGACGGGACTGGTTGGCGGCTCGGGCCCTCTCAGCAAACATGTCCGCGGGCTTCGCGGGCTGCGGGTCGGCATGGAGAGTTCGATTCGTCTTTGTGACGCGGAATACGCGGACAACGCGGATCGCGCGGAAACGACATTGGATGGGGTCTGTGGCCCGTTCCACCGTTCCACCGTTCCACCGTTCCACCGCTCACCGATAAATCAAAAACCTCGCCGCCCCTCGTCGAAACGCATCGACCGCGGGCTGATGCTGCTCCAATGCAACGTCGGGGTCTGCACCGCCAACGATCGCCTCACGGATCGCCGCGCTGCCAAATCGTTCGTCAAACGTTCGCGCCGCAATCCGTAACGAATCCCGATTGGTTCGGAGCAGCGCCCAGAGAATTGCTGCACCCACGCGGCCGCTCTGCAGGCGATCGCGATCCGTCACGTCCACGCGAATACCTGGGATGTGGATGCCGCCAAATTTCTGATCGCCCGGATCCTTGGGCGTGAACGAGTCCACCACGAAACGCACGCCGGGCAGCTGCCGGCCGTTTAATGCTGCCGCCACCGTGACCGCGTCCATCCAACTCGCGCCAAACCGCTGGAACGCGTCCGGCGTTCCCCGGCCCACCGAGACATTAGCACCCTCGAATGCCACGAGCGACGGGTACACCAACGCACTCATCAGCGTGGGCAGGTTCGGCGACGGACGCACCCACGGTAGTCCGGTTTGATCGAACCACATCGAGCGCGTCCAGCCAGCCACCGGGACAACGTGCAACCGCGCACCAATGCCGAGCACCGTGTTGTAGAACAGGGCGAGCTCGCCCATTGTCATTCCGTGCCGCAGCGGGAACGGATATAATGCGTACGGTTTCGCCGGCTTCAGCGGCGTGTGTTCGGCGGGGTTCGACAGCGCGGTGTCGAGCATCGGACCATCGACATGATTGCCGGTAATCGGATTCGGCCGGTCGAGCACCACGATCGTGAGGTTGCGCCGCGCCGCCGCGTGCATCGCGTAAATCATCGAGCCAACGTACGTCCACGTCCGGGTGCCGATGTCCTGCAGATCGAACACGAGCACATCGAGGTCGCGGAGCAGGCTGTCGGGCGGTGCAATGGCCGTGACGGTATAAAGCGAATGCACCGCCAAGCCACTCTGCGCGTCGATGCCGCTCGCAACTTGTTCATGGTCCTCCGTGCCGCGAATGCCGTGTTCGGGCGAAAAAAGCCGAACCAGCGTGACGCCGGCCGCCCGGGCGCGTTCGCCGCCCAAGAGTTCGATGTCCGACACGCCATGCTCGTCAACGCCGGTCTGATTCGTCAACAGCCCGATGCGCTTTCCGCGAATCAGTGCCAGACTATCGTCGAGCAGCACCGTGATGCCGGGGCGGACCGCCGCGGCCCGCGGTGCCGGGCGCGGGATTTCCGTTTGGGTACCGGCCGATCGGCTGCTGCAGGCCAGACCGAACAGCACGACGCTCACGCACATCGCTCCGTTCGACCACCATCTCCGCTCCGTCCGATGCATATGCCTCGAGCCTCTCTGATTCTCATCGTGGCCGCGACGGTCGTCGTCGGCTGTCACACCGCGGCCGCTTCGGGCGCCGAACCGGAACATGCCACTCTGGCCGCGGTCGGACTACCCCGCTCGGACTCGGCGATTGCCCGCGCCATGCGGCAGGTCCTGGACCGCGCGCTGCGTGACAGCGCCTTTCCCGGCGCAATCGCCGTGGTGGGCACGCGCACGCGCGTCATCGCGGAGTACGCGGTGGGCCACCTGGACTGGGCGCCGAGTCCGGTGCCGGACGACCACACGCTGTGGGATCTCGCGTCGCTCACGAAGGTGATCGGGCTCACGAGCGGCATCATGCAACTGGCCGACCGCGGAATTATCGACGTGAACGCACCTGTGCAGCGGTATTTGCCCGCGTGGACCGGCCGCAACAAGAACCTCGTCACCATTAGGCATCTGCTCACACACACTTCCGGGCTGCCGGCCGACAAATCGTACGACCAAATCACCCACTCGCCCGATAGCATCGCCAAGCTGCTGTTCTCGACCCCGCTCGACACGCTGCCGGGCGTCCGCATGGTCTACAGCGACATCGGCGCCTACATGCTGGGCCGAGTGCTCGAGAAAGTGACCGGGCAGCCGCTCGATGTATATCTGCACGACCACGTCTTTACAGTTGCCGGCATGAACGAGACGATGTACAACCCTCCGGCGTCGTTGCTGTCGCGCATCGCGCCGACGGAAGTCGATCCCAATCGCGGCGGGTTGGTGCACGGCAAGGTGCATGACGAGCGCGCCTACTGGTTGGGCGGCGTGTCGGCGCACGCGGGGCTTTTCAGCTCGGCGCACGACCTGGCGCATTTCGCTCAGATGTACCTGAACGACGGCGTGATCGACGGCAAGCGCGTGCTGCCGGCGCGCGAGATCGCGATGTTCACCGAGAAGATTCAGGTGGCCGACCGCGCACTCGGCTGGCAGAAGCCCAATGGCTCGAATTCGGCGGGCCACCTCATGTCTCCGAAAGCTTTCGGACATACGGGATTCACCGGCACGTCGATCTGGATCGATCCGCCGAACGACGTGTTCATCATTCTGCTCACCAATCGCGTGAACCCCACGCGCAACAACAACAAGATCGGCCGCGTGCGCGTGGCGCTGGCCGATTCGGTGATGTCGGCCCTCCCGCGCAAGTCATGAACGCATCCCCTTCCACGCCGGCGAGCGAAGCATGCATCTGACCGTCATCGATTGGACGATCGTCGTCGCCTACTTCGCCATGTCAGCCGGGATCGGGTTGGCGTTCGCAAAAAAGGGCGGCGAAAGCCTCGAGGAGTATTTCATCTCGGGGCGCAAGGTCACGTGGTGGCTCGCCGGGGCGTCGATGGTGGCGACGACCTTTGCCGCCGATACGCCGCTGGTCGTCACCGGACTGGTGACGTCGAACGGGGTGGCGGGCAACTGGCTCTGGTGGAACATGCTGATGAGCGGAATGCTCACGGTGTTCTTTTTCGCCCGCCTGTGGCGGCGCGCCAACGTCATGACAGATGTTGAATTCGCCGAGATTCGCTACAGTGGCAAGCGCGCCGCGTGGCTGCGCGGATTTCGCGCGCTGTATCTGGCGATTCCCGTGAACCTGATCATCCTCGGCTGGGTGACGCGGGCGATGATCAAGATTCTCACCATCTCGCTCGGCCTGCATGATGTGCATGTCGCCGGCTTCGCCATTTCCGGACAGGTGATCGCGGTTGGCATCTGCTTTCTCGTGACGATGTCGTATTCGGTGGCCGCCGGGATGTGGGCGGTACTGTGGACGGACCTCGTGCAATTCATCGTCAAGATGACGGCGGTGATCATTCTGGCGGTGTACTCGGTGCGCGCTGTGGGCGGCATGGTCAAGCTCAAGGCGGGCGTCGCGGCGCATTTCGGAAGCGAGGCCGCGGGCTTGTCGGTGCTGCCGGTGAAGTTCACCGGGCATGGCATTGAGGCGTACACGTGGATGCCGCTGCTGGCCCTCGGCGTGTTCCTGTCTGTGCAGTGGTGGGCGGCGTGGTATCCCGGCGCCGAGCCGGGGGGTGGCGGGTATGTGGCGCAGCGCATCTTCTCGGCAAAGACGGAGCGCGACGGCGTGCTGGCAACGCTGTTCTTTCAAGTCGCGCAGTACGCCATTCGTCCGTGGCCGTGGATCATCACGGGCCTGGCGACAATCATGCTGTACCCCAACGGCATTGGCCCCACGCACGATCACGAAGCAGCCTACGTGCAGGCGTTCGTGGACCTGCTTCCCACGCCCTGGCGCGGGGTGATGATGGCCGGCTTCGCGGCGGCGTACATGTCAACCGTGGGGACGCAGCTCAACTGGGGCGCGTCGTACCTCGTGAACGATTTCTATAAGCGTTTCATCAATAAGACGGATACCCAGAAGCATTACGTGAAGGTCTCGCGCTGGACGACAATCGGCCTGTTCCTGGCGTCGGCTGTAGTGGCCTGGCAGATCGACACCATCCAGGGCGCGTGGGAATTTCTGCTGGCGCTGGGGTCGGGAACGGGTTTGGTGCTGATTCTTCGCTGGTACTGGTGGAGGATCAACGCCTGGTCGGAGATCAGCGCCATGATCATTTCCGGCGTGGTGTCAATCGCAGTGCATCCGTTCGTCGTGGCGCGATATCCGGACGGCGATCAGCGCGTTATCGCGGTGACGATGCTCGTGACCGTCGTGGTGAGTACCATCGTGTGGGTCGCGGTCACTTTCCTGACGAACCCGGAGCCGGACGAGACGCTCGACGCGTTCTACCTGCGCGTCCGCCCTGGCGGACCCGGCTGGGCCAAGGTCTCGACGCGTCTGGGGTTTGGCCGCGAGTCCACTCCCGGCGGCGCGTTGGCATGGACCAACTGGATCGCCGGGATCGTTGGCGTGTATGCCGTACTGTTCGGGATCGGAAAGATCATTTTCGGCGAGTACCTGGCCGGCGGAATCATGATCGCCGTGTCCGCCGCGTCATTCGCCTGGATCGCCCGCGCGTTCCAAGGGGATGAAGGCCCGCCGCCGGCCGTCGCGCGCCGCGAAGAGCAGGCCGCCGCCGATTGAACCGGGTTCCCACTGGCGCTATACTTGTATCTATCGCGGTCATCGGAACTTGGCCGCTCTCATCGGAGGGTCCGCAATGAGCACAATGAATCAGCCCGAGGTCCTGGTTGTCATCACGCCAAACGCCTCGATCGAAGTCAAGAAGTTCATGGAAACCGAAGGAGTTGATCCGGCCAAGGGCGGGCTCCGCGTGAGCGTCCAGCCCGGCGGCTGTAGCGGCTTCAAGTACGGTCTTCTCATCGAAGACGAGGCGGCGGAAGACGATCTCGTCGTTGGTCAGGGCGAGTGGCGCGTATTCGTCGATCCGTTCTCGGCACAATATCTGAACGGCGTGACGATCGATTATGTCACGTCAATGCAGGGCTCAGGTTTCACGTTCAAGAACCCGAACTCCACGGGCGGCTGCGGTTGCGGCAGCTCGTTTTCGGCTTACCCCGCGCGTTTCAGGTGTAACTTGGTGGGGGCCGCCGCGGGCGCTGGCGGGGACACGGGGCAGTACATCGAGACGCCCCGCTATTCCTTTATGCGGGGGCCTTCTCGCGTTTCGCACGTCGGCAACCCCGGCGAGCGCATCCGCACGGTCGTGGTCGAAGATCATGAAGACATTGCACGGCTCGTCGCCAATCGCATTGCGACGCTGATTCGCGAACGCAACGCCACGGGCGAACCCACGGTGCTCGGGCTGGCGACCGGCTCGACGCCGATCGGCATCTACCGCGAGCTCATTCGCATGCACCGCGAGGACGGGTTGAGCTTCGCGAACGTCGTGACGTTCAATCTCGATGAGTATTACCCGATGCCGCGGGAGAGCATTCACTCCTACCACCGATTCATGTGGGAGAATTTTTTTTCCCACATCGACATCAGGCCGGAGAACGTGCACATCCCGCCGGGCGACGTGCCGCGTACGACCGTGGATGAATCGGCGGACCGCTACGAAACCGCGATTGCCCGCGCCGGCGGCGTGGACTTTCAGATTCTTGGCATCGGCAAGACGGGACACATCGGCTTCAACGAGCCGGGGTCGGGCGCCGAGAGTCGCACGCGCCTGGTGACGCTCGATGGTGTGACGCGCGCCGATGCCGCATCTGATTTTTTCGGCGAGGAGTTCGTGCCGCGCGAAGCCGTCACGATGGGCGTGGCGACCATTCTCGACGCGCGCGAGATCGCGATCATCGCCACCGGCGAGCACAAGTCGCGCATTGTGCAGCGCGCGGTCGAAGGGGAAATCGACGTCGAAGTGGCGGCGACGTTCCTGCAGCGCCACGGCAACACGACGTTCTACGTCGATCGTGCCGCCGCAGCGGAGTTGACGCGCGTCAAGACGCCATGGCTGCTCGATGAGGTGCACTGGTCGCAGGCGCTGATCATCCGCGCCGTGATCTGGCTGTCGCAGCAGACGGGCAAGGCGATCCTCAAGCTCACGCAGCGGGATTACGCCGACGCGCACATGTCGTCGCTCGTCGCCAAGTTCGGCTCGCCCGGCGAAGTGAACGGCAAGGTGTTCAACGCACTCGGCGCCAAGATTCGCGGCAAGTCAAAGCTCGCGGTGGGCCGAAAGATCATCTGCTTTTCGCCGCACCCGGACGATGACGTCATCTCGATGGGCGGCATTCTCCGCAAGCTGGTGGAGAATGACAACGAGATCGTCGTCGCCTACATGACCAGCGGCAACATCGCCGTATTCGATCATGACGTGCGGCGGTATGTGGATTTCCTCGAGCGCATGTCGGCGGAGGATCGGATCGAGCGCGCGCGCGTGGAGCCGCTGGCGAAAAAGATCTACGAGTGCCTGGAGCGAAAGACTCCGGGCGAGATCGATATTCCGGAAGTGCAGGACATCAAGCGTATTATCCGTGAATCCGAAGCGGTGAGCGGCATCGAGACGCTTGGCCTGCCGCGCAGTGCGGCGCGCTTTCTCAACTTGCCGTTCTATCAGACCGGCAAGGTGCGCAAGGATCCGATAAGCGGCGCGGACGTCGCGATCGTCAAACAACTACTCCTCGACGTCTCGCCGGACCTGATCTTCGTCGCGGGCGACCTCTCCGATCCGCACGGCACGCACCGCATGTGCAAGGAAGCGATCGACGGCGCAATCGCCGAACTCGAGGCGGAGAAGCCCGCCGGTTGGATCCGGCCGGAAATCTGGCTGTATCGCGGCGCGTGGCAGGAATGGCCGGTGAACGAAGCGGATTTCCTCGTGCCCATCTCGCAGGAAGAGCTGCGCCGCAAGATCCAGGCGATCTTCAAGCATCAGTCGCAAAAGGACTCTGCCCCCTTCCCTGGCGGGTACGACGACCGCGAGTTTTGGCAGCGCGTGGAAGCGCGCAACAAAGGCACTGCCGCGGAGGTCGATCGCCTCGGCCTCGCCGAGTACTTCGCCATGGAGGCGTATGTCGTGGAGTGAGCGCTCGACAGGGAATGCATGCGGGGACTAAACGGCCTCGATTTTCTCGTCATCATTACGTATCTCGTCGGCATCACGGCGCTCGGCGTGTACGCCGGCCGAAAGCAGAAGGACGCTAAGGACTACTTCGTCGCCGACCGCGAGATTCCGTGGTGGGCGGTCATGTTCTCGATCGTCGCGAGTGAAACCAGCGCGCTCACGTTCATCAGCATTCCGGGATTGGCATACATCGGCAATCTCGGATTTCTCGAGATCGCCACCGGCTATCTGATCGGCCGCATCGTGTTGGCGTTTACGCTGATTCCGCGCTACTACGAGGGAAACCTCGTCACGGCGTATGCGCTGCTCGAGATTCGATTCGGCTTGGCGACGCGGCGCTTCACGTCGATCGTCTTTATGGTCACGCGCGGCATGGCCGACTCGGTGCGAGTGTTCGCGACGGCGGTGCCGATTGCGTTGATCATCGGGCCGCTGCTCCCACGGGCAGCCGTGATGCCGGTGGCGGTGCTCGTCCTTGGCACGTTGACAATTCTCTATACGATCAAGGGCGGCATGCGCGCCGTGGTCTGGACGGAGATTGTGCAGGCTTCGGTGTACCTGATCGGCGGAATGTCGGCGTTGCTGATCGCCGTGCATCTCATCCCCGGGGGCTGGGGCGCGATGATTCCCGCCGCGTCGGCCGCCGGCAAACTCAAGATCGTGAGCTGGTACACCGGGTTCGATCAACCGCACACGATGTACGCGGGGTTGATCGGCGGCGCGTTTCTCTCGATGGCGTCGCACGGCGCCGACCAGCTGATTGTGCAACGCCTGATGTCAGCCAAGTCGTTGCGCGCGGCGCAGGTGGCGGTGATCGGCAGCGGCGTGGCCGTGATCATTCAGTTTGCCCTGTTTTTGATGCTGGGCGTGGCGCTGTGGGCATTCTATCACGCGCAAGCGTTCCCGATTCCCGACTCCATCTTTCCCACGTTCATTGTCGATCAGATGCCGCACGGGTTGGTGGGCCTGCTGCTCGCCGCCGTCCTTGCTGCGACAATGAGCACCCACTCGGGGGCAATCAACTCGCTCGCCGCCGCGTCAACCCTCGACATTTATCTACCGCTCACCAAGCGCGCGCACGACGACCCGCGGACGCTCCGCGTTGGACGAATCTTCGCGTTGCTGTGGGGCATCGCGCTCACGGGCGGCGCGCTGCTCTTTCCGGAGAATGCCAAAACGCCAGTGGTCGTCGTGGCACTGTCGATTGCGTCGTTTACCTACGGCGCCCTGCTCGGCGGCTTCTTTCTCGCTATTTTCTGGCGACGGGCCATTCAACGCGACGCAATTCTCGGGATGTCGCTGGGGCTGCTCGTGATGAGTGTGATCGTGTTCGCCAAGCAGATCAGCGCGGCGATTCCTGCGCTCGCCATCACGTTGCAGCCGGTATCGACCATTGCCTACCCTTGGTATGTGCTGATCGGCACAACCATCACCCTTCTGGTTGGAATTCTCTCCTCGTTCACGCACGCTGCGCCGCCCGTTGTGGCGCCACTCGTGCCGGCGCGAGCAGACATGATATGACTTTCATCGTAATTGGAATTGACGGCGGCGGATCGAAGACGCACGCCATGGTCGCCGACGAGCATGGCCAGACCATCGCCGAAACGGTTGGACCCGGCAGCGCGGTGCGGCCGGGACAGGCCGAGCATTCGGCGAACGTGATCGCCGACGTCGTGCGCGACGCGCTGGCGTCGTGCGAGATGACCCACGTTACCCCGCGGGTGCTGTGCGTTGGTGTGGCCGGCGCGGGGCGTGAGACGGAACGCCAGGCGCTCTGGCAGGCGCTCGTCGCACGCGACCTGGCGTCGGAGCTGGTGATCCATTCGGATTTCAGCATCGCGCTCGACGACGCGTTTGGCGATGGGCCCGGCGTGCTGCTCATCGCCGGCACCGGTTCGGTGGCGTTTGGCCGCAGCCCCGCGGGCGCCACCGCTCGATGCGGTGGCTGGGGGCCGGTGGCAGGCGACGAAGGGAGCGGTGCGTGGATAGGCCGCCGTGCCCTTTCAGTGGTCACCGCCGCAGCGGACGGTCGCGAGCCGGAAACGGCACTCACCGGCGCTGTGCTCACCGCCGCGGAGGTGAACGAGACGCAGGACCTCATTGCCTGGGCCGCAGATGCGCCGCCATCCAAGCTCGCGTCGCTGGCGCCGGTGGTGTTGAGTGTGGCCGACTCCGGCGATCTGCGCGCCAACGCGATTTTGACGCTGGCGGTGGAAGAGCTCGTGCTCCATGTGCGCGCGCTGGCGCGTCAGCTGTTCGGCGACGAACGCGCGGCGTTGACCGTCGCGCTGTCCGGGGGAATGCTCACGCGCGGTACGACGCTGCGAAAGCGGCTCGAGCACCGGCTCAAGTCAGCGGTGCCGGGGGCGCAGATCAGAACTGACCCAGTGGTCGCGGCGCGCGGCGCCGTTCGCGCGGCGTTGCGGATTGTGGGTGAGGCGATGGTGTAGTGCGGAGGTGAGGTAATCCCGGCTTGTCATCCCGAGCGCATGCGAGGGATCTAGCCCGACGATACGAGATTCCTCGTCGCTTCGCTCCGTCGGAATGACAGGCAGTTACCGCACCACCGCACCACCGCACCACCGCACCACCGTTCACAACCTCCCTCACGCCCACGACAGATCATGCTTCGACAACGGCAACGATCTCACTCGCTTGCCCGTCGCCTGGAAGATCGCGCTGCATAACGCCGGGACCACGGGCGGTAGTGCGGGCTCGCCGAGGCCGGTGGGTGCAAAATCGGTGATGCGGAAGTGCACTTCCACCGGCGCCACGTCGCGAAGCCGTAGCAGCGGGAAGGTGTTGAAATTCGCCTGCACCACCCGCCCCTTCTCGATCGTGATCTCCTGACCGAGCGTCTCGGCGATTCCGTCGAGCACCGCGCCTTGCGCCTGGTTTTCGGCGTTGCTCGGATTGATGATCTGACTCCCGATGTCGCCGGCCACCCAGACCTTGTCCACCTTGAGATCGCCGGCCTTGCTGACCGTGGCCTGCACCACTTCGGCGAAGTAACCGCGATGACTGAAGTGGAATGCAATGCCGCGACCGGTGCCCTTGGGCAACGTCTCTTTGCCCCACGCTGATTTTTCGGCCACCATCTCGAGCACACCGCGCATGCGTGCGGCGTCGAGTCCGCCCTGCTGCGGCCGAGCGCCCGCGGCCGGCGCAGGCTCGGGCTGCAGATTGGCCAGGAGGTCGAGGCGGAACTGGTAGGGATCCCTCCCTGCAGCATGCGCCAGCTCATCGATGAACGATTGCATGACGAATGCAATCGCGTTGCTCCCCGGCGCGCGAAGCGGGCCGGTGGGAACACCCAGCGGGATGAGCGAATACCCCGTCGAAAAATTCGGAATGAACCGCGCCGGAAATTCCGTCGGCGACAAATTCGCGCTCGACACAAACTGCTCGCCGCTGCCGAACGACACGAAGTGGTTCTTCCACGCCACGAGCTTACCCTGGGCGTCTACACCGCCTTTCAAGTAGTGGAAACCCGCCGGACGATACATGTCGTGCTGAATGTCGTCCTCGCGGGTCCACAGCATCTTCACGGGCACGCCCGCCTGTTTGGCAATGGCGGCGGCTTCAACCATGTAGTCGTTGCTCAACCGCCGACCGAATCCGCCGCCGGTGCGAGTGAGATGCACCGTGATGTCGGTTTCGGGAATGCCAAGTGTCTTGGCAACCAACGACCGCCCGCCCGCCGGCTGCTGCGTTGGCGACCAGATTTCCAGTTTGCCGTCCTTGAAATGCGCCGTGGTGTTCTGCGGCTCGAGCGTGGCGTGGGCGATGAACGGATAGAAGTAGGCGCCTTCGACAGTCTTCGCAGCGGTCGCCAGCGCGGCGTCAACGTCGCCATCGTTACGAAGACTCTTTTCCGGCGCGCCCTTGGACAACTCGGCGGCGCGAGCCGCGAAGCCGGCGCTACTCTGCGTGGCGGTGTCGCCCTCGTCCCACTGCACTTTGAGCTTGGCGCGCGCGTTCTTGGCCAACCACCAGTTGTCGGCGATGATTGCCACGCCGCCGAGCAACCCGTTGAGCTGCGTGCCGCCGGGTTGGACGATGAACGCTTGCTTGACGCCGGGCTGCGCCTTGATCTCGTCGAGGTTCGCGTTCAGCGGCTTGCCGCCGAATACGGGGCACTTCTCGTACACGGCGTACAGCATGCCTGGCACGGTGACGTCGATGCCATACAACGGCTTTCCCGTGACGATGGCGTGGTTGTCGACGCCCGGCATCCGCGTGCCGATGATTTTGAAATCCTTCGGGTCCTTGAGCTTGACGGCGTCGAGCGACGGCGGCGTGAGCGTCGCGGCCTTGGCAGTCAGCTCGCCGTAGGACAACGATCGATTGCTTGCCTGGTGCGACACCACGCCCAACGCCGTTGTGCAGTCCGCCTCGGGCACGTTCCACGTCTGCGCCGCGGCGCTGACGAGCATTGCGCGGCCCGCGGCACCGACGCGGCGCATTGGGAGCCAGTTGGTGGGCGTCGCAGTGCTGCCGCCCGCAGATTGCGACTGATACTTGGTCGTGTCGAGCGGCGCCTGTTCGATCCGCACGTTCTTCCAATCGACATCCAGCTCGTCGGCGATCAGCATGGGCAGTGTGGTCTTCATGCCCTGGCCGATCTCCGGATTCTTCGCGATGATCGTCACGATGCCATCCGGCATGATGCGGATGTACGCATTCGGCGCGAACTCGCCGGCCGCGCCAGTGGGGAGCGTGGCCGTGGCCGCATTGGCTTCGTTCGCTCCGAACAGATCGAAATAGCTGCCGAACATGATGCCGCCGCCCGCCAGGGCGGTAACGCGAAGGAACGAGCGGCGATCGACGCGCTGAGTGGTGTCCATGGAGCGCCCCCTTACGAGTTGGATTCGCCGGAATGCGAGCCGACAGTGGCCGACATCGTCGCCGCTTTGTGGATCGCCTGTCGAATGCGCAAGTAGGTTGCGCAACGGCAGATATTCCCGTTCATCGCCGAGTCGATATCATCGTCGGTCGGATTGGGTGTCTTGGCGAGCAGCGACGCCGCCGCCATCAGCTGGCCGGCCTGACAGTACCCGCACTGCGGCACGTCCAGCTCTTCCCAGGCGCGTTGCAGCGCGTGCGTGCCATCGGGCGACAGTCCCTCGATGGTTGACACGCTGGCTCCCGCCACCGTCGACATTTTCTTCAGGCACGATTTCGTCGCGACGCCGTTGACGTGGACCGTGCACGCGCCGCACTGGCCGATGCCGCATCCGAATTTCGTGCCCTTCAGATCGAGCGTGTCCCGCAGGACCCACAACAGGGGCATGTCCGCGGGAGCATCCACCGTGGTGGGCTTTCCGTTGACTTTGAACGAGATCGCCATCGACTCAACCCTCAGCGTTTGAGGTAAGGCACGTCACTAGACCCCGTCGGGCGTCTGCATGGACGGCACGCGTAACGACTCTCCAGCCATTCCATCGATCACTGGCACGTCAGTCTGGCCGAAATCTCCTTCCCACTTGGCCATCACCACCGTGGCCAGGCAGTTGCCGATCACGTTGAGGGACGTTCTCGCCATGTCCATCAACGCGTCCACTCCTAGAATGACGGCCACGCCCTGCAAAGGCAAACCGAATTGCGCCAGCGCACCGGATAGAATCACCAGCGAAGCCCGCGGCACAGCCGCCACACCTTTGCTCGTTAGCATGAGCGTGAGCATCATCACGAGCTGTGTTGACAGCGGCATATCGATGCCCGCCGCCTGCGCCACGAACACCGACGCGAGCGCCAGATATAAGGTGCTCCCGTCGAGATTGAACGAATAGCCGGTGGGAAGCACGAATGCCACGATGCGCCTTGGCACACCGAGCTGTTCCATTCGCTCCATGGCCAGCGGAAACGCCGCTTCCGACGACGCCGTGGTGAACGCGATGAGCCACGGCTCCTTCACGGCGCGAATGAACCGCCGCAACGGCACGCGGAACGCCAGCGCGATCGGAACGAACACGAAGAGCACGAACACGATGAGCGCCCCGTACAACGTACCGACGAGAATTCCCAAATTTTTGAGAACGCCAAGCCCGCCCTTGGACACCGTCACGGCGATCGCCGCGCCAATGCCAATGGGCGCATAGCCCATGACGATCCCCACAAACTTGAACATCACTTCCGACAAGCTCTCGCACGCCGCGAGCATGAACGTCTTGCCGCTGCCCTGCACCTTCGACAATGCCACCGCGAAGATGATCGCGAAAAACACGACCTGCAGCACCTGATTCTGCGACGCCGCCTCGAAGAAACTCTGCGGCACCGTGTGCTCGATCACGCCGCTCAACGTGGTATGCGTTGATGCGAGCGCAGCGCCCTCCGCTGCCGACGCGGCACCGAGGTCCACGCCACGCCCCGGCTTCACGATGTTGACAGCGAGTAGTCCGACGATCAACGCCGCCGTGGTCACGAGCTCGAAGTAGATAATCGACCGAAATGCCAGCCGCCCCACGCGTTTCATGTCGTCGCCGTGGCCCGCAATGCCCACGACCAGTGTGCCGAACAACAGTGGCACGATCAACGACTTGATCATCCGCAGAAACACGGTGGACAGCACGTTGAGATCGGTGGCTGCCCAACCGCCATGCGCGTCGCGCGCCGCGTCGGGAAACAGCCAGCCGATGAAAATGCCGAGCACCATCGAGATCACAATCCACTGCGACAGCGAAATGCGGCGGAGAAAACCTTTCGGCGCGGGTGCGGTGTCCGGGCTGGGGCCGGACGCGTCGGAACTCTGCATGTCGGCGCCTATCTGGTGGCGGAGGAATCCGTGGCACGGCGCAACGTCGAATTCCGATATCCGTAGGCGAAGTACAGCACCAGACCAATGATCAGCCAGATGACGAATCGCACCCAGGTGATGGCCGGCAGTTGGAGCATCAGGTACAGACACGCAGCGATCGAGATGAGCGGCGTGATCGGAACCCACGGCACGCGGAACGGACGTGGGCGCGCGGGATCGGTGCGGCGAAGCACGATCACACCGACCGACACGAGCACAAACGCGAACAGGGTGCCGATGTTCGTCAGATCCACCACCTCAGCGATGTTTGCAAAGGCGGCGAAGAAGGCCACGAAGATGCCGGTGAGAATCGTGCCGACGTACGGCGTCTTGTACTTCGGATGCACTTTGGCGAGCACGGGCGGCAGCAACCCGTCGCGCGACATCGAGAAGAAGATGCGCGGCTGGCCCATCTGGAAGACCAGGAGTACGCTGCCCATCGCGAGTACGGCGCCGAGCGAGATGATGAACCGCGAGAAGTTGAGCAATGCCGGCGGGCCCTGCGCGTATTGCAGCGCCGTGATCATCGGCTCGGCCGTGCCCAACTGTTTCCACGGCGCGATACCCGTCATTACGATGGAGAGCGCGATGTAGAGCACGGTCGTTACGACAAGACTCATCACGATACCGAACGGCATGTCGCGCGCGGGGTCCTTCGTTTCCTCGGCCGCGGTGGAGACAGCATCGAACCCGATATAGGCAAAGAAGATGATCGCCGCCGCTGCGCTGATGCCCTTCACACCGTTGGGGGCGAATCCGCCGGTGGCGGGATTCGTCCAGTTGTTCGGGTGAATGAGGAACGTGCCGACAGCGATGAAGAACAAAATGATGCCCACTTTGAGCACCACCATCGCGTTGTTGGCGTTGGCAGACTCCTTCATACCAATGACGAGAATCACCGTGATTGCGAGCACCACGGCGACCGCCGGCAGGTTGATGATCACCGGCAGGCCGAACAAGTGCGGCGCGCCGGACCAAGCGCTCGCCAGACGCGACACCACCGGATCCGTCGCACTGGCTCCGCCGGCGGCCATACTGACGAATGCCTCGTGCGCCGATCGGTAATCCGTCGCCAACCAGGCGGGCATGTCGAGCCCGAAATGGTTCAGCAGTTCACGAAAATAGCCTGACCATGCAATGGCGACGCCGATGTTCCCGACGGCGTACTCGATGATCAGGTCCCAGCCGATGATCCACGCGACGAACTCGCCGAGCGAGGCATACGCGTAGGTATACGCCGAGCCGGCCACCGGGACCATGGCAGCGAACTCCGCATAACACAGTGCCGCAAACCCACACGCCACTGCCGTGAGCACGAACGAGAAGATCACCGCGGGACCGGCGCCGGGTCGCAGGGCATCGCCCACGATCGCCGTGCCGGTTGTCGCGAAGATGCCGGCGCCGATAGTGGCGCCGACACCGAGCGCAGTCAGATGCCACTTGCCGAGCGTGCGCTTGAGGCCACCCCGTGATGCGATGTCGGCCTCGAAGTCCGCGACCGACTTTCTGGCAAAGAGTTGCCTCATTCCGCGCTACGCTCCCATTGAAGGTCGATCACCGCCCTACAGCTGACGGTTCGCTCTCGATCCGCATTCCGTAGAACGACCGGTGAATGAACACCAGGGCGACGACGAAAAATGCGGCGGCCAGTGCGTGGCTCAGGCCAGGACCACGTTGATCGGTGAGCGACACCGCCAACTCCACGGCCAACAACCCGAACAACGTGGTGAACTTGATGATCGGATTGAGCGCCACCGACGACGTGTCCTTGAACGGATCGCCAACCGTGTCGCCCACCACCGTGGCCGCGTGGAGATCCGTGCCTTTCTGCTTGAGCTCCACCTCCACGATCTTTTTGGCGTTGTCCCAGGCGCCGCCGGCGTTGGCCATGAAGATGGCCTGGTACAGACCGAACAGCGCGATCGAGATCAGGTAGCCAATGAAGAAGAACGGTTCGACGAACGCGAAGGCGAGCGTAGCAAAGAACACAGTGAAGAAGATGTTGATCATGCCCTTCTGCGCGTACTTCGTGCAGATCTCCACCACCTTCTTGCTGTCCTCCATCGACGCGGCCGCGGTGCTCTCAAGGTTCATGTTCGCCTTGATGAACTCCACCGCGCGATAGGCACCCGTGGTCACGGCCTGGATCGACGCGCCGGTGAACCAGTAGATGATCGAGCCACCCGTCAGCAATCCGAGCAGGAACGGCGCATGGAGAATCGAGAGATTCTCGAGATTGGTCGTCAGGCCGTTGGTGAGACCCACGATGATCGAGAAGATCATCGTCGTGGCGCCAACGACGGCCGTGCCGATGAGCACCGGCTTGGCCGTGGCCTTGAAGGTATTGCCGGCGCCGTCGTTCTCCTCGAGGAAATGCTTGGCCCGCTCAAAGTTCACAGCGAAGCCGTACTTCGCCTGAACCTCGGCCGCGGCGCCAGGCAGCTGCTCGATCATCGACAGCTCGAACACCGACTGCGCGTTGTCCGTGACCGGGCCGTAGGAATCAACGGCGATCGTGACAGGGCCCATGCCCAGGAAACCGAACGCGACGAGTCCGAACGCGAACACCGCTGGCGCGACCATGATCGACGCCATGCCCATGTTGCTGACCAGATACGCCACGGCCATGAGGCCCATGATCGTGATGCCCAGCCAGAAGGCGCTGAAGTTACCGGCCACGAGGCCGGAGAGAATGTTCAGCGATGCACCGCCCTCGCGCGACGACGTCACCACTTCCTTGACGTGCGCCGATTCGGTGGACGTGAACACCTTCACGAGCTCGGGAATGATCGCACCGGCGAGCGTGCCGCAGGTGATGACGCTCGACAGCTTCCACCAGAGCGACGGGTCGCCGCCAAGGTTCGGGATCATCAGGTAGGACACGATGTACGTCGCGACGACGGAAATGATCGAGGTGAGCCACACCAGCACGGTGAGTGGCGCCTCGAAGTTCATCTTGTCTACGGTCGCGTATTTCGCCTTGGCGATCGCCGCGTTGATCAGGTACGACGCACCGCTGGCCACGATCATCATGATGCGCATCACGAAGATCCAGACGAGCAACTGCACCTGCACCGTCGGCTCGCGCACCGCGAGGACGATGAAGGTGATCAGCGCCACGCCAGTCACACCGTAGGTTTCGAAGCCGTCGGCACTCGGTCCTACGGAGTCGCCGGCGTTGTCGCCCGTACAGTCGGCGATCACGCCCGGATTCCGCACGTCATCTTCCTTGACGTTGAACACGATCTTCATCAAGTCGGCGCCGATGTCGGCAATCTTCGTGAAGATACCGCCGGCGATACGCAACGCCGCCGCGCCCAACGACTCGCCAATGGCGAAGCCGATGAAGCACGCCCCGGCGTAGTCGCCCGGAATGAAGAGCAGAATGGAGAGCATCAGCACGAGCTCGACCGAGATCAGCAACATGCCAATGCTCATGCCGGCGCTGAGTGGAATAGCGTAGCAGGGATAGGGCTTGCCGCGCAGCGCGGCGAACGCAGTTCGCGAATTGGCGAACGTGTTAACCCGAATGCCGAACCAGGCGACGCCGTAACTACCGGCGATGCCGATCAGGCTGAATACCAGAATGACAATGACTTTGACGGCCGTAAAATGCTGCAGCACGCCGAAGTACAGCGCGATGACGGCACCGATGAACACTTCCAGCAGCAGAATGAATTTCCCCTGCGTGATCAGATAGGTCTTGCAGGTCTCGTAGATCAGCTCGGAGATCGCGAGCATCGACGAGTGCACTTCCATGTTCTTGAGCTTGATGTAAATCGCCATCCCGAACAGCAGGCCGAGCACGCACACCAGCAGCCCACCCCGCAACAGCGTGGTACCATGCACGCCAAAGAAATCGACGGTTGAGAGATCTGGAATGAGGAGGTTCGCTTCTCCGCCCGCGGCGTGCGGTTGCTGGATGGGCGCGGCAACAGGCGCGGCGCCCGGAGGGGCGATCTGCTGAGCGATCAGCGAAGGACCGTGCAGCGGAGCTGCGAAGATCGCCATGAGCAGCGCGATCGTGACGGGGAGCATACGGCGGAACGCGTTCTCCATCAGATTCATCGGCTTGATGTCCTTGGAGGCAGTTGGCAGGGACCGGGGCAGAAAAAAAGCCCATGGGTTTGTTCATGGGCCCCGCACTATGGAGGAGCGGCGTAATGATACGAACGTCCACCGTGGTTGGCTAGAGAGCCGTCACGACCGATTGTACGGCGCGACGTCAGAAATCGTAGATGATCTGCGTCTTCATCCGGATCGGCCTTCCATCCGGCGTCGTGCCGGGGCGAAACTTGAAACTCTTTAGGACCTCTTCGAGCCGCTTGTTGTAGCCGCCGTCGGGCGTGTGCGTGAAGTTGAAGTCGAGCACCTTCCCCGTTGAATCGATGTCGTACTCCGCCACGAGATGAAAGCCGCGCACCTTGGCGGGCATTGGCAGCGGCGGGATGAACACCTCGATCGGAGCGGGCGCATAGTTGGCCTGGACGCCCCCGCCCGTGCCCGCACCCACGCCGGACCCGCGGCCGGTTCCCACGCCAGACCCAACGCCACCACCGGTGCCCAGCCCCGAGCCCGCCGTGCCGTCACGGCCGGTTCCTCCACCCGAGCCGGCCGTGGGCGCCACGGCCTCGATCTTCGCGACCTCAGGCTTCACGTCGGGCGTGACGGCGGACGTAGGCGGCGTGATCGCTTGCGGCGGCGGTACCACCGGCTTGGGCGTGGGAACGACCACCGGCGGCGGCACGGGAGGGACAATGGCCGGCGCGACGGTAGCAGTCACGGGTGGAATCACAGCGACGTACTGCACCTTCTCTCGCACGCCGCCCGTGCCGTGGTTACCGCCGCCTCCGCCACCTGCCGGCCCGGCCCCACCGGCTCCCTGCGGCCGCTCGATCACCAGTCCGTCGTGCGTAGCCAGCGGCGTGATCAACAGCAGAATCAGGAGCACGTGTAGTAGTACCGACAGCAGACCCCAGCCGCGCCGATCATCCCGTGCAACTGGAAGTCCGGTCGCCGGGAGCGGTCGCGGGCGAGCGGCGGCCGTGTCGAACGCGTGCGTCGGTTCGGCTGGTGGGTTCATGTCACACGATCGTGCGGCGGCCTGTGCCCTCGGAGTCATGCAAAGTTATACGACGGACCCGCCAAAAAGGGTTCGTGCCGAGGCCGCAAATGAACGAAGGATCCCGCGGCAGTTGCCGAGAGATCCTTCGTTTCATCGCCTGGCGGCGATGCAGAGCATGGATTGCTGCGAGCTGTTGCAATCCACGACCAGCTGTTACTTGGCCGCCGGCGCTCCCGGCGCTGCTGGATCCTTCGGCGGGATACCGATGACTTTCACACCGGCCCCCCGGGAGACGTCCATCGCGAAGATCACGTCGCCGTATTTCACGCCGGGCGATCCCTTGACGAAAATCACCTTTTCCGGACGCGGATCGTAGATCTCCTTGAGGCGCGCGCCAAGATTATCTCGCGTTTGCGCCTCGCTGTTGATGAAGAACTGTCCGCCCGGCTTGACCTCCAACACGATCTGATCGGAATTCGCGTTCGCCGGAGCGACCGTCGGATTCGGATCCGGGAGCTGAATATCGATTGACTTCCGCATGGACGGCAGCACCGCCATGAAGATGATCAACAGCACCAGGAGCACGTCGATCATCGGCGTGACGTTGATGTCGTTCGACAGGCCGCCGCCGTCACCGCTAGCCATTGACATTAGTTACCTCCTGCCGGAGTGGCCGGTGCTGCGGGAGCGGGCGCCGTTGACTTCGTGTCACCAGCCACCGTGGAGATGGTACCAGGCTTCTGATCGCTGATCATGCCGACCACGCGCACGCCATTGTGCATCGCGATGTCCATGGCATCGAGAATCTTGGAGTAATCGAGATTCTTGTCAGCCTTGAAGTACATGATGTAGTCATCGCGGGTCTGATCGACGTAAATCTTCTTGAGCGTCGCCGCGATATCGTCCTTCTGGATCGGCTTCTTGTTCAGGTAATAATTTCCAGACTTGTCGATGCCCAGGACCTGATCCGTCTTGTCGTCTTCCGGATGGTCCTTGATGTTCTGGGCCTGCGGTGGGTCGGCAGTGAAGCCCGCCATGAGTGCCGGCGCGACCACCATGAAGATGATCAACAGCACCAACATGACGTCTACCATCGGCGTCACGTTGGGCGTCGATGCCACCTGGCCCTTGCTGCCGCCCGATGCCATTGCCATTGGACTACCTCCTCAATGGGTTAGGGCGATCAGGTGTTGATCGGGCCGGAGGTACCACCGGCGGTGTTGAACTCACGGGTGAAACGCGAGCGACCGAATTCGCCGGAGACGCCCTTGATGAGATAGTCGATCATCTCCTTCGAGACGTACGTCATTTCGGCAACGAGGTTGTCGATCTTGGTCGTGAAGTAGTTGTACGCCCACACGGCCGGAATGGCGACGAGGAGACCGAACGCCGTCGTGATAAGAGCTTCCGAGATACCACCGCCGATCGCGGCAAGACCGCCCGATCCGGACGAGGCCATTCCCTGGAAGGCATTCACGACGCCCATCGTGGTGCCGAGCAGTCCGACGAACGGCGCCGTGGCGCCCACCGTGGCCAGCACCGCCATACCGCGCTTCAGGTTCGTGATCTCGAGGAGCATGTTGCGCTCGACCGCACGCTCGGCCGAATTGATGTCCGACACCGTCACGGAACCGTCGGCGATCAGCGGCTTCACTTCGCCCAACGCGCCACCAAGCACCAGCGCGACGTGCGACTTCTTGTAGCTCTCAGCCAGGCGGATCGCCTCGGTGAGGTTGTCTTCCTCGAGGAACTGCGAGAATTCCGGCGCGAACTTGATCGTTTCCTTCTGCGCCTTCCGCAGGCTCCACCACTTCGAGACCATGATGGTCAACGAGTAGACGGACATGATCGCCAAGGTCATCACGATGCCCTTAGCGAAGTTGCCCATCTGGTGCCACATACCAATCAGTGAGAGATCCATGTCGACAAGTCTCCGTGAGGTAACGCTTACTTGGTGAGGTTGAACTGGAAGGGCATCTGGACGAGTTGCTTCACGTGCTTGCCGCCGACTTCAGCCGGGAAGAACCGCATGTTCGGGAGCGCGGCCCGCACGGCGTTGGTGAAGAGGTCGTGCGTCGACTTGAGGACCTTGAATGTCGACATGTCCGCTCGGCCCGTGGTATCGACCACGAACTGCGCGAGCACTTCACCTTCGACGTTGGCTGAACGCAGCATGTCGGGGTAGCGCGGCGGAGCATTGCGCGGATCCGGCGTCACCTGCTTTTCAACCTGGAACTCGAAGTACGTCTGGTTGTCGTTCACCGGGGTCGGCGTTCCGCCGACAATGCCTTTGGACGTACCACCGGCAACACCCTTGCCCGTGAAGTCATTCTCGTCAGTGACCTTTTTGGAAAGGTCAATCTGCGGAATGACGTCCGGGATCTTGATTGGCGCGGACAGCACCTGGAAGCCTTTCGGCGGCGGTGCCTTCATGACCACGTCTGGCGGCGGCTTGGGCTGGTCCTTGGGCGGTGGCGGCTCGTCTTTCTTGACCGTGACGAACTCCACTTTCTCCGCCTTCGGCTTTTCCATGGCCTGGCTCGCGTGCAGCGTTGCGAGCACGGCGCCGGTGATCAAGATACCGTGAACGACGACGCTGGCCAGGGTGCCACCCGCCCGCTTCTGCTTTGACGCTTTGGACTCGATCAGGTTGTCGAACATAGTCGTTGGCCAAATCGGTGCAGGGAGGGAAATGCGCGAACTGTCTGATTTATAAAGTACGGCGCAACATTCCGGGCGGAATGCCCGGAAGATTAAGAGTTGGTTAGGTCAGCCGGTTCCGCAGGCTCCGCCCCGCTCTGGCTTGTTCCCGCGGGCTCGGGCACAATGGGCAACACCACGGTGAACACGCTTCCCCGCCCCAGCCGCGACTGCGCGGCAATGGTTCCGCCGTGCGCCTGCACGATCCATTGACAGATTGACAAGCCCAGCCCAAAGCCGCCGCGCTCCGACGCGCGCGACCGAACGCGGTCCGCGCGCCAGAATCGATCGAAAATGTGCGCGAGATCGTTGGCCGCCATCCCGATGCCCGTGTCCCGCACCACGATCGCTATCTCGTTGTCGGGGCGGCGGGTTGCCGATAGCTCCACACGCCCGCCACGCGGCGTGTACTTGATCGCATTCGTGACGAGGTTCAACAGCAGCTGTCGCAACCGCGTGCGATCGCCCATCACGATCGCGTTCTCCAGCGTCGGCAGCGACAACTCGTGGCCGGCGTGCTCGCCGAGGATGACCGCCGTCTCGTAGACCTCTCGCACGAGCGGCTCGATCTCGACAGGCGTGCGATGGATGTCGAACCGTCCTTCATCGGCGCGCGCCAACGTCAGGAGGCTGTCAACCAAATCGGCCATCCGCGCGGTTTCCTGCAACGCTTCCTCGAGCGCCACCATGCGATCGCCGCGAGTCGTTCCCGGGTGCATCGCGCGCTCCACGTCGGCGCGCAGCACGGTGAGCGGCGTGCGCAACTCGTGGCTCGCGTCAGCGGTGAACCGACGCAGCGCGGCAAACGACGTTTCGAGCCGTGAGAGCATGGCGTTCACCGTCAGGCCAAGCCGCGACAGTTCATCGTTGCTCGAATCGGCCGGCAAGCGCCGGTGCAAACTGCGGCCGTCGGTGATCGCTTCCACTTCGTTGATCAACTGATCCACCGGCCGGAACGCGCTGCCCACCACGAGATACGCCACCACCATGGAGATGCCGAAAATGATCGGCGCGAGCATCACCATCGTTCCAACGAGCAATCCGGCCGGGACATCTGCCGCATTCGCCGGCAGCGCCGCCACCACACGCGAGATGTTGCCGGGCATGGTATTGCGGCGCGCCACGGCGAACAACACCAGCGAGTCGCCGCGCACGGGCACCTTCACGGCGCCCGACTCCTCGTTCAACTGCAGCCAATTCTGCAGCAACTTCGTTTGATCGTCGCCCGACAACTGGCGCATGAGCGTTGACGGATACAGCAGCTTGCCTTGCTGGTCGAGCAACACGAAATAGCCCGGCAGGAGATCGAGCACCGCCGCCATCTCCTTGGTGGGGCGCGTCGCCGGCGCACTGCGATTCGTGCTGTCCACGTACGTGAGCGGACGCGGTCCCGCCTGCGCCGCTTGAACCGTGTTCAGTACCTGGTCGGTGATGCGAAAGGCTTCCTGGCCCACGCGGTTGCTCGACTGACTGTTCTGCCCGGCCCAGATGGACACCCCAAAACCCACCATCGTGCCGAGCAGCACGACCGCGTACGACACCGTGAGCCGCGCTCTGGTGGACGCCATACCGCGCTACCCCGGCTCCTTGATCATGTAGCCCACCCCGCGCACCGTCGTGATCAGCCGCTTCTGTCGCCCGGCATCGATCTTTTTGCGAAGATGGTTGATCACCACATCGACGATATTCGTACCTGGATCGAAGTGATAGCCCCAGGCGTATTCGGTAATGAGCGTGCGGCTCATGACGCGGCCTTGATGCCGCATGAGATACTCGAGCACGGTGTATTCCTTTGGCGTCAACTCGATGGGCACCCCGGCCCGTGTGACCTGCCGCGTCGCCTGATCGAGCACGAGGTCTGCCACCACCAGCGTGGGCGATGCTAGCGCCCGCGGGCGACGCGCCAGCGCTTCGACGCGCGCCAGCAACTCTTCAAAGGCGAACGGCTTGGTGACGTAATCGTCCGCGCCGGCGCGCAACGCCGTGACCTTGGAGTCCACGGCATCCTGCGCGGTGAGCACGAGCACCGGCCGCTCGGACCCGCGCGCCCGCAAGGCATGCAACACTTCGAGCCCCGACTTTCCCGGGAGCCGCATGTCGAGGATGATCAGATCATACGCCTCCGATCCCGCGCGTCGCTCGCCATCTTCGCCGTCGGCCACGAGGTCAACGGACCAGCGATGCTCTTCCAAGCCTCGCTTCACGTACTGTCCGACGGTGGGGTCGTCCTCGATGACGAGAATGCGCATTTTGGGGCAGGGTCTAGGGTCTAGGGTCTAGGGTTTAGTTACTGCGGCTCGGAACGGCAAGCGGGGGCTGGCAGCTGAGCGCTGAAAGCTGTGAGCTACTAGACCCTAGACCCTAGCCCCTAGACCCTATCCGCCCTTTCCGGTCGCACAAACCCATACTCGCGAATCTTCCGATAGAGCGTCTTCGAAGAGATTCCGAGCGTCTTCGCCGCGTTGCCCTGATGCCAGTTCGTCTGCGTCAGCACGGCGTCGATGTGTTGGCGCTCCAGTTCGGCGAGCGTCGTATCCGATCCCACCACCGCGTGCGTGCTCGGCGGCACCGTGACCAGCGGCAGATCCTGAGCGCGAATTTCGCGGTCCGAGCCGCGCGACACGAGCACAACGCGCTCGATCACGTTGCGCAGCTCACGGATGTTGCCCGGCCAGCTGTATTCCTGCATCAGGGCGATCGCGTCCGGCGTCAACACAGGCGTCGAGAGGCCGGCGAGCTGGGTGAGGAAATGCTGCGCCAACAGCGGAATGTCCACCACACGCTCACGAAGCGGCGGCAGCGCCACCGTCACCACGTTCATGCGATACAGCAGATCGTCGCGAAAGCGTCCGTCGCGCACGGCCTGCTCGAGATCGCGATTGCTCGACGTCACCAGCCGCACTTCGATGTCCACCTTCTGCGTGCCGCCGACGCGAAAAAAGCTGCCATGCTCGAGCGCGCGCGCCAACTTGGACTGCAGCTTCGCGCTCAACACGCCCACCTCGTCGATGAATAGCGTGCCATGCGCGCCAAGTTCGATGAGGCCGGACTTCCGCGCCACGGCGCCGGTGAACGCGCCGCGCTCGTGCCCAAACAGCTCAACGTCCAGCACACTCTCGGCGAGCCCGCTGCTATCGGCTTCAACCATTGGCCCAACACGACCGGAGAGTCGATGAATGGCGCGCGCGAGGAGCGTCTTGCCCGTGCCCGATTCGCCGGTGATGAGGACAGGAGAATCCGTCGTGGCCACGCGCTCGAGCAGCGTCAGGACGGCGTGCATCGGCGCGTATTGCGTGATGACTTCCGGCGTCGAATCGACGCGGGACAGCCGCGCCTGCAGATACCGGTTCTCGCGCGCCAATTGATGCTTTTCCCACGCGCGGCGCACCAGCACGTCGATCTCGGCCATGCGATACGGCTTGGCCATGTAGTCGTAGGCGCCGAGCTTCATGGCGTTGATCGCGGTTTCCACCGTGCCGTTGCCGGTGATGATGATCACTTCCGGCGGATCGGGTTCGGCGCGCAGGTATCGCAGCGTCTCGAGCCCGTCCATCTCCGGCATCACGATGTCAACGAGCGCCACGTCGAACGCCTCGTCGCGCGCGCACTGCACCGCGGCGCGTCCGTCACCGACGCATACCACGTGATGCCCACGTCCGCGCAGGAACGAACAGAGAATCTGCGCGAGGTTCTCCTCGTCTTCGGCCACGAGCACGCGAATCCGGCCGGCGGCGTTCTGCGGCGCGGCGGTGCCATGGGCCGGGGTCACCCGCGTCGCGGTCACGGTTGGTGCGCCGGCAGAAGTATCCGGAAGATGCTTCCCTCACCCATCACGCTGTCCACCTCGATTCGGCCGCCGTGCTCGGTGACGATCGCATAACAGATCGACAGGCCCAGTCCCATGCCGCGGCTGGGCGGCTTGGTGGTGTAGAATGGCTCAAAGATCTTCGTCCGGTCGCCGCTGCGAATGCCGTGACCGTGATCCACCACTTCGGCAATCGTCATGTTGTCGCGCTCGTCGGTGCGCGTGCGCAGCGTGATCACGCCGCGATCCTCCATCGCGTCGAGCGCGTTGAGCAACAGCGCCATGAACACCTGCACCATCTGCTCCTCGTTGGCGAGCACGGGCAGCAGCGACTTGCTCGGCTCCACCCCCACGAGCACGCGGCGAAAGCGCGGGTGATGCTTGACGAGCCGCAGCGTCTTTTCGATCACGCTGTTCAGATCGACGAGCACCTTCGTCGTTGACTTGGGCCGGCTGAAGTCGAGCAGCCCGTCGATAATGCCCTTGCAACGCATTACTTCCTGCTGGATGAGCTGCAGCGAGTCGCGAATTTCGGGAATGTCGGTTTCGAAGTTGAGCGTTTGCTCATCGAGCCCCAGCGTCAGACTCTCGGCGCAGGCGCCAATCGTCGCCAGTGGGTTGTTGATCTCGTGCATCACGCCGGCGGCCAGCGTACCGATTGCCGCCAGCTTTTCGGCCTGGGCGAAACGGTCCTCGGCCTGGCGCCATTCCGTAATGTCTTCGCCGATCGTGATCACGTGCGACACCTCTTTCTCCTCGAGGTGCATGGGGATCTTGCTGATCCGATATGTGCGCGATTCGCCGAATGCTGTGGATTCAATCGGGAACTGCTGCATCACACCGGTCTCGAACACGCTCTCGAACTCGCTGCGCAGCAGCTCGGCCGGCTGGCGATGCAAGATCTCGAATATCGTGCGGCCAATCGCTTCCTCGCGCGACACACCCTGCAGGCCAATTTCGCGCTTGCGATTCCACGCCTGAATGCGATACGCGCGGTCGATCACATACAGGCCGACCGGTAGCGAATCGATGATTTTTTCGGTGAACAACCGCTGTTCGTCGATCTCGCGCGTGCGCGCGGCGACTTCCGACTCCAGCCGATGCGCGTACTCGGCGTCGCGCAGCGCCGGCGCGAGTAGATCCGCGACGGCCGACAGAAAGAGCTGATCCTCGCCAAACAGCTCCCGGCCCGGCCGGGCGGAGAGTGCGCCGAGCTCCTGTCGGCCGGCAACGAGCCTGGCCACGGCGAAGCCGTCAACCTCGGTGCCGTCTCCCGTCCGAAGCTGTTCCTCCACGGACGTTGCCGGCGTGCTGTCCGCGGCCACCGACCATGCCCGTCTCAGCCCGTCCAGCCCCCGAAGCCACAGGCTTGCCTGCGACCCATCGAGCTCGCTGGCCACCGCGCCGAGGATGCCGGGCATGACTGCGCCTACGGAGTCGCCGGTAGCCAGCGCAGCCGCAATTTCCGCGATCGCCGTGAGCGTTCGCGGAATTGGCCGGGAAGCACGATGCCTAGGAGGCGCGGACAGCGGGACCTCGGACACGACGTCGGGTCGAGGATGGAAGGAGGACAAGATGACCGAACAGTCCAGATATGACGCGCACCTGACGTGTTCGCAACGGCAATCGTGGCGGGCGCCTCGGAATGCTACCCGCCAAAGCTGTCAATCGCCAACAGAAGCTCCTTGTTCTCACGACGCACGCTGGGGTTCTCCTCTACGTGCTCCCAGCGAATCACGCCCTTGGCGTCGATGAGAAAGTACGCGCGGCCCGAGTGCCCCCGTTCCTCGATCAGCACGCCATACGCGTGCGACACCTCGCGCTTGAAGTCGCTGAGGAGGTCGACTTTCATTCCATGCTTCGCCTTATACTCTTTCAGCGAATAGATGTGGTCCACGCTGATCGGCAACATGGTGATGTCGCGATCGACGAAATGGTCGTGATCGTCGCGCATTTCGCACAGCTCCGCCGTGCACGTACCCGAGAACGCCAGCGGAAAGAACGCCAGCATGACGGGTTTGCCACGAAGCGACGAAAGGGTCACTTTTTGATCGGATGTCGATGGGAGCGTGAAGTCCGGCGCCATCTCGCCTACAGCTGGGACGACCTGCGAATGTGTAGCACTCATTTTGACCTACGCCTCTGGTATCAAGGATTCATGAAATCTATCGCCACGCTGGCTCGCCGCGTACGCCACGCCCGCCTGAACTTGTCGTGCACGAGTGTTGCCGTGCTCATTTTGGCCGGCGCGTGCGGCGGCGGGGCCAGCTCGGCTTCGGTGCCAGCTCCGCAGCCGATCGCCGGCGACGTGGAACGGGCGCAATTCGATCCGGCGCTCGGCGTGAAGCTCGCCGCCATGACGCGCCGCGCCGACGGCATGTACGTGCAGGACATGCAGATCGGTACCGGCGGCGTCGCGCTCACCGGCCGCAGCGTTCTGATACGGTACACCGGCTGGCTCTCCACGGGAAAGCAATTCGACGCGGGCGAGATCACCGTCACGCTGGGCAGCAACAAGACCATCCGCGCCTGGGAAGTGGGGCTGCTCGGCATGCGCGTGGGCGGGAAACGACGTCTCGTGGTGCCGCCGGCGCTGGCCTATGGTGACAAGGTGAGCGGGCCGATTCCGCCGAACTCCGTGCTGGTGTTCGACATGGAGCTGCTGTCGGTCCTCTAGCGGATCACGAGACCTTGCCCTTCCCGCCCTCGCCGACCGCCGGCGGCCGGCTCGCCCACCACTCCGACACGAGGCGCTGCACTCCCTCCGGCGTCTTGTCCGTGGTGGCCTCGGGACCGATGTACTGCATACCGTCGTTCCCCATCAAGATCCACCGCGGCTTCTGCTCACGGCCAATGGACGTGAGCGAGCAGCGAACGATGGACCCGTCGTCCAGCGTGACCACGATCGGCTTGAGTGCCTTGTCGCTCTGCCTTCGACCTCTCATTGCATTCCTTGGGGGCTGACGGACAAGCGGCCGCGGCATTCAACACTGCCGGCGATCGCGGTGAATCTGGATACCCACGAATTAGATGGCTAATCTTGAGCCACTAGTTCGGCGCACCAGGCCGCCCGGTCACGCGCCAGACGGTATTGCCCACGTCGTCCGCCACGAGCAGCGACCCCCGGTGGTCGATCGTGACCCCAACGGGACGCCCCCAGGCGTTGCCGTCGGGATCGAGAAAATTCGTCAGCACATCAATCGGCATCCCCGACGGCTGACCGTCGGCGAACGGCACGAAAATCACCTTGTAGCCGCTCGCGGGCGTGCGGTTCCACGACCCGTGCTGGCCCACGAACATGCCGTTGGCAAACGGCGGCGGCAGCGTGCTCCCACCAGACCAGGACAATCCGAGCGAGGCGGTGTGCGGGCCGAGGGCGTAGTCCGGCACGACGGCGCGGGCCACGAGATCGGGGCGCTGATCCTTGACCCGCGTGTCCACATGCTGGCCGTAGTAGCTGAACGGAAAGCCGTAAAATGCGCCGTCCTTTACCGCGGTCATGAAGTCGGGAACGATGTCGCTGCCCAACGCGTCGCGTTCGTTGACCGACACCCACAGCGCGCCGGTCACTGGATTCCACGCCATGCCGACCGGGTTGCGAAGCCCTGTTGCGAACTCGCGGTGGGCACCCGACGCCCGGTCGATCTCCCAGATCGCCGCGCGCCCGGCTTCGGCGTCAATACCATTCTCGCCGGCGTTGCTGTTCGATCCCACGGTGGCGTAGAGCTTCGTGCCGTCGGCACTGGCAATGAGGTTCTTTGTCCAGTGGTGATTGATCGTGCCGGCCGGGAGAGCGACCAGGCGGGTTGGCGGCGCCGTGATCCGTGTTTCCCCCGTCACGTAGGGAAAGCTGACCACGCCGTCGCTGTTGGCGACGTACAGCGTGTTGCCCACGAGCGCCATCCCGAACGGCGCGTACAGTGAATCGAGCAGCACGGTCCGCGTTTCGGCTACGCCGTCGCCATCCGCGTCGCGCAGCAGCGTGATGCGATTCGCGCTCGGCACCGCGGCGCCGGCTTTCTTTTGAAAGTGCTTGAAGAACCACCCCGTCAGGCCCTTGTTGTCATCCGGTCGCTCGGGACCATTCGTCTCGGCCACCAGCACGTCGCCATTCGGCAGCGCATAGAGCCACCGTGGATGATCGAGTCCCGTGGCAAAGGCGTTCACCGCCAAGCCTGCCGCCGGCGTCGGCTTGCCGCCCGCCGGCCAACCCTTGGCGTTGGCGACGTTGACCGTGGGGATTAGCGATTGCTTCGGCGCCGGGATTTCGGGATGCGGACCGGTGCCGGCTGAGACGGGAAGCGACGCGCTCGCGCCGCACCCGTACAGACCAGTTACGGCGAGTCCGCTTATAAGTACGCTAACTCCAGTTCTTACAATGCGGTTCATGCCGGCCCCATACGATGTTTGCGATTGCGTGCTCGTCAGCAGTGAACAATTCGCAAGAATCAGCGCATTCGTGGGAAGATCGGTCCAGCTCGGCAGGGTGCGGGAGTCTTCGCCGCGGCTGGAGCAGAGGCCCTGAACGCACAACGAGGCCAGCGTCGCGAAGTTGCGGCGTGGCCTCGTCGTGTACAGTGGAGCGTATCGGGATCGAACCGATGACCTCCTGGTTGCAAACCAGGCGCTCTCCCAGCTGAGCTAACGCCCCGCAGCATCTACGGCTCGTGTTGGATTTTCACGATCTTTCGCCAGCTCTCGCGAGCTTCCGAGCATTCGCCGTCCGGAAATCTATCGGAACGCGACACGGCGTGGAACAGGTTGTGAACATGGAATCGTTCGCGCTCCGCGCCGCTCCACCTCCTACTGTGCCGACCCTCGAGGAAACCGAATGGCAACCCCAGACCCAGCCACCGCCCCTGCGGCCAAGCACCTCACGCTCAGCTGCCAGTTCTGTCACACCTGGAACCGTATCGACGCGGCGCGTGCGGCCGACCGGCCCAAGTGCGGAAAGTGCGGCAAGCCAATGTTGCTCGACCATCCGGTGGCGCTCGATGACGACACATTTGCGCGAACGATTGCCGACGCCGAGGTGCCCGTGCTGGTGGACTTCTACGCCGACTGGTGCGGCCCCTGCAAAATGATGGCGCCGTTCGTTGACGCGGTGGCTCGGCAGTACGTTGGCAAGGCACTCGTCGCCAAGCTCGATACCGACCGCGCCCAGCGCACGGCCGGTGGGTTCGGGATTCGCGGCATTCCGACCACCATCGTGTTCAAGGGCGGCAAGGAAGTTGATCGGCGTGTTGGCGCGATCCAGCAACGGGATCTCGAGGCGATGCTCACCGCGGCGACTTAGCCACTGTTACGCCGAACGAAGAGACCGTCATCCCGAACGAAGTGAGGGATCTTCTCTCATCGCACGTGATAATCGCATGGAGAGAAGATCCCTCGTCACTTCGTTTCTCGGGATGACAACCGCTACTACTCGTGCGCCGGCAGCGGCTCCATCGTCTCGGGATTCACTGGCACCTGCACCTCATCCCGGTACGGCGACGTCATGAACGTCACGCGCATTCTCGGGAAGGCGTCCATGAACGAGGTGTAGCACCAGCCCCACGCGCCCACGTACAGCAGCAGCACGCCAATGTCCCAGATGCCGAACGGCAGCGAGCTCACGGTGCCGTACGTTGACGGGAAGACTTCGATGTAGCGCATGAGCCACATGCCGAGCAGGCTCGCGCCGGCGATGGTCGTCATGGCGGTACGATTCAACTTTGCGGCGCGCGAAAGCAGGCTGAAAAATGGCACGCAGAATACAAGGAACGCCGACGTCACCGTGACCCACTTCCACGGCGAGATCAACCGCTCGCGCATGAAGTGCGTTTCCTCGGCCATGTTGCCGTACCAAATCACGAGGTACTGCCCAAAGGTCAGGTAGCCCCAGAACGCGGTGAACGCGAAGCACAGCTTGCCGATGTCGTGATAGTTGGTCTCGTGAATCAAGCCGTTCGACCCATCGAAGAACCCGTTCCATGCACGCATCAGGATGGCGAACAGCATGAGCGCGCACAGCCAGGCGCCCATGAAGAACCACCAGCTGTACAACGTGCTCTGAAAGTGCTCGGCGAGCCCCATCGACAAATCCCACGCCAGCACCGACCAGCCCGTGCCGAACACCACCACCAGCGCCACCGCCAACTTGCCCTGCAGCGAGTGCGTCGAATGAATCTCGCGGCGTTCGTCGCGGAAACCGCTGCGCATGCGCGCACGGATATTGGCCGCCCAGCTGGCTCCCCATTCGGGAATGTGCCCCACGTCCAGGCGCACCGACGAATAGATGTACCAGAGGCTCAACACCACCATGAGCCCGAAGATGCCGATGTCGCGGATCGTCAGGAATGCAACGTTGAAGTACGTGGCCTTCTGCGGGTTGGGCGCCATTTCGTGCGACCACCAGAAGATGTGTCCCTTGCCGAAGAACAGCGTGAGCAGCAGGAACACGAACGCCACTGGAAGGAACGCGACGTAGCCTTCCATCAACCGGATGACCGGCCGTGACCAGCGCGCCGTGGTGATGCGCTGCACCGCCACGAACACGATGCCCGCCTGCGATAGCGCGGCGAAGAACAACCAGTTCGCGTGGAACGCGCGCCACGCGTGATCCGGGTCAACGAACAACCCGACGATGAACACCAGTGCGCCAATGATGAGCGAGGCGAGCAGGCCCGTCTTCAGCGACTTGGGAATTTCTCGGCTCGACGCCGCGAGCACTTCGCTCGGCGACGGAGCGCGATCGGTATGTTGGCTCACAGCGAGTGCTCCGGCTTCTTCGTCGTGTCAGTCGGCGTCTTCTTCATGGTATCAGCGACTGCGGCCGGGACTGGAACGGCCGTTGGCGCCGGCAATGCGGATGCCGACGAAACGCCCGGTCCGCTGCTCACGCTCGGATGTCCAAAGTACGGCGACGGTCGCGTGGGGCCCATCTGCGTTGCACCAGGCACGCAGATGTCACCGCCGGTTTCACCGGGACGGCAATGCGTGGTGTCGGCGGCAACGCCAAGCTTGCCCTGCAGCGAGCGCAGGTAGTTGATGATGTCCCAGCGGTCCGGCTCTTCGATGCGATTGTACGTTGGCATCAAGCCTTTTCCGTTCCGGATGATGCCAAAGATCTCGCCATCAGGATATCCCGCCGCCGGCGACTGCGGCGTGCCGATGGCCGGCGGATAGAGGCCGTACTTCAGAACCACGCCATCGCCCTTGCCCAGTGAACCGTGGCAGACGGCGCAATTGATCTGGAAATTGATCCGGCCACGGCTCAACGACGCCGCATCAGGGGCAACCGGATTCTTGATCGCAGCCATGGCCACCGCATTCGGGATCGTCGGCGCGCGATCGTAGAGGAATCCCGGCGCGACGCTTCCGCCCATTGGCACGGACGCCTGCGGATTGCCGCGGAACGGCACCGTGTCCGACGCGGTTTCCCAGGGATCGATCTTGGGCTGCTGTTTGAAATCGGTAAACCACGAACAGGCGCTCACCGAAAATGCGAGGGCAAGAATTGCCAGTCGCGGAAATCTGCTATCGCTCACGACGAACCTCCTCGGCACCGTGCTTCTTGAGGACGTTCACCACATCGTCCGTGCGTTCCGGATCGGTCACAACCCATACCCCGAAATGTCCGCTCGTGAAACGCGGATCGTAGCCAACGGTCATGGTCAAACGCGGAATGCCGGCCAGGCCGAACATCGCGAAGACCGTTGCGAGACTTCCAATGAGCACCATCACCTCAAACCCGAGAATCGTGAACGGTATCCAGGTCACGATCGCCTTGCCGCCTACGACCAGCGGCCAGTAGTCCGACATCCAGACCGGAATCCAGTAGCCGAACGACGCGCCGCACAGCCCGAAGATGAGCGTGAAGATGCGCACCTTGCTCAGCGGATGCTTGAGCGCGTGATCGAACTCATGGCGCGGCGTGGGCGTGTACACCGTGATGTTGCCGAGCTTCTGCTTCTTGAGATCCTCGATCGCTTCGACCGCCGAGTCGATCTCGTGAAATGCTCCGAGTACGCCTTGCATCAGAGCTCTCCCGTGAAGTCAGGATCGACCGCGCCGGTGTTCAGGTCATGCGCATACTGCCGCGAGCGCCGCAGCCTCCCCGGCAGAATTTCCTTGATTTCGGCCATAGCCATGACGGGCAGCTGCTTGATGAACAAGAGGAACCACATGAAGAACCAGCCGAAGCTGCCGAGCAGAATGCAGTAGTCGACGAACGTCGGATGGTACGTGCCCCACTGCCAGGGTTCGAACTCGTGCGACAGCGACGGCACCACGATCACGAAACGCTCAAACCACATGCCCAGGTTCGTGGTGAGCGACAGGAAGAACAGCCACTTGGTGTTGCGGCGCAGCTTCTGCGAAAAGAGCGACAGCGGAATGACGCAGTTGCAGATCAGCATGATCCACGCAGCCCACGCCCATTGGCCGAACACGCGGTTCCAGAAGTAATCCATCTCGAACCGGTTGCCGCTCATCCACGCCACCTGGAACTCGGTGAGGTAGGCGAGACCGACCACGCACGATGTGAACAAGCAGAGCTTGGCCGCGGCGTCGATGTCGTTCAGCGTGATGTAGTGCTCGAGCTTGAAGAACTTGCGCAGCGGAATGATGATCGTGAAGACCATCCCGATGCCGGAGAAGATCGCGCCGGCCACGAAGTACGGCGGGAAAATCGTGGCGTGCCAGCCGGGGCTCAGCGCCATGGCAAAGTCGAACGACACGACGGAGTGCACCGACAGGACCAGCGGCGTCGCGAAGGCGGCGAGAAACAGGTACGCGCGCGTGAAATGCCGCCATTCGCGATCCGAGTTCCGCCAGCCGAGGGCCAACATGGCGAGGATCGATTTGCGCATCGGATTCTTTTCCCGGTCGCGCAGGATCGCGATGTCCGGAATCAATCCGACGTAGAAGAACGTGGCCGATACGGTGAGGTAAGTCAGAATCGCGAAGACGTCCCACACGAGCGGACTCTTGGGATTCGGCCAGATCAACCGCCAGTTCGGATACGGAATCAGAAAGAAAAACTTCCAGGGCCGTCCAAGGTGCAGGATCGGGAATAATCCGGCCGTCATGACGGCGAACACCGTCATCGCTTCCGATACGCGGTAGATGCTCGTTCGAAATCCGGCGCGGAACAGATACAAGATCGCCGAGATGAGCGTTCCGGCATGGCCGATACCCACCCAGAACACGAATGTCACGATGTACACGCCCCACATCACCGGCGGCTGGTAGCCGGCGGCGCCGAGGCCTTCATGGATCTGGTATGTCCACGTCACCGCGCCAATGAGCATGGCCAGAATCGCCGCGCCGAGCGCCGCGAACCAGCCGAGGCTGGGTCCCAGGGTGCCGGCAATCTCTTCGTCGACCTGCTCATAACTCTTGACCGCGGGAAACCGTACGGCGGCCGTCGCGATGTTCGGTCGTTCGCCGTTCGGAAGAGGAGTCGCAGTAGTTGCCATCGTCGCGCCTCCGCTAGTTCGCCGCCGGCGCAGGCGCGCCGGTCGCCGGATGGTTGACCTTCTTCAAGTAGACCACCGCGGTGTAGGTGTTGAGCTCTTCAAACACGTGATAGGCGCGCCGGTCGTGCGCTAGCTGCGCCACCGTCCAGTTTGGATCCGCCGCGTCGCCGAAGGTGATGGCGCGAGACGGACAGGCCTGCGCGCAAGCGGACGTGAACTCGTCCGGCTGCACGTCGCGATGCTCGGCGGCAGCGCGGTTCTCGGCTTCACGAATACGCTGCACGCAGAAGCTGCACTTCTCCATGACGCCCTTGCCGCGAACAGTGACGTCCGGGTTGAGCTGCCAGTTCAGCGGCTCCGGGAACGCGTACTGCTTGCGATCCTGTTCGCCGTAGCCGAACCAATTGAAGTAGCGAACCTTGTACGGGCAGTTGTTGGAGCAGTACCGCGTGCCAACGCAACGGTTGTAGACCTGCACGTTCAGTCCGTCCGGCGAATGATACGTGGCGTACACCGGGCACACCGGCTCGCAGGGCGCGTTGCCGCAGTGCTGGCA
>JBEPWA010000026.1:0-56898 GCA_041690755.1 Gemmatimonadaceae bacterium | reverse complement strand
CGACCCGAGCCTCCGCGGGCAGACCGTAGAGATTGGCGGTCCGTCGAACATCACGCTCACGGAGTTCGTGGCGCTGCTCGCCGAGCGCGCCGGCCGGCCCGGTGCGCCGCGGCGGGTGCCGCGGGCGGTGTTGCGCGCAATGTCCATCGTGCTCCGGGTGGTCCGGCCGTCGCTCGCCAGGCAGGCACGCGCGGCGGTCGTGATGGACACGTGCGACATGACGTTCGACGCGTCCCCGCTGCGGCGGCGCTTCCCTGACTTGCCTGACCTCGACGTTCGGCGGCTGCTCACCGGAACCGCTGGAGCAGAGTAAGGCCCGTGCCGGGCGAGGGGCCGACCGACTCCAGACTTCAGCCTCTAGACTAGGTGCTCTAGACTGGACTCGTCGTGAGTTTCGAGATGTCAGCACGCGGCGCGATGCAGCAGCGCGCCGCATGCTGACATCTCGACATCGAAGAACCAGACCAGTTTAGAGTCGCTAGTCTAGAGGCTAAAGTCCTGAGAACACTTACGTGCCCGCGACAACCGTTTTGCGGCATCCGTAGATCCTTTTGCGGATGTCGATCATTTCCGTGCTGAGGCGTCGCCACTCCTGGTCAGCTATCAGCTCGTTGCCGGATGCACTGGCTTCTCAAACGCGCGTGCCCAGCCCGACTGAAGTCGCGCGCGATCTTGTGCACCGCGATCGAGCGCGCGTGCGCCCACGGCCAGGCGATAACCCGACGGTAATCCAACCCGGGCGAGGCGCAAACTCACTCCGCCCTCGCTCCTCTCAACTAGACGCTCTTGCCTGGTCTGGCCGTCGGCATCGAGATATCGGCATGCCGAGCAGCGCACCCCTGCGCCGCAGCTCAAAACGCACAGCGCAAAACGCGCAGCTCAACACCCGTGCAGTCGCCAACACCCGGTCCCCGCATCCTCAGGCGTGTGATTGCCAGGCTTTCGTTAGATCACCATTATTGTCAGATGACCACGGCCACGACATCCGAACTGCAGGCCAAGCCGAGCGCGCGTTTACGAACGTCTCAACGCTGCCGCCGAGCATGAGCGGTTTGTTACTCGGCAGATTCGGCGCACCATGACCGAGGATGCTCTCCCGCGCCCGGTGACCCCCGCCGTATGGCTGACACTGTAGCTGCGCTGACGACAGCACTATCCGACCGCTATCGCATGGAGCGTGAGCTCGGTGCTGGCGGCATGGCGACCGTCTATCTCGCCGAAGACATCAGGCACCACCGCAAAGTTGCCATAAAAGTGCTGCACGCCGAGCTGTCGGCCGTGCTGGGGCCGGAGCGCTTTATCAAGGAGATTGAGCTCACGGCAAACCTTCAGCACCCGCACATCCTCCCGCTGTTCGACAGTGGCAATGCTGATGGCCTGCTGTTCTACGTCATGCCATTTGTTGACGGCGAAACATTACGCGGGCGATTGGATCGCGAGCGACAACTTCCGATATTCGATGCGGTTCGTATCGCATCTGAAGTTGCCGACGCGCTGGAATACGCACATAAGCACGGCGTGATTCACCGCGACATCAAGCCGGAGAACATTCTTCTGCATGATGGTCGCGTTCTCGTAGCCGACTTCGGTATCGCGTTGGCTGTCCAGCAGGCCGGCGGCGCGCGGATGACGCAGACCGGGCTCTCACTCGGCACTCCGCAGTACATGTCGCCCGAGCAGGCGATGGGCGAGAAGCACATTGATGCGCGGAGCGATGTGTACGCGCTGGGCGCGGTGACGTATGAGATGCTCACTGGCGACCCACCGTTCACTGGATCGAGCGTCCAGGCAATCGTCGCCAAGGTGATGACGGAGAGACCTGCATCACTGCGCACCGTGCGCGACACAGTACCACCGAACGTGGAGGCCGCGACACTTATCGCGCTCGCGAAGCTGCCAGCGGACCGCTTCGCTTCCGCGGCCGCATTTGCTACCGCACTTGGCAACTTGGCGAGCGCCGCGACGACGTCCCCGATTCAACGACGCGATGGCGACGGCTCAGACGTGCGCGTCCGCGTGCGTGCCCGGGTGCGCGATCCATTGGTCTTCGGGCTCGGTGCGCTCGCAATCGCCCTCATCGCTGCACTGGCGCTTGTCGCAAGGCGTTCCGAATCCAACGCCGATCCCTTTCCCGCCCGCATCGCGATCGTCCCTGACAGCGGAGCGCCGACGGGGACCGCCGCGCTCTCTCCCGATGGGCGTTCGGTTGTGTACACGGGCCTGGCACCGTCAGGTCAGGGCGTTGACGGAACATCGGTGACCGGCGAGGGCCAGATTCTCTACCTACGCCGCCTGGACCAGCTCGTTTCGCGACCGATAGCGGGCACGGAGCAGGCATCGTCGCCGGTGTTCTCGCCGGACGGCAAGTGGCTCGTGTTCTTTGCGAATCGCCGAAAACTCGTCAAGGTTCCCATCGACGGAGGTGCAACGGTCCCGCTTGCGGACGTAGCCGACAACGGGGGCGTGGACTGGTCGTCACGCGGTGATATCGTGATCGGCCCGGGCGTAATTGAAGGCCTGAACGGGCTGTACCGCGTCAACCCGGCCGGCGGAGCACTCATCCCGCTCACGCATATCGACAACTCGCGCAAGGAACTGAGCCACGAATGGCCACGCTTTTCGCCAGATGGCAAGATCGTGCTTTTTACCATATGGTACGGCGCCCTCGAGCGGTCGGAGATCGCCGCGGCCTCGATGGTTGATGGGAAGGTGGCCCCACTCGGAATTCTCGGTGCAAGAGCGTTAGGCGTCGTTGGTGGACAACTGGTGTATGTCCGCGCAGACGGGATGTTGATGGCGGTCCCATTTGACGTCAGCCATTTGCGTGTCGCCGGTATCGCGACACCACTTCAGGTATCGATCCGGTTGTCCGACGGCAGCGGTGGCGACGCCAACGCGTTTCTGAACAATTCCGGAGGACTGGTCTTCGCACGAGGCGCTACGAAGCGGCATCTCGTTTGGGTCGATCGAGCCGGCGTGACGCGGCCGGCGCTCAGCGAGGAGCGGGACTTCGCGAGCGTGAGGCTGTCGCCGAGCGGACACCAGGTTGCGCTCGAAATCGGAGCCAGCGCCAGTGGAGATGACTGGATCCTTGATCTTGATGCCGGAACGCTCACACCGCTCACCACAACGCGGAACAACCGGAATCCGGTGTGGTCGCCGGACGGACGCCGAGTTCTGTATGTGTCGAGCCGGAGCGGCCGCGCCGCCTTCTGGTGGCAGCCGGCGGATGGAAGTGGGCCGGCTGTCAAGGCAGGCGAAGCGCGCCACAATCCGTGGTGGATCGATCTTGCGCCGGACGGACACACCACAGTATTCAACGCCGTTTACGACGGCTCGTTCAATCTCGAATCCTACTCGCTCGACTCGACGCATGCGGAGCATGATCTCGCCGCGTCGCCGACCGCTTCCGAAGTGTCGGGACGATTCTCGCCCGACGGCCGTTCGATCGCCTACAACTCCGACGAGTCGGGCCGCATGGAGGTTTACGTGCGACCGTTTCCCGACGCGGGCGCCCGGGTACAGGTCTCGGTACGCGGAGGGATACGACCGGTCTGGGCAGCGGACGGGAAGAGCATTTACTTCTTGCAGGGAAGCAAAATGACGTCGGCGACGCTCGTCTGGGACCCGACGCTTCGGGTAGCCTCCCGTGCCGCGCTGTTCGACGGCGCCTTCGCTCCCAGCTTCGACGTCTCGAAAGATGGAACGCGATTCCTGATGATACAACCCGAAGCGTCGGGCCTCAGCATCGTTGCGGTACCGAACTGGTTGACGGAGCTTCGACGGCTGACTGCGGTGAAAGGGTCACCGTGAGGTCCCTGTAACGCACGCCGCGGGTGTGCGACTCGCACTCGCCTGGCGACGACTTCGTGAGCACGACGGCGCGCATCATACGCGTCTGCTGAAGTCCCGGTCGTTGAAACCCGAATGAGGATGTTGACAATGCTTTCGATGGCGAGAACGCACATACACGCACGCACGATCATCGCGGCTGCACGTTCTCGCCAGCGACGGGGCGCATCACCTGTCCGGTGAACACGGCGCACGGTCTAACGACAACGCGCTCGTTCGCTTACACGGACACCAAGGGCAAAGCGCAGTCGGCGTTCGACACGACGACCAACGTCGTCGTTCCTCTGGCAAACGGCCGGCACACGTATCCATCGAGCGGAATGGGCATCTAACGTGTAGCTGACGGAACGCTGACGGATCGCTGATGTGTAGCTAGCCCTGAATCGCTCGGAAGCCAGAGTGTGAACGTGCTCCCTTCCCCCACCACGCTCTTGAACGTGATTGTGGCGCCGAGCATGTGCGCCAGCCGCTGGCTGATGGCGAGTCCGATCCCAGACCCTTCGGCGGCGCGCGGATTGAATCGCGTGAATTCGCGAAAGATCAAATTCTGTTTCTCTAATGGAATTCCGGGTCCATTGTCGGCCACGCCAATTGCCACCCAGCGTCCGTCACGCGGCGCCTCGCCATCGGTGGCAACGCGCGCCGTCACCACGATACTTCCGTTGGGCTGGGTGTATTTCACGGCGTTGGAGATCAGATTTGCCAGAATCTGTCGCAGCCGCGCGCGATCCGATTCGACGACGAGCGTATCGTTCTCGCCTCGCTCCGGAATCAACAGAGCCAGGCTGAGACGCTTCGCATCGGCGGTCGCGCGAAATTCTTCGACTATGTCGCCGGTGACCGCGCCGATGTCCACCCGCTCCCGCTCAAACTGTACCTGCCCCGCTTCGGCGCGTTCGATGTCGAGGAGCTGCCCGACGAGATCGAGTGCGGTATGGATGGAACGGCGGGCGTTTCCCACGCTCTCCAGTTGCGTCGCGGTCAGCTCACCGAACACGCCGATCTCCAACAGTGACATATAGCCGTCTGCCGCGCCGAGCGGATTCTTTACGTCGTGCGTGAACCCGCGAATGAGTCGCTCGTGGCTCTCGACGACGCGCCGGCGGTCGGTGATGTCTTCCGTGATACTGGCGACGCGGAAGATCGCGCCCGACTCGTCGCGCACCGGAAAGCCGCGACTCCATACCCATCGTAGTTCGCCGTCCGGCCGCACGACGCGGAACTCGACATCATACTCCGCGCCTGACGCCCCGACAATCGCGGCGCGCACGCGCTCGCGGTCGTCCACATGCACGCCATCGAGAAACGCCAGCGGGTTTGCATAGAGGTCTTGTCGTGGACGACCCCAAATTTGCTCGTACGCGGCGTTGACGAAGTAGAGGCGGGTGTACTGCTCGTCGCTGAGTGCGACGACGTCGTGCAGCGCCTCTGTGATCTGCTGAAACCGCTCTTCGCTCTCGAAGAATCCACGCTCGAGGTTGGCGCGGAGGGCCGACACGATCTGCTGTCCAACGCCTTCGCCAAGGAAGCCGACGCTGTCGTCCACCTCCAGCGCCGACGAGCCTGCGCTGCGACGAGTGTCCATGACGCTCTCCCTGGTTACGCTACCCAGGAAAGGTGGCGCTCGGGCGTCACCGCAGGCGTCAGGGAATCTCTGACGCGCTGTCCGCTTTCGCCCGAAAGCTTCACGCGCGCGGCCGTTGGCCGCTATTCCCCGCCATTCGTACCGAGCAATTTGTTCAGTGCCGCCAACTGGACGTCGAGTTGTGCACGAAGGACGCGATACCGTTCGATCCCATCGCGCCCCACCTTCTGATCGGCGCCATTCGTCATATCGTACAGGTACGATATGTTGTCCTGCAACTGCGGTTGACTATATCGAATTGCCGGCGTTTCGAGTTTCGCCGCAATCGCTGACAATTGGTGCAAGGTGTCCGCCGGAGCGCCCGTAGCACCCTTGAGACGAGTCTGCGCAGCGCGGATGCGGGACACGGCGATGTTGACGTCGGATACGAGATCGCGAACGCGCATGTTGTGATCGAACTGCTGCTGCATGTCGGCCGTAGTCACGCCATCCTTCGTGACTCGCGGATCGGCTTTAACAACCAGTGGCTGCGTCTCACTCCACGCCTGGCTGCCCCCGGCCGCCGCCACGGTGAGTCGCGCGCGATATGCACCCGGCACCGCGTCCGGGCCACCGCCGCCAGCCGGTTGCGATGCAGTCCGCCGAGCACCCGGATAGGTCAGATCCCACGTAAAGCGATTGAGGCCGGCGTGCGTTGACAGTGCCGCGGCCGCGGGGCGACCGCTCGGTGCGTCGGCGCCTGATCCACCGTTATCGGTAGCCGCTGCGCTGACGAAACTCTGGACGATTTTCCCGCTTCCGTCGAGGATGTCGAGCGTCACCTTCCCCGCGGGCGCACTATCGAAGTAGTAGTCGATCGTGGCGCCACTCCGCGGATACTGCGGCGCCGCAGTGCTGTTGCCGCGATCGGATACGGGATTGGCACGATACCGCATGCGATACGCCGGGCGCGGCTTAAACAGGTGCGCGCTCGCCGACGCGACTCCGGCGTTCCAGTCGCGCAGTGGCGCGAGATCGTCCATGATCCAGAACGCACGACCCTGCGTGGCGATCGCCATGTCGCTGCCGTGGACATTTATATCGTTGATCGGCGTGGCCGGCAGATTGAACTGGAACGGCGACCAGTGCCCGCCATTATCGAGCGATACGTACATGCCGAATTCAGTGCCTGCGTAGAGCAGTCCGGCTCGCACCGGATCCTCACGGATCACTCGCGTCGGATAGTCGGCTGGAATTCCGTTGTTGCCATCGGTCAGCCGCGTCCAGCTCTTGCCGTAGTCGTCAGTTCTATAGATATACGGAGCGAAATCGCCAAGTAGATAACGATACACTGCGATGTACGCCGAGCCCGCGCGGTGCGGCGACGGCTCGATCGTCTGCACGCGTCCGCCCGGCGGAAGGTCCTTGGGTGTGACATTGGTCCATGTCTTTCCGTCATCACGCGTCACATACACAGGACCGTCATTTGAACCGGTCCAGATGAGTCCCTTCTGCAACGGCGATTCGCGAATTGCGTACAGCGTGCTGTAGACCTCTTCACCGGTGACATCGCGTGTGATCGGGCCGCCACTTACAACGCTCTGATAGCGCGGATCGTGCGCAGTGAGATCGGGGCTGATGCGCTCCCACGTCACGCCCTCGTCACGCGTGCGATGCAGGTACTGCGAGCCGTAGTAGATCACATGTGAGTCATGCGGCGACAGCTCGATTGGCGACACGCGCTGAAAGCGATAGATGAGGTCGGACGGCGGGCTGCCGTAGAGTGATTGCGCGCCCACCCAATATTGCTTTTCCTGGCCAGTGCGCAGGGACATCCTGCTGAACTGACCCTTGCACGACGCATAGACCGTATCGGGGTTGGTGATGTTCGGCATGATCGGCCCTGTCTCGCACCCTGGCCCCGTGCGCCACTCGGCGATGCGCCCAGAATTGAGCGGAAGGCCGGGTACTATCAGCGTTTCGTTATCCTGCTGCGCCCCATACAAGCGGTATGGAAACTGATTGTCTATCGCGACGGCGTAGATCTCCGCCGTCGGCTGATTCTCGATCGACGACCATGTTTTACCGCCGTCGAGTGACACATTTGCGCCACCGTCGTTCCCCTGCACCATCACATTGCCATCGTGCGGATTGATCCACATGTCGTGGTTGTCGCCATGCGGCGTATCCAGAATGTGGAACGTCTTGCCACCGTCGGTGGACTTGTAGAAGTTCTCTGCTCCACCGTAGACAACATCTGCATTTGTCGGATCTGCAGCGAGCGTTGTGTAGTAGAATGGACGCGTGATGAGCTGCGGGTTGTCGCTCGTCATCACCCAGTGCTCACCCGCGTCGTCGGATCGATAGAGACCGCCGCCCGGCTTGGCTTCGATGAGCGCGTACACCCGGTCGGGATTCGCGGCCGTCACCGAGATATTGCTCTTGCCGATGACATCGGAGGGCAAGCCGTTCGTCATCTTCGCCCAGTGATCCCCGCCGTCAACGCTCTTGTACAAGCCGCCCTCACGCGCCCCGCTGATGATCGTCCACGGTTTGCGGACGCCATGCCACATTCCCGCATAGATCACATTGGGGTGGCCCGGTTGCAGCTCGAGGTCCGCCGCTCCGGTGCTATCTGAGAGATACAGCACCTTGTCCCATGTCTTTCCGCCGTCTCTTGTGCGAAAGACACCGCGCTCTGTATTCGTCGTGAACGCGTTGCCGATCGCGGCGACGTACACGACGTCGGGGTTGGTCGGATCAATGCGAACGGCGCCGATCTGGCCGGCGTCACGCAATCCGGCAAACGTCCACGTCGCGCCGGCATCGGTTGACTTGTACACACCACGGCCGGTTGAAACGTTACTGCGGATATCGTCGGATCCCGTTCCCACGTATATGACTTTCGGGTTCGATATCGATACGTCAATCGAACCCATCGAGCCCACCGGGATCTTGCCGTCCGAGATCGGCACCCAGCTGGCCCCCGCATCTGTCGTCCTCCACAGCCCTCCGCTCGCCACACCCATATAGAATGTGCGCGGCTCCGATGGCACGCCCATGACGGTCGTCACTCGACCACCGCGCGCCGGCCCGACCATCCGGTAGCGCAGGTCGACATGAGCGTTGTCGAAAGTCGGCGCAGACTGTGCGCCAATGGGTGGAGCGCTGGCCGCAGCAATGGCGAACCCGGCGGTTGCAGCAATAAGCGACTGGAGACAGTACATGTTGGCTCGCGGACAGAATTGACTGGATGGGGCGGTGGGGTTTGTAAGTTAAGTATGGAACGCGCGACTCGGGATGTCTATGCAGGAGTGCCCTGCTGGGCGATACATGTCATCCCGAGGAGCGCAGCGACGAGGGATCTTTCGTCCCTCAATCGGGACACGAGATTCCTCGCTACGCTCGGAATGACAACGCTGTACCTCTCAAACATGAGCACACTGTCATGACCCGCTTGTCCCTCGTTGCCGTCATCCTCGCCGCCGGTGCGGTCGCCGCGCCCCTCGCTGCCCAGACCGCGGTCGCCCCCGGCGGCGCCAGCTTCGACTCGGCGCGCTTTGGCGGGCTGCACTGGCGCAACATCGGCCCGTTTCGCGGCGGCCGCGTGACGACGGTGGTGGGCGTCGCGTCGGATCCGCTCGTCTACTACATGGGCGCCACGGGCGGCGGCATCTGGAAGACGGAGGACGCCGGCAACAATTGGCACAACATCTCCGACGGCAAGCTGCACACAGGATCGGTGGGCTCGCTCGCCGTGGCGCCGAGCGATCCGAACGTCGTCTACGCCGGCATGGGTGAGCGCGAACCGCGCGGCCAGTCGTCCACATGGGGCGACGGTATCTACAAGTCCACCGACGCCGGCAAGACGTGGCGATCGCTCGGCCTCGAGAATACCCGCTCCATTGCGCAGCTCGCGGTGGATCCGCGCAATCCAGACGTCGTGCTCGCCGCTGCCGAGGGCAGCCGTTGGACGCCGAGCCGCGACCGTGGCATCTATAGAACAACCGACGGCGGCGCGACGTGGAAACTGACGCTCCATCCAAGCGACAGCGTCGCCGCGATCGACGTGACGATCGACCCCACCAATCCGCGCATCGTGTTCGCGGCGATCTGGGATTTTCAGCGTCTGCCCTGGCAGATCCGGAGCGGCGGCCCGGGCAGCGCGATCTACCGGAGCATGGATGGCGGTGACACATGGACGCGACTCGTCGGACGCGGTCTGCCCACGGGCATCATGGGACGCATAGGTGTGTCGGCGTCGGCGGCCAGCGCGGGACTCGTGTACGCTATCATCGAGGCCGCGGCGGACACGGGCGGTCTCTATCGCTCCGACAACAACGGCGACACGTGGCAGCACGTCTCCACCGAACGGCAGATTCGTTCGAGATCCTGGTACTACACGCGGATCATGGCCGACCCGCAAGACGCGAACACGGTCTACGTGATGAACGCGCCGATCATGAAGTCGATCGACGGCGGCAAGACATTTCAGGAGTTGCCGGCGACGCATGGCGACAACCACGATCTGTGGATCAATCCGCGCAATCACGATTATCTAATCAACGGCAACGACGGCGGCGCGAGCATCTCCATTGATGGCGGAAAAACGTGGTCCACCCAGGACAATCAGCCCACGGGGCAGATATATCGTGTGAACACCGACGCCCAATATCCGTACTGGGTCTACGGTGCCCAGCAGGACAATTCCTCGGTCGCCATCGCCAGCGCGGCGCCGCGCGGCGGCATCACCACGTCCGACTGGTTCTCGCTCGGCGGATGCGAAAGCGCACACGTGGCGTTCGATCCGGCAAACCCGCGATATCTGTACGCCGGGTGCTACCAAGGCGCGATCGACGAATACGACCGCGTGACGCAGTTCACGACCTCGATCATGGCATACCCGGCGCTCGGGCTGTCCACGTCCCCAGAGAAGCAGAAGTACCGCTTCAACTGGAGTGCGCCAATCGCCACGTCGCCGCTCGACCACAAAGTCATCTACCACGGCGGCAACCACCTCTTCAAGTCGAGCGATCGCGGACAGACCTGGTCGGTGATCAGTCCCGATCTCACGCGCAACGAGAAGGCGCATCAGGGCCCCGGCGGCGCGCCGATCACCAACGAAGGCGCGGGCGGCGAGGTGTACAACACCATCTATTACATCGCCCCGTCGGCGCGCGATTCCAACACGATCTGGGTGGGCACCGATGATGGCCTGGTGCAGCGCACCCACGACGGCGGCCGCACCTGGACCAACGTCACGCCCAAGGCGGTCGGCAACGGTTTCGTGAACGCGATCGAGCTGTCGCCGTTCGACGCGAACACGGCGTACATGACTTATGACGGCTACAAGTGGAGCGACTGGTCGCCGCAGATCTACAAGACCACCGACGACGGGCGCACCTGGACCAAGCTCGTGAACGGCATTCGCGACGGCGATCAAGTGCGCGTCGTGCGCACAGACCCGGCGCGCCCCGGGCTCCTGTTCGCGGGCACGGAGACTGGCGCGTACGTGTCGTTCAACGATGGCCAGCGCTGGGAGAGTTTGCAGGCGAACTTGCCCGTGGTGCCGGTGACAGATCTCCAACTTCGCAACGGCGATCTGGTGGCATCCACCGAGGGGCGCGCGTTCTGGATCCTCGACGACATCACGCCGCTGGAGAAGGGCGCCGAGTCTGTGGCGGCGGGCGACACGCGCCTGTTCGATCCGCGGCCGGCGTATCGCACGCTGTGGGGCGGCAGCGGAAATGATGCGGGCACCAACCCGCCGAGCGGCGCCACGATCTACTATCACATTGCTACCGCCACCGATTCCACGAAGGTCACGCTCGACATTCTCGACGCCGCTGGCGCGGTGGTACGCACGTATCCGAGCAAGGCGGAACCGGGCAGTAACAACACGCGCACAATTCCCGGCGCACCGGGCATGCACCGCGCCGTGTGGGATCTGCGCGCCGCGCCACTCGACGCGCCACCGGGGATGAACTTCTTCGGTTCCACCGAAGGCGGCGTCGTGGCGCCGGGCCGTTACACCGTACGACTGACGGCGAACGGAAAGGTGTTCTCCGCGCCGCTCGAGCTGCGCCCCGATCCGCGCGTGCAGCTCACCGTGGCGCAGATCGCCGAGCAGGAGCGTACCATGCGCGCCATCGACGAGCGGGCGAATGCGATTTTCCACGATGTGACAACGCTCAAGGACGTGCGTGATCAGGTGAAGGCGATAGTCGGTCACGCCGCGGATCTGCCAAACTCGGCGAGCGTGACGCTAACCGGCAACCAGCTCGCAGCGCGCGCCGACTCGTTGAGCACGGAGCTGATGCAGCCGCTGCACACGAACGGGCAGGACATCATCAACTTCCCGAACGGCGTGGTGGACGAGTGGGTCTATCTCGCCGGCACGGTGGACGCGTCATACATGCCGGTAACGAGCGGCGTGAAACAGCGGCTATCGGACCTGCAGCAGCAGTGGACGGCCGTGCAGGCGCGGATCGACGATCTGCTGCGGGCGCAGGTGCCGGCGTTCAACACGCTGCTGGGGGGAAAGGCGGTGGTGATCGTGCCGCCTCCGACGGCGGCGGTGATTCCGTGACCTGAGGTCAGCCGCGGGGTTCGCCTGCGTGACCCGCCGGCGGCGCCGCGGGTTCCAACAGATTCTGTTCGCCGCCGGTCGCCCGCGACCGGCGCGCCTGCTCCTCGAGCATGGCCGCCTCGCTATGGAGACCACCCTCCGCCTTCGTCGCGACGACAGCCGGTTCATGCGCGACAGCGACGGAGGCGGCGGCGGAGGGTGTGGCTGCCGCCTTGTCCCGTGCGGGTTCGCCATCCGGCTGGAGGACGGGCACACCGTTCGGAAAGATTATCTCGCGCGCCGCATCGGGCATGGAGATGCCGTTCTTCTGAAACGCGCCCTTCACGAGCCTGATCACCGACGAGCGGACCTTAAGTCGGCTGTTCGCGCTCCCGTCGATCCAGAAATAGACTTTGAGATTGACGGTCGATGCGCCGAGGCTATCAACGAGGACCGAAAACTCGGGGTCATCGAGCACAGCCGGGTGATCCTCGAGCACCCGCCGCGCGATCTCCTGTGCGTTGCTTATCGAGTCGTCGTACCCAATGCCGATGTCGAACACTTCGCGGCGATTCTTGTTCGTCGTATAATTTCTGATATTGCTCTTGTAGACCGCGGCGTTCGGAATCTGTACCAGATTGCCGTCCAGGTTCATGAGGACTGTCGTGCGCATGTTCAGCTGCTGCACATAGCCGGTGACGCCGGCGACGTCGATGAGGTCGGCCGGCTCGAATGGGCGCTGGACGCTGAGAAAAATGCTCGCCAGGAAATTCTCGGTGATGTCGCGGAACGCGATGCCAATGGCGAGCCCGATCAGGCCCGTGCCGCCCACCACCGTGAGCGCCAATTGCGTGAGTCCCATGACGCGCAGAATCACGTACACGCCGAGGAGCAGTACGAACACTCCCACGGCGCGCGCGATCACCGCGCGGAGGAGCGCGACAGGGACGCGCTGTTCCAGCGCGCGACGCGATCCCCGCGTTGCCAGGCGGGCCGCGCCGAACGAGAGGACGAGGACAATGGCACCGAACGCGATGGACGGCAGCGCGCCGAGGATGTCGTGCCAGAGTTTGGTCATGCCCTGCGATGCGGCGCTGAAGTCCCAGGCCGATGGCGTGACAACCGTGATCTGGTTCACCACCGCCACCACGTCCTGGGTGTTGCGCGCGAGATCGCCCGCCCACGTCTTGAACTGGTCGGTGGTCGCCTGCCCTTCGAGGAAAACCACACCCGACTCAACGCGGACGCGCGGTGCGACGAACCACTTGGTCGCCTCGAGCACGCTCTGCAGGCGCCGGCGGATCTCCTCGTCGTGTGCGACCGGGTTCACGTCCACCTTCGTCTGCGACAGCGACAGGTTGGCGGCTCCGGCCGTGGCCCGAGGCGGTGGCGGCGCCGCCGTTCCCGTGCTCTGTGCCGGCAACGCGCGCGTCGCCGCGACCAGGCAGCACGCGATGAGCGCGAAGCCGAGCGCCGGGTGAGTCACGTGCGTTTCCTGAGTTTCGTGCGCTGAGTGCATGGTGGCGCCGTTGGTTTGGCGATGGGAGACAGGATCTTGCTCGTCATTCGTTCAACCTTCTCCGACGCGAATCACGCGCTTGCCAAAGTTCTCCCCCCGCAGCATCCCGATGAATGCCGCGGGCGCCTGTTCGAGGCCGTCGATCACGTCCTCGCGGTACTTCATCTTGCCGGCGTCGATCCACGCTGTCATCTGCCGTGCGAACGCCGGAAAGTGGGCACCGAAGTCATCGTAGATTATGAATCCCTGCATGCGCACCCGCCGACGCAGCAGTTGGCCCATGAGCCACCCCATGCGATCGGGACCGGGCGGCAGTGCCGTGACGTTGTACTGCGACACGAGGCCGCAGAGCGGCACGCGCGCGCCTTGGTTGAGCAGTGGCAGCACGGCGTCGAATACCTTGCCGCCAACGTTCTCGAAATAGACATCGATGCCCGCCGCCGCCGACGACGCGAGTCGCGCCGCGAGCGCTGGCGTTCGGTGATCGACGCACGCATCGAACCCGAGTTCACTCACCGCGTATGCGCACTTCTCGGGGCCGCCGGCGATTCCCACTACCGTGCAACCAAGCAGCTTGCCGATCTGGCCCACCGTGGCACCCACGGGTCCCGTCGCCGCGGCAACGGCGATCGTCTCACCCGGTTTCGGTTCGCCGATCAGTGTGAGCCCGGCCCACGCCGTGAACCCGGGCATGCCGAGCACGCCGAGTGCCCACGATGGATGCGAGGGTGACGCGCCGAGGGTGGTGACGCCGCGCCCATCAGAGATCCAGTAATCCTGCCAGCCGCCGAAGCCGAGCACCCAGTCGCCGGCTGAGAAACCAGTCACGCGCGATTCGACGACGCGCCCCACGGTGCCGCCGATCATCACGGCGCCCACGGCGACCGGCGGCGCGTACGACGGCGCGTCGCTCATTCGCCCGCGCATGTACGGGTCGAGCGACAGGAATTCGGTGCGCACGAGCATCTGGCCGGCGCCGATCGACGGAACGTCTGTCTCGTCCAGTCGCAGCGTACCGGACGTCGGTTCGCCGACGGGACGCTCGTTGAGCAGCCACTGGCGGTTCTTCATTTGTGGAGAGGGCATGATGGAGTGTACCGATGCACGGTGCGCGCCGCTCGTCCAGCGGCTCAGCAAGTCGGCGGGCGCGTGGTTGGCCTGGGGGGCGGTGAGCCGGCAGGCACCAACACCTCCACGATGCTCAACCTCTGCGTGAGTGCGGTGATCTGACGCACCGGCGCGCCATAGAGCGTTGCCGGAGTGTACCGGAGCCGACTCACAATCGCCGCAACCGCGTCCGCGAACTCCCCATTGTTCTGCCGGACGACGCGCGTGGTGCCCGGCTCTACACGACCAGTGGTGTCGACGACGAACTCGAGGTCTGCGACGAAGCAGCCCACCCGCGAACCCGGCTCGGGGCGAAAATCGGGGTGGACGCTGGTGCTCACGAGTGTGGCCTCGTGGTCAACACCGCAGGCCCGATACACCGGCATGCGGCCGGCGTAGATCGAATCGGCAGCCGTGAGGCCACAGCGCGAGTCGGCGTGCGCCCCGGACGAAGCGCAAGCGGCCACGACGACGAGCACACCGACGAGCAAAAAATTGCAGCGCATGACTCTCCGAGTCCGAGCGGTCTCTTTGGCCGACGCGCGGGTACGTCCCCGCCGCACGGGTGATGACCGGCATTGGCGGTATAAGTAAACGTGAATGCAAGAATGCAGCAAGCGGCCGCGACGTCAGCGCGGTGTTCCCATCACTCCGATCAGATCCGCCATCATCCCGTACGCCGTCGTCGTCGGATCAGGGTCGTGCGACGTCACCGTCAACCCGCCCGGAAAGACGTCCGCCTCGTAGTGCATCACCAACGTCGTCCCGCGCACGGCGCCCAACGGTCCGTCAGCGGCGCACCGCTCCGGCCCAACGCGCGCCGCGACTACGCCATTTGCCCCGCGACTTATCTCGCCGACCAGCCGGAAAGGCGATCCCTCGAGCCGTGCGCGACGGACGTCGGCCTCACGCAGTTCGCGAATGCCTGCGCGCGTCACGTCGCTCGGCCGGATGTCCGCGCCGAGCACCACGTTCGCCACGGCGCAGAGCTTCATCGCCGAATCCCAGCCGTCCACGTCGTAGCCCGGATCTGCCTCGGCGATTCCCATGCGCTGCGCCAGACCAATGCCCTCGTCGAGAGTGTGCCCACTCTCGATCGCCTCGAGCACCACGGTGGCCGTGGACGTGAAGATCCCGCGCACCGACCGAACCCCAGCGAGGGGTATGCACGCGCGCGCCAGGGAGAACACGGGCGCGCCGTCCATCACGGCCGACTCAAAGCGATAGCAAACACCGCGCGCCGCCGCGAGCTCGGTGAGCAGCCGATGCCCGTGGACCACCGGCCCCTTGTTTGCCGAAATGACATGGACGCCGTGCTCGATCGCGGCGCGGAGATAGTCCAGCGCCGGCTGCCCCGACATGGGTTCGAGCGGAAGCGCCTCGAACACCACCTCGGCGGCGCTGCGCTCGAGCCATTGGGTGACATTGTCAACTATCTCGCCCGTGGGCTGCTCTGGCTCAAGACCCGCCGCGTTGACGCGCCAGCCCCCGCGCCGCGACGCCACGCCGGTCACGACGTAGTCGATGCCATATTCGCGCGACAGCGCCGCGCGCCTCCGCGCGAGTAGCGCGTACAGCGCGCGGCCCACGGTGCCGTAGCCGAGAAACGCAATCCGCATCACAGATCCGTGGGCTCGTTGGAACGGAGAGGTGAATGGTTGAGCGCCGCTGGCGACGCCGTCCGTCGAACGATACACTGGGTGCTCCATATCACGAGGTCATTTTCATGCAGCGCAGAGCGTTCATCGCGTCGTCCGTCGTCGGGTCCATGGGGCTTTGGGGCGGACGTCTTTCGGCCGCCGATCTGTCCACCGCGGCCCGGCGCTCCGCGCCCACACGAAAGATCCTCATCGCCGGTGGCAACTTCAATACGACGTACATCCGCTACATGGCGGAACTCACGGGCAAGCGCCGGCCCAAGCTCCTCTACTTACCCACGGCATCGGCCGACAGCGCGGCCGGCACGCTTGCCTGGTATCGCAACTGCGCACCGCTCGAGGTGGAAGCGCTCGATCAGGAGAGCTTCATCGCCAGCACCACGCAGCCGCGGTCGTGGGACGACGTGCTGCTCTCGGTGGACGGCATCGTCGCGTCCGGGGGCAACACGCTCAACCAGCAGGCGATCTGGAAGGCGCAGGGCATCGACGTCATCCTCCGTCGCGCCTGGGATCAGGGCATCGTGCTCGGCGGCGCCAGCGCGGGCTCACTCTGCTGGTTCGAGGAAGGCACCACCGACTCGCGGCCGCAGGAGTTGTCGATCGTCAAGTGCCTCGGTCTGCTCTCCGGCAGCCACTGCCCGCACTACGACGCCGAGCCGGGACGTCGGCCCCTCTACCACAAGCTGATCGGCAGCGGACAGATGAAGCCCGGGTACGCGTGCGACAATGACGCGGGCATCTACTTCGAGGACGACGTCGTTAAGCGCGTGGTGTCGACGCGGCAGGGCGCCAAGGCGTACTACGTGACCCGCGTCGGCAACGACGTCAACGAACGAGTGCTGGAGCCCGACCACATCGGCTGACCGACGCACTGCCACCTGACGAGCGGGGTAACGTTGTCATCCCGAGCGCAGCGAGGGATCTATTGTACTTCCTTAATAACTCGATAAGGAAAGTAGATCCCTCGTCGCTCCGCTCCTCGGGATGACAGCGGTTGCCGCTCAACTCGGCGAAGCGTCGGCAGCGAGACCTGCGCGCGCTCCGCGACGATCGCCGTTTGCAAGCGCCGGCGGTTTCGCGCGTCACGCATGTCCGTCGTTGCCGGGATCGGCGTACACCAGCAGCCGTCGTGGGTCGCACGCCACTCCCACCGCGTCCCCCACCTCGGGAATGCACAGAGCATCCACCCGCACGTCTACTTCGGCGTGGTCCAGCGTCACCCGCACGGTCGTCCGGTCTACCCCATGGTGCACGCGCACCACGCGCGCGCGTACGGCCGACGCCTCGTCCAGCCGGAGCGCGTCGGTGCGAAATGCGATGACCACGGGCCCGCGCTGGGGAGCGTTTGGCGGGGCAGGCAATGGCCCCAAAGACGACTGCAGAACGCCGTTATCTACGTTTCCATGCAGCACGTTGGCGATACCGATAAAGCGCGCGATCGCAGCCGAGGACGGCCGGGCAAAGATGTCCTGGGTCGTGCCCACCTGAGCGATCCTACCGTCCAGCAGCAACGCCACGCGATGGCCGAGTAGCCCTGCCTCCTCCAGATCGTGCGACACCAGCACAAGGGCCGCGTCCTGATCGCGATGCGCGTCGAGGATCGCGCCGCGCACTTCCATTCGCAATTCGGGATCGAGCCCGGAGAGCGGTTCGTCGAGAAGCAGCACATGCGGGCGCGCCACCATGGCTCGTGCCAACGCCACCCGATGGGCTTGACCGCCACTCAGGGTGTGCGGATGGCGCTGCACCAGTGCGCCGAGACGCACGGCGTCGAGGGCCGCTCCCACGCGAGCGCGCAACTCGGCGGCCGGCACGCGGCGAACCCGCAGCGGAAAGGCGACGTTCTCGAAGATGCTGAGATGAGGAAAGAGCACAGGGGTCTGGTGCAGATACACCACACCGCGACGTTCCGGCGGGAGATTGGTGACGTCCAGCGCTCTCACCAAGACGCGCCCGGCGCCCGCCGAGGTCAGCCCGGCGATGGTGCGCATGAGAGACGTCTTACCAGAGCCGCTGGCGCCCACAACCACCAGCCGCTCGCGCGGCGCCACCTCCAGCGACAGGTCGCGAAGGCCAAGCGAATCGCCGAACCGTACGTCGAGGTGGTCGAGGATCAGTGCGGCGGGAGTCGGCTCCGTGGCGCTCATGCGGCGATCACCGCGGCGCGGCGCGTCCCGACCATGGCCATTCCCAACACCAACATGGGAGGAACGATGAGCAACAATGCCCCGACCGCCGCGTATCGCTCCTGACCAGCGCGTATATATGAGAACACTGCTAGCGGCAGCGTTCGCACCAGCCCGCCGCCAACGAGTAACGTGAGCGGCACCTGGCTCCACGAGACCAGAAACCCCAGCGCTATGGCCTCAGCGATCTGGCGGCGGAACGCCGGGATGGTGACGCGGAGCAACACCTGCCATGGTCGCGCTCCGAGTGTGCGCGCTTCATCCTCCAAGCGGCGGTCGGTCACGCTGAACACGCCGAGAAAGTACAGCGACGCGAGGCCGGCGGCCGGCGCGGTATGCGCGAGAATTACGCCTAGTGGAGATCCGCCCAAACCCAGCCGCAGAAAGTAGTATTGCGCGCCCGTGCCGAGGGCGATCGACGGCGCAGCAATCGGCAGGAACGCCAGCGCCGCTGCCACGTGCCGCGGCCAACCGCGGAGCTGCGCAATTGCTCGTCCCACGACAAAGCCAAGTGCACCGCTCAGCGCCCCCACAACCAGCGCGATACCCGTGCTGGTCGCCGCCGCTCGCCCGAGCGATCCACCAAGGAGCGCCCACGCGTCGCCGCTGAAGTCGGATGGCACGAGCGCGGGAAAGAACCAGGCGCGGCCTGCGGACCAGACCAGGAGTAGCAGCAGTGGCACGGCCACAGACACCAACAGCGCCGCCCCGAGCCCAACGCGAAATGCAACTGCTCCCCGCGACAGCGCGTTACCCACGTTCACTCCACGCGCGGACCCACTCGTGTATGGTGACGCCCACTGCGGCGAGCGCGAGTCCAAGCATCGTCAGCACGTACGCGTCGCCGCGACGAGTCAGGTCGATGTCCAAATACCGATCGTACGTCAACGTGGGCAGCGGGAGCGGGTTGCTGGGGCCAAGCAGCGTCGCGGCTTCGTAACTTCCCGCGATCACGATGAACACCACCACCATTGCCGGAAGCAATCCGCGCCACAGCATCGGTACGGTGACGCGCCGGAGCGCGGTCCACGCATCCGCGCCGAGCGTGCGGGCCGCCTCTTCCATGGCCACGCCACGCGTGGCGAGCAGAGAGAACGTGACCAGTGCGAGAAACGGAAACTCTTTCCAGGCCAGCGTGAGCGTGAAACCGATTCCGAGTCGATCGGCAACGAGTACCGGCATCTGCGCGGGCGTGTGGATCATGCCGGCCGCGTAAGCCAACCGCGCAAGTAGCCCGCTCTGCGCCAACAGCAGTACACCGACCACCGCAGCCACAATGTGTGGAATTGGCAGTGGAAGCACGGACAACAGTTGGGTGAGGCGATCGATGCGCCGGCCGCGCCGCGCAACGACGCCCACAAGCACCGCCGCAATTCCCGCGAGTGCGGTGGCGACGAGCGCCGTCGACGCCGACCACCAGAGCGCGTGCCATGTTGCAGCCGCGCCGAGCACGCGCGCCACTCGGGCTGTCGTGAACCCGGTTGCTCCCACGCCCGCCAATCCGAACGATGCCAGCACTGAGTAGCCCACACCCAGCAGGACGGGTGATGCCACGATCGCGGCAGCCGCGATTCCGAACGCGGCGGAGCGAGTCACCGGTGTCCCTGCCGAACGCGGCGTTCCCAGTCTGCTTCGAGGCGTTCCTGGTATCGCGGCGCGACTTCAGGGCGCGCGTACTTGGCCAAAGAATCGCGCGGGAGTGCCCGTGGATCACGCGCCAGCGTGTCGAAGCGATCGCGCCACAGCACTGGCAGGCGGTCTACCGCCAGCACGGTGCCGTCGTCCCACACCGCGGGTTTCTGCTTTTCGAATTGCGCCTCGGGCGACAGCAGAAAGTTGGCCACAACCATGGCGCCGGCGGGGTTCGGAGCATTGAACGCGATTCCCACGTAATGCGCATTCGCAATCGTGCCATCGCGGAGCAGCAACGGCCGCGCGGTGGCCGGCAGGATGCCCTGCCGCACCTTGGTCAACACGTCGTTCTGGTTGTTCGACATGCTGAAATCGATCTCGTCATTGGCGAACATCCGGTGCAGGGCGGCCACATCGGAAGCATAGTCGTTCCCGCTGTGCCAGAGCGCGGGTCGCACGTCATCCAGCCACCCAAACAAACGTGCGCTCCCCGAATCATACGCCGTTTCGCGAAACCCGCCCTGAAACGGCGCAACGCCGCCCGACAGCGCATACATCACGGTTTTTAGAAACGTCATGCCGGTGAACGATCGATCGTACGCGAACCGCCCGGGATGCGCGAGAATCCATTGTTTGAGCGCATCCACCGTGCGCGGCGGGTCTGGGGTGCGCACCGTGTCGTAGATCAGCGCGAATTGCACTCGGCCCCACGGCGACTCATACCCCGAGGGGTCCTGTTCAAAGTCGCGGCTGATGATGGGGGATGCGCTGTCCACGTACGCGGCGTTTGGCAGCCGGCCGGCCCAGGGTCCATACAGCAGTCCCTCGTGCCGGAGGTTGGCGAAGGTCTCGCCATTGATCCACAGCAGGTCTGCCGTGCCTGGAATGCGGCGGGCTTCGCGTTCCACGACGAGCGCGTTGAGAATGCCCGGGCCCTGCGCGTCCACCGTGTGCAGGGTGATTCCGTAGGTCGCAAGCAGTCGCGGGGCCACCCAGTGATCCACATAAGCATTTATAGATGGATCTCCACGCCACATCAACCAGGTGACGGTCGTACCGCGCGCTCGGGTCACCACGCTATCCCACGGCAGCGCGCTCAGTTGCGCGGCACTCGGCGGCGGTGCCGCGCGCCCGCACCCCACCACCAGCGCGGCCGCGCACAAACGCATCCAGCCCGCGCGACGATGGCGCATACAAGAGCCTAGAATGTGTAGCGCGCCGAGAACTGCAGCCGCCTCGGTTGCGCTGCGGTGGTGTAGATGATCGGATCCCCGGGCCTGCCTACCTGGACTCGCGGTCCGCCGCCCGAGATGCCGCTGGCGAAGCCGGACTCCTGCACCGAATTCAACGCGTTGAATATGTCTAGCCGCAGTTGGACGCCGCGCGCGTCACCCATGGGCACGACGTAGGCGGCCCCCACATTCAGGTTGAACACGCTGGGCAACCGTCCGCTGTTACGGCCCACTCCCGGAAAGCGGTCTCGATTGCCCAGGTAGAAATCTCCGAAGCCAGGCGTGCTGCCATTCACATCGTCGTACGTGGCAGTGCCAGAGGCCGCGTCGTACGCGCCAGCCAGCCAGTTGATGGGCTGTCCGGTTTGGAAATCCGCGATGGCACTGAATTGCACCCGCGGCACCGGCGTGTACACGGATCGTAACCGCACCACGTGCCGCCGATCGTTGACGGCGTCGGCCCATTCGTTCGCGAAGTTGTTCCCCTGCGTCGCCGCGAAATTGATATCCTCCGTGTTGTCGCGGGCATGCGACCAGATCCAGTTGAGATCCGCGGTCCACGTATCGCTGAAGCGGTGCTGGATCTCGGTGTAGAGACCCGCGTACTCACTTCGTCCACCGGCGTCGGTGGTGGTCAACTGACGATATCCGCCAGTTTGCGGCGCCACCGGGCGATAGGCGTCGCCGAACGCGGGAGGCTGATCGATCGTATCCGCCGGTGTGAGCGTGTAGTTGACGGCGTTCAGATCCCACAGTCGGGGCAGGTGGTAGGTGTTGGCATAGACCGCATCGAATGACACGCTCCACGTGGCGCCGAACTGGCGACCATACCCCAGCGTCGCCTGGTAACTCCGGGGGTTCTGCAACCCCCGAGCGAACGTTTGGCGGATCTCACGCGGTGGGAGTTGTGCGCGAGCGGCCAGCAATTGCTGATCGCTGGGCGCCTGTCCAAAAGCCGGCGCGCTCGCACCGTCGAACGTGACGGGGGCGCTTCCGCCGGCGCCGAATTGGGTGGCGTCAGAATACACCGTGTACGGGAATTTTCCCGTATAGACTCCCATGCCGCCTCGGATCACCTGATTCGGCGCAAAGGTCCAGTTGAACGACGTCCGTGGCTGGAAGTTGGAAAGATCCGGCGAACTGGCGCCCCGCGACGTGATGTCATCGTAGTCCCAGCGGAGACCGTACGTCACATTGAGCGTTGGTGTGGTCCGCCACGCGTCTTGCGCATACAACCCGTAGACGGCCTGCGACTGATCGACGTGTTGCAGAATCGGGTCCACCGTATAGCTCCTGACCTGCACGTTTGCCGGGACGTCGTGAATCGAGATGAACGCGCCGTGTTGCGTGATGTTTCCGGTATTCACAACTTCATATAGCCCAAGGGGGTTCGTGCCGGCGCCGTCCAGGCGAAATCCGGCAGCGACGATGTCGGCACCGGCTTTCAGCGTATGCGTTCGCGTCTCGTGCACGAGCTCGTCCCGCACGCTGACCTGCAGCTCGCGTTCGTCAAATTGCGATCCCGATGATCCCACGATGGCCTGCAACGCGCCCTGCGGTGACTCGACGTACACCTGTGGAACGTCGAACGAACTCCCCGTGGGCGGATAGTACCAATGATAGCTCGCCACCTGCGCCGACAGGGTGTTGGACGTGCCGCCACCCAACGCGCTCCGGTGTGTGGCATCGAGGATCGCGCCAATCCGGATCTGGCCTGCGTCGGCCTCGGGTACCACCAGCCCGCCGCCCTCGCCCAGCAGTTGGAGGTCGCTGAGCGCGACCCTGAACGTGGTGGTCTGGGTGCCACTCCAGCTCTCATCCAGCCGACCGAACAGCTTGAGCTGCCGCCGTTCCTGCGCGCCAGCGCCGTTTCCGAATGCGGTGGTCACGGTCTGCGGCGTCTTCTCATTCAGATATTCGGCGGCGCCAAAGACGAATGTTCGATCGCGAGCAAGCGCCCCACCGCCGGACCCGCCGACTTGGTAGCGATGGAATCCTTGCGGTTCGGTGTTCGCGGGCGTGAACGCTGGCCGCGAGTCGAATCCTCGCCCGGGCCGGCCGTAGGCGAACAGATCGCCGTGCCAGGTGTTCGTGCCGCTGCGCGTCTCGTAATTCACAATGCCGTTGGAACTGCGCCCGAATTCCACGCCATAGGTATTCGTCTTCACGTCCACACCACGCAGCGCCGAGAGCGGCAGGTCCACGCGCGTTCCACCCAGAAATCCCTCGTTGTTGTCCAGGCCATCAATGAAATATTGCGTGTACAGCGAATTGGACCCGTTAATGCTGAGCACCGGCGCGGTGTTGAAGAATCCCGTGGCCTGCGCCACTCCCGGCACGTAAAACGCGAGTTGCAGCGGATCGCGGCCGTCGGTCGGAAGAGCCTCGAGATCCCGCGCCGTGAGGGTACCGCCCGTGGACGCATCGGTGTGGTTTACCAGCGGCGGTTCCGTGGAGCCGTTGACAGTAAATGGCGCGAGCTGGGTCACGGTGCGCAACGCCACCGCAACGCGGCGAGGTTCGTCCAACGACAGCGCGGTGATCGCCAGCACGATTGGCGCGAAGCCGGCGCGGTCTACATGTACCACCAACGTCGCGCCGGCCGGCACCGACAATGTGAACGACCCGGCCGAGTCCGAGCGAACGGCTCGAGTGCTGTCGACCCAGACGCGCGCGTCCGGCACCGGGGCACCGGTTTGTGTGCGAACCACGCCCACGATGGTCGCGGAGTCGGCGCGCTGCGCGTTGGCGCGGGCCGGTGCCATGGCCGCGACGGTGACACCAGTGACGACGAACACGATCACGCGCTGAGTAAACGACATACCAAGGAATCCGGGATTCAGAGGGTTGTGACCCGGACAACACGCGAGCGGTCGCGATAGTTCCGCGCGTTCGAGTCGCGCGCGGTCAATCCAGATGCCGGACGGCCCACACCAAGCGCTGCCCCACCGTTACGACAACCAGCGCGGCCATGCCATAGAACAACGTCACTATATGATTCGGCCACACGAAAAAGAGTGCGTAAATGATCGCCGTCTCAGTGCCGCCGATCAGCCCCGGCGGCATCGTGACTCCGGTCAATTCCCCGGTGGCCGACGCGCCGAGCGCCCGGCGTTCGAGCAGCGCGGCGAGATACATCCACGACGCGGCGTTCACGTAAAACGACGCGACGAGCACCGTGGCAGCCACGGCCGGCCCGCGCCCAGGTGTTGCAATTATCAGCCCGATTGGAATCGCCGCATACACAATGAAGTCGACAACGATATCCAGATATGCCCCGAAGTCCGACGCGCGGCCCGACAGCCGTGCGACGGAGCCATCGAGTCCGTCGAGGAAGCGGTTGACGACCCACAGCGCGAGCCCCGGCCGAAATGCCCCAGCGGCCGCGGCGCCCGCGCTCGCCATGCCGACGAGAAATCCGGCGACGGTGATGGCGTTGGGGTGCACGTGATCGCCAAGAAAACGCGCCAGAGGAGCCAGCACGCGGTCTTTCAGCGCACGGAGGTAGTCGTCGAACATGCGTGCAAACTACCGCGGCCAACGCCCGCTAGGACGGGGAACCATTTTGCTGGCTCCTGGGTTGCCACCAAAGTCACCATCCCGATTGCCACGCGTTGACGCGCCCCACCGTTTGAGGAATTTCCATGCAACGCTCGTCCCGATGGACCATGCCTTTGCTCCGGATGAGCATGGGCTTATTTCTGCTTCTCTGGGGCGTGGATAAGCTCCTGGCCACCGAGGGCGCCGGACATATTTTCGGCAGCTTCTATCATGTGCCCGCGGGCCCCACGCTGGTTCGCGGGGCGGCAGTCGTGGAAATTCTCGTGGCGATCTGTCTGGCCGCCGGGCTGTTTCGACGCGCGTCCGCGTGGGCGGCCCTACTCATGGTCAGCACGTCGACGATTGGGAGCTGGAAACAGATTCTAGACCCATGGGGGCTGCTCGGACTCACCAAGGGAGGCACGCACCTCTTTCTCGCGTCCATCCCGCTCACCGCCGTGGCCGTGGTGTTGGTGCTCAACGCGTCGGACGACACGCTCGCTGTCGACGCGCGTCTGCACCCAGGCACCGGGACGACGGCGCCATGAAACGGATCCGCAGGTGTTCGTCGTCGACTCGGCTAACGCGATGCTTTGATCCGACGGACGAGCGACGGAAGGAACGACAGCGCGAGCAATAGCACACTCGCGGTGCCCACCTGAATCCACGCGGCGCGCGACGCCCCGGACACGCCGGCGGCAAGGCTCTGCGCGAACCATGTGTAGACGAGCGTGCCGGGGATGATGCCCAGCGCCGTACCCACGATGTACGCGCGAAGCGGCACACACGCCAAGCCGGACGCGATACTGAGCCCGTCGAACGGAATGAGGGGAATCAGGCGCAGGCGCCCAATGGCCATCGCGCTCGTTCGCGACGACAACGTTTCCAAACGGTCGGCATGACGCCCGAGCAGCTTGCGCACAGCATCAGCGCCGAGGCCACGCGCCAGCGCATACGAACCCGTTGCGCCAATGGTGGCGGCCACCCAGTTGAGCGCCGCCCCCTTGGCGAACCCGAACACGATGCCCCCCGCAAAAGTGAATGGCGTAGCGGGCAGCGCCAGGGTGGCCGCCGCCGCGTACGCCAGCACGAACAGCACAGACGCCCCACGGGCACCGCGCAAGCGCGCAGCCAGCGCGGCGGGATCGTGCAACAGGGCGCTTGCCGTGCCGCGAAACACGTAGGCCGCGGCGAGCACCACCACCGCGAAGATTCCTAGCCGAAGCAGCGCGCCGCGGCGCGATAGTTCCGATTTGCTCATCGAAACAACTTGAACCAGCCGCCGAACGCGCGGCGTGCGATGGGCGTCAACCGCGTGCGTCGCCAGGCGTCCGCCGCCCGCCGATACACCTCGGCCTGGGTGGGATACGGATGGATGGTGTGCCCGAGTGCGCCGAGCCCCAGCCTGTTCGTGATCGCCACGGCGAGCTCGCCGATCATCTCTCCGGCGTGCTCGGCCACGAGCGTTCCGCCGAGGATGCGATCGGTGCCCGCCTTCAAATGGACCGTGAGGAATCCGGTATCTGCCCCGTCGAGCACGGCGCGATCCACGTGCGTTAGCGGTACGGTGATCGTGTCGATCTTAGTGCCTGCTGCCGCGGCCTCGGCGCCCGTCAGCCCCACCTGCGCGAGCTCCGGTGAAGTGTAGGTTACCCGAGGAACTATTAGAGAACTATTACGCCCCCCTCCCAGGCCAAAGAACAGCGCATTCGGCACCGCCAGCCGAGCCTGGGCATCGGCGACATGCGTGAATTGGAGCCGCGACGAAACGTCGCCAATCGCGAACACGCGTCGGTTGGACGTGCGCAACCGATCATTGACCACAATTCCTTTCGGGGAATACGCGATGCCGGCCGCCTCCAGTCCCAGACCATCCACGTTCGGCGCGCGACCCGTCGCGACCAGCAGTCGGTCGCCCTGAACCGTCACGCTGCCTTGCGCCGCAGTTGCAGTCACCGTGAATAGCCCGCCGGAGTAGGCGACGGACGACACCCGCACGCCGTGATGCTGCGTCACTCCATTTGCGTGAAGCGCTGCCGACACCAGCGCCGCGGCGTCCGCGTCTTCGCGCGCCAGCAGCCGCTCGTCCGCATTGACCAGCGTGACCGTGGTGCCGAGGCGCGCGAACGCCTGCGCCAACTCGGCGCCAATGGCGCCGCCGCCAATCACGATCAGATGTGCGGGGCGTTCCGTCACACTGAAGATGGTCTCGTTGGTGTCGAACGGCGTGTCGGCAAGCCCCGGTATTGGTGGCACGGCCGCGCGGGCACCAGTGGCCACGATCGCGCGGCGGAACTGCACCGTGCGGTCGCCAATGCGCACGACATTGGGGCCGACGAATACCGCGTCGCCCAGAAACACGTCCACGCCCAACTCGCTGAACCGCGTCACCGAATCCACGTCGCTCAACTGCGACCGCACCCCGCGGAGCCGCGCCATGACCGCCGCGAAGTCGCCATCGCCAGACGCGGACGGCCCGCCAGACTCCGCAGCCGCGGAGCGCGCGTCATGCCATCCGCGAGCGGCGCGGAGGAGTGCTTTGGAGGGCACACAGCCCACGTTGAGACAATCGCCGCCGAGCATCGCGCGCTCAACGAGGGCGACGCGCGCCCCGAGGCCGACCGCTATGGCTGCGCTCACCAGGCCGGCGGTACCGCCGCCGATCACCACCAGATGATAACGGTCGCGCATCGGCGGCAGTGGCCAATTCCGCGGATTCACATTGGCCGCCCAATGCGCGTTCGCGGCGTCGTACGGCGGGGCGGCGATGCGCCCTGGCCAGTCGGCCGGCGGGTTCGAAAGGGTTCGCGTCACGTCGGCGACCATTGTTGGAGGATGTGTGCATTCATTCTAGTAGAGCGCAACCAGCGAGCGCGCCGGATGGTTCCCGCGGGAACTACCAACCGTGCGCCGGACTTGTCGCAGGCGATCAACCTCGGCGTCACCGTTCTCGTTGCCCATACCCATGCCACTACCGCGCCACATCGGCGATGCGTCGTTCGCTCGATTCGTCGAGTCTTCGGATTCAGGCCTCGTGCTTGTCGACTTTTGGGCGCCAGGGTGTGCCCCGTGTCAGGCAGTGGGACCCGTGATGGACGCCCTGAGCGTCGCTTACCACGGGAGAGTTCGTATCGTAAAGGTCAACATTGACGAGAGCACGGCAGCGGCGGCGCGATATGACATCCAGTTCATTCCCACGATCGCATTGTTCGACAACGGGACGATGGTTGCCCGGCGCGTAGGACCCGCCCCCATCGCTACCCTTGAGGCTTTACTCAACGACGCAATCGTGCGCCGCGCAACCGGAGCACACGCCGCGGCCACGAGCCAGCGTGTGAGCCGGAGACGGATACGCTCGCGCGTTGGGGTGCTCGCCGTGTTTGTATTCGACCCAGTGATTTCGTGCGCCACTGGAATGCCGCACATCAGTCTGCGCCGCGTGAGGGTTCTCGTGCGCCGCCTCGCGCGAGCGTGGCAAACCCGGCGTGCAGGCGACTAGCGTTCGGACGAGCGGTGCTCGATGGCGCCGAGGAACCGACTTCGGCGAAGTCGGCACCGTAAGAGATGACCATGGGAATGGCGCGCGCTCCGCTGGGCGCGAGATGCGAATCCATGAGATCGGGATTGGCCTCGCGAGACACCAAGCGCAGATCGAGGTTCTCGGCGAGGTCGGCGTTCGCTTCAACTGCGCGACGAACATGAGAAAACGGTGATGTTTCGCAGTAGCGGCGACTTATACTCCCGAGGTACGCATGGTAAGCTGCGCTACGCTTCGCTGAGTCCGTTAGATCGCAGCGCCGCAAGCAGATTGGCACGCAGCCGTTCGGGGTCCGAATGCGTACGCCCCCGCGCTGCGACGGCATCGAGGAACGACCGCTCGAACTGATACTGCGGATAACAGCGCTTGCACACTTCGATGTGCATCCGGATTTCCTCCATGCGCTCCGGCGTGAGCTCCGCATCCAAATAGTCCCAGAGTTGACGCATGACCGACTCGCAGTCGAGCATTGGCGCCGACATCGGCATCGGCATCGAAGCGCTCGGCATCCCGCCCTTCATTGAGAACAAGCGCGCGAGCCAGCGCGGAATGAATTTCTTCATTGTGACCCTTGACCAAAAACTCCGGTATTCGGCTGGGGACGCACGAGCCCCGCGTCCCGAGCATGGTTGATGAGCGCTATTTGCAGCAATCGACGCGCACGAAACAGTCGTGAGCGGACCGTTCCGATGGGCACACCAAGGAGCGCGGCCGCCGACTCGTATGACTGGCCGTTGACGTCGATCAGGATTACCACTTCGTGAAATGCCTCGGGCAACGCTGCGATCGACGCGTCGATGGCGTCGGACAGGTCGAACCGAGTAAAGAGATCGGCATACCCACCCTGCTGCGCCGACGCGTGCACGGCGACCGCCGCCAGCGCCTCCAACTCCGGGTCGTCGCAGCTCACGTGGCGCTCTTCCCGCTGGCGCCGCTTGTAGAACGTGTTCCTGCAGATTGTGAACAGCCATCCGCGGCACTCGGTCCCCGGCATATACGTATGCCAGGCCTCGTATGCCTTCAGAAATGTCTCTTGAACGAGATCGTCGGCATCCGCCTCGTCGCGCTCGAGCGAAAGCGCGAACCGCGTGACCTCCGGCAGCCAACACAGCGCCTCCACCAGAAACTCGTGGTCGCGCCCTCTCTGCCCCTCGTTGAATGCGGTGTCGTTATCCATTACGCGGGGACAAGGCTCGACGCCCTCGCAAAGTTCCCGCGGCGACAGCGTGCGAGGCGTGTGGGGCACGGGTTGACTCTATACCATGGTCCAGGGTGTATCCTGCGATCGACGACGGCCATGACGGACCGTACACATGAATATGTCCATTGGCCAGATCGCGGCAGCCGCGGCGTGGTTCGTGCTCCCCGTTCCTTCGCGGGGAGAGGCAGGCTCAGGCAGTTCACGAACGTAGATCAGGACCCTGAGCCTGTTCGTATGCCCCCTCACCTTTAGCAGAACCCCTGTATGACCAGAACTCTCATGGCGCTCGGTGTCCTCGCGACGGTGGTGGCCGGATGAGCACGAGCCTGTTAGGTGGGGACTCCGCGACTGAGACGTTCGATCTCGTCGTCCTCGGTACGGGGGCCGGAGGCTCGACGCCCGCGGCTAAGTGCCGAGCGGCCAAGTGGCGCGTGGCCGTGGTGGACGACCAACCGTACGGCGGCACCTGCGCAGTGCGCGGCTGCGATCCGAAAAAGGTGCTCGTCGGCGCGGCTGAGGTGGTGGACTGGCACCGCCGGATGCAGGACCATGGTGTCGCAGGTGAATCGCACATCGACTGGCCCGCACTCATGCGATTCAAGCGGTCGTTTACCGACGCGGTGCCCGAGCAGCGCAAGCAGTCACTCCACACGTCTGGCATCGAGACGCTGCACGGCCATGCACGCTTCGTGGCGCCGGATCGTCTCATTGTCGGCAACCGGCAACTCGAAGCCAAGCACGTCGTCATCGCGACCGGCGCTCGTCCGCGGCCCCTCGGCATCCCGGGCGAGGAACATGTCTCGACGAGCACAGATTTTCTCGAGCTCGACGCGCTGCCCGCTCGCATCGCCTTCATTGGCGCGGGCTACATCTCGTTCGAGTTTGCGCATCTCGTGCAGCGCGCCGGTGCGCAGGCGGTCGTGCTCGGACGCGGCACTCCGCTCGGCCAATTCGACCAGGACATTGTCACTTCTCTCATTGAGCATTCGCGTCACCTCGGCATCGATGTGCGGCTCAACACCAGCGTCACGTCCGTTGAGCGCCGGTCCGGTACGGATGCAGGAGCGCGGTACCGTGTGCACACGGAGACCAACGGGCACGCGGACATTGTCGAAGCAGATCTCGTCGTCCATGGCGCCGGACGCGTGCCCAACACCGACACGCTGGATGCGACGCTCGGCGGCATCACGATAGACGCACACGATGGCGTCGCGGTGAACGAGTATCTCCAAAGTGTCTCGAACCCGCGCGTCTACGCGGCGGGCGACGCCGTGCTGCCGCCTGGCGCCATCCCCCTCACTCCCGTCGCATCCCACGAGGGGGCCGTGATCGCATCGAATCTGCTCCACGGCGATCAGAAACGGCCCGACTACCGTGGGATACCCAGCGTCGTCTTTACGGGGCCGCCTCTCGCCGCTGTCGGCCTCACTGAAGCCGAGGCGCAACGGCATGGGCTTGAAGTGCGCGTGCAGCGCGGCGACACGTCCGGCTGGTACTCCAATCGACGAGTCCGGGAATCTGTGGGGATGTACAAGACGATCATCGAGGCAAAGACAGACCGCGTCGTTGGCGCCCACCTACTCGGGACTCACGTGGAGGAGATGATCAACCTGTTCGCCCTCGCCATTCGCTGTGCGCTACCAGCCGCTGAGCTCCGGCACATGATCTACTCGTACCCGACGAGCATGTCCGACATCCCGTACATGCTGTAATCATTCACTAATACGAGATCCGCATGAGCGGTCCGTCCGAGGCAGAGCAGTTCGCGGCGAACGTTGGCGGCTGGCGCGAGAACAGCCGCCGAGCCACCGCTGTCCAACAGCAGCGCGCGCTGCGCGACCCCATGTCGTTCAAGGCAGACGGGGAGCACGGCTGGGGGAGCACCGCCCGCCTCGGCCCCGCGTTCCGGCAGCAGCGCGCGGAAGGGTGCCCCGAGCGCCAGTTCTACGGCTACGCGGCGCTGCGGCATTTCCGGGACGCGTATCCGGAAGCCCTCGGGCTGGACCAGGGACCGGTGGCCCTGATGATCGAGCCGGTCGGCGACGCGCCGGGTTCAGCAACGGATGGTTGAGATCGAGCGACCGATGAGCGACACCGACCGCACTGAAATCGTGCACGAATCCAGGCGTTGGATTGCCGTCATCCTCATTACGTTCGCCCTCCACTTCGCATGGGAGATGGCCCAGCACAGCCTCTATCTACAGATGCAATCCAAGTCGTTCTGGCGGGCGACAGCAATCTGCGCGAGAGCGACGGTCGGGGATCTCGTGATCACGACGATAGCGTTCTCGGCGGCCGCGATGTCGGGTGGACGGAGTTGGCCGCTGCTCCGACGGCGCCTCTCCCCGACCCTGATCTTCCTGACCGTCGGCATGATCCTCACCATCGGATATGAGTGCTATGCCGTCTTCACGGGTAAGTGGGCCTACGACGAACGGATGCCGCAAATTTTCGGGATTGGATTATCTCCGCTGCTGCAATGGATCGTCATTCCGCTTCTGGAGATCGCCGCTTTCCGGGTGATCTGGAGACGGGCTCGAATCGACAGGCTGGAACGCACACCGCGCGATCAAGACACTTAAGCACGAACCACGGAGGAGTTGATCGCATGAACGGCATGACGGGAATGGGCGGCTGGATGATAGTATGGCCGGTGATCGGCGTTCTACTGGTTATCGTCGTGATCGTTGCGATCGTAAAGATGACTCAGAAAAAGTGAAGCTGGCGCCGCCGCCCTCAGTGTTACGGTGCCGAACGCGCGCGGCAAACCGCCACGGAGTGGAAGCTCGAACGATTCACGGTCGGCTTCGGGCAGCCCGTTGCCTCGATGCGCGAGTGAGCGCTGTTCGTCTCACACGGCATCAAGGAGCCGGAACCCGACCAGTTCGGAGAACCGGGCCTCTTCCTCATCCGCCCCGACGGCACCGTCTATTACGCCGCGGTAACAGCAACAGGTGCAGCTGAACTCGCCCGCCTGCTCCGCGGTTCAGTTAGCCGATGGAGGGCGGTAGCGATTCATGAAACGTTGATCGATGAACCGCTTGAGCCGCTGCGCCCACCGCGACTCGATGGCGATGCCCCGGTAGACCAGCAGCGCCCGGTCGTCGCTCGTGGACAGGAGCGACAAAAAATCCGACTGCGGCCTATAGGTTCGCGCGCGCCCATGCGCCTGCAGGAACACCCGAAGGTTGTGAGCGAGCACGGGCCCCTGACGCACAGCGTACACGCCGGCCTTCGGGACCCACTCATGATCACGCAGGGTGATGCAGTCGCCCGCGCCCCACACCGAGCTGCCGTCGATGGCTCGCAGTGCGTTGTCGACTGCTAGATACCCCTGCTGCGACCGCGGGAGTGTCGACGACGCGAGCATCGCCGGCGGGGCCGCACCTGTCAGCCACACAGTCAGCGTTGCCGGCAAATCAGTACCACGGGCAAGTCGCACGTGATCGGGGGCGACCGACTCGACGCGCGTTCCCATTTCGAGCGTGACACCAGTGCGCCCACAGGCAGCCGCAGCGATTCGCCGCGCACGGCCCGGATAGCCGGGGAGCAATTCCTCGCCGTCGTGCACGAGGGAAACACGCACCCGGCCTTCGGAGCGACCAGCCAGCGCGAGTGCCACCTCGACGCCCCCCGCGCCACCACCGACGATAACACAGTGCGTGTTGTTCCGACTGGCCACTGCGAGCGAATCAAAGCGCTGCCGCAGTGTGAGCGCGTTCGCGAGCGGCCGGAGCGGAACCGCGTTCTCACGTACGCCGGCCACATCTCCGCCCGCCGCCGCCGATCCAATGTCGATCGAGCAGGCGTCGAACTCGATCCGCTGGCCGTTCACGCGTGCCGTGTGCGCTGCCCCGTCGACCTGCTCGACCGCACCATCCACAAACGAGCCAGCAGCAGCACGTGTCAGCGCGTCGAGGTCGAAGCCGATATCCGACGAGGTGTACCGGCCGGCGAGGTATCCGGGAACCATGCCGGTGTACGCCGCGAACCGCCCCGTCGATATAAGAAGCACCTCGGTCCGCGGAATCTGGCTCCGCTGTATCAATCGGAGCACTTCGAGGTGGGCGTGTCCACCGCCCACGAGCAGGAGTCGCTTCACCGTGCGTCAGATCGCTGCTGGCCACGCTTTAGCCGTTGCGCTTTCCGTCATAATCTTCGGGCGCACTCGCTCCACTTGGCGGCAGAGTTCGACCGCGACACGGGCCGAAAATACGACGACCGCCCCGTCGTTGTCGTGACGGGCTTCACGAGGCTCGCGCGCCGAAAGCCAGTACGTTCCCTTCAAGTAGCAGGGGAGGGACTCGAACCCTCGACCCCGGCATTATGAGTGCCGTGCTCTAACCAGCTGAGCTACCCTGCCAACGTCGTTTCCCGGCCTTGCAGCCAGTCGTCCAGAGCCACAAATAATAGCGCCGGGCAGGCCCGATTCAAAGCCCGCCACTGCCCTGCTCGCCGCGCCACGAATCTGCGCGCGCCTAGCGAGTGCCTGGTGGAACGCGCTGCCCACGAATGGTCACTCCATTCTGGATCAGATTGAGGCGCACCCCCCGGCCGTTCTCCACGTCAACATGGATTCGGATCGCAGCCGACAGCGGCGTCATGAAGTCACCATCTGGACGAAGCAATAGCGGAAATGATTGCTGGCCAGGCGACTGCACTTGCGCGAGCAACTGGTCCCCGGACTCCCAAAGTACGATTCTGAGGGTCGCGCCGTTCGGCAGGGCGAGTGCGTACTGGCCGGCCACAGCAGCACGCAGGTCAGCGCCGACTGCAAACATCGCGGTGGCCGGCGGAAGCCCGCGAACAATTCGCGCGATCGCCTCGACAAGGCGACCCGGTTGACTCATGAAGGTGTTCGTCAGAACGACGATACGGATGGAGTCACCTGGCACCCACGCCTCATCACCGCTGAACCCATCAATGTCGCCGCCGTGTCCAATGCCGGGGTGGCCGGCAATGCCACGTGGGTACACGCCCCAGCCGAATCCAGTGTGCCGGCCGTCGGCGAGCGTGTCGGAGTGCGTCATCTGGGACACCACCGATGGCGACAAGACGCGGCCCTCGCTGAGTGCCGTCCGCCACCGCAGTAAGTCCGGGCCATTCATACAGAGCGAACCGGCCCCTCCGAACGAGGCGATGCTCGTCGGCCGCACGGGGACTGCCCCGGCGGGCGACGACTCGTAGCCTTGAGCGTCGTCGTCGGCCACGGTGGGTTGAGCGTCGCAGACCCGCGCAGAGCTCAGGCGAAGTGGCGCGAAAAACTCCCGCCGCCAGTAGTCGGCCAGCGGCACTCCTGCGACGAGCTCCACGATTCGTCCGAGCACGAGATAGCCGGTGTTGCTGTACTCGAATCGAGTGCCGGGTCGAAAGTCGAGACTATCGTCCGCGATTATCTGGAGGATCGTGTCGGCCGCCAGCGGCTCGGCGCGTCGCACGACCCATTTGGGCGACAGATTGAAGGGCGCAAGGCCACTGGTGTGGCCAAGCAATTCATGGATCGTGAGGCCGCTCCACTTCCGGTATCGAGGGAGGAACTTCCCGACCGTATCGGTGAGGGTCAAGCGTCGTTGCTCGACCAAGTGCAGTATGGCCGCCGCCGTGAACTGCTTGGTCATGGAGGCAATGCGGAAAACCGATGCGCGGTCGACCGGACGGTGCAGCTCGCGGTCGCTCTGCCCGTACCCGCGCAAGACGAGCGTGTCGGCCCCCCTCACGACCGCCACCGAAAGCCCGACGCTCGGTGCCGTGCGTAGAAACTGGTCGGCGGCGGAGTCGATGCGTTCCGCGAGACGCGCGTTGATCGCCACGCTGTCGCGCTGGCCGCGAACCTGACCGGCGGCGACTACGAGAAACGCGCACGCGACGAACGCGCTCGAGATCCTACGTATCGTAAGCATGCAAAATTTCTCCAAACCGATAACGCCGTCTACCCGCGGCTAGCGCACTGCATCGTGTGCGACGCGATCAGTAGGCTCGGAGTGTATCAAAAATGAAGCATACGGCGCTACTAGAATCCGGCGATAATCCTTGGCGGGCACACAAACAAAATCGGCCGGACCCAAATGGGCCGGCCGACTTCTACCAATGTTCCGGTTCTCAATAGCGGGGGCGGGATTTGAACCCGCGACCTTCGGGTTATGAGCCCGACGAGCTACCAGGCTGCTCCACCCCGCGCCAGTCCTTATAAGCTAAGCGCGAGGAGGCGGGAGTCAAGGTGAACTGTCATCCCGAGGGAGCAAAGCGACCGAGGGATCTACGGTACCAGCACGCGATAATTGGCGGGAGAGAAGATCCTTCGGTCGCTTCGCTCACTCAGGATGACAAGGGGTCGCTCCGCACCCTCAGGGTCACAACGGGTCGCTTCGCGCGCTCTGGGTGACAAGCGTTATGGCTTGGTGGTGTCCGGCGGATCGGCGAACCGATACAGAATCTCCTTGTCCCCCCGTACCATCCCAAACACCTCGCGCGCAATCCGCTCCTGCGTCGCCGGATCGTGCTCCAGCTTGTCCTCGTACTTCTTCAGCGAATCCACCACCAACTTAAGCGAGTCGTTCTCCACGGCGAGCCGCGCCTTTTCCCGCCGCTGGGTGAACAGGTTCCAGGTGGTGAATTCCCCGCCCTCCACGGCGAACCACAGCGCCGCGACGATCACGACCACCGTGGCGACGCGTTTGAGAATCGCCGCGCCGGCCCCGCCGTTCGCGCCCCTAGATGCCATACAGCGCGCCGCCCGGGAACTCGGCGGCACCGCCCAACTCTTCCTCGATCCGAAGCAGTTGGTTGTACTTGGCAATGCGATCCGTGCGGCTGGCCGAGCCGGTCTTGATTTGGCCGGCACCGGTCGCCACCGCGAGATCGGCAATGAAGGTGTCTTCCGTCTCGCCGGAGCGATGAGAGATCACTGATAGATAGCCGGCGGCCCGCGCCATCTCGATCGTTTCCAGCGTTTCGCTCAACGTGCCGATCTGATTGACCTTGATGAGAATCGAGTTGGCCACGCCGTTCTCGATGCCGCGCGCCAGGCGCTCGGTGTTGGTGACGAAGATGTCGTCGCCCACCAACTGGCAGCGCTCGCCGATCGCGCTCGTCAGCTTGGCCCACCCCTCCCAGTCGTCTTCCGCCAGTCCGTCTTCAATCGACACGATGGGATATTCGTCGAGCCACTCGGTGTACAGCTCAATCATTCCTGCCGCGTCCTTCTTGCCGCCGCCGCTCTTCTTGAAGGTGTAGATGCCGTCGGAATACAGTTCGCTGGCCGCAGAGTCGAGGGCGAGCGCAACGTCCTTGCCGGGCGCAAACCCGGCGCCTTCGATCGCTTCGAGAATGACCTTTATCGCTTCCTCATCGTCGCGCAGGTCCGGCGCGAATCCGCCTTCGTCGCCCACGCCGGTGGACAGCTTGCGCTTGATGAGCACTTTCTTGAGTTCGTGAAAGACTTCCGCGCCCATCTGCAGCGCCTCGGCAAACGTCTCAGCGCCGATGGGCACGATCATGAATTCCTGAAAGTCCACGGTGTTCGTGGAATGCGCGCCACCGTTGAGAATGTTCATCATCGGCACCGGCATCACCCGCGCCAGCGGTCCGCCCAGGTAGCGGTAGAGCGGCAAACCGGTGGTCTGTGCTCCGGCCCGCGCCGCGGCCAGCGACACGGCGAGAATTGCGTTCGCCCCGAGGCTCGACTTGTTCGGTGTGCCGTCCAGTTCGAGCATTGCGCTATCGATGCCCAGTTGATCGACGATGTCGTGGCCGAGCAACGCCGGGGCAATCGTGTCTTCGATGTTCTGCACGGCGTGCTGCACGCCCTTGCCGCCATAGCGATGCGAATCGCCGTCGCGCACTTCCACCGCTTCGTGCTTGCCAGTGCTGGCGCCGCTCGGCACCGCCGCGCGTCCCATGACGCCCGTGGAGAGAATGACGTCGGCTTCGACGGTGGGATTGCCGCGGCTGTCGAGAATCTCGCGGGCTTTGATGCCGGAAATAGTGGCCATGTGGAGGCGGCGTCTGAGGGCGGCTGGAAAGGAGCGGCCCAGGCGGGGGCCGAATGAAGTGCCTGAAGGGTAACGGACTTCAGCCCTGGTTCGCCACCGGATGCTCTGAGGTGCGCACCTCGTACCGTTCGCGCAGCTCGGTTGCCATACGGTTCCAGACCACGGTCATGAGTTCCGCGCGCTGCTCGTAGTTGTAGCCGGCGGTGGGAATGGGCTCGAGAAAGTGAATGTCCACGACCCCGGCCTTGATCCAGAACGACCCCTTGGGCATGATCTCACGGCCGCCGTAGACAACCGTGGGGATGATCGGCGCCTGCGAGGCGATGGCGAGCACGAACGGGCCTTTCTTGAACGGCCGCAAATGGTAATCGGTGCCGCGCGTTCCCTCGGGACAGACGAGAATGGCTCGGCCCTTCTGCACTTCCTTGGCGGCCTCCTCGTACGACTGAAACGCCTGCTTGCGATTGTCGCGCTCGAGAAACACAATGCCCACCGCCTCGGCGGCCCAGCCGAACATGGGAATGCGGCGCAATTCCTTTTTGGCGACGAAGCTGCACCAGGGCAGTTCGGCGGCCAGCGGAAAGATGTCGAACCAGCTCACGTGGTTGGCAATGCACACGGCACCGCGCGCCTGCCGCAGTCGCTCGCCGTGATGCACGCGCACTTTCACGCCCGCCGCCCAGTTGATCGATCGCGCCCACTTCCGCACGCATCGGGCATAGATCGAGTTCGGACCTTGCGGCACGCCAAAGATCCGGGCGAGCAAGACGACCGGTCCGAGCACGAACGTCACGACCGACGTGACCAGGCCAACCCACAGTGTGCGCATCAGCGTGAAAAGTGATCGAAGCCCGGCGCGCCAGCAACGCTGTTGCCAAGGATCCTGACGCTACCAGGCTCGCCACCCGTGATCTCGCCAATGCACGTGAGGGGCAGACCGAAACGCATTTCAAACTCGGCGACGTCAAACGGTTGCTCTGCGGTGATCAGCAGTTCGTACTCCTCGCCGCTCCGCAGGGCGCTCTCGACGCTGACGCCGGCGCAGCACGGAATCCGCGCCGGATCGAGCTGGACGCACACGCCGCTCGCGCTGGCGAGATGCCGCGCGTCGGCGGCAAGACCGTCGGAAATGTCGATCGCCGACGACGCACCGCGATCGGCGAGCCAGAGCGCCTCCATGATGCGCGGCACCGGATGCACAAAACGCTCGCGGTGCGCAGTGTGCGGCCCTGCCTGCATGAGTGCCTGCAACTCGGCGTTCGCTCCGCCAAGGTTGCCGGTGACGTAAACACGCTGGCCCACACGCGCACCACTGCGTACGAGCGGCGCGTAGGCCGAACCCAGCACGGTGGTGGTGATCGATAGCAGCTCGCCGCCGCCGCTGACGTTGCCGCCGCGAATCGTTACGCGCGCAGTGTCGGCGGCGTCGCCAATGCCGTCGGCGATCGCAGGCAGCTCGTCGCGCCACGCCGGCGGAACGACGAGAGCAATGAGCATTCCCTGTGGACGCGCGGCCATTGCTGCGAGATCACTCAACGCGGCTGCGGCGGCGCGATAGCCGATCTGGCGCGCCGACAGCCATCCGCGGCGGAAGTGGCGTCCTTCTACCGAGGCGTCAACGCTCGCCACCAGCGAATCGCCGCGCGGCAACTGCAACACGGCCGCGTCGTCCCCTACGCCTTGGGCGCGCGTGCCCCACCGCCCAAGCAATTGCCGGATGACGTCGAACTCCTCACCCGGTCCGAGTGCCAACTCACCGGTCATTGGCGCGCGCCGACGTTCGGCAACTCGTGCAACACCGGGTAGCGCGTAGGTCGCCCGTCGAATGTCCAGGAGTCGCGCAGCTCGTTGATGATATCCTCGAGCGCAATACCGCGTGTGCCGGTGTGCGGACCGCCGGGCACACGTTCGGCCGCGCGTCCATGCACCCACGCGGCCACTGCGCCGGCGATGAAAGCATCGCCGATTTGCGCGAGCATCGTTCCGCCAATGCCACTCAACACGTCGCCGCTGCCTGCCGTGGCGAGCGCCTGGTTGCCGCTCGCGCTCACATAACGCTTGCCGTTGGGCGCGGTGACTACGGTGGGCAGTCCCTTGAGCAACACCGAGGCGCCGAGCGTTTCGGCGAGCGACTTGCCAACTTCGAATCGGCCGGCGAGTACGTCTTCCACAACCACGCCGGAAAGGCGCGAAAACTCCACGGGGTGCGGCGTGATCACCGCGGCGCGTCCGCGCAAGTGCTGCCCAAGCTGCGCAGCCTGCCCTTCGAATAGCGTGAGGGCGTCGGCGTCGAGAAGAATGGGGCCCGTCCAGCGCCGCAGCACTCGATCGAGCAGTTCACGACTCGTATCGGAACGGCCAAGCCCCGGTCCAATGACCACGGCGTCTGCCCACTCCACGATTTCGCGCGATGCGGCCGTGTCGTCCGTTGGCCATGCGGCGGCGAGCGCGTACGGTTCGCCTTCCTGCACTGCGCGGAGACTCTCTTCATCGACGACGAGTTTGACCATGCCAATGCCGCTGCGAATGGCGGCGCGCGCCGCGAGCATTGTGGCGCCAACCATGCCTACCGCACCGCCAACGATTGCCAACTTTTTGCGAACGCCTTTGTGCGCGCTGGACGGAATCACCGGAACCTGTGCGCCAATCCACGCTTCGTCCACCAGTTGCGGTGCGCCGTCGCCCAGCGCGGCGTGCGCGCCAAGGCCAATGTCGAGCACCACGACGGCGCCGCACAACTCGCGGTTCATGAGATGGCCGCGCTTCATCGTACCAAAGGTGAGCGTGAGATCGACCGCGGCCACGGCGCCAGCGGCCGCGCCCGTGGTGGCATCGAGCCCGCTCGGCAAGTCGAGGGCGACGATGGCGGCGTCGCGCGTGGAGAGTGATGAGAGTTGTTCAATGACGCGCCCCACCTCCCCGTGCGGCGCGCCGTTCGCGCCGGTGCCGAGCAACCCGTCGATGATCAGCGCTTCGCCGCGGTAGAGCGAATCGCCCGGCCGCGCGGACTCCACGCGACTCTCGGCAATCTGCTGCAGCGCCAACTCACGTTCGGCGCGGGCGTCGTCCGTCTTTGCCGGTACCGGCTCGACGATGCGCACGTGCGCTCCCGCCGAGTCGAGCGCGCGGGCCAACACCCATGCGTCGCCGCCGTTGTTACCGGGGCCGGCGAGCACGAGAATCTCGCCGCCAAGCCTGTCCCGGTAGCGAAGCGCAATCTCGGAGGCCGCTGCGGCACCGGCGCGCTGCATGAGCGCCCGCGACGGCACGCCGGCAGCAATGGCCGACGCGTCGCGCGCCGCCGACTCCGAGCTGGACACGACGCGAACGAGAGTGCTCATATTGTGGGTGCGGGTCGGGTGCCTGAGCGGCCTGCGCGAAAACTACTTCTGCGAGATCCCGACGGTGCGGCCGTAGCTCAACTCGCCGTTGTCGATGCGAATGTTGAATCCGCATTCAGGATTGCTGCACGCCCACGCCTTGTAAGTAATCGGCGCGCCATCGCGGCCATAGTCGCTCAACGGCAACAGCGTGCCGGACTGACATTTCCGGCAAGCCGGCAATTCCATCGATTTATCCATGAAGGCTCGTCAGCCGTTGAACGCGCCGCACCACGGATATTCGCGCTCGAACGACTGGTCGAAGTCGAAGACGTCGGCAAACTCGTCGCGGGTGTCCGTCGGTTGGCTCATGAGCAAACCGAGATCGACGAGTGTGAATACCACATCACCGAGGTCGGCGCTGCTCCGCACGCCCCAGTGGTCGAGCACTAGCCGGGCCATGACGCCGAAGCGGTCGAGCGCCAGATCGCGGCAGGCCAGGGCGAGCTCGCGGCCGGTGATGTGGCGGCGTTCATCGAGCCGCTGCTGGCAGAACTCGAGGGCGGCGAGCACGAAGAGATACGCGCGCTCGTCGAACCGCGGCTCATGCAGCCGGATCCGATCCATGATGCCATCGCGAAAAGCCAGCTCAGCCACTGCGACCCTCTTTCCCTCGGTGTGAACCCGGTAAGTGGAACGGCGGGACCACCCGCGTCCCGCCGACGTCAAGAAAATGACGGTTGTGCGCCCCGGCCACAACTCCCCAGAGCGCTCGGAAATGCAAGCCTGGGAGCGGCGCGGAGCCGTACCGGATGCTAGATTATGCATCGCCGAGACCGACCCTACCCGCTCCCGACCCGGATATGAGTGCCTTCAAGTACGACGTAGCGATTTCCGCCGCCGACTTTGACGCGCTCACGGTGGAGGAGCTGAGGCGGCGCCTGGAACACCGCCTGGCCAAACCGGTCTTCTCAATACCCCGCTTGGTCGATGGCGATCGCACGGCCGCTGACGCGACCACGGCGCGCAAGACGTTTGAGAAGGACTCGCGGGTGGTCGTTGTGCTTTACCAGCGGTTGTGGGGAAGCACGCCATCCACCGAGCATGACGCCACGGCGCTCAAGGCCCGCATTGGCAAGGTAAAGCACAAGGACGTGGTGATCGTTCCGCTCGACACCTCGCCGGTGCCTACGTGGCTCAAGGGCACACCGATCAAGTCGTCTGGCGCCCCGGCCAGCACGGCGGTGGTTGACGCAATTCTTGGCGCGGTGGAAACGGCGGGCGGTTCTCCCAAGCGGGTGACGGACGCCGTCCGGGCGGCGCATCAGCTGGACGAGGAAACTCGCGCGCGGGCGCGCACCCAGTTCCTCACGTCCCAGCGCGCGCTCACGCTGATCAACCGGGAGCTCGACTCGCTGTCGTCGAATGTGCTCAAACTGTGCGAGACGCCTGGCACTTTGCCGGCCGGCTTCACGGCCGACGTGCGACGCACGCCGGATCGCTACACGGTACAGATTGGACCGGTGGGGCTCAGCTTTTCGTGGATTCGCGGCCGTTCGAACTCGATTGCCGACGGACAGCTACTGGTGATCGAGTGGAGTGGCCAGCTGGGCGAGCAGCACGCGGGGGCGGATCCGAGAAATGCCATGCCGGCGTTCGAGAACGTGTTGCAGCCACACGCCACGAGCGCCGAAAACTGGCAATGGCGGCGTGCCGATCTGGACCTCGCCTGCTACACGACGCGCGATCTCGCCGAGCAGTGCGTGGCGTCCGTGGTAAGGCGGTTGCCGGACGTGGTCCCGCCGCAGGCGGCGCAGCTGGCGTAGGCTCGGCGGTGTAGGCGCCGCCCGCACCGTACTGACGGTTTCGCGCTCGTTAGAGTTCTCGTTGTTTTTTGACGCGGAACACGCGGAACACGCGGAGTGATTTGTTGGACGCGCACCCCCAAAAAATCGATCCGAGCACGCGATCTCAGCAATCGTCGCGTGCTCGGGTTTTTTCCGCGTGCTCCGCGTATTCCGCGTGTAAAAATCACACAATGTTCAACGCGCGGAATCTGTTGCTATAAGTAATGGACGGAAGATTCCTCGCGTGCGCTCGGAATGACAGTTACGAATACAAGGGAAAGCGCAGGGTCAACGCTTTCACTTCGGCTTTGACGGCGGCCTTCACGCTAGCGTCGTCCGGCGCCGCAAGTACGCGATCGATCAGACCGGCGATGGTCGCCATTTCCGGTTCGCGCATGCCGCGCGTGGTCACGGCCGGCGTGCCGATGCGAACGCCGCTCGTCACGAATGGCGACTGCGTCTCCTTGGGGACGGTGTTCTTGTTGACCGTGATCGCCGCCTCGTCCAGCGCGATCTGCGCGATCTTGCCAGTGAGATTGCGATTGCGCAGGTCAACGAGCATCAGGTGGTTATCGGTTCCGCCCGACACGATCTGAAGATTCCGTGCCGACAGCTCCTTGGCGAGCGCCCGGGCGTTCGTCACCACCTGCGCCGCGTAGCTCTTGAACGATGGATCGAGCGCTTCCTTGAAGCACACGGCCTTGGCGGCAATTATGTGCTCCAGCGGGCCGCCCTGGCTGCCGGGAAACACCGACTTGTCGATCGCCTTGGCGTGTGCGGCCTTGCAGAGAATCATTCCGCCACGGGGACCGCGCAACGTCTTATGCGTGGTCGTGGTCACGACGTCGGCCAATGCAATGGGCGACGGATAGACCCCGCCGGCCACGAGCCCGGCAAAGTGCGCCATGTCCACCATGAAGATGGCGCCGATCTCGTTCGCAATCTCGGCGAACGCGGCGAAGTCGAGCACCCGCGAGTACGCGCTGTACCCGGCCAGCACCAACTTTGGCTTGTGCTCGCGCGCCTTCTTGCGCATGTCGTCGTAGTCGAGCAAGCCGTTGTCAGTCACACCGTACGAAATCGCCTTGAACAGCATGCCGGAAAAGTTCACCGGCGAGCCGTGGGTGAGGTGACCGCCGTTCGACAGGTCCATGCCCAGGAACGTGTCGCCGGGTTTGAGAAACGCCGTCATCGCCGCGTAATTCGCCTGCGCGCCCGAGTGCGGCTGCACGTTGGCGTGCTCGGCGCCAAACAACTGCTTGGCGCGATCGATGGCAATCTGCTCGATCTTGTCCACCACCTCGCATCCGCCGTAGTAGCGCTTGCCCGGCAGGCCCTCGGCGTACTTGTTCGTGAGCGGCGTACCCATGGCCTCGAGCACTGCCGGCGACACGAAGTTTTCGCTGGCAATGAGCTCGATGCCGTGTTCCTGGCGCTCGCGCTCCTCGTCGATCAGCGAAGCGATTTCCGGATCGCGGTCGCGCAGCGCGGCGCCGGGCGAGATGAGCGGATGCTTGGTCCAGTCGTTCATGGCTGTTCGTCCCTTTCGATCTTGTCAACACGGCGGGCGTGGCGTCCACCCTCGAACGGCGTGTCGAGCCAGGTTTTAAGAATGCTCATTCCCTGCTCGTCCGATACGAACCGGGCCGGCAGCACGAGCACGTTAGCGTCGTTGTGTTCGCGGGCAAGCTTGGCGACTTCCGGGCTCCAGGCCACCGCGGCGCGCACGTGCGGATAGCGATTGGCCGTGTAGCTCATACCCAAGCCCGTTCCGCAGAGCAACACACCGCGCTTCACTTCGCCGCTGGAGATTTTTTTGGCGAGCGGGTGGGCGTAGTCGGCGTAGTCGGTAGAATCGGTGCTGTTGGTGCCGAGGTCCTGCACGTCGTAGCCGAGCGTGCCGAGTTCGAGTTCGAGCTTTTCCTTGAGCTCGAACCCGGCGTGGTCGGAGGCGATGAGGATTTTCTCCTTCATTGTCATTCCGGGCGGAGCGAGGAATCTTCTGTCCCGTACGCGATAATTGGACGGAGAGAAGATCCCTCGTCGCTACGCTCCTCGGGATGACAAAAAACTCGCTCCTCGGGTTGACAAACAACTCGCTCCTCGGGATGACACTTCACTTGTTCGGCCACTGCGGCCAGGTGCGGATCATCGAACCCACGGAGCGAATGCGCTGTTCGGCCAGGCGGTCGGCGGCGAGATAGGTCGGGATCTTTTCCGTCTTGGCGATCGCGAACACCTTGAGGATGGTGTCGTAGATCTCGTCCGCTTTGCGGAATGACCGGGCCGACGTCCAGCCGGCCAGCTCACCGTAGACGTTGATCACGCCGCCGGCGTTGGCGACGTAATCCGGCGCGTACATGATGTGGCGCTTATCCAGCTCGTCGCCGTGACGCTCCTCGAGCAGCACATTATTCGCCGCACCGGCCACAATCTCGACCTTGAGCAGCGGAATGGTCGTGTCGTTGATGACCGCGCCTAACGCGCAGGGCGCAAATACGTCGGCTTGCACGGCGTAGATCTCGTCAGCGCCAACGGCCCGCGCGCCGAATTCGTTCAGCACGCGCTTGACGCGCTCGCTGTCGATGTCCGTGACCACGAGCTTTGCTCCGGCCTCGTGCAGTTCCTTGGCGAGATAGTAGCCGACATGGCCACAGCCCTGAATGGCCACCGTGCGGCCACCCATATCGTCCGAACCCCAACGCTCTTTCGCCGACGCCTGGATAGCGCGGAACACGCCGTGCGCCGTGACGGGCGACGGGTCACCGGACCGACCAGCCAAACCGCTCACGTAGTCGGTCTCCATGTGCACGTAATCCATGTCCGCGGTGCTCGTGCCCACGTCCTCGGCGGTGACGTAGCGGCCGCCCAAGCTCTCGACGAACCGACCGTGCGCGCGAAAGATCATTTCGCGGTTCGCGGTCTTGTTGTCGCCGATGATCACCGACTTTCCGCCGCCCAGGTTCAGGCCAGCCACGGCATTCTTGTAGGTCATGCCCCGCGCCAGGCGAAGCGCGTCAACGATCGCGTCCTCGTCGGTGGCATAGTTCCAAAAGCGGGTGCCGCCGAGCGCCGGTCCGAGCACGGTGCTGTGAACGGCGATGATCCCGCGATAACCGGACGCCGTGTCCTGGCAGAGCATCAGCTGCTCATGTCCCATCTCGGCGATCGTGTCGAATAGCTTCAAGGGTCTAGGGGCTAGGGTCTAGGGTCTAGCGCTACTTGGAATACAGCTCGCGAGCGATGACTATTCTTTGAATTTCCGAGGTGCCTTCGTAGATCTCAGTGACTTTGGCGTCGCGGAACAGGCGTTCGACGGGATAGTCCTTGACGTAGCCATACCCGCCAAAGATCTGCACCGCCTGGGTCGTGACCCACATGGCCGTCTCGCTGGCCAGCAGCTTGGCCATGGCGCTAAACTGGGTCATGTGCTCGCCACGATCCTTGGCGCGCGCCGACATGTGAAGCAGGGCGCGGGCCGCACTTACCTTGGTGGCCATATCGGCGAGCTTGAACTGAATGGCCTGGAACTCCTTGAGCGCGTGATTGAACTGCTTGCGCTCCGCGGCATAGGCTACGGCGTGGCGCAGCGCCGCCTCGGCAATGCCGATCGACTGAGCGGCGATACCGAGCCGGCCGTTGTCGAGCGATTGCATGGCATAGATGAAGCCCTTGCCGAGTTCGCCGAGCAGCCGGTCGCCCGGCACACGCAGATCGGAAAAGCTGAGCTGCACGGTGGGCGACGCACGCAGGCCCATCTTGTCTTCCTTCTTGCCAACGCTAAAGCCCGGCAGGTCTGGCGTGATGATGAACGCGCTGATGCCGCGCGCGCCGCGGCGGTCGTCCGACGAATCGGTGCGCGCCATGGCAATGATCACATCGCCGGCCGTGCCGCTGGACACCCACGCCTTGGTGCCGTTCAAGATCCAGTCGTCGCCGTCGCGCACGGCCTGGGTGCTGAGCGACGCGGCGTCGGAACCGGCTTCGGGCTCGGAGAGCGCGAAGCAACCGAGCATGTCGCCCCGGGCCATGGGCTTAAGAAAACGCTCTTTCTGATTCTCTGTTCCCCATTTTAGCAACATCTGCGTGGGGAGCGAGTTGTGGACACTGAGCATCACGGCGACGGACGCATCCACCGTGGCAATTTCCTCGAGCGCCACGAGGTACGTGAGCGTGTCGAGACCCAGGCCGTCGTATTCCTCGGGAATGAGCATGCCGAGGAATCCGAGGTCGCCCAGCTTCTTCACAAGCGTGGGTTCAAAGAACGCGTCGCGATCCCACTGATCGGAGTATGGCGCAATGTCCGACGCGGCGAACTCGCGCGCGACGGATTGGATTGACCGCTGATCTTCTGTGAGCGGAGTGAGTGCCCAGGCCATGGCGCTATGCCGCCCGTTTGTTAATACGCAAAGAAGCCTCGCTTCGTCTTGCGACCGAGCCAACCCGCGGCAACATACTTTCGGAGCAACGGACAGGCGCGGTACTTCGGATCGCCGAGTCCGTCGTGCAACACCTCGAGAATGGCCAGACAGGTGTCGAGGCCGATCAGGTCGGCCAGCGCCAGCGGTCCCATGGGATGGTTCATGCCGAGCTTCATCACGGTGTCGATCGACTCTGCCGTGCCCACGCCTTCCATGAGACAGTAGACGGCCTCGTTGATCATTGGCATGAGGATGCGGTTGGCGACGAAGCCAGGATAGTCCTGCACTTCCACCGGCGTCTTGCCCACCGCTTTGCTGAGCGCGAACACGCGCTCGGTGACCTCGTTCGACGTCGCCAGGCCGCGGATGACTTCAACGAGCGTCATCACCGGCACCGGATTCATGAAGTGCATACCGATGACCTTGTCGGGGCGCTTGGTGCGCGCCGCGATCTCGGTGATCGAGATGGAGCTGGTGTTGGTGGCGAGAATCGCGTCCGGATTCGCCGCGGCGTCCAGGTCGCCAAAGATCTTGAACTTGAGCTCACGGTTTTCCGTGGCCGCTTCAATGATCAGCGTCGCATTCTTGGCCGCGTCGAACGACTGTTCGGTGGCAATGCGGCCAAGGATGGCGTCCTTGTCGGCCTGTTGGAGCGTTCCCTTCTTGATCTGCCGGTCGAGGTTGCCGGCAATGGTGTTCTTGCCGCGCTCCAGCGCGGGGGCAGACACGTCGATCATCGTGACGTCGAAACCGTTCTGCGCAAAGACATGCGCGATTCCGTTGCCCATCTGTCCTGCACCGATCACGGCCACACGTTCGGCCATCAAGTCCTCCTGTACGTTTTTGTGAGCTGCTTGTCAGACGGTTACAAGTTAACCGCCATCGACTTCCGGCACGGCGGCGCGGCGGCGGCGGGCGAGTAGATACACCACGCCGGCCACCATGCCGAGTCCGGCAGGAACGCCTCCTTCCGGGCCCCAATCGCCACCCGTGGCCCAATCGGGGCCCGAATCAACATAGCGGTAATCGGGCGATTCCATGGGGTACCCGCTCACCGCGCTATGGAAGAGCACGGCCATGGTGAAGTTCCAGGCGAAGTGGGCCATCCAGGCGGCGTACAGGCTGCGCGTTGTGTAGAGTACCGCGGCGAGAAAAAAACCGGCGAGCGTAACGAGCGCCACCGATTCCACAGTCGCGCCGTTGTTCGCCAGGTGCAACAGGCCAAAGCCCACGCTGCTGATGACGACGGCCCAGGTCCAGCCGAGCGATTCCTGCAGCACCGACAGGATGTAGCCGCGCGTCATCAGCTCCTCGAACAGCGCGGCGGGCAGCAGCATGAGCGAAATGCGAACGGCCGCGCCGAGCCATGAACCGGCGCCGCCTGGGTCTCGGCGGAGCCAATGCGCGCCGATGAGCAAAACGATGGGCAGGCCAATCGCTACGAGGCCAATGACGAAGCCGAACGCAAAGAGCGACGGGCGCGCCGCCTCGCGTCCCAGCCAGACGTCGCGCCACGGGCGCTTGTCGATGTACTGAAGCGTGAAGCCGGTGGCGAGGAGCAGCGCGAGCGCCTCCACCCACCACGCATTGCTGACGCCGTGCACCCCGGCGAGCGAAAACACACCGGCGATGATCGGGCCAGCAATCGTCTGGACTACGACGAGCGCCGCGACAGAGACGAGCGAAAAGACGAGAATTCGCCAGAAGGCGCGGAGCCCTCCGCGTTCAGAAAAAAATAGCGCGTGCCAGTTCAAGCGCCGCGGCGCGGCACTCGCGATCCGCTGATGGCCGCGGCCACGAACGCCTTCACCACATCGAGCGCCGCGAACGGCGTGACGCCCAGCGCGACTGCACGCCAAACGCTCCCACTAATCACCGACAACTGCGCAATGCCGCCGAGGTAGATCACGGCCATTCCGGCGACGCCCGCCACCCAGCGCATGGAGAGCGACGTCGCGCGCCGCGCGAGCACGCCGGCCACGAACGCCGCCGCCGGATAGGCGAGGAGATATCCACCCGTGGGCCCGAAAAAGCGCGCGATGCCCGGCGCGCCGAGCGGCGTGAAAACCGGAAGCCCCGCCGCACCAGCGGCGAGGTACAACGTCATGCTCGTGGCGCCGGCGAGCGGACCAAGCCACATGCCCGCCAGAATGACGAGCATGGGTTGGAGGGTCAGAGGAACGGGCGTGAATGGCAGCGGAATGGCGATCTGCGACGCGGCCGCAACAGCCACCGCGAATCCGACGACGCCCAACGCCGTAGCGCTTGGCGTCGATGCACTCGGAGCTGCGACCCGGGACCAGTGACCGAGCTTTTCCATTAGCTCACCCGTGAGACGCTAAGTGCCACCGCGTCGCCACCGCCAAGGCACAGCGTCGCGATGCCGCGTTGCTTGTTGCGATCCTTGAGAGCATAGAGCAGCGTCGTCAACACGCGTGCGCCGCTCGCGCCAATCGGATGACCCAACGCCACGGCACCGCCGTTGACGTTGACGCGGTCCCAATCCCAACCGAGTCCCTGGCCATTCGCGAGCGCCTGCGCGGCGAACGCTTCATTGGCTTCAATGAGATCGTAGTCGGCGATCTTGGAGCCGCTCTTCTTCATCAGATTCTGCACGGCGAGGATCGGCGCGAAGAACAGATCCTGCGGCTCGGTGGCTCCCGTCGCGTAGCCATCGATGCGGGCAAGGATGGTGAGACCGTGCGCGCGGGCGAATTCTTCCGACGTGACCACGAGCGCCGAGGCGCCGTCGTTGAGGCTGGACGAATTCGCGGCCGTCACGGAGAGATCGGCGTTCTTGCCATCCTTGTTCGGGAACGCGGGACGCAACTTGGCCAGCGACTCGGCCGTGGTGTCCTTTCGGGGACCTTCGTCGGTGTCAACCGTGGTCGGACCCTTTCTGCCCGGGACCTGTACGGCGACGATCTCGTCCTTGAACTTGCCACCTTCAATCGCCGCGATGGCCTTGGCGTGCGACTTGGCCGCGAACTCATCCTGCATCTGCCGCGTGACGCCGGCCTTTTTCGCCGTGTACTCGGCGTGCGTGCCCATGTGGACGTCGCAGAAGGAGCACCACAGACCATCCTTGATCATGCCGTCAACAATGGTCTGGTCGCCGATCTTGACGCCGCCGCGCATACCATAGTTGTAGTAGGGCGCATTGGACATCGATTCCTGACCGCCGGACACGAACACCTGGCGGTCGCCCGCCTTGATGGCCTGGGCGGCGAGCATCACAGCGTTGAGGCCGGATCCGCAGACCTTGTTGATCGTGAGCGCGGAGATGGTGGCCGGAAGCCCGGCCTTGAGCAGGGCCTGGCGCGCCGGAGCCTGTCCGACGCCGCCCTGGATGACGTTGCCCATGATCACTTCTTCGATCGCGGTGACGTCGATTCCGGCGCGTTCGACCGCGGCACGGATGGCGATGGCGCCGAGTTCGGGGGCGGTGAGCGACGACAAGCCACCGAGAAAGCGGCCAATGGGAGTGCGAGCGGCCGAAACGATCACGGCCTGGCGTGAGGTATCCGTCATGGTTTTGGGTCTGAGGGGATGATGGGGAAAGATAAGGGGCGGGGGAACGGTGGTGCGGGAGTGAGGTGGTGGGGTGGTGCGGTGGTGCGGTGGTGCGGTGGTGCGGTGGTGCGGGAACGGCCCTGTCATTCCGAGGGAGCGGAGCGACCGAGGAATCTCCTTTCGTCCGGCTAGATCCCTCGACTTCGCTCGGGATGACAGCCCGAGGTCTGCGTTCCACCGTTCCACCGTTCCACCGTTCCACCGTTCCACCGTTGACACCCGCCCGCCCACGCCACATCCTTCCATACAGACTCTCAATAGAACATCTCAAAGGACCGCCATGCCCCGCCTCCCCGTGCTCAAAGGCACCCTCGACCTCCTCGCCCTCCGCGCCCTCAACTGGACGCCGATGCACGGCTTTGAGATCGTTACCTGGCTCGAGCGCGCGGCGAACGGCGCGCTCGACCTCGAGGACTCGGCGCTCTACCAAGCCGTATACCGGCTCGAGGAGCGCGGGTATCTCGATGCCGAGTGGGGGGTGACGGAGAACAATCGACGGGCGCGCTACTACAAGATCACGGCGGCCGGCCGCGCCTATCTGCGCGCCGAGACCAAGAATTGGGCGCAATACGCCGAGACGGTGACGGCCATTCTATCGGCGGCGAAAGACGGCCAACCGGCGCGGGCGGACACGTGATTCGACTCGGCATTCCCCGCGCGTTCCGACTTGCGCTCCGTCGTCGCGACAAATGGGAGCGCGACGTGGAGGATGAGATCTCGCTCCACCTGTCGTTGCGTGCCGAGCAGCTGGAGGCGCAAGGTGCCGCGCCGGATGAGGCCTATCGCGAGGCGGTGCGCCGCTTCGGTCCACTGAATGAATCGCGCGCCCGGCTCGTCGACGCCGCGGCCCATCGGGAGCAATACATGCGGCGCAGCGAATTCTTCGGCGATCTGTGGCAGGACATCGCGTTCGCCTTTCGAACGCTGGGCCGGCAGAAGGGCTGGACGGCGATCACGGTCGGCACGCTGACGCTGGGCATTGGCGCGACGACGGCGGTGTTCAGCGTGGTGAGCAGTGTGTTGATCCATGCCATTCCCTATCCCAATGCGGATCGGGTGGTGTTCATTCAGCAACAACTGCGGAATGGCAACAAAGGCGGCGTGCAGCTATCGACCACGGCTCCGCCGCCCGTCACGCTGGCGTGGCGCGCGCATGCGCACAGCTTTGACTCCGTCGAGCCGTTCGCGCTCGGCTACGCCACGCTCGACAGCGCTACAGAGCCGGCGCATGTGACAACGACACGAGTCTTTCCGACATTCCTCTCCTTTGCCGGAAGCCGGCCAATTGCCGGCCGAATGTTCAGTGCAGCCGAGGCGAGCGAGCGCGCCAGGGTCGCGCTGCTGTCAGAGGCACTCTGGCAGTCGCGTTTCGGCGGCCGACGCGATGTGGTCGGCCGTACGATCACCCTCAGCGACACGACCTATACCGTAATTGGTGTGTTGCCCGGAGACTTGATCGTACCCACTCCCAGTCACGCGCGCACGGATGTCTGGCTGCCAATCGATACGACGAACCACCACGTGGGACTCCCCACGGTCGCCCGGCTGCGGCGCGGTGTGACAGTGACGTCGGCAGAGCGCGAGCTGGACACGATCTCGGCGCGTACGAACACCTATCCTGGCGGCGATCTACCCTATGTCGCGCACCTCGTGAAGCCGTCCGAGCTCGTGGGCATTCACGATTCGTTAATCATGCTCGCCGGGGCAGTAGCACTGGTGCTCCTCGTCGCATGCGCGAACGTCGCGCATCTCATGCTGGCGCGCGCGGCGAGCCGTTCCCTCTAGTGCGCCGGGCGCGCCGCGTTGGGCGCGGGACGCTGGCGGCTGTTTCGGCAGCTGTCCGTCGAGAGCCTGCTGCTGACGTTCAGCGGCGCGACTGGCGGTCTGCTGCTCGGGTGGCTCGGCTTGAAAGCGATGATCGCCTTGCGTCCGCCCGGTTTGATGGTGCTGGGTGCCGCGCGGCTCGACACCATGACCGTGGCCATAGCGGTGTCAGTAGCTGTCGCATGCGGCTTGACGTTCGGCGTGATCGGCGCCGTGCGGGCGGGTCGCGATTCCACGCACGACGCGCTCACACGTGGCGCGTCGTCAGCTTCACGTCGCGGCGATCGCGTGCGGTCATTGTTGGTGGTAACCGAGATGGCATTGTCGACCACGCTGATCATCGGAGCGATGCTGCTGGTTCGCAGTATCCGTAACCTGCAACACACCGACCTCGGCTTCGAACCGCAGGGCATGTATTCTGTCGACGTCCGGGGAATTACCAAACGTTACGCGACCCCCACGGCCCGCGCTGCGTTTGTCGGAGAGCTGCGGTCGCGAATCGTCGCGCTGCACGGCGTGACAAGCGTCGCCCTGTCGTCGGTGTCGCCAGGCGGACGTTCAAGCAGCATCGGCGTGCTTCAGGTTCAAGGCGAGCCGAATCCAGCCACCGATCAGGGTACGTCGTTCATCGACAGTAATGGCATCGACAACGCATACTTCGCGACGATGCGCATTCCACTCGTGGAAGGCACCACGTTCACCGACACGAGCGCCGCGACAAGTCAGGTGATCGTGAACGCGGGCTTCGCGCGCCAGCACTGGCCGCGCGGCGGCGCCGTCGGCCATCGCATTCGCGTCACATACCAAGACATGGGCGATTGGCACACGATCGTCGGCGTCGCCGGCGACGCATCGATCAATGGTGCGGCGCTTGGAGCAGCGGCACCGATCATCTACGAGCCGATTGGCGACGGGATGGTGAGTGGATCCCTGATGGTACGCGCCGAACCAGGTACAGACATTTCGACGGCTGCGCGAGAGATCGTTCGGTCCATCGACCCGCGGCTGCCGCCACTTAGCGTCCGCAGCATGGCGACGTTCGTCGCGGATTCAATTGCCGCGCCGCGCTTTACGGCCCTGCTGCTGACCGTCTTCACCGTGTTGGCGCTGCTGTTGGCGGCGGTTGGCCTCTATGGAGTGCTGGCGTACGCAGTCATTCAGCGAACGCGGGAGATCGGCATCCGTGTTGCCCTTGGAGCGCAACGCTCGGCCATCGCGCAGATCGTCGTGCTGCGCGGGCTGACGCTGGCGTTGGCGGGCACGGCGTTGGGGCTCGGCGTTTCGTATGAGGCGACGCGGTTGTTGACGAAGCTGTTGTACGGCGTGACACCGCTCGACGGCGCATCGTTCGGCATGGGCGCGGCGGTGCTCGTTCTTGTCGGAGTGCTGGCGTGCGCCGTGCCGACGCGGCGGGCACTGGCAGTGGATCCGATCTTGGCCATTCGCGCCGAATGAGGTTGTGCATGGCGACGTCATCCGCCGCTTTCACCATTAGGCTTTCATCATGATCCGCCTTGGCATTCCTCGGGCGTTCCGACTTGCGCTCCGTCGTCGCGACAGCTGGGAACGCGACGTCGAGGACGAGATCAAGCTCCATCTGTCGCTCCGCGCCGAGCAGTTGTCGGCACAGGGCGCGGCGCCGGACGAAGCCTACAGCGAGGCGGTGCGCCGCTTCGGACCACTGGATGAATCACGCGCCCGGCTCGTCGACGCCGCGGCCCACCGGGAGCAGCGCATGCGTCGCACTGAATTCCTCGGCGATCTGCGACAGGATATCGCGTTCGCCTTTCGAACGCTGGGCCGGCAGAAGGGCTGGACGGCCATCACGGTCGGCACGCTGGCGCTGGGCATTGGCGCGACGACGGCGGTGTTCAGCGTGGTCAGCGCGCTGCTGCTGCATCCGCTTCCCTACCCGCATGCGAACCGGATCGTGTTCGTGGCTCAAGCGCCGAGCGAGGGAAACAATACGGGAATGCACGTGACGATCACCCCATCGGCTGCCGTCGTGCGTGCCTGGATGGCTCTGTCGCACGATCTCGAAAGCATCGAGGGCTTCACGAGTGGGCCATATGCGCTGAAGACGGCCGGCGATCCGAGCTACGTCATGGGCGCCAGGGTATTCCCAAGCTTCATGGCGTTCGCCGGGCAGCGGCCGATCGCCGGCCGCATGTTCACGGACGCAGACGTCGCGGGCGGCACAAAGGTTGTGGTGCTCGGCGAATCATTCTGGCGCGACCGGTTCGGCGCCCGCACGGACGTCGTGGGCAAGGCCATCACGCTCGGCGATTCCCTCTTCACGGTCATTGGCGTCGCGCCTCAGGGATTGGAACGTCCCGGGCGTGGCGGACTCTCCACCGCGGTGTGGCTGCCGCTCGACGTACACAACGACAAGCTCAGCATGGCTGTCATCGCGCGGGTCCGTTCCGGCGCATCGATCACCGCCGCCGAGCGCGAACTCGATTCGATCTTCGCGCGCGAGGCAGGATTCAGCTCGGGGAAAATTCCATTCCACGCCGTCGTTTCCACACCGGCGCAACTAGTGAGCTTTCACGATTCGCTCATCCTGCTCACCGCGGCAGTGGCGCTCGTGTTACTCGTTGCGTGCGCCAACGTCGCCCACTTGCTTCTCGCGCGGGCCGGATCGCGGCGGCGCGAGTTGGCCATCCGCGCCGCGCTCGGCGCGGGCCGGGCGCGGCTGACGCGGCAACTGCTCACCGAGAGCCTCGTGCTTGCGGTGTCGGGCACTGCCGTGGGCGTGATGCTCGGATGGATCGGCCTGCACGCACTGGTGGCCTTGCGACCGCCGTCGCTCGATGAGCTCAAGCTTGCGAGCCTGGACGGACGAACCTTGCTCGTCGCAACCGGAGTCGCGCTGGTCAGCGGCGTCGGTTTCGGTCTGACGGGACTTGCGCAGTCGGCGCGCCATTCGACGCACGTCGCATTGAAGACCGGCGCGCTCGCCGCATCGCATGGACAGGGCGCGTCTCGCGTTAGAGGGTTGCTCGTCGTCACGGAGATGGCGCTGGCGGCGATGTTGCTCGTGGGCGCGAACCTGCTCGTGCGCAGCGTGATGAACCTGCAGCGGGCCGACCTCGGATTCGCGCCGCGCGGACTATACATGATCACGCTGCCCGTTCCACGCACCGTCGCGCCCACGTCGGCGGCGGCAGCGGGAGTGGTCGCGGTCACGATGGCGCGGATCCGCCAGCTGCCGGCCGTGACGTCGGCAACGCTCGCCGACGTTGGACCTGGATCGCGAGCGTTCAGCATCGGGCGGCTCGAAGTGGAGGGCAAGGCGCCGCCGCCACGAAGCACCTCGTCGTTCGTCGACGTGAATCAGATTCAACCGAACTACTTCGCCACGATGCGGGCGCGACTGACGCAAGGCGCGACGTTCAGCGACACGACCGCCGCGAGCCGTCAGGTGATCGTGAACGCCGGATTTGCGCGCGCGCAGTGGGCCGACGGTTCGGCGCTGGGTCATCGCATTCGCGTCGCGCAGACCGACAGTGAGCCGTGGCTGACGATCGTGGGCGTGGTCGCAGACATGGCGACGGGCGGTCCGACGTCGGAGTCGACCGCGCCGGCGCTTTTCACGCCGCTCGCGATAGGCGCCGGCGAGAGCGGCACACCACGATCTCCCACGATCCTCGTTCGCACGAGCGGCACCGCGCAGGGGCTGGCGCCGATTTCGGGATTCATCCGTCAGAATGGCGTCAAGCGGCCGCCGGAGATCGCCAGTGTTGCGCAGCAGATCGACAGCTCGGTTGCCGCCCCACGATTCGTGATGCTCTTGTTGACGATCTTCACGGCGCTGGCGCTGCTGCTCGCCGCGGTCGGGTTGTACGGCGTGATGGCCTACTCAGTCATCCAGCGCACGCGCGAGATTGGCATTCGGATGGCGCTCGGCGCGCAGCGCGGGACAATTGCGCGGCTGGTCGTAGTGCGCGGCGTGACGCTGGCATTGATCGGTGCCGCGCTCGGGCTCGGCGGCGCGTACTGGGCGACGCGCCTGTTGAGCAAACTGTTATACGGCGTGACGCCACTCGACGGAACGTCGTTCGCGGTGGGCGGCGCGGTGCTGATCGGCGTGGCGGTGCTGGCATGCGTGGTGCCGACACGCCGCGCGCTCGCCGTAGACCCAATCCTGGCGATACGGGCGGACTAGCAGTGTCATTCCGAGCAAAGCGAGGAGTCTTCTGTCCCTCATGAGGGACGCAAGATCCCTCGCCGCTCCGCTCCTCGGGATGACATGCATGCCGCCCACGCCTCGGCGCACGCTTCGGCGCACGCTTCGGCGCACGCAGCCTAATACTTCGTCCAGA
>JBEPWA010000025.1:0-57545 GCA_041690755.1 Gemmatimonadaceae bacterium | reverse complement strand
CTGATCTCCGACACGCGCTTCACGAACTCCACCAGCGTGCGGTCGCGCGCCAGCATGAACGTGTTGATCATGATGCCCGAACGGCGGCACTGCGCCACTTCTTTAATCGTCTGCGCAATGACCGTGGTGTCGAGCCCGAACGAGTTCTTGTAGATCTGCCCGTTCGGCATCGTGAGCGCGCTCGGCTTGCCGTCCGTGATCATGATGATCTGGCGCATATCCTTCTTCTGCGCCATCAACAAGCGCCGCGCGAGCTTGAGGCCTTCGGCGGTGTTCGTGTGATACGGTCCCACCTGCGCCGTGGCCAACTTGGCCAGCGGGATCTCCTCGGCCGAGTCGTGAAACAGCACGACCTTGAGCGTGTCGCCCGGGAACTGCGTGCGAATGAGATGTGTGAGCGCGAGGGCGACCTTCTTGGCCGGCGTGAAACGATCTTCGCCGTAGAGAATCATCGAGTGCGAGCAGTCGAGCATCAGCACCGTCGCGCACGACGAGCGGTACTCCGCCTGGCGCACCATGAGGTCGCTGTAATCGAGGTCCATGGGCACCTCGATGCTGCCCGTGCGCGCCAGTGAATTTTTTAGAGTTTCATTAACATCGATGTTCAGCACATCGCCGAACTCGTACGGCTTGCTCCAGCCGTCGGACTCGATGCCCGTGGCCAGGTACGCCGTGTCATGGCTGCCGAAACTCGCCTTGCCCAGTGATCCGAGAAGGTTTCGTAAAGTCTTATAGCCGAGGAAGTCGATGCCTTTCTCGGTGAGATTGAACTTGACGTCGCGTGCGGCCGCCTTGGCCTGTCCGCCCGGGCCCGTGACCGGTTGGTGGCCTGCCGGCATTTGCGGTGCGTTCTCCAGGCTGACGTAGCCCTCTTCCATGAGGCGCTGAACGAGATCGTCGAGCAGCTTGGCCAGCTTCGCCTGCCCCTCTTCGTCGTCGCCGCCGCGGAGCGCTTCGAGCATCTCGGGCGTGAACTGGCCGCTCTCCATGAGCGCGTCGAGGATCGCCTGCTTGAGCGCGTCGAGCGAGTGGTCGCCCTCGTCGCCGTCCATGCCGTAGTAGTCGTTTCCGCCGCCAGCGAAGCCGGATTGGAGCAGGAAGTCGGCGAGCTTGTCGAGCAGGGACTGCAGGTCGACTGCGTCCGCGAGTTCGGCGCTGAATTTTGTGTAGGTATGAGACCGCATGGCAGACCTCCTGAGGAAAGGATAGTCTGGGGGGCGGTCGGCCGGGAGGGATTAGTCGGCGCGGACCGCCGTGTAGGGGTCAATGTGGGCGGATGCGCCGATGAGGCGGCTCGGGAGGGTCGGCCTCGCGTCACTCCGGATCGCCGCCAGCCAGCATCTTACTATTAGACGTGCCCGCGTCTCTCAATCCGTTCCAGACCCTCCTCCGCCACCGGAATTTCCGGCTGTTCTGGTCCGGGCAGACACTGTCGCTCATCGGCACGTGGATGCAGGTCATGGCCCAGGGATGGGTTGCGTTAGAGCTCTCCAATAGCGCGTTCATCGTCGCGTTGGTCACCGCTGCGCAGTCATTCCCGGTGCTCCTGTTCTCGCTGCACGCCGGGGTGTTCGTTGACCGGGCGGACAAGCTGAAGGTCGTGATCATTGGCCAGGCGCTGTTCGGCGTTCAGGCGGCGGTGCTCTGGTGGTTCATGTGGTCGGGCCACATGACGATTGCCGTGCTCCTCGCGCTCGCCACGATCAACGGATTGATCAATGCCGTGGAGATCCCGGCGCGGCAGTCGCTCGTCATTGAGCTCGTAGGTCGTGAAGACTTGCCGGCGGCCATCGCTCTCAACTCCAGCGGATTCAACCTCGCCCGCATCATCGGTCCGAGCATCGGCGCCATCGTCATCGCCAAACTCGGGCTCTCGTGGTGCTTTGGGGTGAATGCAATCAGCTACGTCGCTGTGCTCGGCGGGCTGTTGCTCATTCGCCTTCCGGCATGGGTTCGGCCGGTGCAGCTCACCACGCCGCTCAACGGCATACGCGAAGGCATACGGTACATGCGCGATACACCGTCCGTCGCTGCGCTCATGCGCATCGTCACCGTGTACTCGGTGCTCGGCGTTCCATACCTCACACTCATGCCGGTCATGGCGCGCGACCGCATGGGACTTGGCGCTGACGGCTACGGTGCGTTGCTTGCGTGTGTCGGTGTAGGGGGGCTGGCTGGCGCGCTTGGGCTTGCGGCGATCGGGGACCGAATTCGCCGCGGTGAGTTACTACGCATCACGACCTACGCGTTCGCGACGATGCTCATTGTCTTTTCGCTCGTGCGCCGCCCAGCGCTGGCGTACCCAGTGCTTCTGCTGGCCGGGTTCATGATGATCGTTACCAGCGCGGTCGCCAATTCCACGCTTCAGTATCTCGTGCCCAACGAACTGCGCGGACGCATGATGGCCGCGTACTCGTTCGTCGTCGTGGGGCTGTCGTCCGTGATCGGGTCGCTCGTCGCCGGCAGTGTTGCTCATTTCGTCGGCGTGTCGTGGGCAATTGGTGGCGGCGCAGCGATCATGCTCGTCTATTCATACTGGGTGTTTGATCGGAGGCCCGAGCTTCGCGCCGTGTAGTCACCGCCGATGTATTCAACCTGCATTTTCTGTCACGCCAAGCTTGGTTCCAACGAATCGGTCGAGCACTTTCCGGTGGGACGCCGGCTCGTGTTCGACGCGGCGCGCGGGCGTCTCTGGGCGGTGTGCAAGAAGTGCGAGCGATGGAATCTCTCGCCGATTGAAGAACGGTGGGAAGCGATCGAGGAGTGCGAACGGCTGTTCAGCGACACGCGGCTTCGTGTCTCGACGGACAACATTGGTCTGGCCCGGTTGCCCGAAGGGCTCGAGCTCATTCGCATCGGTGCGCCGCTTCGCCCGGAAATGGCGGCGTGGCGATACGGTGATCAGTTCGGTCGGCGCCGCAAACGTCATTTGCTCTACACGGCGGCAGGGCTGGTTGCCGCAGGTGGTCTCATGATTGTTGGACCGGCTACGGGAATCATTGCCGGCGGCGGCTTTGCCTTCTGGAACCTGCTGAGCACCGGGACGAACATCTATCGGTCGCAACGGATCCGCGCCCGCCTGACCCTGCCGGATGTCGCGGAGCCTGTGGCCCTTCGCAGCGCGCAGCTCAAGAAGATCAGCCTCGTTCGGCAGCACAACGATTGGGCGCTCCAGGTATGGTATCGCCCGGCATCGGCTGAGACGGTAGAGCTATCGAACGGCCGCAGAGTGCAGTTGCTCAAGCTCCAGGGGCCGCCCGAGCGCTCCGCACTGATCACTGGACAGGCAGCGTTACAGGCGGCCGCCAAACTACTCCCGGCCATCAACGCCGCCGGCGCCAATCGCGACGAAGTCGACGCGGCAGTTCGCACGGTCGGAAGCGCGGCCGATCCGTCCAGCCTGTTCGCGCGTTACGCCGGCGTGAGAGACAAATCGGGATTGTTCAGCGGCAGCAGCTTTGCCACCCACTCGCTGGCCAGTCTTCCCAAATCGGCACGCCTGGCGCTCGAGATGGCAACCCACGAAGAAAGTGAACGTCGCGCACTCGAGGGAGAGTTGGCGCTGCTGCAGGACGAATGGCAACGCGCCGAGGAGATCGCGTCGATCTCCGACGACATGTTCGTGTCCGATCAGGCGAAAGACCGCCTTGCCGCTCTCAAGAAGTCGGCGGAAGGTTGATCAGCCCGAACTGACGCCGGACCGCGTCCAGCACCTGATTGGCCGCCCCTTCGATGCCAAGCCACGACGTGTTCACGCAGAGATGATAATTCTCTAATGCCAGCCAGTGGCGGTTCCAGTGGCGTTTGACGTACTGTTCGCGCTGCTTGTTGATGTCCGACACGCGCCGATCCGCTTCCGCTTCGTCCACGTTCGACTTGCGCATCTCGTATTGCAGCAGCGCCGGTTTTGGCGCGAAACAGAACACGTGCAGCGCATCCTTCCGTTCGGCGAGCAGGCTTTGCGCGCCGCGCCCCACGAACACCGCCGGTCCGGCCTGCACCGCTTCCTCGATTACCCGCCGCGTCACGGCGACGATGCGTTCTTCCGTCGTCTCCATTGGACCAATGGGCACCGGCGGCATCATTTCCGGCGATCCCATCGACAACGCGGCGGCGAGCCGTTCCACCATGGACGGCACACGTTCGTCCTGCGCCTTCACCTCGGCCCGGCTAAGTCCCGACCGCTCAGCGATGCGGTCGATCATCAGGTTGTCGAATAGTGTCCAGCCAAGCGCAGTGGCCACGCGCTCGGCAACCTCGGAACCGCCCGACCCGTACATCCGGGAAATGGTGACGAATGGCATTGTTGGTGTCAGGCGTGCGCGAGAGACCGGCGACGCACGTGTTCGACGACGTCGAAGCCCATGGAACTCCACGCACGTTGCGCCACATCCGATGAGCCCACGTTGTGCAGACGCATTTCGCTGAGCCCGCGCGCTGCGCACCACTGCTCGGCGGCGGTCATCATGGCGTGGAGCACACCGCGCCGGCGCTCCGCCGGCCGTACGTATACGGACGATACGTAACAGTATCGCGCCGGAAAAAACAGCGGAGAGCCCACGGCATCGACGCAGCGCAGCAGGCCGATTACCGCGCCGGCACGCTCGGCAACGAAGATCGTTTCGTTCGGCGCAAGGAGCTGCGCGCGATACAGTTCGAATGCGCGTTCTTCGGCGTCGTCGCGCAAGTTGGCGTAGAGCGGATGCTCGCTGTACTCACGGAGCAGCGCCATGCGCAGTTCGACGATCACCTGCAGATCGTCGGATTGTGCCGGGCGGACCGTGAGCGCTGCGGTCACGAGAGGCCGCCGCCGCCGAACATGTCCTGGTTCGGCCGGCGCCGCGGCTCGGGCGCCGCGCGGCCATATTCGCCAACGTCGGAGCGAGAGATTTTCCGGCGCGCCACCAGCGCTTCGAGCACCAGCTCGCATGCCGCCACCGACATGCTCGCGTCGTTCTCCGGCGCGAGGCCGGTGTGATGCACGATGCGCAACAGATCTGGCACCGCTTCGAAACCGGTGATCGCGATGTCGGACCGTGCCTCGTCGGCCACCTGCAACGCGCCCCCTTCGTCGAACCACATGATGACGTCGTCCACGTTCACGCCGCCGGCGCGTTCCTCGAACGTGGCGTCGGCGGCGCGGCGGATCAGCTCGCGCGCAATGGCCGGTCCGCCCACCAGCTCGCCTTCGTACTCGAGCTCGATCTTTCCGGTGATCGCCGGGAGGGCCGCGTAGATGTCGGAGATCCGCGGCACGATCTCGGTGTCGCCCGAAATGATTGCTCGGCGTTCGGCGTTGGACACCACGTTTTCCGTGACGGTAATCGGCATGCGCTGCGATACACCTGAGCGCTTGTCGATGCGGCGGTCGGTGCGCGCTTCAAACGCAATGCGCTCAATGACTTCGGCAATGAAGTCCGGCACGCGGACCTGGCGGCTGTCGCGCTGGATCCACGCTTCCTGGCGCGTGATCTCCATGCCAAGGTCCACGCTCACCGGATAGTGCGTGGTGATCTCGCTGCCAATGCGGTCCTTGAGCGGCGTAATGATCTTGCCGCGCGCCGTGTAGTCCTCGGGATTGGCGGTAAAGCAGAGCTGCACGTCGAGCGGCAAGCGCACGGGATAACCCTTGATCTGCACGTCGCCTTCCTGCATGACGTTGAACAGTCCCACCTGCACCTTGCCGGCGAGATCGGGCAGCTCATTCATGGCGAAGATGCCGCGGTTCGCGCGCGGCAGCATGCCGAAGTGAATGGTCAACTCGTCGGAGAGCATGTGTCCGCCGCGCGCGGCGCGGATCGGATCGAGATCGCCAATGAGGTCGGCGATCGTGACGTCCGGTGTCGCGAGCTTTTCGACGAACCGGTTCTCGCGGCCTACCCACGCGATAGGTGTGTCGTCGCCCGCTTCAGCGATGAGGTTGCGCCCGTACTTGGAGATTGGCGCAAACGGATTGTCGTTTATCTCGCTGCCCGCAACGATCGGCATGGCGTCGTCGAGCAGGCCAACGAGCGCACGCAGAATGCGGGACTTTGCCTGACCGCGCAGGCCGAGCAGGATGAAGTTGTGCCGCGACAACAGCGCGTTGACGATCTGCGGCATGACCGTGTCTTCGTAGCCCAGCACGCCTTCGAATAACTGGCCGCGCAGGCAGAGCCGGTCGAGCAAGTTCTCGCGAATTTCCGCTTTGACGGACCGGAACGCCCGTTCGGGCGTGCCGTATGGTGAGCGCTTGAGTGCGCCGAGTGTTTCGGGATGGGACGATTCAGACACGTATGCTCCTGGCAGCTATTCAGTACCCTGCTGCAATGAAGAAGCCTCTGCCCGGAATTGGCAAGACGTCGCGCGTCATCCCGAGGAGCGCAGCCCGTTGTAATCCCGAGGATCGGAGCGACGAGGGATCTACCGTACCGTACGCGATAATTGGTACGACAGAAGATTCCTCGCTGCGCTCGGAATGACACTGCTCAGTCGGCCGGAGCGACCTCAACGAGGTTGTCGTAGAACACTGGACCGTGGCCCATGTCCGTTTCGCGCTGGGACGTTGTCTGATTGGCGTTGGCGCCGTCCACCGTGAATTTGCTCCACCAAATGGACGGAGCCCACACCACGCCGGCGCGGATCGATTCTTCCACGCGCGCCACGGCCGTAAATGCCCCGCGGTCGTTGTGGATGACCACGCGCGCGCCCGCGGCAATGCCCCGCCGCTCAGCGTCGATCGGGTGCAGCAGGCACTCCGGCTCGCGCGCTCCGCGGCGTAACGAGTCTATATTAACGAAAGTAGAATTCAAAAACTGATGTGCCGGCGACGAGATCAGCGTCAGCGGAAAGCGCGCCGCCAACTCGGGCGCCCGCTCCACCGACTCGTACGGTGGCGTGAACGACGGCAGCGGGTCGAGGCCCATCTCGGCCATCCGCTCGGAGTACAGCTCGCATTTGCCGGACGGGGTAGGGAACTGTCCGCTGGCGAACGGCAGGTACGGCGTCGGCAGGTTGAGCCGCATCCAACCCTGCGCTTCGAGCCGCTCGAACGTCACGCCGTCGAGTTTGTCGCCGGTTGACGCCAAGGCTTGGCGAATCATCGTCAGGTCGTCGTCGCGTAGCGCCGGATGGTCGAGTCCCATCCGCGCCGCAATGCGCCGGAAAATCTCGCTGTTGGGCAGCGCCTCGCCCACGGGTTCGATGGACGGACGATTGAGCGTGACGTAGTGGTGGCCGTAGGCGAGATGGAGATCCCAGTGCTCCAACTGCGTGGTGGCGGGCAGCACAATGTCGGCGTAGTCGGCGGTGTCCGTCTGAAAATGCTCGAGCACCACCGTAAACAAATCTTCGCGCGCCAGGCCTTGAAGCACCTCGTTGCGGTCCGGCGCCACCGCGGCGGGGTTCGAGTTGTAGACCACAAGCGCGCGCACCGGCGGCCCGCCCACGCCGGCGTCTTGCTTCGTAAGCGCTTCGCCCAGCCGGATCATGTTGATAGTTCGACTGGGGGGTGAGAGCTCCGGCCGCTCCAGCGCCTGTCTATCGAACTGGAAGTTGGCGCTCGTGGATAGTTGCACACCGCCGCCCGCGCGCCGCCAATGGCCCGTGAGCGCCGGAAGGCAGGCGATGGTCCGTACGGCCATGCCGCCACCGGCGTGCCGCTGCAGGCCGTAGTTCACGCGAATGAACGCCGCCTTGGCTCGTCCGTATTGCTCGCCGAGTGACACCACAGTAGCTGCGGGAATGCCCGTAATCGCCGCTACCCTGTTTGGCGGGTATTCCGCGGCGCGCTGGCGGAGGTCGTCAAAGCCTTTCGTGTACGCGGCGATGTACTCGGCGTCCTCGAGCTGCTGGTCGAGCAACACGTGCATCATGCCGAGCGCGAGCGCAGCGTCGGTGCCCGGCCGAATACCGATCCAGTCGTCGCATTGGGCCGCTGTACGGGTGCGAATGGGGTCGATGGCGATGACGCGGGCGCCGCGCTCGCGCGCTTGCGCCACGAACGGCCAGAAGTGCGGGTTGGCGGTGAGCGTATTCGTGCCCCATAGCAACACCAGGTCGCTCTCGGGCACGCCCTCGGCGTCCGCGCCGATGTTCGCGCCCACGGTCATCCGCATGCCAACGGTGCCCGCCATGGAGCAGATGGTGCGGTCGAGCAGTGATGCACCGATCACGTGGAAGAACCGACGATCCATGGACGAGCCCTGGATCATGCCCATGGTTCCGGCGTACGAGTATGGCAGGATCGACTGCGCGCCGTGCGGCGAGTTACGGATCTCGTTGAGACGTGAGGCGATTTCGTCGAGTGCCGAGTCCCAACTGCATGGCTCGAACTTGCCCGAGCCCTTGGGGCCGACCCTGCGCTTGGGTTGCAGCAACCGGTCGCGGTGATAGGTCCGCTCCAGGTACCGGTTTACCTTGGCGCAAAGAAATCCCTGTGTGAAGGGATGATCGGGGTCGCCGGCCACCTTCACCGCCCGGCCGTCTTCCACCGTCACCAGCATGGCGCAGGTGTCGGGGCAGTCGTGCGGGCAGGCGCCGCGAACGACGCGGCTGGCGGTAGAAATCGGCTGGTTGGACATGGATGCTCCGGTGCGCGACTACGAAGTTATGAATTTGATGGCGCCTGAGCCAGTTGCACATGAGGCAGCACCTAGGAACTCGTTGTCTCCGGCCCACTTGGGAAGCCACGCCGCACTTGACACGCCTCCCGGGCTCGGTAAGTTTCACGCCGCTCCCTACCGAGCGCCCGAATCGCGTGCACGAACCACGCGTGAGAACCAACCGACCTACTCTTTAGGAGAATGTCATGAAGCGCCTGGCCTTCGCTGCCGCCATTATCGCGGTCGCCGCTTGCTCCAAGTCCGACAGTGCCGCCAAGGATACGTCCGCCCCGACCATGGCTCCCGCTCCGGCTCCTGCCGCTATGACCGATACCGGCATGAAGATGGATTCGACCCACATGATGGATTCGGCCGCCAAGGCTGACACGACGAAGGCCGCCATGGCCGGTGCTGCTGCCGGTGCTGCTGCTGGTGCAACCGCTGGTGCCAAGGCCGGCGCCAAGGCGACCCCCAAGAAGCCGTAATCGTTCGTAGCATCCAGGTGCTTCAAGGGCGCGACATTCTGTCGCGCCCTTTTTGCATTCCGCGGGTTGCGTGTTAGCCCAGCGTATTTCGCAGCGCGGCGAGACGCATCATGAAACTCGTATCGTCCAGCACCGGCGTGGTGTTCGACACGTCAACGTCCGTGTCCAGCTGCACCCACGAGACGCAGCCCTGATAGCGTTTCACTTCCGGAATCACCACCGGCTCGAGCAAGCGCGACACGCGTACGGCCACCACCTGCACCCCTGGTTTGTTCTTGTAGTGAAAGCGTGATTCCACCGCTGCCCACTCCAGGCCGTGTTCGCCGCCGATCGCGCTGAGTGTGTCCAGTTCCGCTACCGGCCAAATGGCGGCCACGTCGGCCACAAACTCGATGCGAATCGCGTCAGCGTCTGGTTTTCGCGCATGGCTCACGCCGAGTCCGTCGCGGAATCGCTCCTGCAGCTCGTTCAGCTTCTCGTGAAAGAAAGTAGGATAGAATAGAAAACGCTCATGGCGCACCGAGAAGCCGGCCCGCTGCTCGCGGATGCCGCCCTTCCGCACCATGGCAATGATGTCGCCGCGGCCCATGGCGTCCACGAGCACCGCCCATTCTTTGAGCGCGGCGCGCTCGGTCAGCGATGATTCAGCCACCAGCGAAATGCCTCCGGAATGCCCTGCTCGGGCCGAACAACGGGCGCCCAGCCCAACTCGCGCCTCGCCCGGTCCGACGTAAATGGATTGTCGCGCGTCACCATGGAGAGCGACGCGGTCGAGAGCACACTCGATCGTCCGCCAGAGATGAGTTGCACGCCGCCCACCGCAATACGAAACGCTGCGGCCGCCACGGCGAGCGGAATTGGCACGAGGCGAATGCGGCGCCCAAGCCCCTGTGCACCGAGCTTGAAAAAATCGCGCACCGTAACGTCGAAGTCGTTCGCCAGATTGTACGCGTGGCCTCCGGCATGTGCGTTCGTCGCGGCGCGAATCGAGCCGTCGGCGACGTTGGCGGCGTGGACGATCGCCAGCGTCGAACGTCCGCCGGCAATCACCGGCGCGTAGCCTGTGCGCAACAGCCGGGCGATGCGCGGCACGAATTGTCGGTCGCGCGTGCCGTAGATCACGTCGGGACGCACCGCAGTCGCCCATATCCGGCCGCTCGCATGTGCACTGAGCACGAGCTGTTCGGACTCACGTTTCGAGCGCGCGTAATACGCACCATCTGGCAGAGGCGCGAGCGGTCTATGTTCGTCGATCTTCGATGACCCCGTGCTGTACCGAGCATCGGTGCCGTACACCGCAATGCTGCTCAGCTGGAGCAAGCGCGCTCCGCTGCGCTCGGCCGCGGCAATCGCGTTCGACGTTCCGTCCACGTTGAGGCGGCGATACACCTCCCATCCTCCGCGCGGCGTGATTGCCGCGGCGGTATGAAAGATTACGTCGCGCCCTGCCGCGGCAGACGTCAACGCCGCAGAGTCGAGCACGTCACCCACAATGGTCTCGACGCCACGCGCCTGGAGTTCGGCGTTGGGAGTTCGCACGAGACCACGCACATGCCAGCCGTCGCGCAGCAGCTGATCGACGATGTGAGATCCCACGAGGCCGGTGGCGCCGGTAACGAGCGCACTCGGCACGGGGGTCAGGCCGGAAAGGGCAGCAGCGTCACGTCTACGCGCCGCTCGCCGCCTTCCCACTTTGCGTTGAGGCTCATGCCTGCCGTGACTTCGCGGCGAATCATGGCGAGCGAGATGCCGCCGAGCCGGGGCGAGGCCACGGCGCTCCGCACGTCACCCACGTGGTTGCCGCCGTCGTCAATGAGTTGCGCGCCCGTGGGCGGCGCCTCGAGGCTCGCCGCGCGCAGGCCGCGAAGATGACGATTCACATGTCCGCGAAAATGCACGCGGGCCACCACTTCCTGTCCGATGTAGCAGCCCTTGGTGTACGAGATCGCATCGAGCTCGTCGAGGTTGGCTTCCTGCGGAATCGTCGAGTCGTCGATGTCGATGCCCCACTCTGGCCGGCCGGCTTCCACCCGGGCAATCTCCCAGGCATCGAGGCCGGCGGGCGCGGCGCCGAGGGCAAGGGCGCGAGTCCAGACCGCATCAAAGTTCTCGAATGGAAGGAACAACTCGTACCCTTCCACATCGATGTCGGCGGACCGCACCACGGTCACCGGCGCGCCGCTGATCGTCGCCGCCACGTGGGCGTTGGTCACCAGGGCACCCAATGCGTCGGCGTGCAAACCGGAAATTTCGGCGACGATGCGGCGCGCGTCCGGACCGAAAACGCCAATGTCGCGCACCGCGTGTGAGTCGTCGCGATATCCGGACAGCCGTGGATTCACATACTTCTTCACCATTCCCATCCACGCCTGCCAGGCGCGCGGCGGTCCGTCCACCAGGTACGACCCGGCCGATCCAAAAATGCGCAAGTCGGACACGATGCGCCCCTTGGCCGATAGCGCCGCGCCGTACTGTCCGTGGCCGGGCTGGAGGCTGAGCACGTCGTTGGTGACTAATCCCGTGAGCGCTTCGCCGGACTTTTCACCGAAGAAACGCATACGTCCGCGATGGCTTCGATCGACGACGATCGCGCGGTTCCGCAGGGCGTCGTACTCGGCGTTCACGCCGGCGTAGGCGAGGACCACGTCCTGCCCGCCGATTTCCTGGGTGTGGCCCGCCGCTGTGGTGCGCGGAGATACGGTATTGAGGTTCGTCATTGCACCTGCTCCCTGCCCGGCGCCGACAGCTCGTCGAGCAACTTCAACGTCTGACCTTCGAGCGACGCGACGTATGCGTCCGCCTCCATGGCAACATGCGGCGCAAGCGGGCCCACGGCGATGCAGCGAATGCCTGCCCCGCGCGCGGCGCGTACGCCGAAAATCCCGTCTTCCAACGCCAACACCGCGGCGGGATGTACTTCTCGCTGGCGACCGAGCCGCTCCAGCGCCTGCCGATATCCTTCCGACGCCGGCTTGGCATCCAGCACATCGTCCGCGCACACCATAATGGTGGCCACGTTCTCGAGTTCGGCCAAACGAAGCATAGCCTGCGCGTCGCTTCGAAACCCTCGGGTGACGATTGCCAGCCGAGCCTGGCTGGCCGCGGTCTCGAGGAACGTCAGCACGCCACTGCGCAACGCCACGCCACCTGCCGCCAACCGTTCGGAGAACGCCCGTTCGGCCCGCAATGCGATGAGGTCGATCGTCACGTCATCCCGTTCGAGATGTGCGTGGTTGAGCGCCGCCACGGCCGCGGCGCGCGGCGGCAAACCGTCGATTACGTCGGGGTCGAGCACGAGGACAATTCCGTGCGCCGCAAGCGAATCTCGTAACCCGGCGCGTCGAAGCTCCGCCGTGTCAAAGAGGACACCCTCCAGCTCGAAAAGCGCGACATCCACCATGTTTGGTAAGTAAACTGGGGATGATGACCGGCGCCACGGTTCAACGTGGTTCGGCGCGGCGAATCAGCGCGGCGATTAACGCGGCGGAGCGGGATCGCGGCGCGCGTAACTCGCGTCCAGCAGCTCCACGGGATGCACCGCGCGCGTCGCTGAGCCGGCCCGCAACAGGCCCGCACCAATCTGCATTAGGCAGCCGGGGTTGCCCGTGGCAACCATATCCGGCGACGCCGCGGCGATGTTCTCGAGCTTGCGCGCCAGCACCACGTCCGACACGTGGGGCTCAACGAGGTTGTAGATGCCGGCGCTGCCGCAACACACGTCGCTCTCGTTCAACGGCACCAGTTCCAGCTCGGGAATGGCGTGCAGCACGTCGAGCGGCGGTCCGGTGATTCGCTGGGCGTGCATCAGGTGACAGGGCGCGTCATAGCATACGCGCGCGTGGAGCGGGCCGCCGCGCACCGGCCCGGCGGCCGAGAGCAGTTCGCTCACGTCGCGGACCTTTCCGGCGATCGTGACGGCGCGCGCCGCCCACTCCGGATCCTCCGCCAGCAGGTGCGGGTACTCTTTCATCATTGCGCCGCAACCCGCGGCGTTAACGCAGATGTAGTCCGCATTTGCATTCTCGAATGCCGCGATGTTCGCTTTGGCCAGCCGCCGCGCCGCGTTGGCGTCGCCGGCGTGTACGTGCAGCGCGCCACAGCACACCTGTGCCGGCGCATTGCGCATTCCATAGCCGTTGATCGACAGCACGCGCTCCGTGGCGCGGTTGGTTTCGGCGAACAACCCTTCCATGACGCAGCCGGTGAGCAGCGCCACGGGAGCGCCGGTGTTCGCCGCCGGCGTCTCGGGCCGGCGTTCCGGCGCCGCGCGCCTGGTCGAGCTCAACATGGCCATCGCGAATCCTGGGCGGCCGGGAAGGCCGGAAAACAACCGGGCAATTCCAGTCGCGCGCGTCACGCGGCCGGCGGCCATTGCCAGCCGTAGCAACCAACGTCGCTCGAACACCCACAGGATCACGCGCGCCACGGCGGGAATGGGGCGGTATTGCGCCAGCGTCTCGCGCGTTGCCTCCAGCAACTTTCCATAGGGCACGCCGGACGGACACGCGGTCTCGCAGGCGCGGCAACCCAGGCATTGTCCAATGTGCGTCTCGATGCTCTCGTTCCCCGGCTCGAGACGGCCTTCGAGCAACGCGCGCATCAGCACGATGCGGCCGCGCGGACTGTCGTTCTCGTCTTCAAGCGTGAGATAGGTGGGACAGGCCTGCAGGCAGAACCCGCAATGCACGCACGCGTCGATGCCAGCCTGCTCCCGGGCCAACGGACTTCCTTCGAGCGCGCACGCCTGAGGTGCTCCGACGGGTGTACTCATGTCATTTCGCCGAAAATTCCGCGGTTTAACACGGAACGGGGATCGAACGCCGCCTTGATTCCCACGGACAGCGGATCGGCGGTAGGGAGAGGCGCCACGGCCGTCCAGAGGTCAGCAGGCAGCCGCTCGCCAATGCGCGTCGTCATGCTCGGCGCCCGGAAGGCGCGTTGCAGCCACGCCACGTTCGCGGCGCCGGCGGGAACGATGCAGCGAACGATCCCGCGCGCTGGCGTGGCGTGGATCAGCGTGCCGGGGCACGACTCGGCGATTGCGTTCGCTTCGTTCCAGGTCCCCTGGAGTTCCGACGGCATGTGCGAAAGTCGAAACACGATCGCCTGCTCGGGCTCCGCCTGTCGCAACTCGTGCCAGGTGCCGGCGTCGGCCGGCCGAGGTTCGCCGAGTGCCGCGATGGCCAAACGCTGCGCGCGCACCGATTCGTCATTCCCGCCCAGACGAAACAGAATCGCCGCTCGTTCCGTGCCGAACAACTGCCGCGCGAGCGCCGCGTTCACGATCTCGCACGCATATGGCGTAAACGGCACACTCCGCAACAGCGCCCGCGTGCGTCCCACCGCCGCGCTGTCGTCCAGCGTAATGACGAATGTCTCATCGCATTGCGGGCGCGCGTGCAGCCGCAACGTAAGCTCGGTGATTACGCCGAGCGTGCCCCACGACCCAATGAACAGTCGCGTCAGATCAAATCCCGCCACGTTCTTCACCACACGGCCGCCGCCTCGCACTACGGCGCCGGCGCCGGTCACCACTTGAACGCCCAACGCCAGATCGCGCGCTGTTCCAAACGCGGTGGCAAGCGGTCCGGCCGACGCCGTGGCCAACGTAGCGCCGAGGGTGCCGTCGTCGCTGCCGCACGGATCGAGCGCGAGCCACTGCCCATGTTCCGCTGTGGCGGCGCGTATTTCGCCGAGCGTTGTGCCGGCGCCGGCGGTCAATGTCAGATCGCCGGGCACATACTCCACGATGCCGCTCAGCTCACGCGCCGAGATCGACGACACGCTGCGCGTGGGACGGCCGGCGTCGAGCCACGTTCCAGCGCCTACGACTCGCAACGGTACGTTGGTCGCTGCCGCATCTCGCACCTGGTCACACAACGAGCTGACTGCGGTGAGGATCGTGCCCGTCATGCGCCGACGCTCCGTCGCGCCGACGGCGCGCCGTGCCATTCCCGGCACGAATGCACGGGCACGACCTTGCCGGGGTTGGACCGATGCTGTGGATCGAACACCTGGCGCAGATCGCACATGGCCGCCAGCGACTCGGCGGAAAAAATCTTGTCCATGTATGGCAGCTTGTCCACGCCCACGCCGTGCTCGCCCGTGATCGTACCACCGGCCGCGACGCAGGCGCCCATGATCTCACGCATGGCCGAGTGGACGCGAGCCGTCTCCTCCTTGTTGGAGGCGTCGTACGGAATGTTCGGGTGCAGATTGCCGTCGCCGGCGTGAAAAACATTGCAAATCAACACACCGTTCCGCGCTGCGATCGCCTCAATCTCGGCCAACACGTCGGGGAGCCGCGTGCGCGGCACTACGGCATCCTGAATGACCAGGTGCGGCGAGATGCGACCCATGGCGCCAAACGCTTTCTTGCGGCCCTGCCAGAGTCGCGCGCGGTCGGCGTCGTCGCGTGCGATGCGCACCGTGCGCGCACCGTTGCTCGCGCACAACGCTTCCACGGTCGCCAGGTCCTGCTCCAGGCCTGCCACTGCGCCGTCCAGTTCGATGAGCAGCGCCGCCGCGGCATCCACTGGATATCCCGCGGCGTAGATCGACGACTCCACGGCACGGATGGTCGGCTGGTCGATCATCTCCAATGCTGCGGGAACGATTCCCGTCGCCACGATCGCCGACACCGCGCGGGCTGCGGACTCCATCGACATGAAGTCCGCGAGCACTGTTCGCACGGCCTCGGGATTTCGCGACAGTCGCACGGTAATGTCCAACGCAATGCCAAAGCATCCTTCAGAGCCTACGAACGCGCCAGTGAGATCGTAGCCGTCGCGTTCTCCGCCGGGATTTCCCAGTTTCACCACTTCGCCGCTCGGCAAAAGCACAGTGAGCGCGATGATGTGGTTGGTGGTGACGCCGTACTTCAGGCAGTGCGGCCCACCGGCATTCTCGGCGACGTTCCCGCCAATGGTGCACGCCGTTTGACTGGACGGATCGGGTGCGTAGTACAAGCCGTGTTCGGCCACGGCACGGCTCAGTCGCGCGTTCACGACGCCCGGCTCCACCACGGCCATGCCGTTGTCCGCGTCAACCGAAAGAATGTGCGACAACCGATTCAGGCCGATAAGTACTACGCCGTCGGCCAGAGCTCCGCCGGACAAGCCGGTACCGGCGCCGCGCGGCACAAACGGAATTCCCAGCGGCGCCAACTCGCGCACGATAGCAATGACTTCGTCGCGTGTGCCGGGAAACACCGCGATGGCGGGCTGACGAAAGTATGACGGCAGTCCGTCCGACGTGTACACCAGGAGCTCGCTGGCGCGAAACAGAACACGCTTGTCACCCACGATCGCGGCGAGCCGCGACGCGAGTGCCTGATCGATTGGGTGAGCTACTGCCCGGGGAGCTGCCGCTGTTGTCACCACGGAAAGCTACGACAGCGTGCATCGTTAAGGCGAGGGCAGCTCCGATGCTTCGTGCGCGCCGGGGGTGACGACGTGCAGTTGCGCCGGCACGTGGCGATATCGAAGCGGTGCCTTCACGCGCACCAACTCGCCGTCCACGGCCGCAATGTGCGTGTGTGGGTCAACCTGGAATTCGTCCACCAGGAACACGTCCATGGCCGGAGTCCTTGCTACCGCGCGCACACCGCGGGTGGCCGCAGCCAGTCCGGTTGCAAGCGCACGGGCGCCCGACCGCTGCCGAAGCACCATTACGTGGAGCCCGCGCTTGCCGTTCGCGACGCGCGCGCCAAGGGTCGGCACCTGCAGTTCGCGCTCGCCCACGCCAACGAAAACGAGCGGCGTGAGATAGTGGCGTCGCACGCCGCCAACCTCGAGGGTCACGTGAAAGAGCGGCATGCGAAACAGCATGCCGATTGCTGCAAGGATCGACGCGATCTTATAACCAAAGTGGCGTTCGAGCCGCTCGCGCGACCGCACGAACGTGACGTAGCCCCCCACGGAGCTGGTGTTCAGAAAGACGCGGTCGTTGACGGCTGCAGCGTCTACCGGCACTGCAATGCCGTTTAGCGCGACGCGGGCGGCCTGCTCGAGGTCGAGCGGAAGCGCGAGGTCCTTCGCCAGATGATTGAGGGTGCCGCAGGGCAGGATCGCCAGTTCTACGCTGGTCCCTGACAACACGCCGGCGGCGCTGCCGATCGTCCCATCGCCGCCGGCAACGAGAATCCGCGCCGCGCCGGCCGCGACGGCGTGGCGGACCTGGTCGGCGAGAGTGTCGGGCGGCACCTCGCGAATGTCGAAGCCGCCCACGGCGCGCAGGGCAGCTCGCGCAGACTCGGCGTTTCCTGCGAGCGGATTGACGAAGGCGGGAATCATATCGCGACCGAGAAAAGCGAAAACCGTACCGTCCTCGACCAACGTCGCGACCTAGACCGTGGCCATCTGCCGCATCCGAGAGATTATCGACTCCAGGACCCGGAGCTCGAACGGCTTTTGCAACACCGTGCACCGCGTGCGCTGCACGAACTCGGCGGCGTCCTTCGACGCCACGTCGCCGGTGGAGAAGATGATTCTGTCCAACAGCTCGGGGGCAACTGCTGCCACATGATCGTGCAGCTCGACGCCCGAGCAGCCCGGCATCTTGAGATCGGAGATCACCACGGCGAAGTCGAATTTTGCCGTAAGCAGCTGCGACATGCCGTCGGAGCCGTCTTCCGCTTCGCTCACCCGCCAGCCGCGTCGCGTAAAGAAGCGGCGAAGCGCGGCGCGAATCGATGGCTCGTCATCAATGATGAGCACGCGGGGCCGGCTCGCCGGATCGCCCGTCGTCTGCAACACTGACGGCATGCGGATCGACTGCTCGGCGCGCGGCCGGTCGTCGGCGACCGTGACGCCGTCGATCGGCAGCACGACGGTAAACCGCGCGCCGGTTCCTTCGCTCGGGTCGCGATTCTCCACGTTGATGCGGCCACCCAGCTGCTGCACGATGCCTAGCGTCACCGACAGTCCGAGGCCCGTTCCTTCCCCCAGCGGCTTCGTGGTAAAAAACGGCTCAAAGATCCGGTCCATGACGGCCGGCAGAATGCCCGGGCCCGTATCTTCGATGATGAGCGTGAGCTCGCGATCGGACATCTGCGCCACGAGCCGAACCGCGCCCCCTCGTCCCGACGCCTGAGCGCCGTTGATTACGAGATTCGTGACGACCTGTTGCAACCCCGCGCGGTCCGTACTGCCGTATACGTCACCCAACGGCAGTTCCACCGTCAGCCGCGCGCCCAGGTCCTCGACGCTCGGCTGCAGCGCTTTGACGCTGGCGGCCAAGGCGTCGGTGAGCTGCACGCGCTCGCGCGACGCGTCGCGGAAGCGCACGAACGACAGCAGGTCGCGCACGATCGACCGCGAGCGCCGCGCCTGATCGCGGATCACCGACAACGCTTCGAGGTCGGCGGACGTGCGCTCGTCGTCGAGCAGATCCTCGGCGAAGTGGAGAATGGCTGCGAGTGGATTATTCAGCTCGTGCGCGACACCCGACACGAGTTGGCCAAGCGCGGCGAGCTTTTCGGATTGCCGCAACGCCAGCTCTGCCGCGCGAAGCGGCGTGACGTTCTCGACGAATCCTTCCGTGAACCACACCGATCCGCGCTCGTCCCGATACGCGCGCGCGCTCACGCGCACGGTGAGCGTGGTGGAATCCTTCCGCTTCCATTCCATCTCGGCGCTGCGCAATTCGCCGTGGGCTTCGAGTTGCCGCAGGAGTCGTTCGCGATCTACGGTCGATACGAACAGATCGGCGGCCATCTCCACCTGCAACAGTTCGGCGGACGACTCGTAGCCGAGCAGCTGGACGAGCGACGCGTTCACGGCGAGCAGTCGGCCGGTGCCGGTGGCGCGATAGATACCGATCGGCGAGTTCTCGACGAACGATCGGAAGCTCGCTTCCGACTGTCGCAGCGATTCAGCGGCGTGCGCGCGGTCCACGGCGATGCCGGCAAGCTGGGTCGCCAGCGCGGACACTTTCAGCTCGGCAGGCGACGGCGTGTGCAGCGCGCGCATGTACATGGTGAGTGCGCCGAGCACGCGGCCTTGCGGCGAGCGGATGGGCATGGACCAGCACGAACGATAGTTCTGCTCGAGCGCCAGTGCGCGGTAATCGTTCCAGAGGCGGTCCGTGGTGATGTCCGCCGTGATCACCGGCTCTCGGCGATACACTGCCGTTCCGCAGGTGGACGAGTGCGGGCCGACCACAATCTCGTCCATCGCTTCGATGAACTCCGGCCGCATTGACGGCGCAGCCGCCGACCGCAGCGTGAGGCCGTCGTCGTCGATGAGGTGGAACGCGCATTCGGTGCCCGGGCACTGTGCTTCGTGAAAGTACGCGATCGTCGCCAACACGTCGCGCAGTTCGACGCCCGTGGCGATCGACTCGAGCACGCGGCGCTGCCAGTCGGACGTCTCTTCGGCGCGCTTCCAGTCCGTGACGTCGCGAATCACGATGGTGAGGTGGGGCAACCCGTCGATCTGTGTGCGCGAGATGCTGAGATCGATCGGAAAAATGGTACCGTCACTGCGGCGGCCTGCGGCGTACCGGTCCGCCGAGAAAAGCCGAGGCTGTTCGCCGGCGCGCATCGTCTGCTCGACGACGCGACGCAATTCGTCTACAGACGCTTCGGGAATGAGCTCGAGCACCGAACGGCCCATCGCGTCCTTGGCCGAGTACCCGAACATGAACTCGGCGGCGCTGTTCACCACCGAGATCTGATATTTCTCATCGACGATGATTATCGCGTCCATCGCCGTGTTGACGATGGCGGCGAAGCGAGCTTCGGTGGCCGCGCGATCGGTGAGTTGCCGCAGGTGCATGGACCGATCGTATCCGTACAGCCCCAGACCGACGACGAGCAGAATTCCCGCGAGCATCAATGCCTCGAACCGCAGGCGGGCCCATACCGGCGCTAGTGCGTCATGCTCATCGACAGCGAAATAGACGCTCCAGGGCACCGTGCGCGTACGATGAGACGCCACGAGCAACTTGCGGCCGTCGAGAGTGAGTGCGGCCACCGTTTCCGGGCTGCTCAACGCAAGCCGGTCCAGGGTGTCAGCGGTCGGCACAATGCATACGCGCATCGCCTTCATGCCGCAGACGCTCATGCCGATCACCTGGCGCCCCATGGGAACGACGACCATGGCAGCTGTGGTTTGCGGCGTGCGCGGGCTTCCGGCCACCGGAAGCGCGCGATCCAGTTCGGCGCGCAGCACCACGGCGCCCTCGACGCGCTTCACACCTTTTTCTACTTCCACGATCGGCTTGACGATGGCGATCGTGGCCACGCTGTCGAACTGTTCCGGCCTGCTCAACTGCTTTTCACCCGTCGTCATTGCGAGACGCGACGCACTGACCTCCGCGGGGCTCATTGCTTTCCCGCCCACCGACCCGAGCACGGTGCCGCTCTGCCCCACTATCCAGATGGCGTCGTAGTTCCCGCGGTGGCGGAGCGATTCCATTTGCAGCCGGAGGATCTGGCCGGCAATGGTCGGTGAGATGTTCGTGGAGTCGGTGCCATGAATGCCGGCCAGCTCCACGAGCGTGGTTGCGTCCCCCTGACGCTCCACCATCCAGAAGTCGATCATCCGCGCCGTGCGGGTGGCAGCCATGGTCCACTGCCGCTGCGCCGCCACGAGCGCCGCCGATTTCACGTCGCGCACGTGCAACCACGTGCCGATCGCCACGACGGCGACGACAGCAATGGCTCCGGCTACCGCGACGGCGCGGCGCCGATACGAATTCGCTTTTAAGGGCACACTAGTGGACGATCAGATCGGGTATCGGTTTCGGCACGCAAAAGGCCGGGACAATTTGCCCCGGCCTTTGCGAAAATCCTATGGCAGAAATGACCGATCGCTCGATATCACGCGCTCAAGCCGCCCAGAACCCGCACAGCGCCTTGCCGTCGGGCGATTCGCGCAGCTTTTCGAATGCCCGTTCGCGAATCTGGCGGATCCGCTCGCGGGTGACGCCCATGAGGGCACCGATCTTTTCGAGCGTCATGGCCTCGGATCCTTCCTCCAGTCCGTAATAGAGGTAAAGGATTTTCCGTTCCCGCGGCGTGAGATATTTCTTGAATACGCGATCGATGAACTCGCGCATCAACTTGTAGTCGGTTACTTCCTCGATCTCCGTACCATCGACACCGGCGAACCGTTCGCCGAGCGTGGAGGCCTCGCGGTCGGACCTATCGATTGGCGCGTCGAGGGAGATTTCGGTGGCCGACATCTGCTTCGCGGCACGCACCACTTCAGGCGTCTCTTCGAGCAGGCGGCTGACTTCATCTTCGGTGGGATCGCGCTTGAGCACCTGGGCGAGAATCGTTTCGGCGCGCGCCAGCCGAATGAGCTGCGAATTCTGGTTGAGCGGAATGCGCACGGAGCGCGTTTGCTCGGCCAGCGCCTTAAGAACTGCCTGACGAACCCACCATACAGCGTACGAAATGAACTTGACGCCCTGGTCGGGGTCGAACTTTCGAACTGCCTTGAGGAGTCCTTCGTTGCCGATGGCGACGAGTTCGCTCAGGTCGAGTCCGTGGCCCTGATACTTCTTGACGTAGGAGATGACGAATCGAAGGTTGGCCGTCACGAGTCGTTCGGCCGCGAGTTCATCCCCTTTCTGGGCGCGTCGTGCTAACCGGCGCTCTTCTTCGGGGTCACTGATCAGTGGGAGCTTCTGAATGTCCTGCAGATACTGATCAAATGCGGTCGACGGAGACGATCGGAAATAGCCTTTCGACGATTTGGTCTCGGTCACTTGCTCCATACACGCTCCTTCCCGAGTAAAACACCGGTTACTGGAGCGAGCGCACGTCCGCTCGCGCGATGTAGAGGCCCGTCGGCAGATGGTTGGGGTACCGCGTATCCAATCTGCGTGGCAGGGACGGGCAGGATAAAGCCAGCTTACGGAACGGTCAACAGAGATTTCTGACCAGTCAGCCGACACAGCCGCTCAAAGGCGCGTATGTCGTTGATATCACAGATGTTTGCAGGTTACTTCTCATCCACAATGCGACAATGGTGATTTCAGTCACATTGACTGAAATCACCATTATTTAATCATGCAGCGGCAGAGTCCGCCTTGTTCGCAACAGCGGGCCCCCTGCGCCCCCGAGCCGGTTAATACCAGTCTCGGGCCGTCCTGTACCAAAACGTTAGGAGTTCGGGCTGGATGGCGGCCGCGACGAGCCCGAATCAGCCGGATCTCGCATCTTGGTGCGGCTCGTTGCGCTCAACACGCCAATGCCGATGAGCACGATCACACCCACGCCAATCCACATTGACGGAATATTCAACAGCACTGCGGCCAGACCCAGCCCGATAACCAGGATGATGAAGCCGATGAGATAGGTAGCGAATGATGACATGGTCCGTAGCCTTGGGTGTCGAGGACACCTGCCTATATGGCAAAGGGCGAGCCGAACTCACTTTGTGGCGCGGGCCTTTCCCGCTTGGCGTACCACGATCTTTGGTCGTTGTACCAGCAACGCCGTGCCGCGCGCTATCCCGAATCGCTCGGCCTCCCGGCAGCTCGCCGTCCAGATGTCGATGCGCGGCCCGCGGATTTTCTTCCCGGTATCGTCCACGAGGAATCGACCGAGATATTGCCGACCCACGTAGAGCTCGATGAACTTGGACAGCGGAAAGAATCGCGGGTCGGCGGCAACGATGCCCGCCCGCACGTACCGGCCGCGGCGCGTTGTGCCCTGCAGGCAGTACATGGTGACACCAACCGGCACTGGATCGCCGTAGCGAACGGGCTGATCGGCCAGCCTCCACCATTGACGGGTTGCACCGCGCACCACTACGCCAGGCAGCCGGTACGGGCTCACGGCGACGGCCGGCGGATAGCGCAGTGGACCCTGCTGGCGCGCGCACCCGCTGGCCACGCTCAACGCGAGCGCACCCAATGCGATCCGCAGCAGTGGTGCGCGAATCACCCGCCCGACTCGAGCACGCCGAGCACCGTCGGCTCGTCCACTGCCACGGACCAGCCGGTGGCTTCGCCGGCCATCGCGCCAATGCGCGCGGGTAGCGCGTACTCGGCGAGCCCGCCTCGAGCCTTCTTGTCTCCGCGCGCGGCGTTCACCACGTCGGCCGCGCGCATTGCGGGCGGCCGCAACTCCGGCAAACCTGCCGCACACACCGCGCGCCGCACGGCGCGCTCCGTTCCATGCTCCGCCAAGCCAAGGCGCTCGGCCAGCATGCTCTCGTAGACCATGCCGATTGCCACGGCGTCGCCGTGGAGCAATGTGTAATTGCTGCACAGTTCCACGGCGTGGCCAATGGTGTGGCCGAAATTGAGCGTCTTGCGCACGCCGTTCTCGCGTTCGTCGCGGCGGACGACGTTCGCCTTGATCTCGACGCTTCGCGTGACGAGATCGAGCATGGCGCGGCCGGTCACGTCTGGCGCGGACAGTGTTGACGCGAATTGCGACACGCTTTCGAAGTACGCGGCGTCGGCGATTACGCCATGCTTGATGGCTTCGGCGAGACCGGCGCGCAGGTGCTCGAGCGGCAGCGTGGCGAGCACGCTCGTGTCGGCAATTACCGCGGCCGGTTGATGGAACGCGCCAACGAGGTTCTTGCCGGCCGCAGTGTCAACGCCGGTCTTTCCGCCCACCGACGCGTCGATCATCGCGAGCAGGCTGGTGGGAATCTGGACATACGGTACGCCGCGCATGAACGTGGCCGCAACGAAACCCGCGAGGTCGCCCACCACACCGCCGCCCAGCGCAACCACGGTGGTGTCGCGTCCGAATCCGGCGGCGAGCAACTCGTCGGTGAGTCGTGCCCAGGTGTCGCGCGTTTTGTGCGCTTCGCCGGCGGTAATAGTGAACACCGTGGCCGCCGACGTGTCGAGCGCATCGCGCACGCGAGCGGCGTAGATGGGCCCGACGTTGCTGTCGGTGACAATGGCATAGCGATGCGCGCGGGCCACGGCACGCACTGTCTCGCTCGCACCGTCCAACGCGTGCGGCGAAATCGTGACGCTATACGTTGGCAGTTCGACCTCGCGGGCCGACGTCACCAGGTGACCTCGTCGGCACCGCCGCGTTTGTTCGCCACGCGTGCCAGCGTGAACAGCAGATCGGACAACCGATTCAGATAGATGATGGCGAGCGCCGGGATCTCGGTGTCTGCGCCCAATTCCACGACGCGCCGTTCGGCGCGGCGGCAGACGGTTCGCGCCACGTGCAGCGCCGAGGCTTTGGGCGTTCCACCGGGTAGGATGAACGCCTTGAGCGGCTCCAGTTCGTCGTCGCCTGCGTCGATGGCGCGTTCGAGCTCGGTGATGCGGGCTTCGTCAACCTTCGCCTTTGCCAAGTGCGCGCGCATTTTCTCGCGATCCGGCGTGGCGAGGAGCGCGCCAATGGCGAACAGGTCTACCTGAATTGGCGCAATGACGTCGTCGATGCGCGGCATGGGATCCGTGGCGCGCACCACGCCGAGGACGGCATTCAGCTCGTCAACGTCGCCGTAGGCTTCAACACGGAGATGATTTTTGGGCACGCGGCCGCCGCCAAACAGGCCGGTGTCGCCGGCGTCGCCGGTTTTCGTGTAAATCTTCATGGGGCAAGGAATGTAAGGCGTGAAGCGCACCTTCGCCGCACCTTCGGTGCACCGGAGGCGCGCCGCGCCGGAGCGCGCTATTTTTTTTGGATGCCTCAAGAAATCAAGGACATCACGATCATCGGTGGGGGCCCCACCGGAATCTTTGCTTCATTCTATGCCGGAATGCGACGCGCTACTGCGCAGCTCGTTGACGCGTTGCCCGAGCTCGGCGGTCAGCTCACCGCGCTCTATCCGGAGAAGTACATCTTCGACGTTGCCGGCTATCCCAAGGTGCTCGCCAAGGACCTGGTAAAGTCACTCGCCGACCAGGCGCGGCAGTTTGATAATCCAATGTTTCTCGGCCAGCGCGTGATCGGTCTCGAGGAAGAGGACGGGCTGTTCGTGCTGGTCACCGACCAGGATCGCTTTCCGTCGCGGTCGATCGTCATTGCGGCGGGAATTGGGGCATTCTCGCCGCGCCGGCTGCCGCAGGCGTGCGCGCTGCCGTGGTACGGCCGCGGGATTTTTGACGTGGTCTCGAGCCCCGAGGCGTTTCGTGGCCAGCGTGTGGTGATCATTGGCGGCGGTGACTCGGCGTTCGACTGGGGCACGCAGCTCATTGGCCGCGCCGAACACGTCACGATCATCCATCGTAGCGATCGCTTTCGCGCGCACGGCGCCACGGTGGCGCAGTTCCAGACGGAAGTGGCCGCGGGTAATGCCGGCCTATTCACGTTTCATGAATTGGCCGACATCAAGTGTACCGCTACTCCCGACAAGTTCACGCACCTCGAGATTCGCGATGTCAAAGCCAAGACGACGCGCGAGATCACGGCGGACGTTGTGCTGCCGATGCTCGGGTTCGTGAGTGACCTCGGTCCGTTGGCCGAATGGGGGCTCACGCTCGAGAAGGACGAGATCGTGGTGAACAGCATGATGGAGACGGGCCGACCGGGGGTGTACGCGGCGGGCGACATCACGACGTACCCGGGGAAGCTCAAGCTCATTGCAACGGGCTTTGCCGAGGCGGCTACGGCAGTGAATCAGGCGGTGCACTGGGTGTACCCGGAAAAGAAAGTGGCGCCGGGGCATTCGTCGAACATGTCGCTCTTTGGGCAGACGGACGACTAACGCGACGTTTGTCGGGTTGGGACGAAGGATTTTTGCGCGGCAGGCGGTGTTGTGCGCGACAGTTGGAATGACGAGGTCGGGTTGACTACGGTTTTGGGTGTGAGGGTTGTGGGTGACTGATGGACCCCGACGGGTCATTTGCCAGCATAGGGGGCTGTCTCATTCCTCGATCTCCTCGCCGAGCCCTGACCGAAGAGTCGTCTCGCATGTGCGATTGGAATCCGTACTCAGGCGCGAGGGGGCATCCGCAGGCGATGGTCCCCGACCAGCCGAGTGATCCGTCGAGGTCCATCAGTCACCCGAAACCGTCAGCCCCAAAACCGTAGTCAACCCGACCCCGTCACTCCAGCCGTCATCCGCGACAGCGCCGCGCAGAAGGCGATCCTTCGCTCACGAATGCGGTGGGTACCGCTCGCGCAGTTTGGCCTGGTTCGCTTCAGCGATCTCTAACAACGATAGCCCGAGCGTATCCGCCGTAACGGCGAGACACCACAACACATCACCCAACTCCTCGGTGAGCCGCGCGTCGCTCACGTCACGATTCTGAAAGACTCGCTTGCGAATCAGGCCGAGCACTTCCGCGGCCTCCTCGGCGAGTCCCGCTCCGGCGTCGAGCAACCGGTCTCGTTGGTCGAGCGCCGGATTCACCGTTCGGAGCGCGGCGTGCTGGTAGTCGTCGAAGGTCATGGCTAGTCGAAGCTCACGCGCGGGTCGGCTTTGGCGTAGGCAATGTCGGTGATCAGGTTAACGAGCACGAACACGACGCTGAGAAAGAGCACCGTGCCTTGAATGGCCGGCAGGTCGCGCCGCGAAATCGCGTTGACCACGTACCGGCCAATGCCCGGCCACGAAAAAATCGTCTCGGTGAGAATGCTGCCGGTGAGATACGAGCCGAAGTCGAGGCCGAGCACGGTGATGACTGGAATGAGTGCGTTCCGCAGTGCGTGCTTGAGTGTGACGGCCCACTCGTTCAGACCTTTGGCGCGTGCCGTCCGCACATAGTCGGCACCCAACGACTCGAGCATCGCCGAGCGTGTCATGCGCGCGAGAAAGGCGATGGAGCGCATGCCGAGCGTGAGCGCCGGCAACACGAGAAAGCGCAGTCCTCCGTACCCCGAAGGCGGCAGCCATTTCAAGGTGACGGCGAACAACAGAATTAGTAGCAATCCGACCCAATATACAGGAAACGAGATTCCGAGATAGGCAACGCCCAGGGCGAACCGGTCGGCCAGACCACCTGGCCGCATGGCGCTCAGCACGCCGAGTGTCATGCCGATGACCGTCGCCAGGAGCATGGCCGCCCCGGCCAACTGGAGCGTTTTCGGAAAGCGCTCGCGGATGTCCTGGGCGATTGGCCGGTTGGTGATGTACGAACGACCGAGATCGCCGGTGACGACGCTTTCGACGTAGTGTCCGAAGCGACTTGGGAGCGGATCGTCGAGATGCAGCTGGGCGCGAAGTCGCGCGATGGTGGCGCTGTCCGCGCGTTCGCCCACCATCGATTCCACCGGATCGCCCGGCGCGATGTAGAGCAGCATGAACGCCACCACCAGCACGCCAAACAGCGTGGGGATGGACAGCAGGATGCGCCGGAGAATGAAGGTGGCCATTCCCCGCTATTTCCTGGTTGTGTCGATGGTCACCTTCGTCCAGCGCTGGCCGTTGAAGATCACCGGCGGCACGAAGTGCTTGATCCACGGCTGCACGGAATACAGCTCATTATAGAAATAGAGAAAGACCATTGGCGCGGCAGTGAAGGCAATCGAGTCTGCCTGGCGGTAGAGCATGTTGCGTTTGGACTCATCGAGCTCGCGTCGTGAAGCGGTGACCACCGAGTCGAACACCGGATTCGAGTAGAACGATACGTTACCGCCCGCGCCTTTGTTCGCGCTGTGGAGCAGCGGATAGAGGAAGTCTTCGGCGTCGGGATAGTCGGCGTACCAATCCTTGAGGAACAGGTCAGCCTGGCCTTTGCGCGCGGCGCCGCGAGCCGCGGCGGATTCGCGCTGGACGATCTTGGTGCGGATTCCCGAGGCGTTGAGGTACGCTTGCATCGTCTCGGCCATGCGGAGATAGATGGGGTTGGTGGACGTCCAGAGCTCGACGTCGATGCCGTTCGGATGGCCGGCGGCGGCGAGCAATTGCCGGGCCTTGGCCGGGTTGTACGGGTACGCTGCGCGGGTGCTGTCGTAGCCTGCCAACTCAGGCGGAATCACACCGGCGGCGCGCGTGCCGCGGCCGCTGATCAGCCGCTCGATGATCGTGTTGACGTCAATGGCGTAGTTGATCGCCTGACGGACGCGGACGTCGGCGAGCGGACCGCGCGTAGTGTTGATGGCTATGTACACCAGCTCGAGCGCTGGTGTGGACATGAGCATTGGCTTCTTGCTCTCGTCGTCTTCCCAATCGGAGGCCTCGCTCGCGGGGATCTCCAGGACGTCCACGTTGCCGCTCTCGTACTCGGCGACGGCCGTGCTCGGCTCAGCAATGATGCGGGCGCGCAGCGTGTCGGTCTTGGGCGGGCCGTCGAAATAGGCCGGGTTCCGGGCGAACAGGAGGTAATCGTCGTGCTTCCACTCCACGAGCTTCCAGGGGCCGGTGCCAATAGGGTGCTCGCCGAAGTCCTTGCCGGCGTTTTTCGGCACCACGGCGGCCACCGGCATCGCCAGCATCTTGATGAAGATTGCCAGCGGCTCGGTGAGCGTGACGACGAGGGTGCTGTCGTCGCGCACGACGACGCCGGAAACGGACGTGGCCTTGCCATCGTTGAATTCGCGGGCGCCCCGAATGGGGAAGAGAAACTGGGCGGCGCCGCTCTTGGTGGTGGGGTCGAGGGCGCGCTGCCAGCTGCTGGCGACATTGGCCGCCGTGAAGCGCGAGCCGTCGTGGAAAGTGACGCCGCTGCGCAGGTGGAACGTGTAGGTGATGCCGTCCGGAGAGACGTCCCAGCGCTCGGCGAGCGCGGGCTCGACCTTGGCATTGGGATCGAAGCGAGTGAGTCCGTCGAACAGGTAGCCAACGGCGCGGCCGGTGGGCACGTCGGTGGAGAGCGCCGGATCGAGCGAGCGAGGATCGTAGATGTCGCGGGAGTCGATCAGTTCATGCCGCGACGGAGCGCCGGACGAGCCGCACCCGGCGATCACGAGTGCGGCCGCCGAGAGGGCGAGTGGGCGTATACATTTCATTGACAGTGGCAAATTGGCGCGAGAGCTTACCCGGTCCCGTCGTTAAGCGTCAATCAGATGCGCCCGCCCAAGGTACTACCGAGCGGGCGCATTGTGTGTCGGCACCGCCGGACGCCATTTCGAGTGTGGCGGTGTAGACCAATGATCAGCGCTTCCCCGGGACGACCTGCCCGGGGCATACGAGGTTGGCATGCCTGCAAAGAGTGATCCGCACACGGAGCCCGCGGATTCGAAATATTTCTATCGACGTTCGTTGAGCCCCGGCGCATTGCTGCCGGCGGTGGGTGTGGGCGTGCTCACCGGCATCGCTGCGTTCTACGTGGCGCGACTCTATCTCGAGCGCACCCCGCTGGAGTCCGATCCCGCCCCGCCGCGTCGCGCGGCCGGCCCGCGCGCGTCGGCGAATCGGGTGCGCGGCGGTTGATGACTGGCCGCCTCGGCGGAGTGTTCGCCCGCGCGTCGTTCGTGCTGTTGACGGCGCTGTGTGCGCTGAGCGCACTGCCCGCAGTGATCCAGGCCCAGGACGTGGACTGCGACAACGGTCGCAGCGAGGTGCGGCAACTCAGCTTCAACGGCAACCGCACCTTCAGTGACGACGAACTATCGGCGCGCGTGCTCACGACGCCGTCGTCGGTCGCCAAACGATATCTCCGCGTGTTCGGCACGCCTCGGTGCTACCCGAGCGTGGGATTGTCGCCCGACGTTCGCGCGCTGACCCAGTTCTACCGGAACAACGGCTTCTACAGCACACGCGTTGACACGATCGTGCGTCCGGATGGAGCCGGGGCGGTGTCGGTCACGTTTCAGATCGACGAAGGGCAGCCGATCATCCTGGACTCGTTGACCATCAACGGGCTCGACTCGGTGAGCGGGAAGCGCGACGTGCTGGCGAAGCTGCTGCTCGCCGACGGCGGGCGGTTCAGCCTTCTGTCGATGTTCACCGACGAGGACTCGATTGTTTCGCGGCTGCGCAACTTGGGGTATCCGCACGCCGTGGTGTATCCGGCGACGTCGGTGCAGCTGCTGCAGCACCGCGCGACGGTATCGCTGGATGTGACTCCCGGCGCGCGAGCTCGCATTGGCGTGATTGGGATCACGCGCGTTGGAGTCAGCGGCGGAACGGGGCAGATCGACAGTGCCGTGGTACTGCGGCTGCTCGGGTTCAAGACGGGCGACTGGTTCAGCGATCGCGCGCTTGTGGACGCGCAGCGGAACCTGTACCAGCTGGGCGCGTACCGTCACGTGGGCATCACGCCGGATACCACCTGGACGCATGGCGACACGCTGGCCGATGTGCTCGTGGATCTGCGCGAAGATTACATGCACCAGGTGGACATGGACGAGGGCTGGGCCACGCTGGACTGCGGTCGCGTGAACGTGCTGTACACCGATAAGAATTTCCTAAACGATGCCCATCAGCTCGAGCTCACGGGCCGCGCGTCCAAGCTCGGGTGGGGGTCGCCGATCAGCTCGAGGTTCACGCGCCAGAACCTCTGCTACCGCCGCTACCTCGACAACGACAGCATCGCCAGTTCTACAGTCAACTACTATCTCGGCGCCACGGTTCGCCAGCCGAGTTTGTTCGGTAGCCATTGGGTGCCATCGTACTCGCTGTACAGCGAGCGGCGCGGGGAATACGAGGCGTACCTCCGGCGCACCGACATCGGCGGCGAGGCCGCGGCAACGCGCACGATTGGGCTGGGAATGCCATTGCGTCTGGCTTACACCCTGGAGCTCGGACAGACGCTCGCCCAGCCGGCGATCCTTTGCGTCGTGTTCGTGCGGTGTGACGAAGTTTCGCAGGCCGACGCGCAGCGGCGCCAACGGCTGGCGATCATGTCTGCGTCGTTGCAGCGCACGCGTGTCGATAATCCGGTGAGTCCGAGCAGCGGCACGTCCGTGGCCGGAGAGCTGCGCTTTTCCGAACCGTGGATCGCGTCCGACACGAGTTTAAAGTTCGTGAAAGGCACGTTTGACGGCTCGTATTATTTTCCCATCAGCTCGGGCGCGGTGCTCGCGACGCGTCTGCGACTTGGCGCGATCGGCGGTGGAAAGTTGCCGCCGCAGCAGGAGCGGCTGTACGCCGGCGGCGCCACCAGCGTGCGCGGATTCCAGCAGAACGAGCTGGGGTCGGTGGTCTATCTGCTGGATGCCAACGCGATCGTGGTTGATACGTTGAACGATTCCACGTACGCGTACTCGGCGAAACCGGGCGCGCGTGCGCAGCGCACCGTGCCGGTGGGGGGCAACCAACTCGTGGTGGCGAACGCCGAGCTGCGCCTGCGCGACCCGTTCTTTCCGGAGCTGCTGCAATACGTGCTGTTCACCGATGCGGGCGAGGTGTGGACACGGCAGCCCGGGATTCAGAGCTTGGGATTCGCTCGGCTTTCCGTGACACCCGGAGTGGGCATTCGGGTGTTCTCGCCTGTGGGGCCCATCAGTATCAATGCGGGATACAATCCGTACGGCAGTCCCGCAGCGCGCGCACTCTTCCCCGATCGAACGGCGAATGCGGCGCTGATCTGTGTCAGCCCCGGCGCGCCGCAGGTCCACGTTGCGTCGGGTGGCTCGCTGATTCAGGATACCAACTGTCCGGCGTCGTTCTTTCAACCGCAGTCTACGGGCTTCTTCAAGAAGATTGCGCTGACAATTTCGATCGGTTCCGGCTTCTAGAATGAAGCGCCGCCGCCTCGTGGCGCTCGTGAGCGCCGTCGTGTTGCTGATGTTGGGAATCCTGGCCGTGGCCTCGGTTCTCTTTGTGACGCGCACGGACATGGGGCGGGCCCGCGTACGCCAGCTCATTCAGCCGCTGCTGTCGAGCGCGGCGCGAGGCGGCTCGTTCTACATCGGGCATCTCGGTGGAAATTTCATCACCAACGTCACCGTGGACAGTATCGCGATCCGCGACAAACGCGGTGAGCTCCTGGCCAGCACAGGACCGGTGTCGCTGACGTTCAATCCGCGCGATCTGATCGATTCGCGAATCTTCATCACGCGCGCCACGATCGAACATCCCTATATCCATCTCATCGAGCACGAGAACGGCGCCTGGAATTTTCAGGAGATCTTTGCCTCCGGCAGCACGCAGCCGAGCAAACCCAGGGATCCGAATACGCGCAACCTGGGCGACTATATCGTCATCGATTCGGCCTCGACTCGCGATGCGTCGTTCCTGCTCACGCTGCCGTGGCGGCCCGATGAAAAGGGAGCGGCGCGCGATAGCGTGATTCGCGTGCATCTGAGCGATCCAGCGAAGGCCGTGAGTCGGACGTTCGACGGGTTTGGCCGTACGTATGCCTGGACGCACGCTCAGGGCATGATCGCCCACGTGCGGCTCGCCGACCCGGACAGCGACCGCAAGTTCGGCCAGGAGTTCAAGATCGCATCGTTGTCGGTGGACGAGATCGAACCGACGTTCAAGTTCCGGAATGTGCGCGGCACCGTTCGCCATCTGGCCGATTCCGCGTGGTTCGACGTGCCGCACTTCGACATGCCGGCGTCCACGGGAACCGCCAAGGGCCGGGTGTGGTGGGGCAGTGACCTGCCGATGCGCTACGATATTGCCATCCATGGCGACAGCGTGTCGCTGGACGATGTCAACTGGGTCTACCCCACTCTGCCACGCACTGGCGGCGGCACACTGGATCTGCTGATTCAGAACGATCCGGACCCGAAGAAGATGCACATCGTGGACTTCAAGCTCGCGAACATGGATGTGCGGACCACGAAATCGCACATCACAGGGGACATGACGTTCGGCACCGGCGCGCCATTGCTGCTCGTGCAAAACGTCAACGTGCGCGCGGACCCCATGAACTTCGACCTGATCCGCACGCTCAACGGCAAGCCGTTTCCCGAGGACTGGCAAGGGACGCTCGTGGGAACGGTGCGGGCCCGCGGCGGGCCGCTCACGCACTTCGTTGTTGACGATGCGCGCGGCATTTATCAGGATGCGCACGTGCGAGGCGCGGTGTCACGCTTTTCCGCAAAGGGTGAGCTGGACATCCTCAACCCGGCGTTCACGGCGTTTCATCATTTGGACGTCGATGTCGCAGCGCTGGATCTTCGCACCATTGAGTATCTGTTTCCGGCCTTTCCGCGGCTCGGTGGAATCGTGTCCGGAACGGCGACGCTCGATTCGTCGTGGCTCGACGTCCGCTTCTCGAACGCGCGGCTCGCACACCAGGACGGGCCGGGCGAGCCGTCGCGGGCAACCGGCAGCGGCCGGGTGACCGACGCGGGCAAATTCATGGTCTATGATCTCGCGCTCGACGCGCAGCCGCTGTCGCTCACCATGCTGGCGCGGTCGTACCCGGCATTGCCGTTTCGCGGCCTGATGAGTGGACCGGTGCACGTGAAGGGGTCGTCGCCCGACCTCGAGGTTTCCACCACGCTCGCGGGCGCCGCCGGCGCGTTCAGTTTCGACGGCCGTATCGACATCGATTCACTGGGCGGGTATGGCGCGCACGGCCGCGGACAATTCAGTGCGCTGCGCGTCGGCGAGCTGCTCGACAAGGCGAGCGTGCCGGCTGGGGATCTGAGCGGCCACTATGACATCGACATCGCCGGCGAAACGGCCGCCACGCTCACCGGCGCCGCCGATGTCTCCATCGAACGCACCATCGTGGACAGTCTTCGGGTCTACCCGTCCGAGGCGCACGTGCGCTTCGCCGACGGCCGCATGCTCGTAGACTCGGCCCGAGTGCACACCTCAGCATTCACGGTCGCGGCGAACGGCGGAATCGGATTGCCGCACGGACAACCGGACTCGCTGCACTTCTCGGTGATCGTCGATTCGCTCGGCGGACTGCGTCCATATATCTCGCATCCCGACACGACCTTGCTCGGCCGCGCGGCCACGCCGCTCGATTCGTTGTCCGGCTCCATGACGCTCAATGGTGTGGCGTCGGGAACGCTCGACGTGCTCAATCTGCAGGGCCGGTTCGCGGCGAACAATCTCTACAAAAACGCCGAGAGCGCCGAGGCTGTGCGGGCAACGTTCGACGTGCGCGATCTATTTGGCGCGCGCCCGATCGCGGCGGACTTCCATGTTGACTCGGCCGTGCTGGCCGGTGTGGCGTTGGACACGGTCGGCGGCTCGGTTCGATTCGCCGATAGCGAGCATGCGCGGTTCGCGCTGAGCGCGCTAAGTAGAAACGGACCGATCGCATCGACGGTGGGGAGCTGGAGCTCGGCGGACGGTCTGCAGGTTGTGACGCTCGACTCCCTTGGTTTCACGATTGGCAAGGACGACTGGCATCTTGCCACCGCCGTGCGGATGGAGCGCGACAGCAGCAGCTTGCGCCTCGATTCGCTGGTGCTGCGCAATCGCGACAGCGCCGTCGTGCTCCTCGCGGCGGACTTGCCGGATGTTGGTCCGGTGAGCGCGCGGCTTCACGCGTCGCGTATTGCGCTCGGTGAGTTTGCGTCGCTCGCGCAGTTCACCGACTCGCTCGCCGGCGTGGCGGACGTTGATGCGTCGATTTCCGGCACCAGACTTCAACCGCAGATCTCTGCCAATGCAGCGCTGACGTCGATTCGCATTCGTGGCATCTCCGTCGACACGGTGTCCACGGTGCTCCACTACGCGGATTCGCGGCTCGCCGTGAACGAGGCCGTGATACGTCGTGGCGAGACCGCCGTGTCTGCGGTCGCGAGTCTACCGATCGAGATCACGTTGCCGTTCGGATTCCGCCGGTTGCCGGACAGCTTGTCCGGCGAGTTGCGGGCCGACAGCACGGATTTATCGATCATCAGCACCCTGCTCAAGGGGACTGTCGATAGTGTATCGGGGCGGTTGTCGGCCAATGTCAGGCTGGCGGGGAAATGGAACGCGCCGGTCGTTGACGGCAATGTCACCGTGCGAAATGGTTCGGCGATCGTACAGCCAATTGGCGTGAAGGTGGTTGCGATTAACGGCACCATTTCGGGCGCGGTGACACCGAACGGTACGCAGGACAGCATCAGCGTGGACTTGCGGGCGGCAAACGACAAGCAACCCAACGGAACCGTGGCGTTGACCGGCTGGGTGAAGCTGCCCGGGCAATCGAAGGTTTCGCCGGCGCTCGACCTGCGCCTCGTCGCCCGTCAGTTTCATGCATTAAACAAACGCTCATTGGCCGACCTGTACCTTTCGACGGTCGATCCACTACGCCTGCACGGAACCGTGCAGCAGCCCGTCCTGGACGGAAACCTTCGCGTGGACCGCGGCTCGATCTACCTGGCCGACCGCGATCTGGCGCGCAAGCTGGCGGTGCAGGAAGTCGCCGACAGCACGACTTCGACCGACGGAACGAGCTACGCGGTGCTGTCCACCCTACTCGCGAACCTGCAGATCCAGGGCGTAACGATAGCGCTCGGCGACAACGTGCGACTTCGTTCGAGCGAGGCGAATGTGCGATTGGGCGGCCAGCTGCAGCTCATCACCGATCCCACGTTGTCCACGCACGTGCTGGCGTCTGGCGTGCTGGTGCCGCGCCTGTCTCTGCAGGGCCAGCTCAGAACAGTGGACGGCACCTACGTGTTGAATCTCGCCGGCGTGGTGCAGCGCGAGTTCACCGTGCTCGCCGACGGTACGGTTGACTTTGACGGTCCGCCGGAAATGCCGACGCTCGACATCAAGGCGCAATACAACGTGAAGCAGGCTCGCGACCGCGACATTGGCATCATTGTGAACCTGCGCGGGCGGATGCCGAACCCGACGCTGACGTTCGAGAGCAATGCCGACTATTCGATTTCACAGTCCGATCTCGTGAGCTACCTGCTCACCGGACGGCCGGGTCTCGATCTCGGTGGCGCGAATAACAACGGCGCGTCGCAGGTGTTGGCGTCGGTGTTGGCGCCCACGGTGAGCGCGCTCGCTGCCGCGGGTCTGCGCCAGAACCTTGGTGCCTGGGTCGACATGCTGCAGTTCCAGCTCGGCACCGGGGACAACAGCAGCGGCCAGAGCGCGTTCGACACGAACAATCTGCGAAACTATCTGGCCAGTGCCACGATCGGCGCCGAGCAGCAATTCGGAAGTCGTCTGTATTTCAACATCAACACGGGGTTGTGCGCATTCGCGCAGACGGCCAACGCCAACTTCACGGCGCTCGGCGGCGTGGGTGCCAAGGTGGAGTACCGGTTTGATCCGACGCTGTCGCTCCAACTCGCCTACGATCCGCCCACCGCTAACCGGATCTGTTCGCGCGAAGCGCAACTGTTGAGTGGATTCCAGCCCACGCCGGGACAGTTCAGCTTCTCCCTCTCGCACACGTGGCGCTTTTGATCGCGCGCGCGATCATCATCGCCAATCCAGCGTCGCGAAAAGGGAAACAGCTCGCCAAGCGCGCACACGCGCTGCTCGCGGCACGATCGATCGTCTGCGATGTCGTGTTCACCGAACGAGCGGGACACGCCGCGGAATTAGCGGCGCTCCATGGACAGAACTATGATGTCGTGTTTGCCCTGGGCGGCGACGGAACAGTGATGGAAATAGCGGGCGCGCTCGCCGGTACCGATACGCCGGTCGGCGTGCTCGCCGCCGGCACCGGAAACCTGCTGGCCCGGGCGCTGGGGATTCCCCTGTCCATGCGGCGCGCGGTGCCGGCGCTGCTCCACGGTGACTCGCTACTCATCGATTTGGGCCGATTCGAGTCGGGCCGACGGTTCGCCGTTGCGGCCGGCGTGGGGATCGACGCGAGCATGGTTGCTGAAACGCCCGGCTGGCTCAAGCGTCGGTTGGGTGTGGCTGCGTACGCGATGATGGGCACGCGAGCCGCGCTGCGGGCGGTTTTACGACGCCAGTATTTTCACGCGCGGGTAACGATCGATGGCGTGCAACACGAACGGCAGGCGGCGGCCGTGATGATCGCGAATTTCGGCGCCGTGCTGGGAAACCGCATTACGCTCGGACCGGACATACGGACCGACGACGGTCTGCTCGACGCCTGCGTGTTCTCGCCGCGCACCTTGCTCGACGCGCTCCGCATCATGTGGCGGCTGATGACACGCAATTTCACGTCGGATCCGTGCATGTTGTACCAGCAGGGAAGTACAATCCGCGTGGAGACGACCCCGCCCATGCAGTGGCAGGCGGATGGGGAGATGATGGGCATTACGCCGTTCACGGCGGTGGTCGAGCCGCTCGCGGTCCGCATTCTCATTCCCGGTTCGGGAAAACACTCGTGACGAAATCCGCGCCCACGCAGGCTGCCGACAGGGAATCGCCGACTGTAGCGCTCGCGCGGCTGCTCCGCGAACGTGATCAGTTGTCGCTGCTGCACGAGGCGTTGGCCGAGGTGGAACGGGCGGGGACCGCAGAGGAGCGCCTTCAGATTCTCGTACGGGCCATCGAGCGCGTGGGCTACGGCCGCGTCGATACGATCGAGAACTACTCAATGCCCGAGAAGGCGCGCGTGGTCTCGTGGATTGGCAGCTCAGCGTTTCTCGATTCGAATGAATTGATCGTGCCCGTACGCTCGGTGGACGGCACCACGGTCGCGACGCTGGTACTCGGCGATGCGGATCAGCCGGGTCCGCCGGCGCTGGCGCGAGTGCGCACGGTCGAGTTGTTCGCGCAACAGGTGGCGTCGATCATCGAGAACGCGCGACTGTATGAGGAGAGCCAGCGAGAACGCGGCCGCGGGGAAGCGCTGGCCGATATTGCTCGAGCGGTGGGCGGATCGCTTCGTCTCGCCGACGTATTGCAGCTGAGCCTTCGACATGCGGTCGCGTTGCTCCGAACGGAGGGCGCCGCGCTGGGCGTGGTGCGCGACGATCAGATCGTCATCATTGCCGCGATTGGCGCGGCCGAGCCCCTCGTGGGCGCTCCGGTCCCGTTACACGGCAGCCTGACCGGCCGCGCCATTCTCGAGCGCCGCACGCTGATCTGCAACGATTCAAACGTGGAAGGCGCGTACGCGCCTACGCGCATTGCCGCCGGCGTGCGCGCGTCGCTAAACGCGCCGCTTTTTTCGAGCGACGGAGTTATTGGCGCATTGTCGGTGATCAATCGCAACAGCGATTTCACTGAAGACGACGCCACGGTGCTGCAGCGGCTCGCCGACCAGGTGGCCGTCGCCGTTGCCAACGCCCGGCTCTACGAAGAGGCCAAAGCTGCAGCCGATCGATATCAACAGGCGTCAGAGGACGAACGGCGCGCGCGCGACGCAGTGGCGCAGTCCGAAGCACGATATCGAAATCTGTTCGAGACGGCGACGGATGCGATCTACGCGCTCGATGCCGTTGGCGCGTTCACGTCGGTGAACGAAGCCACCTGTCTGCTTTCCGGGCGAACGCGCGACGAGCTGCTGGGCCGCACGGCGCTGGCTGTGGTGCCCCCGAATGAAGCGGCGATGGTGAAGGAGCATTTCAAGTCGGCGCTGTCGGGAAGTCCGCGCCGATACGTGTGCAACTTCGTACGGACCGACGGCACCCGGCGCCTGGCTTCGGTGACGAATACGCCGATTCGCCATGGATCGCGCGTCATCGGAATTCTGGGCGTGGCGCGCGACGTCACGGATGAGCGCACCAGGGCATTGGCCCTCGAGCGCTCGGAGGCGCGATACACGCGGCTCGTGGAGACGGCATCGGACGCGATTTTCACGGTGGATCTCGATGGAATGCTCACGTCCGTCAATCGTTCGCTCGAACGGATGACCGGCGCGGGGCGCGACGTGTTGCTCGGCACGCCCTTCGCGGCGCTGATCGATGCGCGCGATCTCGCGGCAACGAGCGACGCGCTCCGCGACGCATTCGCCGACGTGGGACGGCGGGCGGATCTTCGCTACGCCGACGCGGCCGGCGAGCCGCGCTACTGTTCGCTGACGCTCACGCCGCTGAGCGAAGACGGCGTCGTAGGCGGGGCGCTCGGCGTCGTTCGCGACGTAACGGATGAGAAGCGCCTCGCCGACCAGCTGCTGCAGCAGGAAAAACTCGCCGCAGTGGGACAGCTGGTGAGCGGTGTTGCCCACGAATTGAACAATCCGTTGGCGAGCGTGATGGCCTTTGGGCAGCTTCTACTCGCTGCGCCGGCGGATGGGCCGCACGATCGACGGGCCATTGAAGCGATCAACCAGGAAGCGAAGCGCGCCGCCAAGATCGTTTCGAATCTTCTCACATTCGCCCGACAGCATCAGCCGGAGCGTACCATTGCCGATCTCAATCGAGTCGTTGACGACACGCTCGAATTGCGCCGGTACGCGCTGCGAATTGCGCAGGTGGAGATCGATACGCAACTCGATCCGGCGCTCCCGATCACCTGGGCCGATCCGTTTCAGCTGCAGCAGGTAATGCTCAACCTCGTCACGAACGCCGAGCATGCGCTCGCGAATTGGGACGGCCCGCGGCGGATCGTGGTGAGCACCGCGCGGGTCGGGCCCGATCTCGTTATTCGTGTGAGTGATTCGGGGCCCGGCATCGCGGCCGAGCACCTTCCGCGAATTTTCAATCCTTTCTTTACCACCAAGCCGGTGGGCGAAGGGACAGGGTTGGGACTGTCAATCTCCGACGGAATCCTCAGGGAGCACGGCGGCCGCATTCGTGTTGAATCGCAATCGGGTCATGGCGCCACATTCATCCTTGAACTGCCGCTCGTAACCCCGCCGAACTCCGACCCCGTTCCGCAGCCGGAGCCCGCGAAGTCCGTGGTCGGCAGCAAACGATTGCTCATTGTGGACGACGAACCGACGCTCCGACACGCCATTGTGAAGTTCTTCCACTCGCTCGGTCATACGGTGGACGCGGTGGGCAGTGGCCGCGAGGCGTTGGCCCACGCTCAGGCGGTTCACTATGACGCGGTGATGCTCGACCTACGGCTGCCCGACCGACCGGGCGACGAAATTCTCGCAGGATTGCGGTCGTTGGCAAATGCGCCGGCGCGCGTGGTGTTCATTACGGGCGACACCCAGAGCGAAACGGCGCGTCGGACTCTGGCGGCGACCGGCTGCGCGATTGTCAGTAAGCCGTTCCTGTTCGACGAACTCGCCGCAGTCGTGCTCGCGGAAGTCGGCGGCTGAGCGCTATCTTAGGCGCATGGCGAAGATCGAGGAGCACGATGCGATGATCTGCCGGTCGTGTGGCAACGAGGAGCGCGCGTCCGAAGGCTATCCATGCAAGGACTGCGGCACCTTCCTCTGCGTCATCTGCGACATTCGCGGCATTACCCGTTGCCGGGTGTGCCAGGCACGACGTGACGCCGCTGCGGCCCCACCAAAAGCGAACAGCTAGCGTGGACCGTCCGCCTGCCGATTTGCGCCCCGTTGGTCTCGCAGTTGGCCATGCGACCGATACAGACGGAGCGACGGGAGTGACCGTGGTCCGCCGCGACGATGGCGCCATGCGCGCGGGCGTTGCGACGCTCGGGCGGGCCACCGGCAGCCGCGAGTTGCACGCCGCATCCGCAGACCATCTCGTGCACGGACGGATCGACGCCATCGTGCTCACCGGCGGGTCGGCATACGGGCTCGATTCGGCAGCCGGCGTTATGAAATGGATGGAGGAGCGCAATCGCGGACTGCCCGTTGGCGCCGGTGTGGTGCCGATCGTTCCTGCGGCAGTGGTGTTCGACCTCGCGCCGTTGGGCCGGCCGAGTGCGCGCCCCACCGCGCTCATGGCCTACGACGCCTGCAATGATGCGTCATCGATAGATGTGCCCGAGGGATCAGTGGGCGCGGGTACCGGCACCACCGTGGGAAAAATTCTCGGTGCAAGCTCGTCGATGAAGGGCGGATTCGGCTGTGCGTCCGAGAGCACGGACGACGGCGCGCTGACCGTTGCGGCAATGGCGGTCGTCAACGCATTTGGCGACGTGCGCGACGCGCGTGGCGAAATCATTGCCGGTGCGCGCACCGATCGCGGCGACTTCGCCGACACGTCACGCGTGCTCCGCAGCGGACGCCTGGCGTCGCCGGCAAAGTTCAACGAGATGGCAGTGCGGAACACGACGCTCGCCGTAGTGGCCGTGAACCAGCCGATGACGCCGACCCAGCTCACACAATTGGCGCGTGCCGCCGGTGCGGCGCTGTACAGGCGTATTACTCCCTGCGGCTCGTCGTTCGACGGCGACATGGTGTTTGCGCTGTCGCCTGAAACCGGCGAATCCGGACGGTTCGAGCCGATGATTGTAGAAGCACTCGCTGTTGCGGCGCTGGAGCGAGCAGTTGAACGAGCGGTGCGCCTGGCGCGCGGCCGCGACGGAATTCCCGGACTGGCGGACACCAATGGCAGCTGAAACACACGCGGTCGATGTCGAACCGTCCGTGCTCTATGAGTTGATCGTACGCACGCCGATCGCGCCAATGCACGGCGAGCCGCGCATCGCGAGCCAGATGGTGTCGCAGCAGATTGCCGGTCATCGCGTGGAAATCACGGATGAAGCAGGCGACTGGGTGCGAGCGCGCGGCGACGATGACTACGAAGGATGGATGCACGCGGGATTTCTTGCGCCGGCACCGAGCGAGCCCGCGGGTGACGCGCGTGCGGCGCGCATGTCACTGGGCTGCGTGACGACCGTCGGCGGCACCAATCGCCGATCACTTCCGCTGCGCGCGCTGTTGGCGTCGGCCGAGACTCCCGTTTCCGGAGATGTCGTTGACGCTCGCGACCTCGCGCGGCGATTTCCGCTCGACGCCGGCGCGATCACGGACAGCGCCCAGGAATATTTCAGCGCCACCAGCTATCTCTGGGGCGGTGTGACTCCGTGGGGCGCGGACTGTTCCGGCCTGGCGCAGAGCGTCTTCGCCTTGCATGGAATGCAGCTGCCGCGCGACGCATGGCAACAGGCGGAGCTGGGACGGGACGCCGGCCGTGACGTGGGCGAACTGGCCGCCGCCGATCTGCTCTTTTTTTCCGATCGTGAGGATTTGCGCATCACGCACGTCGGCATGTCAATGGGCGAGCGGCGCATGGTTCATCTGGCGCTCGGCCGCGGTGGCTATGCTATCGAACGGCTCGATGATCGAAACGACCCGTACGTCGATCGGTTGCGGGCGCGATTCCTTTTTGGCCGGCGCCTACTCTGACGCTCAGCTGAACAGGCTCGTTGGCGCTATATGCAAGGCGGTTCGCACGTGGAGCGGCACGTCGAGCGCATGGTTGTTGTCGATGGCAACCGCCATGGTGTATGTGCCGGGCGCGTCGAGCGGCAGATCGAGTTGGGCGATGAGGGGCAAGTCCATGCCCGCGGCTCCGGGTGCGGGGGCCCCGACGTTCAGCTCTCCGGAGCTCGTCCACAATTCCTGGCCGCCGGGACTGAGCCAGCGAAAGGCGACGGAATGCGTTCCGATGTCTTCGGCAGTGCCTTTGAGATGCAGCACGAGATTGGCCCGCGGGTGCATGGCGGGAAACGTCATGACCTGCAATGCGTCGAACACGCCCAGGATGTTGAGCTTTCCATCCTGGGACAGATTGGCGGCGTCGGCAAAGAGCGCAAAGGAGACGTGCATGCGTGCAACATAGACAGGAGGAAGGGCGAGCGCCTACTTTACCAATCATGGGTTCCACTGCAGGCGAATCGGTTACGCCCGGCCACGCGACGTCCACTCCGCGGCCGGGCGTTTGGCTCACTGAGCTTTCGTTGGTGCTCATGGCGCTCATCTGGGGCGTCAATTTCAGCGTCGTGAAGTTTGGAACGACCCTCGTCGATCCGTTGGCGTACAATGGCGTACGCGTGTCGCTTGCCGCGTTGCTGCTCTCGGCCATCGTCGTGATCGGTCGGTTTCCGCTGCCGTCGGGTCGCACCATTGTGGGGCTGCTGCTGCTCGGTGCGCTGGGCAACGGCGTCTATCAGTACTTTTTTGTGGAAGGCATTGCGTTGACGCGCGCCAGCGACACGGCGCTCGTGGTGGCGGCGTCGCCGGCATTTATCGCGATCATCGGCCGGATGTTCGGTGTGGAACGACTGAACCGGCGCGCGGTGATCGGCGTTCTCGCCTCGGTCGTGGGCATCGCCCTCGTCGTCATCGGATCGACCCGCGACGAAGGAGAGTCGTCGTTGTTCGGGCTCATGCTGGTGCTGTGCGGCTCGTTGGCGTGGGCATTCTACACAGTGCTCCTCAAGCCGCACACGGAACGCGTCGCAGGATTGCAGCTCTCCGCGGTGACGATGGTCGGCGGCGCAGTGCCGCTGCTCGCGGTGGCGTGGCCGGCGATTGCGCGCACGTATTGGCCGGCGCTTCCGCTTCTCGGCTGGGCCGCGGTGTTGTACAGCGCCGTGTTCGCGTTGGTGGTGGCGTATTTCTTTTGGTATCGCGGCGTCAAAATCATTGGACCCACACGCACGGCGATGTATTCGAACCTGCAACCGGTGGTGGCGGTGCTCGTCGCCTGGGCAATGCTCGGCGAAGTTCCAACGGCGTGGCAGGTCGTTGGCGCGACATGCATCATGGGCAGCCTCGCGCTGGCGCGGCCATGAAGCTTGTTTTGTTCGACATCGACGGCACCATCCTGCTCACTGACGGCGCGGGTAAGCGGGCGATTCAGCGCGCGCTCGAGGAAGTGTTTGGCGGCGCTGGCCCGGCCGATCACCGCTTCGACGGCAAGACCGATCCGCAGATCGTTCGCGAACTGATGCGCCTCACCGGGCACTCGGACGAACACATCGATGCCCGCATGGCACTGCTGCTGGATAGGTACGTCGAGTATCTGCGCGAAGAACTCAGCGCCGGCGCGGATGGTGTCACCGTGATGCCCGGGATTCCGGCACTGCTCGACGTGCTGCGCGTTCGCGATGACGTGATCCTGGGGCTATTGACCGGGAATCTGCGAGACGGCGCGTACGCCAAGCTCGGTGCGGCGGGCATCGACCCGCTGCAGTTCCGCGTCGGCGCCTACGGGTCGGATCACGAAACGCGCGCCGAGCTGCCGGCGGTGGCGCAACGGCGCGCGCTCGAGGAATTGGGCCTCGACATATCCGGCGCGGACGTGGTGGTGATCGGAGACACGCCGGCCGACATCCAGTGCGGACGTGGAATTGGTGCGCGGGCGATTGGCGTCGCCACCGGCCATTACACGGTGGAGGATCTGCAGCAACATCATCCGGTCGCGGTGTTCGTCGATCTGTCGTCCACCCACGAAGTGGTCAATGCCATCCTGTCGGCGCCCGTGTCCGTCGGGTTAGCGCGGTAGATTTCCGCCATGAGCGAACTCGCCCACCGGCCGTTCCCAGTGACTACCACACGCATCGGTCGAACGGACTTGGGTTCGGGCACGGTTGCGGCCGATGATGAAGCCATCATGGTCGTGCTGCAGGCGCCCGCCGAAGAACGGTCGATTCGCATTGCCTGCGCGGCAGTTGACGAGATCACGATCGAGGAGAACGAGGTCGTGGTTCGACTGCTCGACGGCATGCGTCTGGTGCTGGCGGGAGACGACGCAGCCGAACTGCGGATGGCGCTGGTGGAGCATTGTCGGGCCATTCCCGAGGTGACACGGGCGCTGCGCGCGCTTGGGTCTCGCCGAGGTCACGGGAGTGCGCGAGCGAGCGGCCCGGCCGAACAGAAAATTTTTTTCGCCCCCCTGCTCGACGCGCGCCGCGAAGCGGTTGGCGCCACGCGTCCTGAACAAACGCTCGCTGCCTTTGATTCGACGCAGCTCGAGCGGGCGATTGGCCAGGCGATCCAGGTGTTCGCCACGGGGCGCTATGGCGAGAACCCACCGGCGCGGCGCGCGCTGGAAGCCGAGCTTACGGATCTTAGTGAGCCATTGATCAACGCCCTCGATCGGTTGAGGCAGAAGGCTGACGACGCCCGCGGCGCGGTGGACGATCTTCGCCTGTGGCGCGCATGGTCCACACAGCTTCGGGCCACGTTCGAGACGGCGGATCGCGTGTGGCTGTCATTGGACGCGGCCCTCGACGCAACACCCTGGCACTCATGATCGTAGGCCTTGGGGTAGACGCGGTGGACATCGACCGCGCCAAGCGCATGGTCGCCGACTGGGGAGACAGGATGCTCGCGCGGCTCTTTGCGCCGGGCGAGCTGGCGTATCTCGCCACAAAGTCCTTTCCGGCGCAGCACATTGCCGTCCGGTTGGCAGCAAAGGAAGCGACCTACAAGGCGCTCTCGGGCAATGACCTCGCGCGTGGTATCGGCTGGCGTGACACGGAAGTCGTGACCCGTGCCGATGGCGCCCCCGAGCTCAGGCTTCATGGCCGCGCCGAAGCCCGCTTTGCGGAGTTGGCAGCAACGAGCATACGCGTGTCGCTCACGCACAGCGATGCCACCGCGGTGGCCGTGGTGATCGTCGAGCGCTGACCAGTGGTGCGGTGCGGACTGCCTGAATCGGACCCCGCGCGCGCGTGAGCAATTCGCCGACTTTCCCACGGATGTAATGCCGATATCTTTCCTCGGCTATGAATTTCAGAGGGTGGCTCAGCCGCGCTGTCGCGGCATTCGCGTTGTTCGGATCGGCTGCTCGCGCCGGGGCGCAGGAGCATCCGGTCCAGCGCGTGGCAAATATCGTTAGCGTGGCCGTTGAGGAATACGCAAAAGGGATAGACGAGCAGGGCCGGCTGATCTCCGCCGACGAATACAACGAAGCCGTGAGCTTTCTGAACGACGCGCGCGATGCCACGGCGCGGCTGCCCGGAGACAAGATCGTGGCGGCGCGACCGCTGCTCGATTCGCTCATTGGGTTGGCCGCGTCCAAGCGACGCCCTTCTGTGCTCGCCGCGCTCAGCGTGCGTTTCACGGCCGCCCTCGGCAGCGAGGCCGCGCTCGAGCTGCCCAAGCGGCCACTGGACCTGGCCGAAGGGCAGCGACTATATCAAGACAATTGCTCGAGTTGCCACGGATCGCTTGGATTGGGCGACGGACCGGCCGGTGCGGCACTCAATCCGCGCCCGCCCGCGATCGGCAGCGCGGCGGTCATGGCGGCGGTGTCGCCGGCGATGATGTTTCGAAAGATCTCGGTCGGCGTCACCGGCACGGCAATGCCCGCATTCGCGGCGAACCTCACGGCGGACCAGCGATGGAACGTGGTCACCTATCTCGCGTCGCTGCGCAGCTCGGCGGCCCGCATTGCCGAAGGGGAAGGGCTGTACACGCAGAGCTGCATCAGCTGCCACGGCGTTGCCGGTGTGGGCGACGGAACGATTGCTCGAGGTCTGAGCATGTTGCCCCCGGAGATTGGATCGTTCACGTGGCAGGTGGAGCGCAGTGATTCGCAGGTAGCGTTAGCGGTGAGCGCCGGCAACGCCGGCACACCGATGCCGCCGGCGTCGAGCCTCACACCCACCCAGGTGCTGAGCGTGGTCGCATATCTGCGGTCGCTCCCGACCCGGGCACGAGTGTTGGGGCTCGCGTCGGCCGGTGCAGACAGTGCGACGCCGAGCGCCGCGGCGCGACGGTCGATTTCGCTGTTGGAGCAGTCGCTGACGTCGGCGCGGAACGGGCAGCTCGACGAGGCGGCCGATCGCGCATTCGACGCGTATCTGGCGTTCGAACCGATCGAGACACGAGCGCGGGCGCGCGACCCAGGCGTGGTGGCGTCGATGGAAAAATTGTTCACCGTGGACTTCAAGGGCTCGGTTCGCGCCAACGACCTGCGCGGCGCCGAGAAGGCGCGCGACGCCATCGAGGCAAACATGCCAAAGGTCGTGGAGCTGACGCGTCCCACCGGCAGTGCAAGCGAGGCGTTTTTTCAGAGTTTACTCATCATCCTGCGCGAAGGTTTCGAGGCAATACTCGTCGTGGGGGCCGTGGTGGCGTTCCTGCTCAAGACCGGCCATCGCGAGCGACTGCGCTCTATCTGGTGGGGCATTGGCTGGGCGCTCGTGGCCAGCGGCGTGACCGCAGTCGTGCTTCGCACCATCCTTCAGGCTGTCCCGGCCAGCAGCGACATCATCGAGGGCGTGACGCTGCTCGTTGCCGTAGGTGTGCTCTTTTCCGTGAGCTATTGGCTGATCTCGCGCGTGGAAGCGGCCAAGTGGCAGCAGTTCATACGGGAAAAGGTGAACAGCGCGCTCGAGCACGGCGGCGGGCGCGCGCTGGCGCTGGTGGCATTTCTCGCCGTGTACCGCGAAGGGGCGGAGACGGCGCTCTTCTACCAGGCGTTGTTCAGCGAAGGCTCGCACCTGGCGCTGCCGATTACCCTGGGAATTCTCGTTGGCTTTGCCGCACTCGCCGTGATCTTTACGCTGTTCTACAAGTTCGGCGTGCGCATTCCGCTACGCCCGTTCTTCAGCGTGACGAGTGTGCTGCTCTACTACATGGCGTTCGTGTTCATGGGCAAGGGCATTCGCGAGTTGCAGGAAGGGAACGCGATACCGATCACGATCGTGCGGGGGTTCCCCACAATCGAAGCGCTGGGCCTGTATCCCACCTGGCAAACGCTGCTGGGCCAACTGCTGTTGGTCGTGCTGTTCGTATTCGCGCTGGCGAAAACCTTCTGGCCCAAGCGTTCCGTCGCTCTCCCTACGTTCGTGCCCGATCCTGGGCCGCAGCGTGCGTTGACAGCGCAGCTCGACGCCGTGCGCGAACAAAATATCGAGCTCGCCGCCCGCCTCGCCGCGATCGAGGAACGATTGGCGCGCGGCGAGCGTGAGAACGGAGCGGTGTGACGCGAACGGTGGGTTAGGCTGGTGCGGCGGCAGCGCCGGTAATGCCCGGCCGTCCGGGCCCAGTGTCGCGCCGCGCGCGCATGACGAGAATCCCGACAACGACTATTCCGAGCGCGATCACCTGCGCCAGGCTCAGGCCCATGGTCCACGAGAGCCGATCGTCCTTGGCGCGGAAGAATTCAACGACGAACCGCTCGACGCCTGCGAGCACGCACCACACGCCGAACAACCAGCCCTCGGCGTGCTTGTGGCTGCGAATGCGCCAGAGAATGGCGAACATCGCGAAGCCCAGGAGCACCTCGAGCAGCTGCGTTGGATAGACGGAGAGCACGGTGTTCGGATCCGTGCCGGCCGGGAATGTCATGTGGAAGGTGCGCGAAAGCTCGGCGACCGTAGACGGCGGCGCGCCGTCGGGGAACATCACGGAAAGAAATCCCGTGTATGGCTTGCCGTAATCATCGCCCACCGCCCAACAGCCCGTGCGTCCGACCGCGTAGCCCGCGGCAATGGCGATGCCGGCGACATCGGCAAACCGCACAAATGACAGTTTCTTGAAGCGAATTGTGAGATAGCACAGTAGAACCGATCCCATGAACCCGCCCCAGAAGACGAATCCCCCGCGGCTCCAGAGATCGGCGATGTGATGCGACACCACGACGACGTAGTAGACCTTGGCGCCGATCATCGTTCCAACGAGCGCGGCGAACAGCACGTCGCTCACGGCGGCCGCTTCGAGGTCGCGCCCTCGATGCGCCAGCTCTCGTTCCGTCACGATCTGGGCGATGAGAAACGCCATCAGCACGGCAATGCCGAACCCCGTGAGGCTCAACGGTCCGAGCGCGAAGTTGAACGGATGATGGATGATCGGTGTGTAAGCGAGCGTCATGCGGCAACGAGTCCGGGTATGGGCTGAGCGGCGAATGCATTGAGGTCGAGCGCGGACAACTCGCCGCGCTCGAGGTGAAACAGTCCTGCGCGAGCGATCATGGCGGCGTTATCCGTGGCGAGCCGCGAAGACGGCGCGAACACCTGAACCCCGCGCGAGCGGAATCGGGCCGCCATGGCGTTGACCAATGTCCGGTTGCAGGCCACGCCGCCGCCAAGGACGATGCGGCCGCGATCGAACTGCCGCGCGCCGCGCCCGGTTTTTTCGACCAGCGTTTCGACCAACGAATCCTGGAAGGCGCGAGCGATGGCGCCGCGGTCAGCGTCGAGCCGGTTCTCCAGCGTCGCCGCCTTCACCGCGTTGAGCGCTGCTGTCTTGAGGCCACTGAACGAGACATCGAAGAAATCGGGGTCGCCGAAAATTTGGTTTCGCCGCAGCATGGGCCGCGCAAAGTGGTACGCACCGCTCTCGTGTCCGGCAGCGAGCTGCTCAATGAACGGGCCTCCAGGATACGGCAAGCCGAGGAGCTTGGCAACTTTGTCGAATGCCTCCCCGGCGGCGTCGTCGCGGGTTCTGCCGAGCAGGCGGTAGCGGCCCCACGCTTCGACGTCGAGCAGCAGCGTGTGCCCGCCCGACACAAGCAACGCCGTGAATGGCGGCACCGCGTCCGCGTGTTCCAGCGCCGTGGCGAACAGGTGGCCTTCCATGTGGTGCACGCCAATGAGCGGAATGCCGCGCGCGAAGGCGAACGCCTTGGCATAGCTCACACCCACGAGCAGCGCGCCCACGAGCCCGGGCGCGTTCGTCACCGCCACGGCGTCCACGCTGTCGACGCCGGCGTCGGCGAGTGCGCGTTCGACCACTGGTACGATGGCTGTGAGATGGGCTCGCGACGCGATCTCCGGCACCACGCCGCCAAAGATCCGGTGGACGTCCTGCGACAGGATGACCAGCGAGCGCATGACGACGCTATCGCCGCTGCCTTCGAGCACGGCCGCGGACGTTTCGTCGCACGACGTCTCAATTCCTAGAATTAGCATTAAATAACAGTCATGCGCCGTTGGAGCCGAGCAGATGCACTTTCACCTGTCCCGGGCGCACGCGCACGCCCGGGCCCAGGGCACTCGTGTCGATGTCAACCAAATGGGCCAGCGAGTCCGGGTAGGCGATCGTCGTTTTCATCGTCCGCACCGATCGCATCTTGAGGATCACATGTCGGGGGCCGCTTACCTGCACGGTCTGTGGATCGAACTGCGGCCTGATGAATCCCGACCCCGGCAACGCCAATACCTCGATGCCGGTCGCAATGATCGGCACGCGGCGCGTCCACGTGGGTTCGAACCGAAGCGTGAGGCTCCGCGGCTGGACGTCGCGCACTACGGCATCGACTCCCTCCGGCAGCACAACGTCTTCTGGACGAAGATCCACTACGAGCGTATCCGGGGCGTCGGCCGTGATCTGCCGGCGAATGATCGGCGGCGAGGAACTCAGCTTGATGAGCTCCTTGGGCGATCCCGCAATGATTGCTTGAAAAGCCGGTGGTGGATCGCGCAATACGAGCGAGCTGTCGAGCAGCACCGGCTGGAAGCGCACGGTTACCAGCTCGATCTGCGGTTCCTTTGCGTTGACCACGAACCAAAGCACGATCGCCAGGAACACCGCGGTGCCCTTGAGCGCGAGCCGCTGTGTGAACGCGGCAACGAGTCGGCGCTGCAGCGAACTCTGCGCTCGCTGCGCGGGCGTGCTGTTCATCCGTGAGGTCAGCGCCGCCCGACTTCGGCGGGCGCCGGCTGTTCGATCGTTGCCGCGGCCGGTCGGGGTGTCGGCAAACCGAGCAGCTGCGCGATCAGCGCGCGATTGCCCTCGGAGTTCCAATCGTCGGCGCCGATGAACTTCTTGCGGATCGAGCCTTCGGGTCCGATAACAAACGTCTCCGGGTATCCGGTCGTCTGAAACGCCGCTTCCACCGAACCTGTTGGGTCATGCAAAATCTCAAATTTGATCCCGTAGTGGTCGGCGAATTTCTTGATCGAGTCGTCGCTCACTACCTTGTCGGCGCTCACCGCAATGAGCTTTAGCCCATGTGGCCCATACGCCTCGTGCAGCTTCTCGAGGCTTGGCAACTCCTCTTTGCACGGCTCGCACCAGGTAGCCCAGATGTTGAGCACCACCACCTGGCCCTTATAATCGGCCAGTGTCTTGTATGTCGTGGAGTTGAGTTCCTTGGCTTTGAAGTTCGGTGCGTTGGAGCCCACGGTGACCGGAAAAAGCTGATCCTTCATGAAATGCGACGCAGTGCCGAGGGCGATCGCCAGTACGGCGACAACGACTCCCACCACCGCCCACTGCTGTCTGGCTGTCATACCGGCACGCCCTCCCCACAACGTTCGCGTAATTCGGCGATCTCGGCCTGCGGATTCGCCGCAGAGAATACGGCGTTGCCGGCCACAAATGTGTCGGCGCCCGCGTTCCACACCGAGCCAATCGTCTCCCGGTTGATGCCGCCGTCCACCTCGAGCACGGCGGCGCTGCGCCGTTCGTCGAGCAACAACCGGGTGCGGCGGATCTTGTCGATCGAGTGCGGAATGAAGCTCTGTCCGCCGAACCCGGGATTCACCGACATGATCAGCACGAGATCGATGTTGTCCAGCACTTCGCCAATTGCCGAAAGCGGCGTCGCCGGATTGAGCGCCACGCCGGCCCGGCATCCGAGCTCGCGAATGCGACTTAGTTGGCGATGCAGATGCGGTGCGGCTTCAACGTGGAGCGTCAATCCGTTGGCGCCCGCAGCGGCGTAGTCGTCGAAGTAGTTCTGCGGCTCCACTACCATGAGGTGCACGTCGAGCGGCAACGACGTACACTTGCGTGCCGTCTCGATGACCTTGGCGCCGAATGAGAGATTCGGTACAAACCGTCCATCCATGACGTCGATATGAATCCAGTCGGCGCCCCCAGCTTCGCACATCGCGATTTCATCGCCCAGCTTTGCGAAGTCGGCGCTCAGCACGGATGGCGCAATGCGCGCGGCGCGGGCTTTTGTCACGGTTTGCCCGGCGTGTTCGCCGGGCCGGCGCTCACCGTAACGGAAACAGCGCTCGGAATCGACGCCTTTGCGCCGGGCGCCGGTTCGCTGGCAATGACCTGGCCTGCCGGCGCATTGTTGGGCTTCTGCACGACGGTGCCGAGCTCGAACCCCGCGCTCTCGAGCGACGTCTGCGCGTCCGTCTGATTCAGACCCACGATCGCGGGCACGCTGACGATTTCCTGACCGGCGCTCGTGACCAACGTGACGGTTGTGCCCTCGACATCGTGCGTGCCGGCAACCGGCGATTGTTCGAGCACCGTTTCCTTGGGCGACGCCGGATGGAACCGCGACTCACCGTGCTCCGCCTTGAAACCGACTTCGGCCAGTCGCTTTGATGCATCCGCGAACATCAGGCCGGCGACGTTCGGCACCTTGGCGTTTCCGGGAATGACCCCGGATGGAAAAATCACGAACGCCACGATCAGATAGGCGATCAGAAATCCGCCGACGATGGCGACGGCGTACAACAGCGAGCCACGAACCTTGGAGCGAAAACTCACGCAGTTCTCCGGAGACGTGCAGCAAACGCCCCGTCGCTGCCGTGACGCTGCGGCAGCACGCGGAGCATGCCGCCGTCGAGCACCGCTGGCGACACTGCGCCGTCGGGCGGCGGATCGAGGCGAAATTCAGGATGCTTCTCGAGGAACGAGACTATCTGTTCTTCGTTCTCTTCCGGTTCGAGAGAGCAAGTACTGTACACCAACCAGCCGCCAGGTTTCACGGCGGCCGCGGCAGTGCGTAGAATCGTACGCTGAATGGCCGACATCACCGCGAGATCGGACACGCGCAGCCGCCAGCGCGCGTCGGGGTGGCGCCGGAAGGTGCCGGTGCCGGTGCACGGCGCGTCAACCAGCACGAGGTCCACGGGACGGATCGCCGGAAAACGCGCGTCGGCCACGTAGGCGTGCATGTTCTCGATCTCCAGGCGCTGCGTATTCTCGATGACGCGTTGCAGTCTCGAGAATGACAGATCGCTGGAGAACACCTGCCCCGCGTTCCGCGACAGCTCCACCGACTTGCCGCCCGGCGCCGCGCACAGGTCGGCGACCGCGGCGCCGGTGGGAACGCACGCGTACTGCGTCACGAGCGTGGACGCAGGATCCTGCAGATGAAACAGCCCCTGCCGGAACGGTCCGAGCTCGGTGAGTGACGACACGGGGCTCGACAACACGATGCTGTCGCGCGCCAACGGAGCGTCGTCGCAACGAATCCCGGCCGACTCCAACATCGCTTCGAGTTGCTCGCGCACCACGTGCCACGGCCGCGCAATGAGCGGCGCCTCGTGATTGTTCGCGTCGAGCAGACGGCGTGTCTCGTCGACTCCCCAGCGCTCTACCCAACGCTGCACGAGCCAGCGCGGATGCGAGCCTTCGAGCGACAGCGCATCGATCGGGTCGCTGGGTGTGGGAACGACGAGCGACTCGCGTTCCCGGTCGAGCCGACGCAATACAGCGTTCGCCAGCTTGCTGGCGCCTATTCCATGTCGGCGCTTGGCCAGTTCCACGGTCTGCGCAATTGCGGCATACGCGGGCACGCTCTCCATGTACAGGAGCTGCGACGCGCCAAGGCGAAGAAGGTCGTGGAGGTCCGCGTCGAGGCGATAGGCGCCGCCGTTCACGCGCGCGTCGAGCAACGCATCGAGACGTGAGCGCCGGCGCAGCGTACCGTACACGAGCTCGCGCACCCAGCGGCGATCGCGCGCGTCGAGCCGCTCGGTCCGGCGGTCAAACGCGGGATCGAGTAATTCGCCGCTCCGAAGATCGGCACAAATCTCGGCCGCGGCAACGCGACCATCGGTCACTCCGCCCACTCGATGGACGGCGACTCCTCCTCCATCGGGCGACCGATGGTCCTGATCTGCCCCTGGCATACTCCTAAATTAGTCGCTCCCCCACGCCTATGCCGCGTCCGCGGGCCCAATCCGCTGGAGTAATGCGTCGCTTGCCGGAGGGATGGACGTTGGCGATCTGGACGGCGCCAGTTCCGCACGCCACCACCATGCCGCTTCCGTCCAGCGCCAGCACCGTGCCCGGCGCTCCCTGCGACGACGTTTCCGCCGGCCGCGCCCCGAAAAGCTTCACTTCGCCACTGCTGGCCTGGGTGAACGCGCCGGGACGCGGATCGTAGGCGCGAACCAGGCGGGACACTTCCATGGCGCCGGCCGACCAGTCGATGCGGGTCATGGTCCGATCGACCTTGGACGCGTACGTGGCCTGCGCTTCATCCTGCGGCGTCTCGCTGATTCCGCCAAGTTCCAGCAACGCCAACGCCTCGATCAACGCCATGGCGCCCATCTCGGCCAGCCGAAGCTGCAGCTCGCCGTACGTCTCGTCGCCGGGAATGGGTGTGCGAATCTGCAGCATCGATGCCCCGGCATCCAGCGCCTTGACCATACGCATGATCGTGACGCCGGTCTCGGCGTGTCCGTCGCGAATTGCCGCCTGTATTGGTGCCGCGCCGCGCAGCTTTGGGAGCAGCGACGCATGAATGTTGATGGTGCCCAGGCGCGGCAGATCGATCACGTCGGTGGACAAAATGTGACCGTACGCCACGACCACGGAGAGATCCGGGGCGAGTGCGCGGATCTGCGCGACGAAATCCTCACCGCGCGGCTTTTCCGGTTGCAACACGGGAATGGATTCTTCGAGCGCGATCAGCTTGACCGGCGGCGCCTCGAGCTTTGACCGCGAGCGTCCAACGGCCTTATCGGGCTGAGTCACGACGCCCACCACGTCGAACCCTTCGCCGATCAGCGCTCGGAGAGGCGGTGTGGCGAATTCGGGTGTGCCCCAGAACAGCACGCGCACCTAGAGCTCCTCATCGGGGTGCTCGTGCTTGCGAGTGGAGTCGGTGTCCAGGCGTCTGACGAGCCCGGGATATTTGTCCTTTTCCCGCGACCATTTTGACAGGGCCGACCGTCGGCGCAGCACGCTGAAGTAGTCGATGAACAGCTTGCCGTGCAGGTGGTCGATCTCGTGCTGCAGGCAGCGCGCGAGCAGGTCGTCGGCCTCGATCTCGAATTCCTTGCCTTCAATGTCCGTGGCGCGCACGAGCACCTTCATTGGCCGCTCCACGTCGCCGTACACGTCGGGAATGGAGAGACAGCCTTCCTCGGCTTTTTTGACCTTGCCCTGGGTGCGGACGACCTCCGGATTGATCAGCACCATGGGCGTTTCGTCGATGTCCACCACTGCCACGCGCTCCGTGCGGCCAACCTGTGGCGCGGCGAGGCCAATGCCTTTGGCGGCGTACATCGTCTCGAACATGTTTTTCACGAGCGTGCGCACACCGTCCGTGACGTCCTCGACGGGCTTCGTTTCTTCGCGGAGAATCGGGTCGCCGAGGACGCGAATGTCGAGGATGCTCACGATTCGATGGTTGGAGTCGCTGGAAGGTTTGCCGCGTTCGTCGCCTTGCCCACGATTCGGGCGATGCGCCCGCGCTCCACCACGAACCGCGATTCGGCGGACTTGATGGTGATGCGGTCGTCCAGTCCCTTGCCGCCGCCTTCCTTGACGAGCTCGCGAATGTGGATCACTTCGCCGACAATGCCGCCGGCGGTCACGACCTCGTCCCCGCGCTTGAGACTCTTGAGCGCAGCCTCGTGCGTTTGCCGCTGCTTTTGCTGCGGCCGGAACATCACGAAATAGATGATCGCAATGATCAGCGCGAACTGGATGATGATCGGGAGCATCGAGCTGGCGCCACCGGCGGCCGCCTGCAGCAGCAACGCGGTAGGGGATCCAGGGAAAGTCATGCCGTAGTTACCTGTCGGGAGTGGTAGCGCGCGAGCCACTCCCGGCTCCACGCGTCGATCGTGCCGTCGCGAATTGCGGCGCGTGCCGCGCGCATTAAACGGACGAGGAAATGTACATTGTGCAGGGACAAGAGGCGCAAGCCGAGCATCTCGTCGGCAATGAACAGGTGGCGCAGGTAGCCACGCGAAAACCGTAAGCAGGCGGCGCAGTCGCACTCGGCATCCAGGGGCCGTGGATCCGTGCGGAACTCGGCGCGCTTGATGTTGAGCCGGCCGTCGCGCGTGAACACGGCGCCGTTGCGGCCCATGCGCGTGGGCGCGACGCAATCGAACAGGTCCACGCCGCGCAGCACGCCTTCCACGAGGTCTTCGGGAAAGCCCACGCCCATGAGGTACCGGGGGCGATTGCGCGGGAGTTCAGCGTCCACGACTTCGAGAATGCGGTACATGTCCGGCTTGGCCTCACCCACCGAGAGACCGCCGATGCCGAAGCCGAGCCAGTTGCCGGAGTCCCGAATGGAGCGGGCCGCTTCGCGACGGAGAGAGGCGTGAATGCCGCCCTGGACAATGGGGAACAACGCTTGGGGATGAGACGGTGCGGGGAGCGGGAAAACGGTGCCGGGAAGCTGGGCCTTCGGAGCGATTGTTGTTATTGGGGGGGGCCCCCCGGATTGCAACAGCTCCACGGCAGCCACGCATCGCGCCAGCCAGCGCAGACTCCGCTCGCTCGCATCTCGCGCCACCGACTCCTCACTCTGTCCCGGAATGACGTGATCGAATTGCATGATCACGTCGGCGCCCAGGTTGCGCTCGATCTGCATCACGCTCTCCGGCGTGAACACGTGCTTCGAGCCGTCAATGTGACTGCGGAACTCCACGCCGTCTTCGCTCACGGTGCGCAAACCCTGGAGCGAAAAAACCTGAAATCCACCCGAATCGGTAAGGATGGGCCCATCCCAATTCATGAAGCGATGCAGCCCGCCAAAGTCGCGAATCAGCTCGTCGCTGGGCCGCAGGTGCAGATGATAGGCGTTGCTGAGAATCATCTGCGCGCCGATCTCGCGCAGGTCCACCGGGTCCAGCGCCTTCACTGTCGCGAGCGTGCCCACCGGCATGAACGCCGGCGTTTCGACGACGCCGTGCGGTGTGGCGAAACGGCCCGCACGTGCCGATCCGATTTCTGCCTCCAGCTCGAATGCAAATGCGGTCACAACAGCACCATCGCGTCGCCGTAAGAGTAGAATCGGTAGCCTTGTTCGACGGCGATGCGATAGGCTCGCATGGTGAGCTCGTATCCGGCGAACGCGGCCACGAGCATCATGAGCGTGGAGCGCGGGAGATGGAAGTTTGTCACGATATGATCGACGGCGCGAAAGGAATACGGGGGGCGCAGAAAGATGCGCGTCTCGCCCTCGCCGGGGTGCAGCACGCCGTCCGGCGTCGCCGCGCTCTCGAGCGTACGTACGCTCGTCGTACCCACGGCCCAGCTGCGTCCGGTTGCACGCCGCGAGTTGATTGTATCGGCCACGTCCGGAGACACCGAATACCACTCCTCGTGCATCACATGGTCGGCGGGATCTTCCACCTCCACCGGCTTGAAGGTACCGGCACCTACGTGTAGCAGCACCTCGGCGCGCGCCACGCCGCGTGCCTGCAATGAGTCGAGCAGCGCCCGCGTGAAGTGCAGGCCGGCCGTGGGGGCGGCCACCGAGCCGGTCTCGCGCGCGAACACCGTTTGGTAGCGCTCCACGTCCTCGATCGCGTCCGGACGCTCGATGTACGGCGGCAACGGTACGTGGCCAAACCGTTCGATTGCTTCGTCGAGTGGTAGCGTGCTCTCGAGTCGAACGATGCGCGTTCCACGTTCGGTGATCTCCAGAATCTCGGCCGACAAGTCGGGCGCGAAATCCACACGGCGGCCTGGTTTGAGTTTGCCGCCGGGCGACACCATTGCTTCGTACCGGCCGTCGCCGAGTGGTTTGAGCAACAGGATTTCGGCGGGGGCGCCGGAGAGGCGTTTGCCCAGCAGCCGGGCGCGCAGCACTCGGGTTCTGTTGACCACGAGGACGTCCTTGGGGTCGATCAGCTCGACGATGTCCGAGAACGTGCGGTGCGTGATGGTGCCGGTGGCCCGGTCAACGACCATGAGTCGGCTCGCGTCGCGCCGTTCGAGCGGGCGTTGCGCGATCTGGCTATCGGGAAGGTCGAAGTCGTAGTCGGAGGTGCGGTCGCCGGGCGTGGGCATGCGAGAAAAATACTCGTTGTCGCCCCGAGGGAGCGAAGCGACAGAGCGATCTTGCCTGTCGGCAATTATAAGACGGCCGACGGAAGATGGTGGTATCAACCGGTGAGTGCACCAGTGGGGTATAACACTCATCGGA
>JBEPWA010000024.1:0-57921 GCA_041690755.1 Gemmatimonadaceae bacterium | reverse complement strand
GGGGCGCAAGGGGATTCGGCACTAATAATGTGCGGCTCGTGAACGGGGACTCCAGTTCTCTGCTGTCTTGTCTGAGGTCAGCCCCTCCATTCAAGCCGCGATCGGCAAATGCTGGAATGTTGAGATACGTGCTAACGCGAACGTCGCGCACGCGAATTCTCAACACCTTTTCCGGACTAACCAATGTTCAAATCGCGTAGTCTCTACACCGCCGTGCTCTCCACCGCACTCGCCGCGTCGGCCGCTGCTCAAGTGTCGACCGCGGATCCTCGGGTACCCGATCGCTCCCCACCGGACATCGAGCGCGGCAGCTCGATGAGCATTGCGGCGATTCAAACGCGTCCGCAGGGCACGCTCGGCCGCAACATCGGACTCGGATATGGAGTGAGCGGTGCGTACCTCTACCGGCTGGATGCGCGCGGCGTGTGGAGTGTGCGCGCCGAGCTGGCGGCCGTGGCCTACGGCAACGAATCGAAACGTTCGGCGTTCAGCGAGACCGTTGGCGGCCGCGTGCAGGTGAATGTGCGCACCACCAACTACATAGTTCCGGCGAGCGTCGGTCCCCAACTCACATGGCCCACCGGCCGAATTCGGCCGTATGTCAATGCCGGGGTGGGTGGGCAAGTTTTCATGACGGAGAGCGCCGTGGAGGGAACTGACACGCACGTCGCGATCGCAAGCAGCACAAATCAGTCGGACGTTGCATTCAACTGGGTGGCCGGAGGCGGAATTTATGTGCCGGCGGTTCCTGGAATGACGCGAGTGCAGCTCGACTTGAGCATGCAGTATTTGCGCGGTGGACGGGCGCGGTATCTCGCGCCGGGTAGCATCATCGATCTCGAGGGAGGCGGCGTGCGGATCTCGCCTTTGGAGAGCGCGACTCATCTCGTAATGCTGCGCCTCGGCGCCCGAATTGGGCTGTGAGCGAAATCGGTGTGACCAGGCTGGCTCCGCGCTGCAGCGCCCCGTATGTTCGGGGCGCTGTCTGTCGTTCGGACCATCACCCGCATTCGCACCGCCACGGCGGAGCCTGGACGTCAACATGACTGAGCTGCGCGCACTAGCGGTACTCCTTTTTGCTTCAACGCTCGGTGCGCAAGTGGCGCCGGTTCCCGCTCCGGTACCGCCGCCGGGACCCGTGGTCCTCATCACCGATCGCGCGCTGGACGGCAACGGTGGGCAATTGCGGAACGCGCGCATCGAGGTGGCGAATGGGCGAATCACATCGCTCGCCGCGCCTGGTGCGCCAACGACTATCGACTTGCGCGGCTACACGGTGATGCCGGGTTGGATCGACACCCACGTCCACCTCAACTCCCACTTCGATCGCACGGGACGCATAGCTGGCCGGAACGAACCGGCGGCCGAGGCGGCGTTGGGGATCGCGCAGAATGCGATGCTGGATCTCATGGCGGGGTTTACCACAATCCAATCCGTTGGCGCAGCGTCGGATGCCGTGCTCCGCGACATGATAAACAACCATGGCTTCATTGGCCCGCGCATCCTCACGTCGCTCACGCCAATTCAGGGCGACACCACGCTGTCTGCCGATACACTCCGTGCCAAGGTTCGACGCCTCAAAGAACAAGGCGCAGACCTCGTCAAGATCTTCGCATCGAACAGTGAGCGCCTGGGCGCGAAACCGACGCTCACCGAGGCCCAGCTCCAGGTGATTTGCGGGGAAGCGAAGTCACTGGGCATGCGCACGATGGTGCACGCGTATCGTTCGCAGCCCGCCGCGGCGGCGCGCGCTGGATGCCGTCAGATCGAGCATGGGACGTATTCGACGCAAGCCGACATCGACGCGGTAGTGAAGGCCGGCGCGTTCTTTGGACCCCAGGTGGGCTTGGTCGTCCAGAACTACCTCGAGAACAAAGCGCGGTATTTGCCGGGCGGTTTCACGGAAGAAGGCATGGCGATCATGGAACGCGACCTGCCGCAAGACTTCGCCGTCTGCACCATGGCGATGAACACTCCAGGGGCAAAGATCGTGTTCTCGACAGACGCCACGGCTGGCGCGCATGGCCGGAACGCCGACGAATTCATCGGCCGCGTGCAGCACTGCGGTCAAGCGCCCATGGCCGCGCTCGTGTCGGCCAATGCAACCGCCGCAGACGCCATTGGCATGGGGGATCGGCTGGGCCGGCTCGCCCCGGGCTACGAGGCAGACATCATCGCACTCGACGGAGATCCGTTGAGCGACATCACCGCCGTGCGCCACGTTGTCTTCGTGATGCACGGCGGGGTCGTGGTGAAGTGGGCGGGCGCGAAAGCGAAACCATGAACTCGTAGCCGGACGCGAGCCGCCCGCGAGCAGCACCCGTCAGGCCACACAGACATGCTGCGGACGCTGATAGTCGCACGAGCACATTCCCGGTTTGCATGACTTCTCCGCCGTGCGCCCCATCCGCACGCAACGCCAACACTGCGCCAGCGCTTCCTCGATCGTGGGAATGCCGAGCATGCGCGCCGCCGCCTGAGCCCGATCGTCGAGCGCGTGGAGCGCCGGGTGGCCGGCGTAATCGAACGACAGCTCGGCGATGGTGGTGAAGCCGGCTTTGCGAATGCCGGAGCCAGAGGCGTGATTCTCCGGCGCATAGGCGACCCAAAAGCGGTCAGCGTCCACCGCCTCCAGTTCTACAATGGCATTGAGTAAACGTGGATAGACGCCCATGCCGCGGCTCCGCGGCAGCGTGACGAAATTCCATAGATAGCGTTCGCCGGCGAGTATCGCGAACGTGGCGCCAAGCTCGCCGATCGTCGCCACAGTCGTCGCCACCCAACCCCATGCCGCCGGAACGCCGTTCATGTGCGCGCAGTAGGCGCGATGTCCTGCGTCGAAGCGGGCCTGAATCTCGGCGTCGGCGCGATCCTGCAGCGCTGCCATCGTTGCGGCACTCGTCACGCGTTCTATAGAAAGGCCGGCCAGCAATGACATCGCCGGCATGGGGTCTTCGCGAAGTCGCAATGCAATGGGCATGGGAATGAGTTGAATGAGTTGAATGATCTGGTAATGGAGCCGGCGCTAACGTTGCTGATGCCGGACGGGGACGTTGAGCGGGCTGACCAGGGTCTGTAGAAACGCGGCGATCTGTGTCAGCTCCTTGTCGCTCAATCGAAGGGGCTTGAGCTCACTCTTTCCCATGGGCGCCGCCGGTGCGCGATTGTAGTGAGCGAGTACTTCTCCCAACGTCGCGAACTGGCCGGCGTGCATGTACGGCGCGCGCGTCGCCGCATTTCGTAGCGATGGGGTCTTGAATGCCCTCACGAGCTCGGGTCCCTCGGTCACGGCGAAGCGCAATTCGGCACAGTCCTCCGCCTTGGCGTCGCTGTACTTGCTCGAGCAATTGAACTCGGCTTCCTCTGCCTGTCTCACGCCGGCGGTGCGGCCGCTGTCGTTGGCACTCGCCGGCGTAGCGGGCACGCCGGTGTTGTGAAAGTGATTGTCGGTGAGGAGCGAACCGTTATGGCAGGTGGAGCAGCTGGCCTTGCCGATGAACAGCCGCAGCCCGGCGCGTTCGTCAATTGAGAACGCATCGTCTGGCGTGTGCACGCGATTGGCTAACTCAGCGTCCACATAACGATCGAACCGCGACGGTGTGAACGTGATCCCGCGCTCATAGGCGGCGATCGCCTTGCCGATGTTGGCGTAGACTCGAGAGATCTCGGTCTGGCGCACGGGAACTATGCGATTCCAAGCCTGGCTGCGAAGCGTGTCGGCGACGGGGCCGGCGCGATCGGGCAACCCGCCGAGGTCAGGTAGCGGTCCAAACACCGCCCGATATTCATCGCCGTACTGCGCGGCCATCACGTGCGCATACTGCACGCGATCGCCGCCATGTTCCACCGCGCTCTCGAGCGGTCCGAGTGCCTGCGACCACTGACTGTCGCGCCGGCCGTCCCAGAATTGCCACGGACTGTAGGCGGTTCCGGCCACGGGCATCGTGCGACGCCCGCCCGTATCCACGCCGACACCAAGCGGCCGCGCGTCCTGGAAACCCTTATCGGGCACGTGACAGCTGGCGCACGACACCTGGCCGTTGGCGCTCAGTTTCGTCTCGAAGAAAAGCTTGCTCCCCAACTCGGCGGCAGCGGGGTCGTTTGCGAATCGATTGGACGCATCCGGCGGCAGAGCGTCGAGACTCGAGAGCGACAGCGACTCGAGCACACCACGTTCTTCATCCGACCAGCCCAACCGGCTTGGTGAAGCCGGTCGAACTGTGGAGGCCGACGTCAACACGAGCACCATGCCCGCGAGTAGCACGGCAACGCCGAGCGATAGGCTCATTTTGCGCGACATGGCCGATCTCAGAGCTTGAGATTGAACACGACCGAATCAGCGCCGGCCTGTGAGCGAACGCGAAACTTGAGAACCCACCAGCCGCCCATGTTGAACTTGAGACCCTCCACGAGATGGTCGCCATTGCCCAGGTCCTTCGTGACGACCGGCTTGGTGGGCAAGCCGTGGCCATGCTGCGGCATGCCGCCGTCGATCGTCACCTGCACGGCGTTCACCGGAGTGCCGTTGGCGGTTTCCAGGTGCAAGGTCCACTTCTGGAGTTTGCCCCGCGGAATGGAATCGCCCTCGGGCTTGATCGTGGCACGGTACAAACCGGCGCCACTCGCCCGCACCCGGCCGTAGTCCAGGTTAGTGGGCGCCTTCATGAACATCATGCAGGCGCTGAGCACGAACAGCGCAACGGCAGCGGCAGCGAGGCGCGCGAGATGGATGCGACGAACAATGAGCGATGGCATATAAAGGATGTGTGATGGTGGTTGTGCGAGCCGCGGCGGAGTGTCGAGGTACGTGACAGAGAATATTCCGCGGCGTACCGGCGGCCTTGAACGCAGGGGCTGACTTCTCACCAAGGCGCCAAAGGGCGCTGCGCCGAGGTCAGCCCCTGCGTTCAATCGTGTCGCAATTGGCGCGGATATTCTCATCGCTCCCGCCAGACGCATTGCCAAACGCTCAACTCACGAGAGAACCCAATGTCTCCGTCACGATTTGCCACCTCGATCTTCCTCACCCTGAGTGGCCTCGTCTCCATCGCATCCGCCCAAGTGCCGCCCGCTGCCGATTCCGTCATGCCGCGGTTCACCATTGGGTCCATTCAGACCTCAGTGGGCTACGTCCAGTTCAGTTTCGCCGAGCTGGATTCGCGCTTTGCCGCAGCGGGTCTGCCCAAGGCGGCCAGCGCGGCCGCCACGTTTGGTCTTGGCGCCGACGTGCGCACCGGGCGGCTCCTGGTTGGCGCCGGCTTCCAAACAATGATCAGCCGCAACCAGTCGGACGCTGCCTATCGCACGCGGATGTCCGGGAGCTACGGGTTGCTCGATCTCGGATTTGCCGCGCTGCGCACGCACGGGCTCACGGTGTATCCGTTGGGCGGCGTGGGTGCCACGCGCTTGTCGCTCAACGTGAAGGAGCGCGGCGACTTCACCTTTGACGACGGATTGCAGCGGCCAACGCGGGAGATGGGTCTGTCGGGCACCACGGCACTCGTCCACACCGGTCTGCTCGTCGAACAGCGATTCCATGCCCGCGAGTCAGAGTACGCCGTCAGTCTTCGCGTGGGGTTTGCGCGCAGCGTGGGATCACAGGCGTGGCGCTCGGACGACAGCAACGTTGGCAATGGTCCGCGCGGAATTCACGGCTCGTACATGAGATTGGTTTTCTCGAAACCACTGCACACCCGTCGCGACGCGTTGCTGCCGCTGGCCGGGTCGTTGGTTCAGGCGGTCATTCGCTGATCGTGTGCTGCAGCTGCGGCGGCGCTGCCACCACTTGCAGCGCTGACGGGGCAAAGCCGAACGTTCGGACGGACGTTCGGCTCAAGTGCGCCGCATCGGCAAAGCCGGCGGCGTGCGCCACCCTGGACAGCGTGCCCCCTTTCATCAGCAGATCCCAGGTGAGCATGAACCGTCGCCAGAGGATGTACGGCCGGAGGCCCATGCCCACCTCGTCGCTGAACACATGTCGAAAGCGGCTGGGCGACAGGCACGCATGCTCGGCGACTTCGTCGAGCGTTATCGAGCGGTCGAGGTTTCTATTGATGTATGCGATCGCGGCCAGAATGCGCGAGTCGGTGATCGTGGACGGTGCATCGCTGCCGGCAATTGCCCGAACCAGACGCTGTGACTCGGTGATGACATCGCCCGAACGACCGTCCAGAAACGCCGCGAAAATCGATTGCGCGATCGCGGCTCGTTGAGGATCGCCAATCTCGGCAATACCGTCGGACAGATATTGCTGTGCGATTGCGCGACCTTCGCGCGTCTCGGGCTCTACGAAAATGACTGCGCCAAACTCCGAGTTCGTAACGTCGATCCCGTGTGGCTGGCGGGACGGAAAGGCCGCCATGGAGTAAGCGAGCCACTCCTCGGCCTCACCGGCGCGCACGAGATGGTCTGCATCCTTCCCAACCACCAGCTGAATCGCTTGATGGGCATGCACCGGCAGCGGGGTGCGATGATGCCCGATGAACAAGCATCCGCCCTCCCACGCGAGGATCTGCCCCACGCCAATTCGTTCGGACAGTTTTCCCATTGCGCACTCGCCGAGTCTGGGTGGGCCATCAACGTAAGGCCCAGATCTGTTCGGCGATATAGCCAGCGTCGTCCCCCACTCCACCTAACAGGGCCGACGTGAGACGGTGCTGAAACCGTTGACCGACAAAGTACAATCCGGGTGACTCGCGCACCACGCCGCGCATTGTTGTGGGGCGCCCATTCACGGTGGGCATTGGCACCTTGATCCAGGAGAACTCTGGCGCGAAGCCGGTTGACCAAATGATAGTTTGTACATCGAGTGGGCTGCCGTCACACACTGGCAATCCGTCGCGGGCTCCTGTCACCCGGCCGACACGTTTGACGTGCGACGACGCCAACTCCCGCTTGGTAATTCCAATCACCACATCCCCACGGGCCGGCCGGTCACGGAGGTGTCGGCCGAGTGCGTGCCCGGTGGTCACACCGTGGAGCATTGGCCAGAGCCAGAAGAAGATGTCGCGACCGAGAAATGTTCGCGGTGTGTGGCCAGTGCTCTTGCCGGCGAGAAAGACATGACGGAATCGGGAGAGCTCCAGGGCGATGAGCGTGCCCGAGCTACCCGCGCCCACCACGAGCACCCGTCCCTCGCCCAGCTCAAAGGGATTGTGGTACTGGCTCGAATGCATTTGACGGATGGCCGGCGATAGTTCCGCGGCGATGGCCGGAATTTGCGGCGTTTGAAACGGCCCGCTGGCCACCACGACGTTGTCTGCCTCGTAGCGAATCGCTCCGGTGTCGATCAGGTAACGCTGCCCGTCCCAGTCCAGCGATTTCACGTGCGTGTTCAGCCTGATGGGCAAATCGAACCGCTCGGCATAGCGCTCGAGATAGTCCGCCACTTCGTCCTTGTCCGGCAGGTGATGTGGCGGAGCCGGAAAGGGCATGCCGGGAAGGCCGCTGTAGCCGGCGGGAGTGAAGAGTCGCAACGAATCCCAGCGGTTACGCCACGTGTCGCCCACGCGGGCACCGCCTTCAAGAATGAGAAAGTCAACATCCCGCTTGGCGAGGTGGTGCGCGGTAGCGAGGCCCGTCTGACCGGCGCCAATGATGATAGTCTCATAACGCTCCACACGATTGGAGCGGCGAGCAGATGGCAACTTCATGAGTGTATGGGCTGGGGAATTGTCGATTCGGCACCTGCCAGCGTCGACGTTCCTCATGATGTCTTTGCCGCTATACCGCGGGCTTGAACGCACGGGCTGATCTCGCGGCCCATGTCAGCCCTTCCGTTCAAGTCACCGCCGGCCAGTCGGCCGATCTTCATCCATCACTCGCAGCGCAGACCACTCGTATTTCAGAGGACACTCACGTGTACTTCGGCAAATGGATCAAACTCGGCGCCACGATCGCGGCCGTCGGCGCTGCGGTTACCGTATTGACCGGGGCAACGTTCGAGCGAATCGCTCGCGTGCGCACCGAGCGTACCTTCGCGGCGCCGGGCCGGCTGATTGACGTTGGCGGTGGGCGCCGGCTACAGCTCGACTGCCGCGGCTCCGGGTCGCCAACTGTGGTTTTCGAGTCCGGCCTCGATACCTATGGATCGTTGTCGTGGGCGGCGGTGCACGACTCGATCGCCAAAGCCAGCCGAGCGTGCGCATATAGCCGCGCGGGAATCATGTGGAGCGATGCGGCGCGCGGCCCGTTCGACAGCAGGAACGCGGCGCGGGATCTCCACGCGGCGCTCACGGCAGCCGGCGAATCCGCGCCGTGGATCATGGTGGGGCACTCGCTGGGCGGGCCATACGTCATGACGTTCACGCAGATGTACGGCGCCGAGGTGGCCGGCGTGGTATTCGTGGACGCGTCGCATCCCGATCAGTTTGCGCGCATGCAGGCGGCGGTGGGCAAGCCGATGCTGCCGCGGGCGACGGTGCTGCATGTTGGCGCGGTGCTCGCGTGGACGGGGCTCGTTCGAACGTTGCCCGAGCCGCCGAATCCGGCATCGTGGCCGGCGGTGGTGGGCGAAGTGACTCCGGCGTTTCTCTCGACCTCGGTGGCCGCAATGGCGGCGGAGATGGATGCCATTCCGCGCACGCTGGCGCGGGCCGGGGAATTTCGTTCACTCGGCGACCGCCCGTTGATCGTTCTCACAGCGGGGCGTGCGAAGTCGGCGGCGGAGCTGAAGATGAACGGCATCACCGCAGACCAGGGCCAGCGGCTACAAGTCGTGCATCGGGCGTTGAGCGACGACGAAGCGACGTGGTCGACACGCGGGCGTCAGGAGGTGATCGACGATGCGTCGCACTACATCCAGTTCGATCGGCCGGACGTGGTGATCCGGGCGGTTCGTGAGGTGATCGCGGCCGCGCGCCGCGTCACCGCCGGCGATCGGCCGGCGCGTCCTTTGTGAGGTGATCGAACCGCCGCGATTTGATCGCGACGCGGCTGCGATCCACGATAGGCGCCGGAATGTCAGCGAGCATTTCGTGGGAGGCGTGTGCGACGGTGTTTCGGTGCCGACCGCCCAGCGTGGCAACGAGCAGTGCTGCTAGCCCAGTTGCTGCGCCGAAAATCGCGCATGTCGCTAGTGCCAGGCCGATCCCCGCAGGAGTTCGAAGTCCGCCACTCGCCGCGCCCCTCAGCGGTAGCGCGACCAGAACGCTTGCGAAACCACTGACCGCGCCGAGGATGACAAAGCGGCCGATCGGCACCCGGTCGACCCGTCTGTTGCCCAGAACCGATGGGAGCAGTACTCCGGCCACGCCACCCGCGATTGCTCCCAGGATGCTCCAATTGAAAATCCCGTAGCCGAGATACGCCCAAGGGTGGGCGAGCCACGGTCCTGGTTGATGGCGGAGACCACCACTGATAAGCACTGAGATCAACGCCATGAGTCCCCCCAACATTCCCCACGTGGCCGCGGAGAACGCGGTCAGCAAACCAACCGCGCGAACTCTAAAACTGAGATTTCGAAACATTATTCAATCCTGCCGAAGGTGGATCGAACCACCACTTGACGAACGCGCTTTAGCATATTCGGCGGTCGGATCGAGCTGCGCCTCTATGCCCGAGTGCCACGCAGCGGCGCGGGCCGGGAAGTCCTACCCGATAATACCGAAGAAGGTTTCCCGCAAATCGAGCGCGAGGACGCAGCGACCCCTGGCTCCGCCGACGGCTGGCGCAAGACGCGCCGCAGCTTGGAGACTAACCGGCGTTTCTGACGAGTCGCGCTGCGTCCACAATCCGCCGAACTGCGTCCACCGCGCGTCGTCCCGCAGCTTCATCGGGAATCGGGGTCACGCCGGGATATCTCGAGCTCACCACGTATGGTTCCAGAAGGGCACAATCGGCGCGTACGGCTGGTAGGTTGTAACCTGCGGCACACACCGCGTCGTACAGCCCCGAGAGCTCATGCGTTCGCGGCGGGCGAATCGATCGAGCAACCAGCAACGCCTTGAGAAATTTCTCGGCGGCCTGCTGCGCATGAAAGCACGCGGTAGCCCACAAAACCGGCTCGGCGTCAAGTAACACGTCGATCGTCCGCAGGTCGAACATTGCGTGCTCGATCCACATGGCGACCGATTCCGGCTCGGCGCGTTCCCGCACGATGTTCCGTGCGATGTCGTCGGCGAGTTGTCGCGGCGTACGCGGCGACGATGCGTCAAAGAGCACGACCCCTTCGCGGGCTACATCCCACTCGATGTAGCCGGGATCGTTCTGCCGCCGCTCGATCTCTCCCGGCTTCCGCACGATGACATCGACGAACGCGTGCTGCTGAGCAATCGCCGCAAACACTGTCGCCACGGCTTCGTTGTATGGAAGCGGCGTGTCGAGTTCGACGACGAAATCGTAATCGCTGTCGTCCTTGGCGTCGCCGCGAGCGCGGCTGCCGAACAGGATGACGCGGCGCGGCTGCGTTCCCGCCACGATCGCATCGACTAGGCGCTGCAGAACAGGGTCAGTGGCCATAGAGTGCTGGATCACCAGTCAACAATACGTCAGAGCCGGCGCCGCCGCAGAAGCATTTTCACGCGCGCCAAGTAGTATTCACTCATGACATGGCTATTGGCAGTTAGCGTGTGTGTCCTTGTCGCGGCGAGAATCGAGGCACAGGTCTCGGCATCGAGACAGGCCGGCGACACGCCGCGCGCTATCGTGTCGCTGGGCGCTGGCGGCTACGGCCGTACGACCCACATGAGCCTTCTCGGGCTGGACGCCGGCGTGCGATTGGTGCTCGCCAATTCGGGGCGTGTGAGCCTGACCGCATCTATGGATGGATTGTTGCTGCCGAATGTTGCGGGCAAGCGCGCCTGGATCGTGCCGATCACGATTGGGCTGCGCCGGCACTAGACTTTGCCGGACGACACCGTCACTCTGCCGCGAATGATCCAAGAAGCGGAGATCTTTGGACGACGCGTGCTCCTCGAGCGCACCGGCAACGCTTGGGTGGCGTACATCCCTGGCGACGACGGCAAGCGGCGCGCCCTCCCCGCCGGAACGATTCCCTCGTTCGTCGTCTCGGCCGACGAGGTTCTCAAGTACCTCGCGGACCTTTGGCACGAGGACGCTCGTCCAGACCGGCAAACGGTGCGTTGGCTGTCCTAGTGCTTGTCCGCTCGCGATTTGTCTTAGTCGCCCGCGGCTTTGCTGAAGCGTTAGACTGACAACGTCCTTTCTCACCAAGCACGGTGAACCGATGTACTCCTCAATGCCGCGCCTCTCGACGTCCGGTCGCCAAGTCCTCGCGAAGATCTGTTTCGGCCTCGGATCCGTTTGGGGTGTCGCCGGCGCGTTCAAGCTCGTGTTTGGCGTCAGGCTCACGTTTCCTCTGCTGCCGCCGCTGGGCCTGGAGCAAGTAGCGGCCGTTCCAGCAATCGGCGCGGCGTTCGCGCTTTTCGTTTTCGGTGCGTATTTCGGGCGCGTCCCGACCGAGAACGATGCGACCGCACGTGGCGCACCTGCGGCCGAGGAAGGCGATGTGCGATTGTCGTCTCCAGGAGCGCCGAGCGAAGCAGTGTTGACACGAAAGGCGACCCCGGTACCGCTCCGTCGACCGTCGGTCTGACCGAACGCTGAAGCCGACAAGGGATCTATTAATTTGTGATGGATGCGCCATCACCTTTTATATGATTCCCTTGCGATTTAGCTGGGACCTTATGTCACGCACCAACCCCGGACAACGGGACGTGGAAGAACTGGTGAACCCCTAGGCCCGCTCGCCGCGTAGTCACCCGTATACGTGTTTGCCGGAGACATCGCAGATGCCCATTGGATCTAACGCCGCCATAACCAACACTTTCTTCGCGTCGGTAGCCTCGCTTGCGTGGTCGGCGACCGTCGCGTGGACGCAGTGGCTTCGGCATCGCTTCGATCGCCCCAGCGCGCCGGGTTCGCTCGGAGATCTTACAGAGTCACCGAGACTGCGACAACTTGAGGCAGCGATCGACGCCATCAGTGTCGATTTTGAGCGAATGGCCGAGGCGCAACGATTTACGGTGCGCCTGCTCGACGAGCGACTTCCGATACGATCGCGAACACGCGGAGCGTTCCTCGGCCTGACTCCGGCCGTGTGATCACGCCGCACTAGCAATTCCGCTTCGAGTGCGCCAGGAGGCACTACCATGCGAGCCGTATTGATTGCGGGTCGAGCCAGAGGCGGCAGAGGACTATCATCGAAGGACGCTGCACTCGGCATGCGCGGAACCATCGTCGTCGTCGCTGCGCTACTCGGGGCGGCTCTCACTGCAACGCTCTGGTCCTATTGGCGTCGTGACTCCGTCGACGCCAACGTGCCGATAGTCGATTACGCCACCTTGTTTCGCGACCCGCGCGGCTTGCCGATGGGTTTGACGCTCATGCCATCGCCCGCCGGTTCCCGGTGGACGATGTCGGACCGGGCGCGAGCCATCCGGCTCGGCGCGCGACTCGCAGATCTCGAAATCGTGATTCGCGGACGCACCCGGGCGGCGGACGCATCCTACTACCAGCACGATCCCGTCGCCGACTGGGTGGTGGCGAATAACTCTGCACTCATCGCACGTTTCGCCGGTGACCTCGCCGCCGGCTTCGACAATGTCAGTAATGAAACGTCTGCCGCTGCATGGTACAGGACTGTGCAGCGAAGTGGGCAGGACGGTGCAACCGTAAGCTGGGAAGTCCTGGAATTTGCGCGGCAATGGGGGAACACGTTCAAACCCGGCTACCTGGCGTTGGCCGAATGGCTGGAGCTGGGGCGGGCCGCCGCTCTTCGCGAGGATAGCAAATTTTTCGAACGTGCCGAGAGTCGTGCGTTGGTCGCCGCAGCGCTGGAGATGCAAGACCTTCCGCCTGATGCTCGAGTGCCTTTCGCACAAGTGCGGGACATTACGCCCGGTACGAGTGTTGGAGATTTTAGCTCATTGGAGCACGCGCTTACGAACGCTCTCTCGGCGCTGGCAAAGTAGGGGGCGGTCCATCACCGCGCATCGGTGGAAAAGATCGGGCGGCACGCGGCCGCGCCGCTGACCGCCGGGGATAAAGGGCGAAGCAATATCACGTGCTAATCTCACCTGGCCGACCAAACCACGTGGTCAGCGCATCGGCGAGGCCAAGCTGAGTCAAGTCTCCCACCCAAGCCACATGTCCGTCGGGCCGAATCAACACGGCGGTGGGAGCCGGGACCGCCCCAATGGCCGGAAGCTCCCATGCTCCAACGTACTTGGCGTCGATCAGCTGAACCCGATCCGCCCAGGGCATAATGTTGAAGCCGCCGGGATCACCGAGGTTGAGGAGCACCGGCCTGCCACCGTGCAGCAGGGTGAAGACGCGCCGCGGGCCGTTGGCGGTGACCAGGTCGAGATCGGGCATACGTCGCCCGAGCAGTGGGTGTCCAGCACCGAGATCATAATGAATGTCTAAACCGGACATCATCGCGGCGAATCGTCTGCGAGGCTCGTCCATGTAGAGGAGTTCTGTAACGGTGCTGTGCAGCGCCTTTGTGCGCGCGTCTTGGCGGCCAAGCGCGACTTGCGCCATCGTGGTGCGCAGCACGCGAGCGCCCACCGGGTGACGCTCGGCGTGGTAGGTGTCCAGCAGGCTCTCCGTCGATGTCCGTTTCACCACCTGGGCCAGTTTCCATCCGAGATTCATCGCATCCTGCACACCGGTATTGAGGCCCTGTCCGCCGACAGGTGAATGCACGTGCGCCGCGTCGCCGGCCAGCAGGACGCGTCTGTCGCGGTAGGCCGCGGCCTGGCGTGTCATGTCGGTGAACCTGGAGATCCAAGTGGGACTGTGAACGCCGTAGTCGGTGCCGTAGGCGGCGATGAGTCCTTCGCGGATATCGTCGAGCGTGGGGTCTGCCGTTGCCCCGACGCGTTCCTCGGTCAGCATGACGCCCACCCGACCTCCCTTCTGGTAGACGATCTCGCCGTTTCGGATTTCGTACTCGACCTTGCCCAGGGCATGGGCGCCGCGGGCGTCGCGGCGCATGCCGAGCTCCGGCTCCTCGGCCATCTCGACCTGCGCCACAAGGCTGCTCGTCGTCGGGTCCCACCCCGGAAAGTCGATGCCGGAAGTCTTACGGACCAAGCTGCGCCCTCCGTCGCACCCAACGAGGTACTGCGCGCGCAGCGACCGCCCGTCCGAGAGCTGGACATCGACACCCGCGGCGTCCTGCGTGAAGCCGGTGACCTCGATGCCATAGTGGATCGGCACCCCAAGCTCGCGGATCCAGCCGGCCAAGATGCGCTCGATGTGGTTCTGCCACAGCCCAAGGCCGTACGGATGTCGAGTGGGAAAGTCGCTGATGTCGAGACGCACCGACGCGAAGCCCGCTACCTGCGCCACCTGTCCCTCCGAGAGGAACCGATCGGCAATTCCACGCTGGTCGAAGATCTCGATGGTGCGTGAGTGCAGGCCGCCCGCGCGCGAGCCGGCGAGGTGCTCGGTGGGGCGCCGCTCGATTACGACGACGTCGATGCCCGCCAGTGCCAGCTCACCCGCTAACATCATCCCGGTCGGACCCCGACCGGCGATCACTACGGCATGTTCGGTCATAGCCACGATCATAATAGGATGATGAGTTGCAATGCCGGACCTTTCCGATCAAGAACAAGAGGAGATGATTTGACACTCAAGCGGATGGACAACGTAGGCATCGTGGTGGAATCCCTCGATACGGCCATCTCATTTTTCACCGAGCTTGGCCTGAAACTCGAAGGGCGAGCCATGATTGAAGGAGAGTGGGCCGGTCGCGTTACCGGACTTGGGAACCAACAAGTCGAGATCGCCATGCTGGTCACCCCAGACGGCCACAGTCGGCTCGAGCTTTCGCGATTCCTCAGCCCGCCAGTGGTGGCCGACCACCGGAACGCCCCTGTGAACGCGCTCGGCTACCTCCGTGCAATGTTCACCGTGGACGACATCGACGAGACGCTCGCCAGGCTCCGCACGTGTGGCGCTGTACTCGTCGGCGAAGTGGTTAAGTACGAAGAGTCGTATAAGCTCTGCTACATCCGCGGCCCGGAAGGGCTTCTCATCGGGCTCGCCGAGGAGCTCCGGTGAAGATGCTCAGGCAATTTACTGATAGTCCTTGCATATGCGGTTGGGCAAATTGTCGCATCGGCGCGCGCGTCGCCCAACGGTGATCGACTTCCCCGCTTGTAACTCGCTTACACGCCGTAATTCCGCCATTCGGTCGCGAGGAGCCCCTCCATGCAAGACTTGCTGCAAGACCTCCGGTTCGCGCTGCGCACGCTTCGTCAAACGCCGGCCTTCACCTTCCTCGCGGTCATCACTATCGCGCTCGGCGTAGGCGCTAACACCGCTGCCTTCAGTATGGTCCACGGCGTCCTGATGCGGCGCCTTCCGTACAGCAGCGACGAACGGCTCGTCCGCGTCACGCAGCCGTCCGCCACCTCGCCTGACGCACGATTCTCCGTGCTCGCGGTTGCCGACTACCGCAGCCAGGTCAAGAGCTTTGCCGCCACCGCCGAGTATCACTCGATGCCCTTTCAGTTGTATGGCAACGGCGAACCGCAGCGCGTACAGACGGGCGTCGTCTCCGACAACTTCTTCACGCTGCTTGGCGTTCAGCCGCTGCTTGGCCGAAGCTTCCTTCCTGGTGAGGATGCCGTCGGCGCTCCGCCGGTGGTGCTGTTGAGCTATAGGTACTGGCAAAAGAACTTTGGCGGCGATCGCAAGATCGTGGGCTCAACGTTCACGATGAACGACAAGATCCACACGGTCGTCGGCGTGCTGCCGCCCCTGCCGGCGTATCCGGATGACAACGACATCTGGATGCCCGCCGGCGCCTGTCCGTTTCGTGAGGCCGGAATGAACAGCCGGAGCGCACGCCTCGTGCAGCAATTCGCACTGCTCAAACCGGGGGCGACTCTCGACCAAGCGGATCGCGACGTCGCCACCGTGTCGGCGCGCCTTCACACCGAGTATGCGGACGCGTATCCCGCGGCTCGAAAGCTCACGACGCAAGTGGTGTCGCTGCAGACAGAGCTCACCGCCCAATCGCGGCCGTTGTTCCTCACGCTCCTCGCTGCGGCGGCGTTCGTGCTGCTCATTGCCATGACGAACTTCGCGAACCTCATGCTCGCTCGTCAGCTCAGGCGGCAACGGGAAGTCGCGCTGCGCCAGGCGCTCGGCGCGGGACGCGGCCGGCTCTTTCGGCAGCTCGCCGCAGAGAGTCTCTGCGTCAGTCTCACAGGCGGAGCGCTGGGGCTTCTCCTGGCGTACAGCGGCCTTGGTCTACTCCGCTCGCTTGCGACTCGCGTCACGCCGCGGGCGGCGGAGATCAACATTGATGTCTCGGTGCTGTGCTTTGCGATTGCCGTGAGCATTCTCGTAGGACTCGTCGCGGCAATCGTTCCGCTCCTGCGCACACCGGCCTCGCTCTCCGACATGCTGCGCGCCACGGCCACATCGGCAACGTCGTCCAAGGGTGATCACAGAACGCGTAGCTTCCTCGTCAGTGCGCAGGTTGCCGTGGCGTTCGTGCTGCTCGTTGGCGCCGGTCTCATGGTACAGAGCCTCGTCAAGCTCGAGGGCGTCAACGGCGGCTACTCAACCAGTAACGTCGTGTCGGCGCGGGTCGATCTCGATTGGACACGCTATGCCAACCCGGCCGTCGCGACAAGTCAAACGCCGCTCATTCACAGCTTTGCCGATAGGTTGCTCGCGCGGCTCGAGTCGGAGACCGGCGTGCAGTCGGTCGCTCTCGCGAGCAACATTCCGCTCAACCGCGCGCTTCCGGTTCAGGTGCCGTTTCAAATCCGCGGACAGGACGTTGCAGCCGAGCGTCTGCCCAAGGCAGACGTCACCGTGGCGACAAGCAACTATTTCAAGACGATCGGCATTCCGATGGTTCGGGGCAGCTCGTACGCGGACACGGAGCGCGACACCGCCCAGCAGTCGATTGTGGTTAGCCGGCGGCTGGCCCAGGCGAATTGGCCGGGCAAGGATGCGGTTGGCCAGCAGATATCTATCGACAACGGCGTGCATTGGCTGACGATAGTTGGCGTCGCGGGCGACGTTCATCAGAACAGCCTGTCCAAGGATGTGACCGACGAGATTTACCTGCCCTACTTCAATGCGCGGAACACGGGCACGGATACGCGGGTGCTCGTTCGTACGGCTGGTGACCCTGGCCCAATGGGCCACGCCATTCGCGATGCGGTCAAGGAGATAGATCCGCGGCAATCTGTGGCCTCAATCCAGACGCTGGCCGACATGCGCGGCGTGCAGATGTCGGAGCCCCGCGTCACCACTGCGCTGCTTGGATCGTTCGCGGTTCTCGCGCTCGTCATTACGGCGGCGGGGTTGGCCGGCGTCATTGGCTACAGTGTGAGCCAGCGCGTCAACGAGATCGGTATCCGCATTGCCCTTGGTGCCGAGGGGCGCTCGGTGGTGTGGATGATCATGAAGCAAGGGCTCGCGCTGGCGCTCGTCGGCCTGGGCGCGGGGGTGGTTCTGTCGCTGGGTGCAACGAAAATGATGGGCGGACTGCTGTTCGACACGGGAACCGCCGATCCGCGTACGTTCGCTCTCGTGGCAGCGACGCTCGTAGCGATCTCCGCGCTCGCCTGCTTCGTTCCGGCGCGGCGCGCGTTGAAGATCGACCCGGTGCAGGCGTTGCGCATCCGATGACGTGAGTCCAGCGGGGGCCACGCGCGCAAGAAAACGACAGTCAGTTTCCGCCGAGTAGTGCACGTTACTCAATACATTCGGCGCCATCTGACTTCAAACGCGTACCTCGCTGCTTCATGTATCTCCCTTCGACTCTTGTGGAGGATGACCTCGTCACGCTGCATGCGTTCGTCGAGGCTTATCCCCTTGCTGCTCTCGTCACCTGTGCCGGCGATGATTCAAACATGTTCGCGACGCACCTGCCGTTGGTGCTCGATCGGACCTGTGGCAGATTCGGGACGCTCTCCGGCCATATTCCGCGCGCCAGTCCGCACGCCCGGGCGCTCGCGCGCGGTGCGGCGTCTGCCATCGTACTGTTCACCGGCCCCAACGCGTACCTCACCCCCAATTGGTATCCCGCCGAGGCAGAGCAGGGGCGCGTTGTTCCCACGTGGAACTACATCGCCGTCCATGCCGCTGGTATGGTAACTCTGCGCGATGAACCCGCGTTCCTGAGAGCGCACCTCGACGAGCTCACGCGCCAACACGAGAGTCAGAGGCCCGGCCCGCGGGCGATGACCCACGAGCCGGCGGATTTCGTCGAGGATCAGCTGTGCGCCGTTGTCGGGCTCGAAATCCGGATTGAGCGTCTCGAAGGAAAATGGAACATGAGCCAGAATCGATCGGGTGCGGCGCGAACGATGCTTGGTCGATAGCCTTCCTGCTCACGACCCCGCACCCGAGAATCATATCCATGCATTCACGAACGCTTACGCACTGGCGCGCCGCGGTGCTTGTGCTGACCATCGCGCTGGCCGGCTGCGCCGCCTCAGCCTCCATTGCGCGGACTGGGCAGCCAATCAACGCCAACAGCGCGGCGAACGCTGTTCCGGCTCACGACCTTTTCAGTGTGCAATCGGAGGCACTCGGGGAGCGCCGTGAAGTGAATGTCTGGACTCCTCCGGGGTACAGCGCGGATCCGGCGCGGCGGTGGCCGGTGCTGTACATGCCCGACGGCGGTATAGATGAGGATTTCCCCCACGTGGTCAACACGGTCAACTCGCTCATCGCCAGTGGCGCAATTCGCGCGACTATCGTTGTGGGGATCCCGAATACGCAACGTCGTCGAGACCTCACGGGACCAACGCGGGTGAAGGCCGACAGTGACATTGCTCGGCACGTGGGTGAGTCGGCGGAATTTCGGCGCTTCATCGCCGCGGAATTGATACCGGAAGTTGAAAAGCGCTATCGCACCACGAACGAGCGGGCGATCATCGGCGAGTCGCTTGCCGGGCTATTCGTGCTCGAGACAATGTTCACGCAACCGGATCTGTTCACCCACTACGTGGCCCTGGACCCAAGCCTCTTGTGGAACAACGAAGCGCTTGTGGACTCGGTTGGGCCGCGGCTCTCGCGGATGGACGGCGCGCCGCGTTCGCTCTACCTCGCCACTGCAGACTACGCCCCAACCGTGGCGGCCGCGGCTCGCATCGCCGCGCTTCTCCGAACAAGCGCGCCAACCGGCCTTCGTTGGGTGTACGTGCAGCGCCCGGACCTTACCCACGCCACGATCTTTCTCGGAGTCCAGGCGGAGGCGTTGACGCACGCGCTGCACTGAGGAGACCGGATACCATCGCGCGTACGAGACATACAGCGCGCGATTGCGCGCCAACGCTCACGGCCAGGCGAACTTCGCCGACACCCAAGCTCGGCGTTTTATCTTGCGAGAGGAACGGCATGACCTTGCGTGTCGAAGCGGCCATACCAGATGATCTGCCGGCAGCGCGCGGTGCATATGCACATGCGCGGCTGATTCAGGCGTGGAACGCCGCTATCGAGTGGCCCGAGTTCACCGACGAAACCATTCTTGCCGAGGTAAATCGGCGCTGCCTTTTCCGCGTCACGCGTGACGACGCGTTGGTCGGAGTGTTCTCGATCGCGTATGAGGACGCCGCTATCTGGGGTCCGCTCGAGCGGGGCGAGCACCTGTATGTCCACCGCATCGCCCGAGCCGAGTCATATCCGGGTCGCGGCCTGACGGCAGCCGTGCTCGAGTGGGCAAGGGCCCACGCTCGAGAACTTGGACGCGTGGGTTTGCGACTCGACACATGGGCGAGCAACGCGGCGCTCATTGGCTACTACGAGCGGCAGGGATTCCGCGTTGTCGATCGACGGCGCATCGCCGCCGATCCGCGACTACCAGAGCATTACCATGGAACGGAGTTGGCGCTTCTCGAAGAATGCGATGCTTCGACGACGGGTGATTCCCTGTCGCGCGCCTGAACTCGCTAGCTCCCCTGCGACGCGCAATGAAGTGGTATGGTGGGCAAACGCACGAGTGGCGCTGTTAGCGAGAACGCATCCGTTCTATCCATGGTGGACGTCGATTTACTGGCAACTTGTGATGCCGATTGCTGAAGTCGGTCACGTGCCGTTTGCCGAGCCATCAAGGTCGTTTCCTAATGCTTTCCTCCGCCCGGTCCACATCGCACGGCGTTGACGTATGTCGCACCATGGTATTCGCCGGTCCGCATGTGCAACTCGATGACTTGCGCTATGTCTCGGGCTTCGGGCACCAGGTCCCATCGTGGACCACAGTTGCGTCAACACTCATAGTGATGGAGAACGGGGCGGCGATGGCAAGTTTTCCGGGAAGCGTGCCGCCCGTCCAGAGCTGTGCTGTGTTTCGGTTCGATAGCACCGCGGCAATGTCGGTGTTGTCGGCCGCGCCCTGCTCAGGCGGTGCCGAGCCGGAGTTCGTTCAACTCTCGCCGCAGGCCTTGTTTCGCTACTACTGGCGCCGCCACGCGCTGAGTCTTCGCTATCCGTGTCCCGACGCACATGTCGAAGAAGACGCAAAGGCACTGTTGCGGCATGTAATATCACGAGCGCGATCGGGCGCCGACTTGCCGGGGCGGCAGCGCCGTCGCGCGTTGGTGGCCGAGGCGAGCGCGCTCTTGGCGCTGGCCATCGACGATCCAACCCCAGTTGCACGCATTGCACGAACACTCGACACGTCACCCTTTCACCTGGCTCGCGTGTTCCGCAGCGAAGTCGGAATGCCCCCGCACCAGTACCTCGTACAACTGCGGCTCATCGCTGCGCTGAGCCGGCTTCGCGCCGGCGCGCGTGACCTAAGCCGCCTTGCGCTCGAAGTAGGCTTTTGTCATCACAGCCATTTCACCGCGGTGTTTCGCGAGGCGCTCGGCTACACACCGCGCCAGGTGCGGCGCATGCTCACGGCCACGAGCATAGCGGACCTGGGAATCGTTGCGCGCCAATCACAAGTTGAACTGCCGCAAGTGATGGTCGAGATGGACGTACATGAACGTCGCCCACTCCAACGGCTCCATGGGCCCAAAGAAGAAATGCGGATGCCGCGTGCATGCCGCGGGTCCGGATGCGAAGCGATAGACCGTCTGCTGTAGTCGTTGCCGTTCCACGTCGAAGTCGCGCTTGTCCGTTACCAGCACGCTCGGATGGCTCGGCGCGTTATGCCCCATCGGCTTGCCCTGCACTATCAGTCTGCGCTTCATGAAGCCACCGATAACCCGGCCCAGAGGGTGGCGCGGCAGCTTTGTAACGCCGAGCGCATTCTCCATGGCCAACGCGCAGTGGGCGAGCATTTGGGCCGAGTTCATGCTGCCCCACAACGGCTTGCTGCCCGGTTGCAGCCCGGCAATGCGTTGATCCACTTCGGCCACGACCGCCGAGTCATAGAGATTCTTCATCAAGCGCGTTTCCTGGGTGAGTCGATTGTGAGTTGTGCGGTGACGTAGCCGAACACGCCACCGCTCAGAACGCCGTCGTAAAGAATAGCCGCAACCGGTCTGTGCGCTCGTTGAGCGAGTGCTGAACATCCACGCCGAGCACCGCATTCGGGAGGGCGAATCGAAATTCCGGCCCGACGGCGGTGCCCGTCTTGTCGCCAGTGGCGCTCGCGAGATCCAGCGCCGCGCCCACCTCGAACCATCGCGAAATCGACACCGTCACCGACGCCGGGCTGAGGGCGAATTGGGTGGAGTGCGATCCGCGGAGCGGAACGTACAGCTCCGCCGTTGCTCGGAACCAGAACGGAGCCCGGTGTTCCACCGGCAGATAGTACACCTGCCCGTACCAGGCATTTGCCACGCGCGCACCGCCCACGGCGAGCGAGTGCGTGGGCCCGCCAGCAATGGAGAATGTTGTGCCGAGTGCGGCAACGAGCTCCGTGTATCCGCTGCGGGGATTCTGCAGCGCGCCCACCATCCCGAACCCGCGGCCATATCCATAAGCGGCATAGATGAAGTCGGAGGTTTGTGTATCGTACCGCGCGCTGAACAATCCCCACGGCGCGGCGCCGCTCGTCTGTCCGTGTGACGCGGCGGGCACGGCGAGTGCCGCGAACACAACGAGTGCTTTGAGCAGGGAAGGGGGACGGCGCATGGCGCACCGTACTTTCATAATGGCATGGCGGCCAGTACCACTGCAGGCCTGGTTGGCATTACCAGTTCCATTGCCACCCGTGCGCACGGCACCGATCTTTGTCGGGTGAGGAATCCTGCCGGCTTTCATATAGTGACGCATGTGCCGATTCGACGCGGCATTGGCGTCCCCTTGCACCAACAGATCTACGACGGCCTGCACAGGGCAATTCTCGATGGCTTGATTCGCCCCGGCCAGCGGGTGCCGTCCACGCGCGAGCTGGCCGCGGAACTCGGCGTGTCGCGCCTCCCTGTGCTCGGCGCGTACGAGCAGCTGCTGCACGAGGGATACCTCACGGGGCGCACTGGCTCCGGCACATTCGTTAGCGAGGCGCTGCCGGACGACATGCTCGGCGTGGCAGTTGTCGAACCGCGAGCAACAAAGTCGCGCGCGCTCGCGCATAGGTACGAAGGCGGGCTGCGTCCGTTTCGAACGAGTCTCCCGGCGCTCGATCATTTTCCGCAAGCAGTTTGGGCGCGCCTCGTGGCGCGGCATGCGCACGCTCTCACGCCGGCGATGATGGCATACGGCGACCCCGCCGGCCTGCCCCAACTGCGCTCGGCCATTGCCGACTATCTGCGCACGGCGCGTGCGGTACGGTGCGAGGCTGATCGCGTGCTGGTCGTCTCCGGCTCGCAGGCAGCGCTTCGCCTGTGCGCCAGCGTCCTGCTCGGCCGCGGCGATTCGGTGGCCGTGGAGGAGCCCGGTTACCCCGGCGCTCATTCGGCGCTCGTCGCGAGCGGCGCCGAGCTCGTGCCCATTCCGGTGGATGGCGAGGGGCTCGACGTACACGCACTCGACGCAATCGGCAAGCGCGTGCGCGCCGTGTACATCACGCCCAGTCATCAGTATCCACTCGGCGCATCGATGAGTGCGGCACGCCGGCTCGCGCTGCTCGAGTGGGCCGGCCGTCGCAACGCCTGGGTGATCGAGGACGACTACGACAGCGAGTATCGCTACGTCAGCCGCCCGCTCCCCGCGCTGCAGGGCATGAGTACGAACGACCGCGTTGTCTACATCGGCACGTTCAGCAAGGTGCTCTTTCCGTCGATTCGCGTGGGCTATGTCGTAGCGCCCAAAGCGTTGTGCGAAAAATTTGCTCTGGAACGCGAAGCCACCGACGTGTTTTCACCAACGTTGTATCAGCTCGTGCTCACGGATTTCCTTAACGATGGGCACTTTGCGCGTCACCTGCGACGCATGCGCCTGCTGTATTTGAGCCGTCGAGACGCCGTGCTGGAGGGACTGGACAGATATTGCCAGGGCGTGCTCACGGTTCACAACGCCGATGCCGGCCTTCATGTCGCGACGCTGTTGACCGGTGCCCTTCGCGACGGCGACGTGCTGAGCCACATGTTGGCACGAGGGCTGACCGCGCACCGGTTGTCTATGTGCTACGTGGGCGGAAAGCCGCGCCAGGGACTGCTGCTCGGGTTCGGCGGGTTTGACGAGAAGCAGCTCCTCTCGGCGACACGCACCCTCGGCAAGCTCCTCAACGAACTGCCGGTTGGGTCATGAGAGCGACCGGTCGTAGCGAATGTATGGTGTGAGGCACGCGACTTTGTCATAAAGCACCCGGGCCACGCCGTTCTCCTGGGTGGTGACCCAGTAGAGCCGAAACGCGCCGCGCTCGCGAGCGCGGATCGCAACATGCTCGATCAATGCGCGACCAACCCCGCTGCCGCGAACGCGACTGTCAACGAACAGGTCCTGGAGATAGCACACGTCGCCGAGCCAGATGTGCGGATGGAGAACGTAGTGCGCAATGCCGACCAGGCGTTCGTAGGCGAACGCACCGAGCGCGTGAATCTCGAGGCCGAGCATGAGGCGCGCCCACGTTGCGTCGTAGCAATGAGCCGCTACAGTTTCCGAGTAGAACTCGTGGTATCCCCGAGCGAGCCGCTCCCAGTCGCCCCGATCGCCAGGCGCCAGCGGCGCAACGACCAATCCTTCAATGACGGTGGCCATGCCCCCAGTTTGGGAGGGCGCCGGCCCGCATGCCATCGCCAGTTCATGCCGTACCACCATGGCCATTGTCGCATTGGTGCCGCCGCTGGCACAAATATGGTAGCGCATCGCAGTGCGAAGCCGCCATTGTTATGCCGCAATGCGTACGATTGTGATCCAAAAATTCAGCGGCCCGGCGACGGGAGATTTGAATGGACGAGCCTTCAAATTCGGAAATCGATTCGGTTATCGCGACACTGTACGCAGCGTTCGACAACCGCGGGCCGCGCAAGCCCGCGACGGCAGAGCTGCGCAAAGTGTACGTGGCCGGGGGCGGTGTCATTCGCGTGTCGGCAAGCGGCATGGACTCCTGGACGATTGAGGAGTTCCTCCTGTCGCGCGACGCCATGCTCACCGACGGGACGCTTGTCGAATTTCACGAATGGGAAACGTCGAGCACGACTACTGTGTTTGAAAACATCGCCAGTCGCCAGTCGCACTATGCCAAGGCGGGCACGCTCCACGGAGCGGCGTATACAGGCAAAGGGAGAAAATTCATTCAATTGTGCCGCGCCGACGGCCGGTGGTTGATCGCCTCGGTGTTGTGGGAGGACGCGCTAACAACGCAACCCGCTGCGCAACGATGACTTTGGACCCTACCAATCATGTAGTTGCACTATGTGCCGCGGGCATGGCGATCGAAGGAACGCCAAGCGAGGCACGTGCCTTGTTCGAACAGGCGTGGGACGAGCGCATGGACGACTATGAGGCTTGCATCGCCGCGCACTACGTGGCGCGGCATCAGGCGAGCCCGAGCGAAACTCTCCGTTGGAACATGCTCGCCGTGCGCCACGCGGAAGCAGTCGCCGACGGTCGTGCGGCCGAGTTCATGGCATCGCTGTATCTGAATCTCGCCGACGCCCACGCCGCCGTCGGCAACCAGGATGCCGGCATCGCAGCGGTGGTCACCGCGAGAGAGCATCTCAGTGCGCTATCTCCCGGTGGGTACCGCGACTTTTTGTCGCTTGGTATCGATCGGCTCGAAACTAAGTTGACTCATACGAGAGGAGCATCATGAGCAAAGTATTCGTCGTTATTGGATTGAGCCTCGATGGCTACATGGCACCGGAAGGAATGACCATGGACAATCCTGGGTACAAGGACTGGGGCGCGAAGTGGGGTGCGCTGATGGGCTGGGCCCTCAATACCAAGTACTTCCGTGAGACGCTCAAGTTCGGCCCAGGGGGAGAGACCGGCCCGGTGAATGACCTGGTTCGCAGCACCGCGGAGCGCATTGGTGCCAACATCATGGGCAAGCGGATGTTCGACCAAGGCGAGGTCTCGTGGCCGGAGGAGGCTCCGTTCCATACACCGGTATACGTGCTTACCAATGAGAAACGCGAACCCTGGGTGCGCCCCGGTGGGACGACATTTAACTTCGTCAACGACGGACCAGAGCGTGCCCTGGAGCTGGCTCGGGAATCCGCCGGCAGTCGTGATGTTCGTATCGCTGGTGGAGCGGATGTGATCCAGCAGTACCTCAACCTGGGTGTCATCGACGAGTTGGAAATCGCCTTGGCACCAGTGTTGTTCGGCGGCGGGCGGCGGCTCTTCGAGAACCTACATGAGCCCGGGTCGAAGTTTCGCATTGACAGGGTTCTTGATGGTCCATCCGCCACACACTTGCGCTACGTGCGGCAGTGAGGGCGGCCTAACCTCCGGTTGCAGCTGTCACGAACGCACGCACAACCGGGGGGATGCGATCGATGAGCGCGGCGCGTTCCGGCTGAAACAAGGTCGCCACAAAGAAGGGGTGATCGTCGAGCTCCACGGCGCGCACGTCGCCAGCATCATCCACTGCCGAGATGCGGAGCGCGCCGGAGAGCAACGCTTTCTGGTACGCGCTGTTCACACCATACCGACAGTGGTAGCTCTCACTTGCGTCCGCGCAGCCGTACGCGCGGGCGATGCGGGTTCCCGCACGCAGATGCACGGTGGCTGCCGTTTCGACGAGAGAACAGCTCAATGACTCGATCACCGCGCGCCCGCCAACCGCCATCGTCTCCGCATGGTCGGCATCACTCCAGCCAATGACATTGCGCGCGTACTCCACCAGCGCATGCTGCAAGCCGCCGCACGTGCCGAGAAAGGGGCGCAAGCGCTCGCGCGCGAACCGAATGGCTCGCAACGCCCCATCCATGTTGCGATACGGACTCGCTGGAACGCACCAGATGCCGTCGAACGGCTCGAGCATAGCGTTGTCTTGGATGCTGGAGGTCGGAATCCATTCGGCCGAGACTTGCAGCTTCGCGTTTCGCGCGACGAGAGCTAGCGCGCGCGGTATTGCCTGATGCGCCGTCACAGACGCATCGAAATCTCCGACGAGACCAATGCGGATCGGATGCACGCTTGCCTGTCCTTCAGTCGAGAATGGGGTAGGGCACGAAGGTCAGAAACCCCTAACCGGTGCGGAGCCGCACACCTCAGCCGGCGTGGCCGCTCATGAGCGAAGGTTAACTCCCGGAGACCGCCGGCGCTGTCAGAATCATGCGTCGCTCAGGGGCGAGAACCAGCGATATCGCAACACGGCTATTGCGTTCGTTGCGTATGAATGGCGAACGCGTCCCGTTGATCCTGGTGGGGTTCGGGGTATGCTGCGCTGGATACATCGGGTTCAACCTCGCCGGCGCCGTGCTGTGGCTGGCGCGGCGCGCCGAGACGAGGCGGGACGCTCGTTCGCTCCGAGTCTGACCATCGTGAATCGGTGGTCGTTAGGGCTGGGCCTGGGTCCCCAAAGTAGGTCCAGTCCAGAGCGTCAGTTTTAGACAGTTCTAAACCGAGGCAGGTAGTCACCAGCGCCTCGAAAGACCGCCGGTGGTTGCAGCCCCCCCCAAGCTCGTGTGGGGCCGATGATTGTTGTAGTCCTCGCGCCACGAAGTTAACACCACCCGGGCTTCAGCCAACGAGGCAAACCAATGACGCGTGAGGCACTCACGTCTCAGGTCTCCCGAAGGTCTGGCCTCGATTTATCGCGCTGTCAAAACGGGGGGCCGGCTGGACTCAGATTCGGGGACCCAGGCCCACGGACGTCTGCTCGCACATTCCATAGCCGACATCACGGACCGTCACAATCTTGAGGTGCGGTGCGACACGCTCCAGCTTGACTCGCAGATACCTGACGTAGACGTCCACGATGTTCGACGTTTTCGCGTTTCGCATTGAGCGATCCCACACGACGCGCAGAATCTCTTCACGACTGAGCGCGTCTCCGAACCGCCGCGCAAACAACGCGTAGAGGCGGCTCTCGATAGGCGAAAAGCTTACTCGCTGAGTTTGATCCGTCGCCTCAGCGCCACTGCCAGCGATGTACCGCGGCTGCTCGAGACTCGTATCGAGCTCCCGTGCTCGAGGAAGCACGGCTCCATACGACTTGAGCATTCGTAGCTCTAAGCGAACGGTGACCTCATCCACCGAAGTCGCAGCGGTCACGAAGTCATCAACGCCGGCACTGAGCAAACGCTTCGTCAGATCCTCCGACACCGTTGGAGCAACAAGAATCAAACGATGGCGGACCTGCTCCGCAGTAGCGGCGATGCGTTCGAGTAATCCCGTCTCCCTTCTCGTACTAATGCCAACGAGCGCCACATGATGGCACTCGGCGGTGAGGTGCTCGATCAGGGACGCTGCCGAACGGTGGCTGAGGAACTCGTCGGAGCGCTTCGCGAGGGTGCGGCCCCAATCAGTGCCGAATGCATTTTCTCCCGCAGTCATCACCCGCAGCCGTGGCTGCCTGGGTGAGAGGAGGACGGCCGACCGGCCCAGAACGATCGAAGGCGGAGTGGGCGGAACGAGACGCAGGCCATGGGGATGGGTCATGGCTCATTCTATTCGACGGCGACGCATCGACCGTTACACTACGGGGAACTGGATGCCCGGAGGGGCAATGTCTCTTAATGAGAGTGGCTAGGCCAGCCTCTCACCTACGCGATCGTCGCGCGACACGCTCGTGACTTCTTCGCAGGCGAGGGCAACTGTCGGTGTCGCGCAACGCAATCGACCACGGAAGAGTGTAAGGAATGCGTCGAAGCCACCGTCGCCTCGTAGCTCGGTCGCCGTCAGGCTGGTGTACCGGCGCAGCATGTTCCGAAATGCCGTGCCCGACGCAAAACCATTGTCGAGGGCGACACGTTCCACGGTGCGATTGCCGGCTTCCAGTGCGCCAACCACCAGGCCTAGCCGAATCCAGTTGACGAATTCCGATGGGCCGATGCTCGTTTTGCTGAGCCGATTGCGGAGCGTTTTCCTGTCGACGCCGATCGCCTCGGCCGCGTCGTCCACCGACACGTCCGCGCCCGCACGACTGAGCGCATAGCGAAGGAGCGGCCGGATCCCCGCCGGCAGCAGATCGGCCACAGCGTCCGCGATGCGCTGACTCACCAAGCTGTGTCGGGCGGATCGGAACGCTGATCGCAGCACGTGTCCGACATCGTCGACGCCGCGGAAGATCAACGCGCTCGCACCGGCGCGCACGGCGGCGAGGATGACCGATGACGTTCCAGGCTCCACGGCGCAGTACACGAGCACCGGCAACGTTGGGAACTCGCGACGGATGGCGGTCACCGCCGGGGCCATCGACCGACCCTCGCGATCCGCGACGTCGATGACGACGAGTGCACCGCCGCCGTGGCGCAGCGTGGCGAGAAGCGCCGCGACATCGCCGTGATCGCGAACCACGCACTCCGCGCGCGCCGACGCGATCGCCGCCTTCACGTCGGCGAGCCGCACCAGTGTCGCGATCACCGGCACCGCCTCGCTGCGCTCCCGGTCACGATCAACCATCCTACCCGCCATGTATCGAACTTCCCCGCCGCATGTTTATCGCACAACGCGGCCGCACGTAATGATCGCGCTCCTCGACATTCTTGGAGCCGCGCATGTCCCGTATTCGCCTGTTCGCCGTCGTCGCACTGAGCTCACTCTTCACCGCCTGTGCGTCCGCCACCGCACCAACAACACCGTCGACGAGCCACGTCGCGCACGACTGCTCAGGTTACGTTACTCCCGGCGGAGAGTGCGTCTAGTCCGGGTCCATCGCTGAAGCCGAAGCGAGCATTGCATCGGCGTCCCCCAACATGAGCGCCCGGGTGACGTCGAGCGCTTCCGCGCTGAGCTCCACGTGGCGCGGCGCCGCTTCTCGCGGCACGCTAAACGCCTCGATGCGGTGAGTGATCTCATGAAAGCCGTGCATCTCGGCGCGCCGCAAAGCCTCGCGCCGGTAGTGCATCGCGTGCTCATCCTGCCCCAGCAGCGCGAACGATTCGTAAAACTCGCGGCACATGTCCGCGATCTCGTGTGCGAACCCGTGCTCGCGCGTTGCAATGTCTTCCGCCAAGGTCTCAAGCTGCTCGACGATGTGCGTCTTTCCGAGTTTGCCTGCCGCCACCGCGGCGCCGCCGAGTGCGTTCATGCGTACACGTTTGGGACACGCACAGGTGAGCACCTGAAGAAAGGCATGCAACGCCGCGAGAGATTCACCAGCGTCGAGACACACGGCCGCCAGGCTCGTGAGTACTTCGGCACGCCGATCGACAGACGGTGACCCGTCGAGTGCCGCGATACCGTGTAGCAATGCGGCATCAAAATCGCCAGCCGCCGCCGTCGATAGGAGTAGGCCGTGTTGGGCATGCCGCCCCACGTCCAACGCCGGATCGGTTTGCGCGGCTAGCGCAAGCGCGTTGGCGAACGCCTGCCGAGCGTCCGGAAAGTTGCCGCGCACCCGGGCAACGGCGGCGAGCCCGATCCAGCTCAGTGCGACGAGGTCCGCATCATCTAACTCGGACCCGGCGTCCTTCAGTTTGACGAGTTGCTCCTGCGCCAGGTCCACCTCGCCGAGCTTGCGGAGAATCCTCGCCTGCTGCCACAACATCCGTCCGTGCCATTTGTCCTGGCCGGCGTCGAGCAGCGCTTGGCCGGCATCAAGAATCGTTGTCGCCACGGCGAATGCGCCCGCCTGCTCGGCGTCATCGGCGATGCGGATGAGACGACCAAACAGCGCACCTTGGGTGTCGTCCGATGGGGTCGCACCATTTCTGTGCGGGCCATCGTCCAGCGGGATGCCGAGACCGGCGATCGCGACGCGCAGGTACTCCTCGCGGTCGCGCCGCGGAAGCCCGAGCGCGCGCTGGAGCATCGACGCGAAGGTCAACCAGGTGGCGTCGGCATCGGTAAAGGAGTCCGCGCTCGCGCTGGCGAGGTCGGCGCGGTAGGCGTCGAGAACGTCTAGATGAAGCATTAGTAGATAACTGCGGCCGGGACGACTTGCCTTTGCAACATTGCGTCACCATCGGTTGATGCGCAACCGTTTACTGGATTAGAATCGCCTCATCTTTCGCCTTGAGCGATGAGGCGAGCTGTCGGTCGACCGGGATCAACCTCAGGCCCCGCTCCCGCAGCACAGACCACCCCGGGCCTGGGTCCCCGAATCTGAGTCCAGCGCGATCCACGTTTTGACATAGCTCTAATCGAAGCCACACTCTCGGGAGAGAGGAGGGCAAGAATGCGGAGGAGCAAGATGGGCGTCACCCGGTTGTCGCGGACCTGACGCTCGACAAGCCGAGGATCTGCTATGGTCTCCGCGAGTCCTGATTTAAATGGCCTAAACTGAACCTGCGGATGTCACTTAGTTCAGGTTATATGCTAAACTGAACTAAGACAACGGTGCTGCTCCGGCGAAATACAAGCGCGCATGTATGTACCGAGCGTTCGTTCCGGCCTCTCTTTCAGGGCTGAACGTAAGCCTCGACCTGTCCATTTCCGGAGTTGTCTCCGAAGCAGAGAATGCGATTCGAGAACTCAACGACGTGGGCGGACCCAGTCTTGGTGCGTTGGCTCGGCTGCTTCTTCGAACGGAATCAATTGCATCATCCAGGGTTGAAGGGATGCAGCTTGGTGTACGCGAATTGGCCCGGGCGGAAGCCAAGGTGGAGTCGGGAGAAAAGACGAGTGAAACTGCGCGAGAAGTTCTAGCCAACATCCAGGCAATGATCCTGGCGGTGGACGAAGCGGCCACTAAGTCCAAGTTCGACATTTCTCACATCCTCGCAATTCACCGGCGGCTGTTGGAGCGTAGCGACACCAAGCGCATCGCCGGCGTTCTCCGGACTGGGCAAAACTGGATTGGAGGAAATGACTACAATCCCTGCGGGGCTGACTTCGTGCCTCCTCCGCCAGAAGATGTGCCGGCCCTCCTCACCGACTTATGCGACGCGATCAACGACGATCGTCTATCGCCATTAGTCCAAGCCGCGCTCGTGCATGCGCAGTTTGAAACGATCCATCCTTTTGATGATGGAAACGGCCGTACCGGACGAGCACTGATTCACGTTGTGTTGCGCCGCCGTGGCCTTGCCCCGAGATACGACCCTCCGGTCAGCCTCGCTCTTGCCGCGTCCAAGGACCGATACATCGCAGGGCTAACGGACTTCAGAGGCGACGATGTGGGGCGATGGATCGACTACTTCGCGACCGCGTCAGCTTCGGCATCACATCGAGCCGTCGCATATCTCGCAGCAGTCACGAAACTCTGCGAAGAGTGGCGAGCCAAGCTCCGGCAGAACCACCCGCCACGAAAAGGGGCTGCGGCTTGGGCGCTGATTGAAGTTCTTCCGGCGCATCCGATACTCACCGCTACGATGGCGACGGCGGCGACTGGTCGCGCGAAAGCGGCCATCTATGACGCGATCAGTCAGTTGGAAAAAGCAGAGATTCTCGAGCCTCTCTCCAAGACACAGCGGAACCAATCCTGGGAGCCGGTTGGGCTACTGGATTTGATCGCAGCGATGGAGGCAGACGGCTAAGGCAGCAGCGCCGGCGCGGCCTATTGGAGGCGAGGCCGTACCACCGTCGCGCGCTCGAATGCGACGGGGTAGCCAGGAACCGCCGTGAGGGCGACTGCCACGCCACCAGCCGCCACGTCTTTGAATTCGCGTTCGGCTACCGTTGTGTCGGCAACCTGGACTTCTACAGAATTCCAAGTGCTGCCAAAGCCGACGTAGATCTCGCGGGACCTCCGGACTTTGGCCGTCCCGAGACCGCGCGTCATCACCGGGGCTTGAAGGCGAAGACGCCACTTTGCCAATTGCGGCGTATAGCTCGATGGCGGCAGCGCGAGCTCGGGCACTCATGTGATCGACACGCCGGTCGCTTGCGCCGCCACATGCTGCAGCGAGTCGATCATCACCGCGGCGTCGCTTCTCACGAGCGAATCGCGCGCAGCGCTCGGCGACATGCGCACACCGCCGGGGCACCGCAGAGCGCGAACGCGCCGGTGGAATCGGATTTTCCGCCGCCGCGCCGCCAGGCTCCGATGGAATCCGGCGGCGCCGCCCTCTGCACACGTATGAAGGCGTCGGGCACCGGCGCACCATTCGCACGGCGCACCACGCCGATCAGCAGGTTGTTCCCGCCATCTGGGCGAACGCACGGTGATTCCACTCCTTGCATATAAGTTGTGCAACACGACACTGACAATAGGTCACACGACCTATTGGCGGGGGTTCGGCCGGCTCCGATATTCGTCGCCTCACTGGACGTTTCCACCCACACAGAAACGCGAGCAAACAGATGTTGAAGCGCAAACTTCGAATCGCCCTCCTGACCGTCGCCGCCGCCGTACCGCTGCTTGCCGCTGACTGCCCGGATTTCTCCGGTCCGCCCAGTGACGACGAAAGTAGTAGCAGCAGCTTCGACGGCAGTCATACACTCATCTCCGTTAATGGACACAACCTCCCGGTCGACATCGTTTATGCCGATGCTCAGAACCACCTTTCGCTGATCGCGGGTACCTGGACAATCAGCGGCAGTTCTTTGTCGACTCAAATGACGACGATCGCGTATTTCGGCGGTGTGCCGAAGCCCAGTTCTGTCGAGCGCCACACGGGCACCATCAGAGTTAGCGGAAACACCGCCACCGGGACGCTGGATGATGGTCGGAAGATCACGGCCACCATCAGCAACGGCGAGCTCCTCGAAGACGACGCCGGGAACAAACTGAAGTTCCACTGACCGCGCTCATCGCCCCTGATATTGAGCACGGGCTCAGTGGCCCGTGTCTCCGTTCCCAAAATCGCTTGGCAGGCGTGGCCTGCACGGCTAATGGAGTCCATAAATGCGCTCAGTACGGACCGGCATCACACTAACGGCGCTCGCCATCTTCGTTGGTTGCGGCGGCGACTCGCCAACCCAGACCGGAACCGCGCCGCTGCCAAGTGTCGGCATCACAGTGGCGACCAATGCATTGAGCATCGGACAGGGGGTCGGTGATTCAGTCGCGATGTCTATTACGCGGGGTAACTACGCGGGGAGCATTTCTCTCACCACCGAAGGCGCCCCCGCAGGCGTGACGGCCACGTTCGTCCCGCCGCTTCTCGAAGGGTCGGCGACCTCGACAAAACTCGTCCTCGGCATAGCTCCCACTACTCCGCCCGGCGTGTATCCACTGACTGTGCGCCTGACTGGCAGCGGAATGACGCCGCAGGCGGTGAACTTGGCGCTGACAGTCGTCGCGCCAAAAATCTCTTTCCAGTTTTGCGCAGACGCTGCCCCGGTGTTCTTCGCGGCGCAGGATAACACCGGCGCATGGATTGCTATCCAGCCTGATTCCTCGGCGAGGTTCGCTTTCAACATCACCAACAAGGGCGCAATCGCGTACGTCATCGGGTCCGGTGTGAGTTTCACCACGACTGTCGAGTACGGCACACGCGACGAGCTACGGCAAGAAGGCGCAGCGGCGTGTGTCAATTCTTCCGGTACGGCCGTGTTGACGGCGACTGCAGCAGGCGTCGCAGCAGGCGACATCAGCCGCGCCTTGATCGGCCAGGGAAGCGGTGCCAATCGCGGCAACGGTGCGTTCTCAATCTTGTCGGTGAGCCTTGGCATACATGATCTGCTCGCGACTGTGCGCCCAACCCAGGACGACAACTATATCCCCACGAAGTTCATTCTTCGCCGAAACGTCACGGTCGCGGGCAGCGGCCCGATTCCAGTGCTCGATTTCGCCAGTAGCGAAGCCTTCACGCCTGCCACCGCGACCGTGACCGTGTCGAACGCCGGCGACGAAGTCGTAGGCGCGGTGCCGACGTACTACACCGCGAACAGCGGCGGCCGCATTCCAGTTCAGAATGGGTACTTCGCCGACGCCGTAACGACGAGGAGTTATGTAGGAATTCCGACAGCACAGCAAAAGGCGGGAGACTTTAACGCCCTAGGGGTCGGCGTGTCTGCGCAGGACATGTCGTACACACGAGGCGTCACCACTTTCTTCACGGCGGTGGCGAACAAAACCGTCAGTGTTGGGCCGGTTCCAAATCAGCCAACGATCAGCGCCGTGAACACGCCTTCAACCAGCCTGCCGACCGCCCAATGGACGGGCCAGCACGAGTATGGCCAGTACTTCACGGCAGCTTTTGCACAGTTCCCCGGCAATTCGGCAACCATCTTTGCTAGCTCTGGATACGAGGGAGACATCGGCATGGTGAAAATCGCCATGCCGGACCTGTCGTCCGTGGGTGGTTGGAGTAAAGCTTATGGGTTAACACCCGGAACTTTGACCCGTTGGAACACGGGAGCATTCTCAGCGGACTTCCCGATCGACCGGATGTCTACGCTTAAATTCTCGATTGATGACCCGCCGCCATCGGCAACCGCGGGCGGAACGCTCGTATTTGGGACGAGAGGCGGTACGTTCACGCCGTGAAGATGCCGACGTTCGCAGCCGGTCGTCACCCAATCCATACCGTCAGGATACACATTCGATCATTTGATTGCTGTTCGGGCTCGGCGCTACCGTCGCGTGGAAGACGCCAGACGCAATGAGCTAAATCGGGAGAACGAGCAGCGGCGGCGTGAAGCGGCAAATCAGAGACAGCGTGAAGCCGCAGCGGCCATTTCGGCGGCCGAACGTGGGGGGCAATCACAGGCAAACTCGGTCACCACCGCTGCGCCGATCGGGAAGGCCGCCGTCCCGGGCGCCGGGAATTGCGGTGACACAGGCGTGTTCAAGCTCATGCTGAAAAACCAGCCATACTGCATGGCACTCACGATCGCCGGCGATGACATCCTTGGTAACATCTCGCCAGCCGACGAGCAGCGGCAGCAGATTCCGAACGGACAGTGGGTGTTCTTCAGGTTCGCCCCGGGAGCGGTGCAATATCGTTATGACGGCTCTATGCCAGTTTCCTTGAAATCAGCGCGAGCTCTCGGATGCCGATTTCCAGCAATTGCGCTCCGCGTTAATCGCGCTGAAATGATGCGCATGCGGATCGGCTATCGGGGCACTGTTTCCCCCCGCCAGTATGTGGCCGGCCGCTGGCTGAACGGCCTGGCACGCAGCGGAACATGGCAATCCATCGCGTCCGAGTAAGCTGGTCGGAACTTTGATCGATTGCGCAAGCTGCTTGAATTCGTGATCCGACAACGACGATCCCATCCCCCACGCTGCCAAGGCGTCGGGAGACGTCAAATTCCCGACCACGGAAATAGTCGTCGATAAAAATTAGGTATTCTGGCCTATACCGTACGATCGCTGCATTCATGACCTTATATATAAATAATCTCATGGAGCCGTCGTGCATCGTGTCGCGAAATATGCCGGGAATTACGCCACCGTTGCATTGGTCGGCTTGTTCGTCGCGCTCGAGGGATGCGGCGGTGCTGAGTCGCAGCCCGTCGTCGCTCCGCCCGCGCCGTTCGAGCTGACGATCAACACCGGCGACGCGCAGAGCGCCGTCGCGGGTGACCTGCTCCGCGATACGCTCAGCGTGGTAGTCAAGCGAGGCGGCGTCGTACAACCCGGAGTAACAGTCACGTGGACACCGGGAAATGGCGAAGGCTCGGTCGCTGCGCTAGGCGCCACGAACGCGGACGGGTTTGCGTACGCCGTATGGCGGCTCGGTACAAAGGCCGGCCTGCAACGAGTGGTGGTCGCGTCAGGCACGGCCGGCGGCCTGTCAGCGAGCTTCTCCGCGACTGCCATGGCCGGACCTGCGGCTAAGATCACGCTGTCGCCGGCGGCCACAACGATCTCCGCGCTCGGCGACACCGTTCGACTCAGCGCTACCGCAGTGGATCAATTCGGCAACGCGGTAGCGAACCAGAAACCGCAGTGGTCGAGCTCCGATCCCAGGCTGAGCGTTGACTCCACCGGTCTCGCGCGAAGCACAGGCCGAGGAACTGGGGACGTCACAGTTTTCGCGCGTGTTGACTCCGCCGTAGCCCAGTCGATCTTGCATCTTCGAATCTCGAAATGCATCCCGCCTGTGTTCGTCGCCCGCGGGGGAGCAGCCGGTGTCCCGACTTTCGCGGAGGTCGCGAACGCGCTGCCGCCGACTCCGCCATTCGATGGCCGCGAGGCAGCGGTTGCCGACGTCGACGGCGACGGTCGTCAGGATCTGGTGCTGTTTACGTTCAGCTTCAACTCGCAGCGCCCTGCGCCACCCGCACCCGTTGGCAACGTTCAGGTGTGGCGCAACAGTGGCCAGAACACCCTCGTCGACGTGACCGGGCAAGTGATGACGAGTGGCCTCGCGGCTCCCGACTTCCCACGCAAGGTCATCACCTTCGACGCCAACAACGATGGGCGCCCCGATTTCTTCGCGGCGCAGCATGGCTACGATGTCTACGGCGGCGGCGGCGCGCCGGGAATTCTGCTCCTCTCCGGTGCCGGCGGTACCCTACGCAATGCGGCGCCGACAAACCTGCACCCGTACGATATCGACGCGTTCATGCACTCCGCTGCCGCCGCGGATGTCGACTGTGACGGAAACGTCGATCTCTATGAAGGCACAATTGCCAATGAGCCAAACCGGCTACTGATCAACCAGGGCGCCGCCGTTTTCGTGAACGATACCACGCGCATGCCGGCCGATGTGCAGAAATTCCCGAACTACGCCTCGTCTGAGTTTTGTGACGTCAACAAGGACGGCGCGCCGGATCTCATTCTCGGGGCCAATTACACGCCGCCGAACAACTTCAACAAGCCGCAGCAGCACGTCATCCTCCTGAACGACGGCTTCGGCTTCTTCAAGCGCGCCCCAGCGTCGGCCGTTCCGCCGCTTGCATCATCGACCGAGTTGGCTGTCGAGGTCAAGTGCATCGACTACGACGGCGATGGGTGGTCGGATCTCGTTTTCAGCACCACGGACAACTACGTGCATCCGCTGCTGCGCCTCTGGCACAACCGCGGCAACGGAACATTCGACGATGTGACCGCAACGATGTTGCCACAGACGTGGCACGCGTCGCTTCCCAATGGAGACACGAATTGGTCGCGGACCGTCTTCATCGCCGACATGAATGGCGATGGATGGCCGGACATTGTGGCATCGAGCTCATACGACACGGCGCTCGAGCGGATTTTTCTGAACCGCGGCGCGGGAGCCGGATTTTCTGAAGTTACTAACTTTTTCGACACCGCCGGCGGCAAATTCTCGTTGTATCCGATCGATATCAACAGCGATGGATTGAAAGACCTCGTCGCGATTCCCTCCGGGTCGGTCCCCAGGCTTATGATGCTACTCAATCGTGGGCCGCGATAGGCTGATATGATTTCTCGGCGAGCGCGGTACCCGATCTCAAACTGGGCGTGCCCCGATTTAATGGACGCGTGAGTGCTACGAATTACGCGGCCGCCTGCAACTGCATGTCGTACTCGACAGGGCTTACATAGCCCAACGTGGAATGCCGTCGCTACCGGTTGTACCACGTCGATGTACCGGAAGATTGCGCGCCGCGCCTCGGCCTTCGTGTGCCAATCGCTATGCATGATCAACTCGAATTCAAGCGTCGCGAAGAAGCTCTCCGCCACCGCGTTGTCGTAACAATCGCCCTTTGCGCTCATACTCGTCCTGCACCCCGGGAGAAAACCGCGTCCGTTTCGTCATGCTCCCATCCTCTCACAGTTGGGGGCCTCCGGTAATCCCGGGGCGGTTCACCACTTCAGCAAGCCCTCCTGGCGGGTGCTCGTCGCTGCGCATCGGGGCAGCCCCGGCAACGGGTAACAGGAACCCGGCCGAATCGGCGCCAAGCAAAGGCCGAAGCTCTCGTGTCACTGTAGAGCGCCACTGGTCAACGTGCGAGTAACCGAGGACCGACAACAGGCGTTCTGATGCCTTTCGGACACTTGCTGGGTCACGCGATCCGACCCTGAGCACTTGGCGGCTACCTGGACGAAAGCGATCTCCGAATCCCTCGTCGAGAATTGTTCACGCGCGGGTGCGGCGCGCCGACGGAGTTCAAATAGGTACTCGGGTAAACGCTTGTGCAAGAAACATCGAAACTAGGTCCGATGACCTATTGGCCAACCTTCGCCGCATCCTGATATTCGCCCGCACGCGAGAGGTTACCACCACCCGCCCGGGCGCGAGAGCAAAGAGATGTTAAAACGAAGATTGCGAATGGTGTTCATGACGATCGCGGCGCCGTCCCGCTGCTTGGGGCGGATTGCCCAGACTTCACCGGTGCGGCCGGTGCGAGCGAGAGCAATAATGCGAACAGCGTCGACGGGAGCTATCGGCGGGTATCGGTGAATGGGTCCCGTCTGCCGTTTGATATCGTCAAGGTTGACGCCCAGAACCACCGCTCGCTCGTCGCCGGGACGTGGACAATCAGCGGCACCTCATTGACGACCGCAATGACCACGCTGGACGACGTCCGAACGATCAGGGCCACTATCAGGAATGAAACGCTGGTGGACGACGACGCTCAAAACGTGCTGAAGTTCCAGAAATAGACTGTGCGGTCGCATGAACTCGCCGTCGGCTAATCGCATGTTGCTATGCTAATCCTGCAACCGGACGAAGTAAGGCACGGGGACGGTCGATTCAGCGCGGTCTCGACTTGCGCATTTGGCCTCTGCTTGGCGTTCTCTCTCCCCCAACCCCACTCATTATGCTCGTTCCCTCGCTTCCCCGCCTTCTCGCTTTCGGTCTGCTCGCCGCGCTTGTCGTCTCTCCCACCGCCTCCTGCGGTGGCGGCGGCGATGCCACTGGTACGACGGCGACGCAACCCGAAACGGTCGCCCAGGTGATCCTCACCCCGGCGACGGCGCTCTTCAGCGTCGGCGCAACGCAGCAACTCTCCGTCGTGACAAAGGACGCGGCAGGCAACACGCTCATCGGGCGCACAGTGACCTGGGCCAGCTTGAACCCAAGTATCGCGGGAGTGACCGCGGGGGGTCTCGTGACGGGCAACTCGGCGGGAAGCGCAACGATCACCGCGTGGAGCGAGGGAAAGACCGCGGCGGCGACTATAACGGTGGTGAGCGCGCCCGTCGCCTCGCTGACCATCGCTCCGGCCACGACGACCGTCACCGTCGGCGCAACGCAGCAGCTCTCGGTCGTGACGAAAGACGCGTTCGGTAATACGCTCGCAGGGCGTACTGTGACGTGGAGTAGCTCGAACCCAAGCGTCGCGACGGTGACAGGCAGCCTGGGGATCGGAACGGGCATTATCGCGACCGGTGTTGCCGCTGGGAGCGCGACGATCACGGCATCGAGCGAAGGAAAGACTGGAACCGCAACAATGACGGTGACCCCGCTGCCTGCGGGTCTCACAGTGAGCGTTTCGACACCGACCATCATGTGGCAAAACTACGTCTCTCCCGTTCAAACGGTGACAATTACCCGCGCGCCGGGCATCACCGGCCCTGTTCGGCTGAAGGCCTCAACGTCACACCCGGGAATCGCTGTCATTTTTCCGACGACCAATCCTATTGCGACGCCGGGCATCCTCGCAGGGGAGACGACGGCGCAGCTGTACATCACCACCACAGGGCAAGTTCCAACGGAGAACCAGCAGGTCACCATTACGGCCGAGAATGATCAGACGCAACCCGTGACGACGACACTCTCCTTCACGCCACGCTCAAGCGTCTACTCCGGCGAATTCTTCAACTTGCAGCATCAAGTGTCACTTGCGCTTGGTGCGGACGTATGCCTCTTCAACCGGTCCATCAATGGCAAGGTGTCGTTCAGCTATCCGAGCACTGTGACAGGGACTAGAACGACAATGACTGTTGACCTGAGTATTACCGCCACACCGGTGCAGACGAAGGTCGGATCTACTATCTGTCAAGCTGATCAAGGCGATTTCACAGGCTCGACCACTTTCGACTCTGCCTATCCGGTCATGGTAGGCAGCGTCTCGATTCTAGGTGGCGGAACATATCAATTCATCTACAACGGCTTCGTTGACGTAATCGGTGGAAGGCTTGGTGCCGGCACGGTCGACATCAAGTACTCAAGCATGTCCGCCGTCGCTTGGACGCAACCTGTCTTCCCAGGAAAACTGGTCTTGCTCCGAGAGGGACAGTTGCCATCGCCATGAGTTCAGGAAGCGAGGAGCGTTCGCTGAGCCACGGCTCCCGAGCCGCGCCCGACGAACGGCTGGTTTCGTGCCTCGTCTTCACCATTCAGTTCCATGCACTCTGCGCGGCGTTTCTTCGTCCTCGCTCCGTGCTTCTCCCTGGCGTCGTGCGAACTGGTCTTCTCCGCATGAGCGGAGTCAAAGGTGACGTTCGGAGCGGCATTGATGATCGCTCCAATCTCTTTGGGCGAACGGCGAGGTGCCTGCGCTTGTGCTGAACGGCCGAGCATAGCAAGACAAAGACAACCCAGCCTTAGCGAATCGCAAAACATGGAATTCCTTATTACGACTGCCAGTGAGGCATCAATCCTGAATAGCACGCTCCGATCTCGAACAATCATCAACGTACTCTAGTCTTCGCTCCGCCGAGCCGAGTTGCCTTGTATCGCGGTGCACCGCGGATCGGGTCAAACGGCGTCCGTTCGTACGCTTTGGCCGCAAGACGACCACGTCGTTGATCGCTGTATTCGCATGTCTGCCGTCGGACCGTGCGCGATGGGAGACCGAGGCGTTATTAAAGCGCGTTGATAGTCGAGTTTGCAAGTCGGGGTTTGTTACGTTGGGGTCGAAGGGCGCGAGCACGACGCTGCGAGTTGCGCGACGTCCGCATCAGTATTTGGCGCTGTAGCGGTCGGCCAGCTTCGCCTTTCAGTCACGACTGTACTGCCGCCGTGGTCGGCTGGCCATTTGGAGTGGGAGCTTCGACTCGTGGTCGATCTCAGAGCGAGGCGAGCAACGGCGCGATCTGCGCCCGCCGATCGATTCGCAGTTTTCGAAAAATGCTCTCCGTGTGGCGCTTCACCGTGTGAACGCTGACGGAGAGTTCCTGGCCGATGTCGTACGAGTCCTTTCCTTTCGCAATGAGGTTTGTAACAACGCTCTCGGCCGGGGTCAGCCCAAACCTCGCTGACAGCACACCATCTAGTTCGCGTGGCGTTTGCGATCGCTCGATTCCGATAACCTGGACATCCCTTCGACCCTGTAGATCATAGTACGCCCGTCGCAGCGTATAGGATGCGCGCTTGGTATGAATTACCACTGTCGCGTGGCGTCGACGGACAGCGTCGACCATGCCGCCGAATACCGTTTCCGACTCAATGTCGTTCGCCAAGAGCTGCGTAGCGGCGGCTGACTGATGGAGGAGGCGCCCAGCAGTATCAAATACAACTACGGCGCTTGCCAAATCGTCGATTACGCGCATCAGCGACGAACAGTGCTCTCCGAGGCCCACGTGCATTCGCACACCCGCCTCCAGCGCTGGCAGTGCCAACTTCAGCATCGCAGCATCGCGCCGGCTGAATCGGCTGCCGGTCCGGCGCGAGTGCCAGAAGTGAAGGCCTCCCAGGCCATCTGGCATCGGAGCAGTGACCGCTGAGAGCGTGTCGAACGCCCGATTTGGTGCGGCGTATTCGTTGAAGTACGGACTCTTCAAATATTGTCGATAGGCGCTTCCGTAAGCATCGCGTATCGTTGCCGCACCGCATTGTGCAATTCGCTGGTACACCGGCAGACCACCCTCGGCCGTCGGCGGCACGAAATCAGTATACTTTGCCAGCGCTGTCGGATCGTGCTCATCGCTGTACATAGCCAGCGATCCCGCGCTTGTCAGGAGAAAGCCCGCGCTGTCGGCGTTAAGGAGTCCCCTGAGCTTCGCATTGACCGCGGACCGCCATGCATCGACACTGGGAAAGACCAGGGGGGAAAGAAGCAGGCGGAGTGCCTCGTTGAGGCCGTCGCGATCAAGTGCGGAAAGTGTGATAGTCACGAGATACGCGTTGTAAAGCGCGGAGGACGTCCGTGAGCAAATGGCATCCGAGTTTTCCTAGTTGAAGGAGGTCCTGACACTTCTCATTCAGAAGTCCTCGTCTAGTCGTTGAGCGATCGTTGAGCACTGCGGGAGAACCGGTCTTCCGGTCGGTTTGTTCTTGGGCTATTGTAAACGCCCGTAGTCACCTGCCAGTGATCATTGGGTCATCATCACTCCGGTTCGGCGCGCCAATGCTCTTTTTGCGAACTTTTGGCGGCATTTCGCTGGAAAAGGACGGGGAACCGATTGTTGTCGGGGTAGCCGCACAGCGCGGACGCCTCGCCATCCTCGCGGTCCTCGCGTCCAGCGCTGGTCGGGGCTTCAGCCGCGATCGCCTGCTGCCGCTCTTTTGGCCGGAGAGTGATGAGGAGCGCGCGCGTGGCGCGCTGAAGCAGGCGGTCTATTCGGTACGAAGGGCCGCAGGACAGCCGGAACTGGTGACCGGTACTACCGAACTCCGGCTCAACCGGGCCGTCATAAGCAGCGACGTCGAGGAATTCGAAACCGCCGTGGGCGAGGGCGACTTGGAGCGCGCCGTGGCCGCGTACAGGGGACCGTTTCTAGACGGCATCCACCTCAAGGGCCTCGCGGAGTTCGAGAAGTGGTCGGACGAAGAGCGTGTCCGACTTGCGCAGGTGTATGCATCGGTACTGCGTCGCCTTGCAGAGGCACGAACAGCAGAAGGAAACCCGGAGGCGGCGGTCGATTGGTGGCGTCGTCTAGCTTCGGTCGACCCATTGGATTCGCAGGTCGCGCTACGTCTCGTTGGCGCGCAGGACCGTGCCGGCGATATCACGGGCGCGCTGCGGTCCGCTGCCGTGTTCGAGGAGCGTTGCCGTGCGGAGTTAGGGGTGGATCCGCCGGAGCGATTTTCCGAGGTCGTGGCACGGTTGAGAAACCGCGCGGCAACCGTTTCGCGGGCCGGGTCGAATGCCACTTCCTTATATGTCGGAGATACTTCAGTACTACAAGTTGCTGACAGTGCACCGATACCGTTCGACTCTTCAGTTCACGCCCTCCTGTCCGGGACACTGCCGCAGCCTCGCCGTTTGCGGGCAATCCTGGCCATGGTCGGCGGGCTTGCAGCCCTCACGATCGCGATGGGTGTGATGCGCATTTCGCGAGCTGATTCGGGCGCGCCCGTGCCGACGGACGATGAGCTCGTGGCCATCGCACCATTCCAAGTCACACCACCATCAGGGCCGCTCCAATATTTGCACTCGGGGATGTCTGACCTGCTCGCCGCGACATTTGCCAATGATTCCAGCTTTCGCATCGTAGAGTCCCCGCTGGGAATCGCCGAGGATAGAACTGGCGCGATGAAAGGAGCTATGACCGCCGGTGCCGGCCGGGTGGTAATCGGTTCGGTGTCTGGCGACGAGCGGCACGTAGTGATATCAGCTTCGCTGCTTGATTCGCGCACTGGTGCCGTTCGGGCACGTGCTTCGGAAGCCGGTGATGTCGACAGCCTGCCGGCGATGATCGACCGACTTGCGACGCGGCTGTTCGGCGGCGATGTCGATCCGTCGGTGAGCTCCCGCGCTCTAGGCTCCATCCCCGCTGTAGCTCTGCGCGACTATGTAGATGGCCAGGCGGCCCTACGGCGCGCCGACTATCCGCGGGCGGTTCGACTCTTTATGAACGCGGTCGCGACGGATTCGACATTCGCACTGGCCGCGTTGGGACTGCGAATCGCCGCGGGCTGGATTCCCGATCGGGCGGCGCAGGCCGATGGCGACCGCATTGCGTGGCAGTGGAGAGCGAAACTTGGCGCTGCGGACCGCGCCTATCTCGCGGGCGTCCTCGGCCCCAGCTATCCCGAACGGTCGTGGTATAGAGAGTCACTAGACGCGTGGGAGCGCGCGGTGCGACTCGGACCCGGGCGCGCGCAAGCATGGTTCGAGCTTGGCGACATTCACCTTCACGCCGGTCCAATGCTGGGCGAGGCGCATGGTGATTCTCTCGCAATGCTCGCGTTCGCGCGCGCGGTCCGAATCGATCCGTCATATGTACCGGCGCTCGAGCACCTTGCCGAGCTGACCGCGGCAACCGGCGATACGGCGACATCCGATCTGTATGTGCGTCAGGCGCTCGCGGCGCATCCATCGACGGATGCTGAGCGGTACCTGCGTTGGAGGGTCGGTGACACTCTGATCAATCGCGACGCGGCCAAGCGCAGTCGCGCTGCAGACCCGAATGAGCTGGCCACCGTACGACGCATTGCGTTATCGACCATCGTTGACGGCGCCCGGCTCGACGAGGGGACGCGAATGCTCGAGACGTTCCTGCGTAATGCACCGCGAACAGAGGACCGCGTGGAGGCGTTGGTCGGACTACACGCAATTGCAGTCAACCGGGGCCGTCTCGTAGACGCCGCGTCGTACTTGCGAACCATGGAGGCAATTGGGGTCGCGAGACACCGGGCGCTACGTCTAATGATTCTCGACGCGCTGTATGCAGGGGGCGACAGCGTGGAGTCGATACGTGCCGCTGCCATCCTCGGCGCGGCGGTTGACCGAGGCTCGCAGGCCGGCACCGATGCGGTTCTCGATCGCTGCGTACGGGGTCAACGCTGGTCGGCGCTGGGCGACGGGGCGCGCGCAGTGAACGACGGGCGCGTGCTCGAGCAAATCGGCGCGCGCAATCGGGCGACAGCCGTTGGTATCGAGGCGAGCGTGTGCAGTCAATTGATCTCCGCATCTGTCGCAGTGGAGCGCAAGGACGCTGGTGCGCATGCCGCGATCGCGCACGTTGATTCGCTGATGCAACGTGGGCCGCAAACGACGACACTATTCGAAAGCTACGCGCCGCTGGCGGTGGCGATGCTCTTCGAGCGGGCGGGTGACGCGTCAGCTGCTTTGGACGCGATAAGACGCCGTCCATACCTCTTTCCCTGGCCGATTTATCTGGGTGACGAACTGGCGATGGAGGTGCGTTTGGCAAAGCAGGTTGCCGATACCAGTGGCGAGCGGCGGGCGACGGTCCAATTGGGCCGACTGCGCGGTCACATCACTCAGAACGCGGCGAACGTGACCGCCAATCCGCTGGAATGGCAATAGCACGCCAACACATCACAGAGCGATCGTCGGTGCCGGCGCCTTTAGAGCCACCTTCAGGGCGAGGTGATCGCGTCTGGGTCGTGCCGCTCGTAATCGGGCTGTGGCGGCGATGAGTGGCGCGGCAATGCGAGTGGCGGCCTTGACGCCGCCAGCAACACTGCGATCGTAATGGAGTCCTTGTGGACTGCCGTGCCGAGGTAGATGATTGAATTTGCAGCAGTAGACTGTCATGACATTCGCCGGTCTCCGGCGTCGCGCCGCCGATCACGATGGCACATGGCTCAATGACACTGACGCGATACAAAACCCTGGTCACTACGCTTGACGGGCAATTGTTGCAAACCATGAAACAACGACGGCAGTTTCGCCTGCACGTTCTGGAAACGGGTTTGGCGATCGCTCCGTCCTCCAGTGGCAAGCAGCGGTTCCTAGCTTGGTCCGCGGTCGCTCGCGTCCTCGGGCGCTTTGAGCAGACTGGCTCGTCTGCTCCCGTTGACTATCGAGACCTGACCTTCGACGCGTCGTAAACGTACTCGCAACATTGAGTGTTCTACAAAAATGAGCAACTCGACGTTCACGCAGCTCGACAGGAGGCATCGTGTTTGATACGCGGCGTCAAAACGAGCGCGAACCACCTGACCGGACTTCGTCGACCCCTTTGAAAGTCGACCGTGGCGTTGTGCCGCACACATACTCGTTGGCATGACATCGCTCTCTGCGGATCTTGGGCATCAGCTCCTATTCCGACGGGAATACAGCGCGGCATTCGCCGCATTCCAGAGTGTACTGGAGCGGGAGCCGCACAACTGGCAGGCGCTGGTCGGCGCCGGTCAGGCCGCGCATTACCTTGACCGGATGCCCGACGCCGTTCGCTTTTTCGCCGAAGCGTTGCGCGAGAATCCGCTCAATGCATCTCTGCACGCGCAGTACGGAACAATGCTTGAACAGGTTGGCAACGTCGGAGAAGCCAAAAGTGCCATGGCCCGGGCGCTCGAACTGGATCCCGACTTCGCCGAAGCGTTCAACCTTCTGGCGGACTGGCAGCGAAAAGCAGGGGAGCTCGAGAAGGCCCTGCACAACTATGACGCCGGAGTGAAGGCCCTGGCGCGTCGCCTCGTCACGAAAATGACCAATGATGAGACGAATCCAATCGTCAAGCACGAGGACATGCGCGGAGAAGTCTGGATGGATTGCGCGATGTTTGGCGCGTTGTGGCTCGTGTCCGAGAGCACCGCAAGTGCAGTCGCATGGCCCTCCAATGACAGCGCAGCTGCTGAGGAGCGTACCGAAGCGCATCGAGGCCTGTATTTCTTCGACAAGCGCCGATGGCGCCGCACCACGCGCGTCTTTCTTCCGAACTATTTCGCGAGCTTCAGGATGTGGCTGCTCGACGAGCCAATCTTTGAGTTTCTCGTCGGCAATCAAGGCTCAATTCACAAGCAGTTGGGTGACGAGCCGTTAGCCGAAAAGCGCTTCGCCGAGGCAGGTTTGTTCTCTCGGCGGCTGGCGTAAACGCGTCTGGAGGGCCGAGCTGATGGGCATGCTCGGGCGTTGGCCGGCGATCCGGCATCACGTGTTCTGACTCAGGAGCGGGCGACATGCAGAGATTGTTGTCTATTATGCCGTGGGCGGCCACGCTCGGCATTCTACTCCTCGTGATGGGCGGTCAGGTCAGCTCCGCCCAGTCGGCACGTAGCACGAACTCCCTCGACCCGAATCTGCAAACTGTCGCCGGGCCATATCCTATTCGCGACATCGAGTTCTTTGGACGCGACTCGGTCCGGATCGACGTGGAAGATTCCTCGCGGACCGTGCGTGCCGTGAGAGCGCACGCGTGGATGTTTGGCCCACCTGTGACGGTCGAAGAAGCGGGCGGATGTCCGCTCGAGAAAGTCTTGGGTCGCCGAATTGCGCGCGAGCTGTGGCGGCGCGAAGGGCGAGCCATGGCGCTCGAGCAGGTCATCGTGCGGGTGCACGGCAACTCCGGGCTCGATCGTCTGTCGTACGAAGACATGTACTATGGCCGCGCGGACCTCGACACACCGTGGGTTGGTGATCGCGTCCACATGCCAGGAGCGCAGCGGCAGCACTCGACATCGCCTACACGCTGACCGATGGAATCTGATCCCGTTCTCCCATTGTACGACAAGCTCAATTGGGACGCGCCCGCCGGACCGCTTCGCTGCACGGCATGCGTACCGACAGACGGCCATCCAATTGCTGGGGCTTATCCATCGGCGCTGTGGCACTACGAGACAATTCTCGGCCCCCTCGCGGGGCAGCGATCGGACGCCCGGATCCTTTTTGTCTTGCAGGACCCGCGTGCGGGGGAACACAATTTCATCGCGATGCCCCCGGAAATTCATCCTGCGCTGCTTCGCGGGGGCGAGCATCGATACTTCTGTCTTACCAGCGCAGCTTGGCGCGCGCTCCGGTTGGACGTCGCCACCGGCTCCAACAAGCCGTGTTGGCCGACGCTCGAGACTGGCCACCACTACCTCCGCCGATACCTCACGCGCGCGGGAACATGGTCGTACGATGGATTCCTGGCCTACTTCATCGATCTACTACGACCGGCCGATGCCCTGATTACGAATTTGGCAAAGTGCCACTTCGGTGGTGCGAGTCAGCCAAAGCGCGTGTATCGGACATGCGCGCGGGTCCAAATGAACGATGAGGTAGCGCTGTTCCGGCCAAACCTCGTTGTCTCGCTCTCTTCGTGTTTCGACGCTGACATCGCCACGAAATATGCGGTCACGCTTCGACAGGTTCCGGTGATCCGTTTATTTCATCCGGCGTCTTTCGAAGGTCGAGAGGGTCGCCGCGCTCGCCTGATTGCCGAAATTGAGCAATATCGTGCGGAACTCATAGCACTGAAAATTCCCGTGGATGCCGCAGTCCGGCGGTGGAATGCGGATGTTCAGCTCACCGCGCGGCGGTGAGGTCGATTGTCTGGGGTCGCGTCACGATCCGTTGCCTCGTGTGCTAGCTGCACCATGGCACTTGTCCTCGACGGTGGAACACATGGCTGCGGCAACGGCCTGAGTTCCCGCCTCTGAGTTCAGCGCGGCCACCGTTTTGACCGGGCAGCAACTCGCCGAATCTCCGAACGGGCCAGGGCGGTGCGAAAGCGCCGCTGCATTGCGCTGAGCTTCCCTAAGTGCTCTAATTAGACTTCCTCGCAGTTGGCTGGGACATTCGCTGCGGTGAGCACACCATGCAAATCGACGAGTCTCCTGACACAGAAGCGCAGTGCTGGGAACACACGGATGCCACACGACAGAACCGAATCGTCGCCACTCTTGCCGCTGTCGTCTTCGGTGGCGCGACCTGCTGTGGCGTCGCAGCCACGTACTATGCCTTTCTCTTAGGCGGTGGCTCGATTCTCCATCCGTCTGACGGCATAGTCCACTCGATTGCCCTTGCCCTCATTGGTGCCGTCAGCGCTGCCTACTGCTCATGGGCTGCCGTCACGAACCATCCGCTGTGGCCGCAAGACTAAAGCGACATGATCCCACCCACTTGGCGATCGCATGCGGCCACGTGCTGCGCAATTGGCGCTCTTGCCGGAGTTCTGCTCGCAGGATGTGCGCGATCCAACCCTGCGGTCTCGTCCCCGACGCCTGCGCCACCGCCATCGGGTGCTAATGATGTGCTGCTTCGCCGGCCGCCGTCGGTCGGCGGCACCCTTACGCTTGCCACGTTTCAGCCCGACCTGCCGGCCGTGGAGGGCGGGTTCGAGTGCACTGGCCGCGAAGCCGTCGGTCAAAACGGCCTCGGGCGCCAGCTCCTCGGCCGTACTGCTATTTCGATTTCCGCCGTCGCGCCCAGCCGCGCCGACACGAGAGCCACCATTGTGTTAGTCGTCGATTCGGCCGGCGATGTCGTTCGGTATGCCGAGCGGCGCGGCCCGCCGATCCGACCAGCAGTCCGTCCAGGCTTCGAGTCACAGGCCACTGCGGCCGAAGTCGCGTCGGCGGCGGCGGCCGTGCGGTCGACCACTATCACGCTGGACTTTGCCCGCCGTCGCGCGACGGTCGCCAATCGTGGCGGCGGAACCCCTGAGCAGTTAGTCTCCGGTCCCATCGACGTCGTCGGTTCGATGGACAAGTTCGGCAGGCCGCTCGACCGTGCCGCTCGCGTGTTGGCTCAGTGCGCACGCGCCGGCCTGCCCTAACGCCGTCGGCTCCGCGCGCGCTAGTCAGCCCGCAACGCCAGCACCGCATCCACCCGGCTAGCGCGCCGCGCTGGAATCCACGACGCGGTGGCCGACACGGCAAGCAGTAGCACCGTTACCACGGTGATCGACACTGGGTCGTGTACGCTCGTTTGGAACAACAACGAGCGAACGACTCGCGCGCTGAGCAGAGCCGCGATGACGCCGATCCCGGCGCCGGCTGCCGCGAGGAGCATGCCTTCGCCGAGCACCATACGCTGGACGCGACGAGCATCGGCACCCAGCGCAACGCGAATACCAATCTCGCGTGTCCGCTCGCCGACGAGTTGGGCGAGCACGCCGTAGAGGCCGATCGCCGCCAGCAACGCCGCGACGACCGCAAAGCTACCCATGAGGAGGAGTGTAAACCGCCGGGGAGCGATCGACTGGTCGACGGTCGCCATCATCATGGTGTACGTCGGCGGTGCGAGCGCGCCACTGAGCTCGTGCACGATCCCGCTAATCGCGCGGTCGACTGGGTCCGCCGGTCCGTCGATTCTGATGAGTAGTCTTTCATACGGCGAGAGCCCGCCCTGCGCCAGCGGCAAATACGCGACGGGGCTCGCGTCCGCCTCGAGCTCGCGTTGAAAGACGTCCCGTACGACGCCAACGATGCGGCGCGGCTGCCCGGCAAACGTTACCGTTTGGCCGACGGGGTCGCCGGTCGGAATGAGCAGGCGCGCGCACGTCTCATTCATGATCATCACGAGCGGAGCGCCATCGCGATCCGCAGCGGTGAACTCACGACCGGCGCGTAGCGTAGCGCCGATCGTACGCATGTACTCAGGACCAACGTCGAGGTTGTCGATTCGCGGGCCTTCGTGCCCATCCTTGTCATGCGCACTCATGACCATGCGCAGGCCGCCGAGCGGGGGCACGTCGGCCAACGCTGCCGACGTAACGCCTGGCAGCGCGCGAACCTGCGCAATGAGGCCATTAAAGAAGACCTCGACTTGTGCGTCCGTAGATGCATTCCGCGGGAGCTGGACCGACACCGTCTGCAGGTTCGCCGTACGAAAGCCGGGATCGATCGACGTGACCCGCCAAAAGGTTCGCGCCACGAGCCCGGCTCCGCTGAGCAAGACGAGAGCGGTGGCGAGCTGCGCGACGACGAGCACGCGACGATTCCTTGCCCGGCGTCGCGTGGCGGTCGTACGCGAGCCGTGCGACGCCAACAACGCATTGAGATCGCCGCGCGCCGATGCGATCGCCGGCGCCGCGGCGAACGCGATGCCGACCGCCAGCGCGACAAGGAAGGTGAACGCCACGACTACGCCGCCCACGTGTACGTCGGCCGCGTCGCCCACCGACGCGGGACTGAGACGAATCACATAGGCGACAGCTGCTCGCGCCAGCGCGATTCCGAGCGCTCCACCGGCAAGCGATAGCATGATCGATTCAAAGGCGATCGCTCGCATCACCCGCCAGCGACCGGCGCCCAGTGCCAGCCGCACGGCCACCTCGTGGCGCCGCGCGCTCGATCTCGCCAGCGCGAGACTCGCCACATTGGCGCATGCGATGAGCAGCAGAACGCCCACCGCCCCGAACAGCACCAATAACGGCATGCGGAGATTGCCGAACCGGCGATCGTGCAGAGTCATCACGACGGGAATCACGCCGCGTTGGGTTACTGGGCGCGCTGCATCCACGCGGCTGGAGATCGCTCCCAGCTCGGCTCGCGCCGTGGCCAGCGGGACACCACTTCCAAGGCGAGCGATCGTCTGAAAGAAGAAGGAGGCCCCGTTGGTTCCAAGCTTGATCGGGTACGGGCGCCAGTACCGCGCGTCTCCATCGCTGAATGACGCCGGCATGACGGCGACCACGGTGTTCGGCTCGCCGTCGATGTCGACCGTGCGGCCAATGATCGATGAGTCGCCGCGGAAACGGTCTCGCCAGAGTTGCTCGCCGAGGATCACGACATGAGTGCCACGCGTTGCTGTTTCGGCGGCCGTAAAGTCGCGGCCGAGCATGGGATGGACGCCGAAGACGGAGAAATACTCTTGCGTGACGTCGAGCCCGCGAATCTGCTCCGGCGCGTTGGCGTTGGTCGCGAACACGCCACGCTCGGATGTGTACGCGGCGAGCCGTACCGTTCGCGCTGACTGCTGCCAGGCAAAATAGTCCGCGTCGTAGAGGCTTCCGGCGTCGACATCCTTGAACTTGGCCGACAGTGACAGAATGCGATCGGATTGCGGGTAGGGCAGGGGACGGAGGACGACAGCGTCCACGATGGTAAACATTGCGGCGTTCGCGCCAATACCCAGTGCGAGCGTGAGCACTACGGCAGTCGTGAACCCTCGTGCGTGGAGCAGTCCGCGTACGCCATAGCGGATGTCGGTGGCGATCTCCTCGAGTACCGGTACGCCACGACGTGCGCGCACCGATTCCTCGGCGATGGCCAGTCCGCCGGCGTGCAGCATTGCCAGCCGCCGCGCCTCGTTGGGCAGAACCCCGCGGCGAATGTACTCCTCGGTTTCGATCGCGACGTGAGACTCGAGCTCAGCGCGGAGATCAGCGTCGTGTCGGCTCGAACCGCCGACTATGGCGCGTGCCGCGCCGGCTAGGCGGGACACGAGTGCGCGGGCACTCATGGGGCGAGCGGGCGAAGGGCGAAGAACGCCTCGATGAGATCGGCAGTGTCGCGCCACTCCTGCGTTTCACGGGCGAGCTGTTTGCGGCCGGCCGCAGTGATCGTGTAGTACTTGGCGCGCCGGTTGTTCTCCGACACGCCCCACGCGGCGCGGACAAAGCCTTCCTGCTCGAGCTTGAGGAGCGCCGGATAGAGCGTTCCGTAATTGAGGACCAGCCGGTCGCGGCTCGTCTCCTCAATTCGACGGGCGATGCCGTATCCGTGCAGCGAGCCGAGCACCTCGAGGGTGCGCAGCACCATTAGCGAGAGCGTGCCTTGTTGCACGTCGATGCGACCCATGGGCGTCTCCTATGGAATGGCCATAGGATACAGTCTGTCATATGGGATAGCAATAGGGCGTCGAAGTTCGGTAAGTACACACTAAGTGGGTGTCCACGGAACCCGGCGCAGCTCAGTTTGAGTTCGACATGAGCATTGCCTCACTCATTCGGGGGCGTCGGGAGGCGCAGCGTGGCTCTAGCCAACTCGCGCCCCGGCAAACGAGAGTCCGAGTTCGCAATCGCCTCGGGACCGAGTTTGATCCAGGTAGGCGCCCACACTTCGTCCAAAAGCGCCTTGATCGTCGGATCATCGTCTGCTGTTCCAAGGAGTTGGAATGACGTATTCGGCTTCGTCTGCGAAAACACCTTGAGCAGGGCGTCGCGGTCTTCGCCGGTTGTTGCGACGTGCTGGAGGAAGCGCTCCAACGCGTCGACGTCAATGTCGGGGACCAGCTTTGAACGCTGTCCGGCCGATAGCCTAATTAGCGGATGTTCTCCAGATGACATCGACGGCGTCAGGTTTGCTGTTGCGGTTTGCGAACGGCCCACGCGTGACGACATCATCACGACGTAAAGTGGCGCGTGTGGTAAGCAGTATGCTAACTAGCAACTGCTTGAAGAATCATTCAGCCTTCCCGAGCCGCATCTGCTCGCGCAGGAGATCGCGGACGATCTCAGGTCGGCTGACGCAGATCGAGATGTGCTTGATGATCCGGAGCAGCGCTCGCGACCCGAGGCCGCCAGCGATTGATAGAACCTTATACCAAAACGAACATGAAGTGGCTCATCGCATTGGCCGCTCTTGCCTGCAGCGTTGCCTGCAGAGCCTCGGATCCGACGATAACGGTTTGCCCTGCGGATCTCCGGGGAGTCTTTTCCCCGGCGGATACTACCATTTTGGTTGGCCAGCATTTCTCGGCGACGCTGACCGTCCTGTACTGCGGTGGCGCGGCCGTGCGTCGCGATACGGTGGCGTGGAAATCGGAGGACACATCTGTCGTCACCGTGGATTCGCAAACGGGATTCGTGACCGGGGTGGGCACCGGCCACACGGAGCTGCTCGCACTGACTCAGGACGGTACGTTCGCGGGCAGCCAAATCACCGTGCATTAGCTGCACTGTCCCTTGGAACGGTGCGCCGATGACGTTGCCGCGCTACGCCCACGGCCGCCGGCGAGAGTCGGGCGGCCCGCCGGCGGGCGGTGGTGACGTCAGGCTCCTGCTGTTTGGGCTGTAGCTTGAGCGGCTTGCCGCAGTTGTGGGTGATCGTGAGGTACACGGCACGCGAGCCGAAACCAGGGGGAACGTCGTGAAGTGGATTCACGCTCTTGCCGCGTCCGTGATCTGCATCCCGACGGCAATCCGAGCGCAGCAAGCCGATGACGCAGACGTCTCGGTCATTTGCCGATCAGTACCGAACTTGGTTGACCATGGCGTTTGACTCGATCCCCGGGGTGAGTCCCAGGGCTAGTTGAAAAAAAGGTGATGCCGCGGTACAAGAGTGTGAATCCGACCAAGGATCTCCACTCGTTCCCGAGGACACCACCCATGCCAAGAGTACGACAGCAGGCGACGAAGGACCAGACACGCGAATCGGCTGCGCAACAGGCAATGCCGATCGACGACGGCACGCTGACCACACCCACGGCCGTGGCGCTGATTCAAGCGCTGATTCCGCTGGGGCTGCGCGCGGTCGAGGAGGCGTTGCTCGCGGAAGTGACGGCGTTGGCGGGCCCGCGGTACGCCCACGGCGATGCGCATCCCGATATCGCGCGCTGGGGCAAGCAAGCGGGGTCGATCTATCTTGCCGATCAGAAATTGCCGATCCTCGTGCCACGCGTGCGCGATCGACGGGCCGGCCATGCGATTCCACTGGCCACGTATGCCCAGCTCCAACAGCCCCGCGCGCAGGATGTCGGGCTCTTTCGGCGCGTCCTGGGCGGGCTCTCGTGCCGGGACTACGAGGCCGCGGCGGAGGCGGTCCCTGAAGCGTTCGGCTTGGCGCGCTCCAGCGTGTCGCGGCGGTTCGTGCGTGCGAGTGCGAACGAGTTGAGCCGGCTGCAGGAGCGGCGCTTGGATGATGCGGAGTGGCTCGTCTTGGTGCGCGACGGCAAGGCGTTCGCTGGCGATCAACTCGTCATTGCCCTGGGCGTGACGGCCACCGGCGAGAAGCGCGTGTTGGGCCTCGTGCAAACGGCGAGTGAGAACAAGCGCGTGCTCGCGAGTTTCCTCCGCGACCTCGGCGAGCGCGGGTTTCCGCTCGACCGGCCGCTGTTGGCAGTGCTCGACGGCGCGAAGGGACTGCGCGCGGCGGTGCGCGAGGTGTTCGGCGACATTCCCGTGCAGCGGTGCCAGTGGCACAAGCGCGAGAACGTCGTGAGCTACCTCGCCAAGCAGGACCAACCGACGTGGTGTCGGAAACTTCAGTCGGCCTATGCGCATCCCACCTATGCCGACGCGACGCGCGCGCTCGAGCGGCTGCATCGCGAGTGGCGCCTCGTCAACGAATCGGCGACGGCGAGCCTCGCCGAAGGTCTTGAGGAAACGCTCACGCTCCACCGCTTGCACGTGCTTCCGGAGTTCGGCGTGCGCCTCAAGACGACGAACCTGGCCGAGCGTGTGATGGCGCGCCTCGAAGCGACGACGCACCGCATCACGCGCTGGCGAACGAGCGATGAGAAGCTCCGGTGGTGCGCCGCCGCCCTGACCGCGATGGAACGACAGTTTCGCCGCGTGCAAGGCTATCGCCACCTCCCCTTGCTCAAGCAGGCGCTGTACGGCAAACTGACCACCACCACATCCGCTGCGGCGTGAGCCGCCTTTCCAGCGGCGGCACCTGATTTTCAACTAGACGCGGGACACTCTCCCCTGGGCCGTCGCTTAGCTTTAGGGCGTAGCAGTCGATTCACTTGGAGGGCCTATGGCCGAAGCCACGCAGAAGCAGCTTGCGCTCGATGCCGTCGCGCGATTGCCCGACAACGCTACGCTGGAGGATGCCATGGAGCGGCTTTACCTCCTTGAAAAGATTGAGCGGGGACGCGCCGATGTCCGCGCGGGCCGAACGATGTCGCACGAGGATGTCCAACGCCGTTTCGGCATCGGGTGAGCTTGCGGGGTGGCATCGTTTGGTCGGTCCAAGCCGTGGACGATCTCGCCGATATTTACGCGTATGTTGCGCGAACTTCTCCGCAGTACGCTTCGGTCCTTGCGACCAGACTGATCGACGCGGTCGATCGGCTTCGGGACTTTCCGGAGTCTGGACGCGTCCTGCCGGAATTGGCAGACCCCGCCGTCCGCGAGGTGATTCACGGCAGCTATCGTGTTGTCTATGAGCTGCGTGCCGAGCAGGCTGAGATCCTCACGGTCTTCCGGGCATCGCGCTTGTTCCCCGGGCTCGATCACGAAGAACTATAGCATATGGGCAAGCTTCTCGATGTTGTGCACGAGGCAGAAGAGCTTCCACTGTCCATCGACTGTCGCTGCGTATTTCGACGGTCGAGAGGGTCGCCGCGCTCGGCTGATTGCCGAAATTGAGCAATATCGTACGGAACTCATAGCATTGAAAATTCCCGTGGATGCGGTAGTGCAGCGGTGGAATGCGGACGTTCAGCTCACCGCGCGGCTATCACGACTGGTCGCAATTGCCTGCGCGTGCTTGTCGTTGTCCGGTTTCGGCGAGGCGCGTGCTCAGGCCGGCTCCGTGTGGCCTGCGCTTGCAGAAGGAGCTCATGTTCGCGCGTGGACCGCTTCCGGTAAGCAGGTGGAAGGGATCGTCAGCGCGGATTCTGGCATCGGCGATCTTGTGCTCATGACAAACACAGCGAACCACGCTGACAGCACGCGCATAGGGCGGGCTGACGTAACGAGGATTGATGTCGGAATCCGGCGCGGTCGATACCGCCTGGAGGGAGCAGTGGGAGGGGGCCTCATCGTCGGCGCGATCGCCGCAGCTCTGATCCCCTCTAAATCCGGATTTGAGCACACCACGTTCCTTTGGCCAAGAATCGTCGTCGGCACTTTAGGTGCGGTCTTAGGAGCGATCGCGGGGAACAAGCTGGCGGCGAAGCTTGCTCCCGTGCGGTGGTCTACTGTGTACCTAAAACCGACGCCCGACGCGAATCAGCACGAATCGTTGCCCCAACTCGCGTTCTTACGTTCATACGACGCGATGCATGGAGAGGTGCAAGATCTCGTCGACTTGGCCCCCGCGCTGAAGTCGTTCTAGACAGGGTAGAACGAACCCGCATCGCCTTGGCGATGAAAGCCGCTGATCCCGGTGTCCGGCGGCTCCGCGGGTGACCAGCGGAGTGCCGTGCGGAGTTAAGCGTCTGTCGACCGCACCGGAGAGCGCACGATGTCGAGCTGGAACAAGCTGCTGCTAGGAGATGCCGGGGGAGTCGACCGCGCGAGCATCCACTTGACGAGTCCGTGAAGGGAAAGTCCTGGATCTTGGGAGCGCTGTTCGCGGTCGCGCTCACATCCACGCCGGCACTGGCGCAACAGTTTCGTGAAATCGCGGCTGGGTGGACTGGCGTTGCGGCGGCACCGGCGTCCGACGCAAACAAATTCGAGCCAAGGCCATATGTTCGGGGCTCGATCGGCAATGTGCTGGCCCCGAGAGTTCGGATCCGCTTTGACGCCGATGCCATGTTCTTCCGCCTGGGACTCCAGGAATACCCCCCGTGCCCGTTGGGCGGGTGCGGACGGAAGTTCTATGAGGATCATACGCGAGGCATCGTGGGGTTGACCGCGAACGCACTCGTAGGACTCGACCCGCGCGAGATCGTGTACGTGATCGGGGGCATTGGCGCCTACGGTGCGTTCGCTGAGCAAAACACGCTCGAGGTCGGCGCCTCGGCCGGAGCGGGCGTGGCGATTCCCGTCGGCGTTCACTGGCGGGCATTCGCGGAAGCGACGTGGCACATCCTCGTTCCGAATCGCGGCGGACCGTCGTGGGTTGCTCCACTCGCTGTCGGTCTTCGGTTCTGAGATAAGGAGCAGGTGGCCCTCAGGGACACGCAGACGGATCACCTATACGGGAACTGTCATGAAATATCGTCGTCATAAAGAAGATCTTCTTGTTCTCGCATTCGCCCCCTGGCTCCTCGGCACCACCGCTCGCCGAGCAACCGCCCAAGCGGGCTTCGAGATTGGCCCGGTCGTCGGCTACTACGCCACCCATGGTTCCGGGGACGCGAGCGACGGGCCGAATGGACCGGGCAACTTCAGCGCGCCGGCGTACGGTGCCGAGCTGACCATCTGGAGCCGCGGCAGATTTGGAGTGCGCGCACAAAGTGTCGTCGCTTCGTCGAACCACCAAGGCTATGCGAATCCGGGTGGATTCACCGTGCAGCAGTCGGGACACATCGTCGTGGGCAGTGTCGCTGCGATGCTTGCGCTCGCGGTCGATGGGCCGAGTCGCCTCTGGATCAGCGCGGGCCCCGGCGTTGTTGGCTATCGGGGTGAGGCGTTCGCGTCATCCGACTCGCCCA
>JBEPWA010000023.1:0-60143 GCA_041690755.1 Gemmatimonadaceae bacterium | reverse complement strand
TTCTCCGCGTTCTCCGCGTTCTCCGCGTTCTCCGCGTTCTCCGCGTTCTCCGCGTTCTCCGCGTCAGAAAATTCTACGAACCATGCACAAGCATCATGGTGCAGATGCGGGTCGCGCCGAGAGCATCGAATGATTTCGACGCGGAATACGCGGAACACGCGGAACACGCGGAATGCTCCGGGTGGCGCGCTGGATCTCGACGCAACGAGCCGGGACGAACACTCTGGGGAACCGACGCTCGGGACGCCACGCAGTGACGCCCGAGCGGATTTCGCCGAGAAAATCCCGGCCCGTTGCGCGGACGGATCGGCGCAAAGTCGTTTCCGCGTGTTCCGCGTATTCCGCGTTCTCCGCGTCAAAAAAAACCAGGCCACGCTGAACGTCGTTGGCCCCGCAGGGGCTACGGCGTGGCGCTAATGAGAGAATTCACAAGCTGCGCCCCGCCCAGCGCCGGCACGTCAACCGTGCTGCGTACCACCATCGGGTTCTGCTTCGTCACCCAATACAATCCGCGCGCCGGGTCGGCATGCACGGCTACGACCCAGCAGTCGAACGTCCCGGCGGGCACACGCACCCGATCGTCGCCAATCACCGACATGCGCGTCGGCAGCACGTCGCTCGACCCCAGCGAGATCGACAGCATCGCGGTCGAATCTTCCCACGCCGTTTGCAAGGGCGCCGCCCGCAACACCGTTTCCAGCATCGTGCCGTTGACCAATACGCCATTCGGCACTCTGGTGATCATCGATCGGCGGCCGGCGGGCGACGTCACGCCGCCAAACGCTGTGTCGCCACGGAACTCCGCCGCCACGCGGGCGTCGCCGAGCATGGAACTCCAGTGCACCGGCTGCAACGACACGTAGTTGAGGTAGAGCGAATCGACAGCGGCAATCCCGTCGCCCGTGCGGGTCTCCAGTAGCAACCACGCCGGCGAGCCACCGTACGTCGCCGCGGCCACCGTCACCGTTCGCGTACCAATAATGGTGGTGCTCGTGCCACGCTCCAGCGTCGCCTGATAGACGAATTGCCCCGGGCGAATCCCCCCGCCCCCCAGCACAGGCCTGCGCGGCGCTGAGGAATCTGCAATGGGCACCTGCGCCACCGCCGAGCGTCCAATCGACAGCGCGGCACCAACGGCCAAGCCCAGCGCGACGAGCCGCGCTACAGCACGATTACGAGCGTGAGCCACAGATGAAATCCAGTTGATCCAACCCCACCAGCACTTCGCGCGGCTTGGAGCCGTCCGGCGGACCGAGCACGCCAGCCGCATGCAGTTGATCGATGATCCGCGCCGCGCGGCCGTACCCCACCTTGAGCCGCCGCTGCAGAAGCGACGTCGAACCCTGCTGATTCTGCACCACCACCTCGGCCGCATCGCGGAACAGCTTGTCGCGATCGCTGGCGTCGTCGCCGTTGTCGCCGTCACCCTGCACCCCCGCCTCCGCTTCGCGCCGCTTCACGGTCTCCAGAATGTCTGGCTCGGCGTCGTGCGACTCGTCGAGCGTAATGCCCTGCGCGGCGAACGCAGCACGCTTCGCAACCCGGCGCCCCTCGTACCAACCCATCAGGTGCTCCGTCTCTTCACTCGACAGATAAGCACCCTGCAGCCGCGACGGCTCCGACTTGCCCGGCGGAATGAACAGCATGTCGCCGTTGCCGAGCAGCATCTCGGCGCCAGCGCCGTCAATGATCGTGCGGCTGTCGATCTGCGACGCAACGCGAAATGCAATCCGGCTCGGGAAGTTCGCCTTGATCAAGCCCGTGATGACGTTCACGCTCGGTCGCTGCGTGGCGAGTATGAGGTGAATGCCAATGGCGCGCGCCTTCTGCGCGAGCATGGCAATTGGCGTCTCTACCTCGTTCTGCACCGTCATCATCAGGTCGGCCATCTCGTCGATCACCACCACGATGTACGGGAGAATGCTGCCCGTGTACGCCAGTTCCTCGAATGCCACCGCCGGATTTTTCGGCAGCTTGAGCGGTGCGCCGTCCTGCACGCGCTTGTTGAAATCCTGAATGTTCCGGCAGCCGTTGGCGGCGAGCAGTTCGTATCGCTCCTGCATCTCGAGCACCGCCCACTTGAGCACCGAGGCCGCGTCGCGATTGTCGGTGATGACCTTGTGGCGCAAGTGCGGCAACGTGTTGTAGACCGAGAGCTCGACCATCTTCGGATCGACCATCAAAAAGCGCAGCGTCCGTGGCGTGTGCCGGTACACGAGGCTCGTGATGATCGTGTTGACGCACACCGACTTGCCCGATCCTGTGGCGCCGGCAATGAGTAGGTGCGGCATCTTGGCCAGATCCGCGATCACCGGCTTGCCTTCAAGATCCTTGCCCAGGGCAATCGGCAGCGCGGCACGCGCACTCCTGAAATCGCTGCTCTCGATTAATTCTCTAAATGCTACTATTTCCGAGATCGGGTTCGGCACTTCGACACCGACCGCGCCGCGGCCCGGAATTGGTGCTACCACGCGGATGGACGCCGCGCGCATGGCGAGCGCCAGATCGTTCGAGAGATTCGCAAACTGGCGGACCTTCACGCCTGGCGCCGGTTCCACCTCGAACTGGGACACCACCGGACCAGTCGTACGGCCCACGAGTTCCCCGTCAACTTTGAACGTGCGCAACGCTTCCATGAGCTTGAGGCCCATGGCGTCGAGCTCGCGCTTGCTCGCATCGCTGTTGCGCGGCGGCACCGGCGCGAGCAACTCCGTCGGCGGAACTTCTTCGCCCGACACATCCGTGTGCGCGGTCGCTTCGATCGCGGCAACTATCTCGGCGTCGTGCGCGGCAGACGTCTCGGACTTTGACCGCTTGCGGCGCGACTTGCCGTTCGCGGCAGTCGAATCCTCGTCCGTGTCCGCCATGGCGGCGGCGTCCGTCGCCATGAGGGCGGCGTCGAACGCCGGCATCTCCTCGGGCGGCGGGGCGAGCGATAGCGCGAGATCGGAATAATCGTCGTCCGCCGCGGGCTCGCGCTTGCGACGCTTTTTGGCCGGCACGTCAGACTCAGTAGCGGCGATGACCGCCGCGCCGGCGCGGGGCGCTTTGCGTCCCACAATGGCGCGTACCGGATTCCAGGAGAGCGTGGCCGCCATCAACACCGATGCGGCGAGCACGACGACGACCCAGGCGCCGAACGATCCGAACCAACTCGTCCACCACCAGCCCATAAACCCGCCCCAGATCCCTGCGCCCGGACTCGGCAACCCCGGTGGTGGCGGCGCGAGCGACAGCGCGAGCGCCACGGGCACGAGCAGCACCAGGCCGGCGAAGAATATCATCCACGACCGGTCGGTCTCGGACTCCAGACGCCCGAACAGCCGAATGGCGTGCACGGCGGGTACGAACGGGATGAGGATCGCGGCCGGCCAACCGAAAAAGATTACCAGCGGCCGCACGAGAAAGCTCCCGATGGCGCCGACGCTCGCTTCCACGCTCACGCCCGTGCGCCACTCGGCCAGTCCGAGAGTGGCGAGCGCGCCGGCGAGAAAGATGGCGAACAACAACAACGCGATTCCGAGGATCTCGCGCTTGAGGGAGGAACTGCCCACGGGGTTACCGCTCCCGGTCTGGTCCGAGCTTGGTGATCTGTCGATCCTGGTAGAGCGGGATGACTGGGTACGAATCCACGGCGGCGCAAGCAACGAGATCGTCGCCAAAGCCGGCGTCACGCAACGAACGACCGTGCTCCGATGCCTCGAACAGACGCGCGACGTGTTCGCCGTACTTCCGGTCGATCAAGACGCAGGCCTGCGCCGCATCATTGAGTTCGATGCCCGACAGGCGCTTGGCGACGTTCGACACGTACCGGCCGGCGCAGCCGGCGTCCTCGAGCGAGAACTGTCGATCGCGTCCGGCGCAGACGATCATGATGTCCGTGCCGCCACGCAGCGCGGTGCGCAGCATCGTGAGCACTGCCGTGTAATTGACGTACGAGGCGACAACCACGTCACGCGCGCCCTGGGCCGCGGTAATCGCCTGGGTGCCGTTGGACGTCGTGAACAGAATCGTTTTCCCGTCCACCGCCGCGCGTTTGAATTCGAGCGGCGAGTTGCCGAGGTCGAAGCCGGGCACCGGCAGCATTTTGCGTTCGCCGGCGAGCAGGACATCCGACCGGTCGAGCGTCTTGGCCCGGGTCACGACATCGTCCGGACTCTCCATGGGAATGACCGCGCGCGCGCCGTTGCCCAGTGCGGTGGCAATGGACGTGGACGCCCGCAGCACGTCGATCACCGCCACGACGCGACCGCCCACGTCCGAGCTCGTGAGGGAGGCGCCGCCGAAAACAACGTCGACGCGCACCTACACCGGCTCCTTCATCAGGTCGGTTTCGCGCTCGAGGAATTTCGTGTCTACCTGGCCCGCCATGAACCGCGGATTCTGCATCACGCGCGACAGGAACGGAATGGTGGTCGTCACGCCCTCGATGATGAAACCGTCAAGCGCCACATGCATACGTGCAAGTGCCTCTTCTCGATCCCTGCCCTGACAGATGAGCTTGGCCAGGAGCGAATCGTAGTACGGCGGCACCGTGTAGCCGTCGTACACGTGGGTATCGAGGCGCACGCCGGGGCCACCTGGCGGATGGAATGCGAGGATCTTGCCCGGCGACGGCTGGAAATTTTTTGCGGGATCTTCTGCGTTGACGCGAACCTCGATGACGTGTCCGCGCAGCGCCGGCATTTCCGTAATGCTCAGCGGCTCTCCGGAAGCGACGCGGATCTGTTCCTTCACGAGATCGATTCCGGTGAGCATCTCCGTGACCGGGTGCTCCACCTGAATGCGGGTATTCATCTCCATGAAGTAGTACGACCCGTCCTCGTCGAGCAGCATCTCGATGGTGCCCGCGCCCACATAGTTGATCGCCTTGGCACCGGCAACGGCGTCGCGCCCCATGCGCAGCCTGAGGTCCGGCGTCATGGCGGGGCTCGGCGCCTCTTCGATCAGCTTCTGATGGCGGCGCTGCACGGAGCAGTCGCGCTCTCCCAGGTGAATGACGTGGCCGAACTTGTCGCCCAGAATTTGGAACTCGATGTGCCGCGGGCGGGCCAGGTACTTCTCGACATAGACGTCGCCGTTGCCGAATGCCGACAGCGCTTCGCTCCGGGCCATCTGAAAGGAGCGCGTAAAATCGTCTACGTCCTTGGAAACGCGCATGCCTTTGCCGCCGCCGCCGGCGGCCGCCTTGATGATGACCGGAAAACCGATCTGCTTGGCGAACTCGATTGCTTCGTCCACGTCCTCTACGGGGCCCGGCGTGCCGGGCACGATCGGCACGCCCACGGCCGTCATCGCCTTGCGCGCCTGGGCCTTGTCGCCCATCTGGCGAATCTGGTCGCCGGTGGGTCCGATGAAGCCGATGTTCGACGCCACGCAGATGTCGGCGAATTCCGCGTTTTCGGCGAGAAATCCGTAGCCCGGATGAATGGCATCCGCACCGGTGATCTCGGCGGCGGCGATGATGCGCGGAATATTGAGGTACGATTCGCGCGCCGGCGCGGGGCCGATGCACACGTCATCGTCGGCGAATCGGACGTGGAGCGATTCGCGATCCGCCTCCGAGTAGACGGCGACGGTCTGCACCCCGAGCTCACGGCAGGCGCGAATGACGCGCAGCGCGATCTCACCTCGATTGGCAATTAAGACTTTATTAAACATTATGAGATGGTCATTCTGAGCGAAGCGAGGAATCTGCTTTCGTTGCGCGCGATGCTGGTTCCCAATACGATTGAAATAGATTCCTCGGTCGTTTCACGCCCTCGGAATGACATCAGATTGTTCCGTCCGTCTCGAACGCCGACCACGAATTGTCGCTCGTCCCTGCCACCCCCTGCACCCGCAGGGCGAATTCGGCCGGGCTCGTTGCGTAAAACACGGCGCTCTCGTACGAGATCACGCCGCGTGAATAATGCTGCATCAGCGACTGGTCAAAGGTCTGCATGCCGTACTGCACGGTGCCATCGCGGATGAGGTCCGGAATGTTGAGCATGCGTTCCATGTCGCGGATGTTGTCCCGCACCGTCGCCGTGTTGATGAGTACTTCGGCGGCCGGAACGCGGCCTGCTTTGTCCGACCGCGGCACGAGGCGAAGCGACACCACCGCCTGCAACGCACTGGCCAGGGAAAAGCGTACCTCGGCCTGTTGATGCGGCGGGTAGAACGACAGAATGCGGTTGATCGTCTGGGTTGCGTCCGTCGTGTGGAGCGTGGAGAACACCAGATGACCGGTGTCGGCGGCCTTGAGCGCCGTGTCGAGCGTTTCGAGATCCCGAATTTCGCCGATCAGAATGACGTCCGGGTCCTGGCGCAGCACGCGGCGCAACGCCTGCCCGAACGTGCTCGTGTCCGTGCCGACTTCACGCTGATTGATGTGACACTTGATGTCGCGGTGCAGGAACTCGATCGGATCCTCGATCGTGATCACGTTGGCGCGGCGATTCTCGTTGATGTGCTGAATCATTGCCGCGAGCGCCGTAGACTTTCCCGAGCCCGTAACGCCCGTCACGAGCACAAGCCCGCGCGGCTTGAGCGAGATTTCCTCGAGCACGGACGGCAGATGCAACTCGGCGAGCGTGCGCGCCTGATACGGAATGGCGCGCATGGCGTAGCACAGCGATCCGCGCTGCTGATACACGTTGACGCGAAAGCGCCCGATGCCCGGCACGCCGATGGCGAAGTCGCACTCCTTCTCGTCGGCAAACTGCTTGATCTGGCGCGGCGTCATCAGCTGCTCCGCGAGGATTTTGAGATCCTCGGGGCGCAGCGGGACGTGTTCGAGCGGTTCCAGCTCGCCGTCAACGCGAATCGTCGGCGGGCGGCCAACCTTCAAATGCAGATCGGAGCCGTTCCGCCGGATCATCTCCTGCAGCACGGTCTTGAAATTCAGTCCGCCTACGACCGCGGCACCGGGTGCAACTGCCCCGGTGTCGCTGGTCGTTTGCGAGGGGTTAGCCATTCGGATCGATCTTGAATAGCACCTGGCCGTACTCGACCGGTTGCGAATCCTGCACGAGAATTTCCCGCACCACACCCGAGTGCTCGGATTCGATCTCGTTCATGATCTTCATCGCTTCGATAATGCAGACGATCTGCCCCTTGGCCACGCGATCGCCAACGGCCACATACGCCTTGCCGCCCGGCTCCGGCGATTTGTAGTAAGTGCCGACCATCGGCGACTTCACGTCGAGGCCCGCCGGCTTGGGCGGTTCGGCCGGTGGCGCATAATCGCCCTCGGCCAGCGCGGGAATTCCGTGGGCCGGCGATACTCGCGCCGACGGCGCGGCGGACATCGCCGGCATGGACATGGGCGCCGCCATCTGCATGGCGCCGCGCTGCTGCGGACTCTTGGAGATGCGGATCTTTATCCCCTTGTCCGACGTAATCTCGACCGAGTCGACGGTGGATTCGTCGATCATCTCGATCAGCTTCTTCACATAGCGTAAGTCGATCATAGGCCTCTAAAAGGTCGCACCGGAGTGTCGCACCCAGTTCACGCCAGCTCAATCAGCTCGCGCGGAAAATTCGTGAGAATCCTCGGGCCGTCGGCCGCGAGAAACACGTCATCCTCAATCCGGACCCCGCCCCACCCCGGTCGATAAATTCCCGGTTCGATTGTCACCACTGCCCCCTCAGCCAGCACAGCGTCTGCCGTACGGGCCAATCGCGGAGCTTCATGCACTTCCAACCCGAGACCGTGGCCCAGGCTGTGGCCGAACAGGTCTCCGTACCCGCGCTGCTGAATGTAGTCGCGAGCGATGGCGTCGGCATCCCGGCCGGTCATTCCGGCCCGAACGCCGCGAGCCGCGCTCTCATTCGCCGTGCGGACCACGTCGTAGACTTCGCGCTGTTCCACGCTGGCATGGCCCACGACAAACGTGCGCGTGACATCGGAACAATACCCGCGCGTCTCGGCGCCAAAATCGAGCAGCAAAAAGTCACCGGGCTCAATGACGCGCTCCGACGAGTGGGCATGCGGCAGCGCCGAGCGCGGGCCGGACGCGACGATCGACGCGAACGGATAACCCTCGCTTCCTTCGTCGCGCAACGCCTTTTCAAGGACCCCGGCCACTTCGAGTTCGGACATGCCGGCGTGGAACTGCGGCACCGCCCGCGCCAACGCGCGCACGGCAATGCCGTTCGCCGCCTCGATCAGCGCCAGTTCGCCCGCGTCCTTCCGCTCACGAAGCGTCTCGACGAGATCAATCGTTGGCCGCCACTGCCACCGCGCGCCCGACTCCAGTAGCCGCTGGAAATCGCGATGCAGCAGATGGGCCGATTCAAAGCCGATGACTTCGAGATAGCCGAGTGACGCCAACTGCTGCCACAGGCCGGTCCAGAGGCTCTGCGGCTCGATGCTGACGCGCGCCAAGTCGCCAACCTCGGCGGCGATCTGCGTTTGATACCGGAAATCGGTAATCAGCAGCACATCGCGGCCGCTCACGAAGAGAATCGCGCTCGACCCGGAGAATCCCGTCAGGTAGCGGATGTTCGGAAGGCTCGTGATCAGCAAACCATCGACATGCGCTGCGGTGAGCGATTCGGTGAGAGCGGCGAGCCGCCGCGGACGTTGGTCAACCACGGGCGGTGAGCTTCCGGGCCAATCCCCGCAGCGCAAGCTCGTAGCCGTACACGCCGAGTCCGCAGATAGCTCCCACGGCCGCGGACGCGAGCATGGAATGATGGCGTTCCGGCTCGCGCGCATAGACGTTGGAAATGTGCACTTCGACGAACGGCAACGACACACCGGTCAGCGCGTCACGAATCGCCAAACTGGTATGTGTGTATGCGCCGGCATTGATGATCACGCCGTTGACGTGCCCGCGCATCGCGTGGATCGCGTCGATCATCTCGCCTTCGCCGTTGTGCTGCGAGAACTCGAGCTCGATGCCGAGCTCGCCGCCGACTGAACGCAGACCGCGCTCCACATCGTCGAGAGACTCGCGCCCGTAGACCGCCGGTTCACGGGTGCCCAGGAGATTGAGGTTTGGTCCGTTGAGGACGGCAATCTTCACGTCTTTTTCAGTCCGTTGAGCCAGGCATTGAACTGCGCGATGTCGTCCACCGGCTGCGCGGGCGCCGCGCCTTCCTTGCCGGCGTGCTGTGCGGTGTCGCTCATCTCCTCGGCGAAAAACTGGTCGAAGGAGAACCCATCGGCTTCGGGCGGCGGAGGAGCATTGCCCTTGAACACGTGATCGAGCGACAGCTCGCTCGACGCCGTATGCGCCGGCACCCCGCGCAGGGGCGCCGTCTCCGCGCCGTCGCCGCCAAAGGCATCATGGAGAGAGGATGCGGCGGTTGCGTCGTTCACGGAGGCGTCGGCAGTCGAGAACAGCGCGTCGATCGAACCGCTGACGCTATCGTTCGACGGGGCACGATACGGTTCCACAGCGGCCACCGACTCGGCCACTGGCTCGGGCACCGGCTCAGACTCGGTGTGCGGCGCTGGCGACGGCGCATCGACGCGGGGCGTGTACACGGGTGTGCGTCGCGCGGCCAATCCCGAAAGGAATTCCCGGATCGTCGGCCCACCGTATACCGGAGCCGCCGGCACGTCGGCAGCCAGCGCCGGCGTCGCCAACGCCTCACTCCGCACGCGCTCCTCCACCGCACGGAGTCGCTCGGCGAGCAGCACGTCGTTGGGCCGCTGCTCGACCAGCTGCTGGAAGATGTTTAGGGCCGCGTCCAGGTGGCCCTGGCGCAGATAGAGCTCGGCCATCGTCTCGGTGACGAACGCTTGCGGTATCGCCTCCTCGTCGGTTCCAGCCTCGGCGGCCGCGGGGGCGGGAGACGCCGCGACCGGTATCAGTTCGGGCGCTTGATCGGCAAGAGGCTCCGCACTCGCAAGCATTTCGGCAATTGAAGCCGGTTCAAAAAACTCCTCCCGTTCGAGCGATTCGAACGCCAGCGGCTCTGGTTCGAACGCGCCGGGCTCAAAGGTTTCCAACCCGTCGAGCGCCGCGGGAATGTCTGCCGGCGGCCTCGAGGCGGCTGCCACCGCGAATGGATCAGCCTCGAACGGTCCGTCCTCCGTACCGAGGTCGAATCCGTCGTCGTCGGCCGCGTCCAATTCCGCATGCGGTTCGGGCGCTGGCTGAGCCTTCGGCGCCACCGGCGACCCACCGAGGTTGAAGTCATCGAGGTTGAGAAATGCGTGACCGTCACCGGCCGTCGTTGCCGACGTGGTGTGGGCCGGCGGCAGCGCCGCGGATGCGACTGGCGGCGTCGCAACTGGGCGCGATGCCGCCGGCAGCCCCGGCGCCCGCTCGGATTCCAGTTCGGATGCGCTCTCCGACTTCTCGACGAGGAATCCTGCGTCGGCCGCAGCGTTCGACGCGGGCGCCTGCACGGGAGGAGCAAAGTCTGATACCGGAACGTTCACCGGTGTCGGCGCCGCAGGACGCAACGGTTCCCGGCTCAGCGGCTCGCGTCCGTGCAGGTCGCGCCCTTGCGCGTCACGACTGAGCGGCGGCGTCGGCACTGCCGGCGCCTTTGGCGCTTCCGGGATCGCCAGCAGTGAGATCATGATCTGGGCGATTTCCTCGTTGCGCGGATCGGCCTCGAGGACACGCTGATACCAGATGCGCGCCGTGGTGAGGTCGCCACGTTGCCGCGCGATGTCACCAAGGTGCCGCAACGCAATGAGGTTCTCTGGATCGAGCGAGAGCGCCGTCTCGAACACGACATTGGCCTCTTCAGCGCGACCCATCTCGAACAGCGCCTGACCAAAGACTATGTGACCGCTCATGTGCCCAGGCTGCTGCGGCAGGTATTCCTGGCAGATGAAGACGGCCTGCTGCAGATCCCCCGATTTGCGATACTCATTCGCCAACGGGGCGAAGTATCGTCGGGGGTTCTCGTCGAATTTCTTTCGGAGCTCGTCGATTCGGGCGGAACTTGCCATGGAATGCCCTCGTGGCGGACAGGCGACGGAGGGCCGAAGCCCGGGGCCGGACGAATGCGGATTATACACACCGCGGGCGGAGTGAGTCAATCAGAAGTTACATCCTCACTTGATTTTAGCCCCTGTTGGGCTCTAACATTCCAAGCTTGTCTCGGTAGTTTTTTCCTTCCCTCGCGCTACGGAGTTTTGTCCCGTGCTGCAACAGATGCGGGGCCTCGCGAAGTACATCTGGGTGCTGGTTGCCCTGTTCTTCGTCGGCGGCTTCCTCCTGTATGAAACGTCGGGTCTGATGGGCCGCACCGCGGTCACCTCCTCGACGCCAGTTGCCGTGGTCAATGGCCACGACATCCTTTACTCGGACTTTCAGGCACGCGTCCAGAACGAAGTCCAGACCGAGCAGCAGCGGACCGGACAGAGTCTGTCTCAGGACGACCAGCGGCGCATTGAGAACAGCATCTTCGATCAGATGGTGTCCGAAGTGCTGCTGAACGCCGAGTACAGCCGTCGCGGCATTGTTGTGACGCCTGACGAAATTCGCGAATTCGCCCGCTACGCGCCGCCGCCGTGGATCACCTCGGCTGCGGAGCTTCAGACGGACGGCCGATTCGATCCTGACAAGTACGCGCGCCTATTGGCCAGCCCGGAAGCGAGACAGGGCGGCTTGCTCGTGTCGCTCGAGACTTACTATCGGTCCGAGATTCCGCGCGAGAAGCTGTTTGATCAGATCGCGTCGGGTGTCTACGTCACGGACGCGGAGCTCTGGCGCTCGTGGAAGGATCAGCACGACAGCGCTCAGGTGAGCTTCGTGGCGTTCCCCGCCGTGGTGGACTCGGCGGCGGCCAAGGCGATTCCCGACGCCGACCTGCGCACGTACTTCGACCAGCACAAAGAAGAGTTCCAGGGCCCCGGCCACGCCTCGCTCTCAGTGGTCGTTCTGCCGCGCGCCGTGACGGCAGCGGACACCGCGGCCGCCAAGGCGAAAGCCACCGCGCTGCGTGAGGAAATCATCAAGGGCGCCAAGTTCGAGGATGTTGCGAAGCGCGAATCCGCGGACACGGTCTCCGGCCAGAACGGCGGCGATCTCGGCAAGGGCGGCAAGGGACGGTTTGTGCCGGAGTTCGAAAAGGCCGCCTATGCAATGACCAAGGGCGAAATCTCCGAGCCGGTGCTCACACCGTTCGGCTATCACATCATTCGCCTCGACGACAAAAAGGGCGATACGCTTTCCCTGCACCACATCCTGGTGCGTATCACCGCGAGCGATTCGTCGTCAACGCGCATCGATCGCGAAGCCGACGTGCTCACCCGCACGGCCGGCTCGAGCGACGTAGGCGCCAAGCTCGATACCGCGGCCCGCGCATTGAACCTCAAGGTGGTGCATGCCGACGCGATCGAGGATCAGCCGGTGACCTTTAATGGCATGACGATTCCGAGTGCCAGCGCTTGGGCGTTCGGCGGCGCCAAGCCCGGTGAGACGAGCGAGCTGTTCGACGACGACAACGGCTACTACCTCGTGCGGCTCGATTCGCTGCACCCGGGTGGAGATCCGAGCTTTGACGACGCCAAGGCAGCCGTGCGCAGCCGCGTCGCCATGCTCCGACAGGTAGACAAGCTCGTTCCAGACGCACAGAAGCTCGCCACCGCGGCCGCCGCGAGCACGCTCGAAGCCGCGGCGCAGCAGGCGTCGAAAACCGTTCAGCAATCCGGCACGTTCACTCGGTCGTCTGTCGTACCCGGGCTCGGCCAGTTCAGTGAGCCGATCGGCGCGGCGTTCGGGCTGCCCACGGCCGCCGTAAGCCAGCCGGTCAAGAGCACGGACGGCGTGTATGTGCTGCGCGTGGACAAGCGTGTGCTGGCCGACAGTGCGACCTGGATGCTGCAGAAGCCCGTACAGAAAGCGACGCGGCTCCAGCAGCTCCGCCAGCAGAAGATCCAGATGTTCCTGCAGGATATCCGGAAGTCGGCCAAGGTCGATGACCGTCGCAAGGAGATCAATGCGGCGACCCGGGCGGTTCAGGCCTAGCACGATGCCGGCCTAGGGAGCGCAGCAACCGAAGGATCGCGGGAATGGATGGCGATCCTTCGCGTCACTCAGCACGACATGTACGAAACGCGAAAGGGGTGGACCGTGAAGGTCCGCCCCTTTCGCGTTTCATCATTCAACTCCACTAACGACTAGATCAGGCGCTTCGGCTCCGGACGAACCTGTTCATCGTCGGCGCGCACCGGGCGGCTCTCGCCGGGCGGGAGCCGGTCATTCGACATGGCGTCGCGAACAGGCTCACGCACATCGTTGCCGATGTCGTTCGTGGCCTTCTTGAACTCGCGAATGCCCTTGCCGATCGACGCACCAATCTCGGGAACGCGCTTCGCGCCAAACAACACCAGCACGATCACGAGGATGATGATCAACTCCATTGGACCAAGACCACCAAGCATATAATCCTCTCTTAAAAGAGCGAACGGGCGATGAGGTAGGCGACGAGCACACCTACAAGACTAAGCAAGGAAACGTCGATCGCGAATCCAAAAGAAAACTTTACGAGCCCAAGATCGACGGGTAACGGTCCGAACGATGGTGTAATGCCGGCCGTGAGGAATTGCTTGGCTGCTCCCGGTGGAAAGAGCAATCGGGCCGCCTGTTGGAGCACAGCTCCCACAATGAATCCTATCCCCAGGACCAGAGCGTGGAACCCCGGCCGGTGCTTGGATGATCCGCGAGGTGCCATCACGACCGCCGATCCATTACGTACGCAATCGAGTCCGCGAGCGCTGCACGGACGGGGCTCTCCGGTATGACGCGCAAGGCCTGCGCCGCGTCATCGGCGAACTGCTCGCCCCGCTGTCTCGAGTATTCGATACCGCCGGCATCGGCGACGATACCGAGCACGTCGGCCAGCAACTCGTCGCCCGGCGCCTCGGTGGCAAATAGTTCGTCGATCCGCCGTCGGCCACCCGCCGACACCCGCGGAAGCGCCGCAATGAGCGGCAATGTGACTTTGTGCTCTCGCAAGTCGAGCCCGCCGGGTTTTCCGGTCACCGATTGGTCCTCAGTGTAGTCGAGAATATCGTCTGCAATCTGGAACGCCAACCCAAGGCGGTCCCCGAACTGCGCCAGCGGTTCGCGAAACTGGCTCGCCCCGCACAGCGCACCACTCTCGCAGGCGCCGGACATCAGCGATGCGGTCTTGGCGCGAATGAGATGATAATAGTCGTCTTCGCTGAAAGTGAGCGCATCCACTGCGCCCAATTGTCGCATTTCGCCGATCGTCAACTCGTTGGCGACGTCCGCCACGATCGTCATGATCTCGAGATCGCCGAGCCGCACGAGCGCCATCAGGGCCCGGGTATAGAGGAAATCTCCCATGATCACGGAGACCTGGTGGCTGAACAGCGAATTGACCGTCGGGAGCCCGCGGCGCAGCACCGAGTGATCGACCGAGTCGTCGTGCACGAGGGTGGCCAGATGCATGAGCTCCACCGCAGCGGCCAAGGTGATTGCCCGCGGCTCCGGCGTGCCATTCACCGCGCTCGACAACAATGCCAGCGTGGGCCGAAACATCTTGCCGCGAATCTGCAGTAAATGACCGCCCACCTCACGGATGAGCGGGAGCTCATGGGTGGCAATGCGCTGCATCTCCAAGACCACGGCTTCCAGCCGATCGGACACGGGCCCCTGAATCTCGCGGAGCGCGCTTGTGGCCGGCTTACGCGCCCGCGCGACAACGCCGCTCACCGGGCCACTCCGCGTTGCTCCAACTCGTTCATGCGAACTGCAATATCCCGAAACTGAATGTCGAGCACGAATACCCGTTGATAGTATGCCAGCGCTTCGTCGTCGTTGCCCTGTGCCTCGGCGGCGAGACCCAAAAGGTACAACACTCCAACGAGTTGCTCCTCGCCGGCCTTCTCGGCGAGGGCGCGCGACAGGATGGACGACGCCAACTTGTACTGCAGCTTGTCGAGGAAGCACTGTCCCAGCGCTTCGTATGTCGGCACCCGGTTTGTGGGGCTGCCAAGCGCCTTTTGAAACTGCGCAATGGCTTCGTCGAGCAGCCCCATTTCCTTGTAGGCAATGGCCAGATCGTAGTGACTCTGATAGTCCTCGGCATCGACGTTCTCGGCAACACCCTGTTTGAACTTTCTCAGCATGTCGGCAAAGTCGGCGTCCTCGTCGCCCGAGGGCTCCTGCTCGGCCACGACCATGCGCGTGTCCTTGGGTGCCTCGTCGTCACGCAGCCAATCGCCGAGATTCACAAAATTTCCCGGCGTGGCCGGCGCGGGCGCGGCAACCGCCGGCTGCGATACAGGTGTGCCACGCGACGTCACCTCCACCGGCAGTGCCGCCGTCGCTGGGTGTTCGGCCGGGGCACTGAGGGCGTGGAGCGCCGATTGCGCCCGAGGCTCATCCGGCGCGAGCTCCACCACGCGCTGATAGACTGTGCGCGCCTTGTCCGTCTGCTCCGATCTTAGCAGCGCATCGGCTAGCGACAGATAGGCATCGATGAGACGGCTGCGATCGTTGGTACGGAAGGCGTATTCGACGCGCTTCTGGTGGTGACGCACCTGGTCGGGCTCGAGCCGCGCCACTTCTTCGGCGAGCCCGGATGCCAGATCCAGATCGCCCGACCGATCGGCGCCGGCCATGGCGGATTCCAGTTCTCTAATACCCTCCGCCCGCTCCCCCGCGTCGAGCATCGCCTCGGCCAACTGTCGTCTCAGCGACCAGTTCTGCGGCTCCCCCTCGACACTGGCGCGCAGCAGCTCCACGGAGTGCGCGGCGACGATCGTAGACCTTCGGGCCACGGAGGGCGTCGGGATCGTGATCGGCTCGTCGTCGTCAATCGTCAGGCTTTCCGCGTTCAGATCGATCAGCTCGAACGCATCGGTGGCCGAAAGCTCTCCGAGGGACGGGGTTGGGCGCGGCGGTGCCTCACGTGCCGGCGGCGCCGCCTCGGGCATCTCCAGGTCCATCAACGGCAAGCCGTCGAGCGCGGCGTGCTGGACGCGCGGGGTCGGCTCGGCCGGCCGCGAAACCGATGATGCCGCGGGCGTCGTGAGCGCCGACAGATCGAAGTCGATCGACGGCGAGCTGGCCACCGGCGTGGGCTCGGCCGGCGGCATGGTGAACTCGAGATCCGCCGCGGAATCGGCAGCGTGATCGTCGTCCTGCGCGGCGTGGGTGGGCGCAGACGACCGGTGCATTGGCGTGGGCGGAACAATACCCATCGATGTCGGCTCGATGTCGAGCATCGACACGCTCGGCGTTGAGCGGAGCAGATCGTCGTCGGCCAGTCGCGTGGATTCGAGGCCGAGGAGTGACTGGGACGGCGTCCGCTCGAGATCCAGCGTGTCGTCGCCAACACGGGTGACATCGGCCAGCGCTCCGCCTTGCGGAGGCGTGGCAGCTGGGGACGCGGGGGCCGGCGGCGGTGGAGTTCGCGGCGTTTCAATGCGCGCGGGCGGCGCCGGCGCTGGAACCACGGCCAGCTCGGTGGTGTTGCGTCGCGCCGGCGCGTCGAGATCGAGAAAGACGAGATCTCCACTCGTGGACTTCCGGCGGCCACCTCCAGCGCGCGGCTCCACTAACGGATCGATGACGTGCATGCGATCGGCCGTGGCAGCCGCGTCGTCTCCCCGCCCTTCCGACTCATAGCGTTCGTACAGCGTTTGTAGCTGCTCGATCGCCTCTGGCTTGCGATCGGCTTTGGTGAGCTGGTCGGCGAGCATGAGCCGAATCTCGTGCTGGTCGGGACAGAGGTCGGCGAACTCCTTCAGCGCGCGGAACGACTCATCGACCTTGCCGGCCTTTTGCATCCGGTCGGCGTACTCGAGAAAATTGACCTTCGCGTCGTTCTTGAAGCCCTTGTGCGCGCTGATTTTTCCGAGTTTGTAGTACACCGACGCGCGACCCGGCGACGTGCGCAGAATCTTGTTGCAGAGGGCGATGGCGTTGTTGAAGAAGCCGGTATCCGCATAGCGATCCACCGCCTGCTCGTAGTAATCCACGGCATCGGCGACGTTTCCCTGGCGCAACATGAGGTCGCCGACGCGATTGAACAGCGCCACGTCGAGCTCACCCGGGTACTGGTCGAACGATTCGAGCAGCTTGACGTAGACCGCCAAGGCCTTGTCGAACTGTCTTTTTAGCTCGAACTCGGCGGCCTGCTTTTTCAGCTTTGCAACGTTGGACATCAGCGCCTGATGGATTCCTGACGAAGCAAAAGGCCCCGGCAGGTCCAGGGAAGGTGAGAGGCTTAAGTTAGCGCTAAGTCGCTAGTGTAACAAGGTTTGCCTCGTACGTACGTGGCAACGCAACGGTTGTCCCCGTACCAGTACGGCACCTCGCGGACGTCACCCACGTCGTAGACCGCAAAATCCGCCGAATACCCGTGCGCAATCTGTCCCACCTCGCCAGCGAGCGCCAAGGCGGCCGACCCGTTCACCGTAGCCGCGATCACTGCCTCAGCTACGCTCAAATGGAGCTGGCTGACACCGAGCGCCACGATCAACGGGAAGTTGGGGGTTGGCGACGTTCCCGGATTGAAATCCGTGGCCAGGGCCACCGCCACCCCAGCGTCGATGAATCGGCGCGCGGGTGCCTGCTTTGTCTTGCCGAGAAAGAGCATCGTGCCAGGCAACAGGGTTGCCACCGTGGAGCCGTGAGACAACGCGGCGATACCGGCGTCCGACGCCGCGGCCAGATGGTCGGCTGACGTGGCGCCAATCGACGCGGCCAACTCCGCACCGCCGGCCGATGTGAGCTCGTCGGCGTGCAGTTTGAGCAGCATGCCCGCATTGCGCGCCGCCGTGAGAATCGCGCGACTCTCGCTAACCGTGTACACGCCGGTCTCGCAAAACACGTCGGCAAATCGCGCCAGTTTTTCGGCGGCAACAGCCGGGATCATCTCGTTGATCAACAGGTCTACGTACTCCTGGCGCGACGCGGCGCTCCCGCGATGCTCGAGCGGGATCTCGTGCGCGCCGAGGAACGTCGGCACGATGCGCATGGGCAACGCGCGCGACAACCGCGCGATAACGCGCAAGGACTTGAGCTCGTCGTCGAGCGTGAGCCCATAGCCGGACTTGACCTCCACCGTGGTGGTCCCGAACGACGCGAGACGCTGGAGGCGCGGCAGTGCCAGTTCGAACAGGGTGTCCTCTGACTTCGTGCGCAGATCGCGCACCGACGAATGGATTCCGCCGCCGCGGCGCGCAATCTCCATGTAATCGAGGCCGGCGGCGCGCATTTCCTGCTCGTCGAAACGCAGTCGTCCGAAAATGCCGTGGGTGTGCGAATCCACCAGACCGGGCATCAACACGCGTTGCCCGCAGTCGACCTCAGCCGCCCCCGGGAATCGCGTCCGGAGCTCGGCGAGCGAATCCACCGCCGCCACTCGTCCGTTCTCCACGGCAACGCCAACGTCGGTGCGAATCCCGGCATCGTTCATCTCGGTGCCGCGTCGGGCCCGCCCGGGCCCCGCGCACGTCACCACCTGCGCCGCATTCACGAACAGACGCGGCGCATCCGTTCCACCGTTCCACCGTTCCACCGTTCCACCGTCTGTCATGCCATCACGTCCCGAATGCGCGACAACCGGAGCGGCGCCTGGGCTTCGCCCCGGCACGCGTAGTAGCACGCATTACAGTTGATTGGTTCATACTTCTTGAAATCCTTCCAATGAAAATCGGTCGGGAAATCCGGACATCGCTTGACGTGGCCCGCCGGATCGATGTGGATCGTTCGGATGCCCGACCGGCACGGCTCAGTGAGCTCGCCGCGGACGTACCGCGGGATCTGCTCTAAATAATAATCGGAGTTGGTGATCACTCCGCGGCGGCGGCGTTTGATCGACAGGAGTTCGCGAATGACCTCGTCGAGTTGCTTGAACTCCCCGCTGCCAACGAGGAAATCGCGGTTGCCGTTTTTGGCATCCGTATAGACACTGAAGTTCACGCCGACTCCCAACTCTTCGGCGTGCCGCACGATCTCGACGACGTGATCGAGGTTGTCCTTCTTGATCACCGTGTTGAAGCGGATGTTGTCGATACCGCGCGCGCGCATGGCCGGAATCGCCGCAAGAATTTTGGCGCTGAGCCCCGGAATACCGCGCGCTTCGTCGTGCCGGGCGTCCAAGTAATCCAGTGAAATGTTGAACTGGTGAATGCCCGCGTCCCACAGCGATTGCGCGCGCTCGGCCGAGAGCATGGCGCCGTGGGTGATGAGCGTGACGTACTTGAGCCGCACGGCCCGATCCACCGCCGCAACGACATCCTCGAGGTCACGTCGCAGCGTCGGTTCTCCGCCGGTGAATGTGACGAGCATGGGGTTGAAGTACCGCGCGGCGTCGGCGTAGCTCTTGAGCTCCGTATCGCGAGCCGACGGATCCGTCTTCCAATAGTCGCAAAAGCCACAGGCCGCGTTGCAGCGCAGTGTCACTTCGAAGTGCACGAGCACGGGCAGGCCCCGCATGGTCAGCCATGCGTATTTCCCGAGAAACATCGGGACGTGCCACGGTTTGAATCGAGCAGAAAGCATTACGCTGAATGTAGCGGTGCCGGCGACCACTCTGCGCTGCCGGCGCGGATTTCAACATCCATCGATGTCGATATAAATCCGCGCAGCACCGCCCGCGTGGCGGGACGGCGGCACCCATTCACTCAAGGGAACGGATTCGTTCCGGAGCGAACGGTAGCGCGGTTGTAATCGAACTTGAGATCCTGATCGGCCTTCAGCGCGATGGTGAAGTTGAAGGCGAAGTTGCCGTTCGGCGACTGCGTGAATCCGAAGATGGCGCGCCAATCGTGCAAGTCGCGCTGGAGCGACACGATATGGCTGGCGAACTGGTGGTGCTCAAAGTCGTAGGTGGTCTGCCACGATGCAGCCCACTTGGGCGTGAGATTGAAACTCGTATTCGCGTTGAGCGACGTCGTGGGCGGAATGCTGTAGAGCTGGCCGCCGGCGGTTCCGGTCTGCACCGGTGTGTCGATCGTGGGTTGCGCCAGCTGCTTTTCCAGACAGGCGTTGAGCAGAAAGGTGTTCTCGCCGGCGATCTCCTTGCATCGCACGGCTGGGTCGTACGCAATCACGTTGGAGCCCGTGGGCGGGCGCGGACTGGAGCGGCTGAAGCTGAGTGCAACCTTCCATCCCTGGACGGGCGGAATGATGAACCGATCGCCGGAGCGCGAGCTTCCCGCCACGGGTTGTGCCGCAAGCGCTGCCGCCTGCGGGTCGTCGGAGCGCGGGCGCACGCCATCCGTGATCGGCGTGGCTGACGTGCGCGCCAGGGGCACGGCCTTGCCGAAGATGCGCGAAAACACGGTGAGCGGATTCTGCGTGCTCCCCAGCGAGTACGACGCGGAAACGCTCGTGAGATACGGCTTGAACTTGGCCGAATCGCTCAGCGTGCTGCCCTGAAACAGCGAGTAATTACTGGAAAAATCGAAACCCGGCAGCAGCCCCGAGCTTATCGAGTACCCCCAGGAATCGGTCGAGATTCCGGCGAGCGCCGAATGCCCCTTGGATTTGGCGTCGCGCGCACGCTCGAAGTCGTAGCCCACCGGCGTCATATTGAGCGACAGCAGTTGAATGGTGCTGCTCTGATCCGTCTGCGCGGCGGTGGTATCGTCCGTGCGCGGCCGGACTTTCGCCTCGAAATTCTGGGTCAGTCCGAACGTCACCACATTCTGGGCCAGGTTGCCGACGTAACCGGCGCGGGTGCGGCCCAGCGCCGCGAGGTATGCGTCGCTCACGTCCGTGGCCGGCGCCCAAGAGTAGCTGATCAACGGCGTGATCGAATGCCGGATGCGGGAGAATGGCCCAAAGCCGGGAAACAATCCGAACATCGTGGGCGATGCCGACAGGCCCGTGCTGATGCGTTTCGACTGACTGACGTAGCGCCCGTTTGTGCGCTCCGACGCCACCCAGAATGGCCCTGGGTCAACGTTCTGGAGACTGACGGTGGGCGTGAGGTTGAACCGGTTTCGCGCCAGCGGCGGCAGCGTAAAGTCCGGCGTCCAATCCACGTAGGTGTAGTACGTTGCCGCAAAGACACGCGTCTCGTTGACGTCGCCAGTTTTCACATCATAGATCTGGAATTGCTGCGGAAAATCGTTGCGCTGTTGCGTGATCTTGAACGAGTTTCGGAGATTGTAGCCGAAAATCTGCAGCGGCGTGTCGAACGACAGCGCCGACTGCGCCGAGCTGCGGTTTTTGGCCAGCGCGCTGTCGCGCAACCCGGTGCTCGGGTTGGCGCTGTAGGTGTACGCGCCGATCCCGGGCTGGTCCATGTGCAGCACATCGCTGCGGCTGAAGCTCAGGTTGGGCGTCCACGTGAGCCACTTGCCGAGCCCGATCGCCGTGGAGGTGAGCGACACCGTTGGGAACGTCCGATCAAGTTGCTGGCGCCCGGGATACTGCTTCTGCGTCGCGCCCACCGACAGCGACGCCGGCCCAATCTTCGACTGGTACGTGGCCTGGGACGAGATCGTGGCCAACGCGGCGTACGGATTGAAGGTGTTCTGGCGCTGCAGGGTCGTGCTCGTGACGTAGTTGGCGCTGGTATTCAGGTGGCTGTCGTGCGAAAAATCCTGCTGGTGCGACCAGCTGAGCGCCAAGTTCGTTTGGCCGTCGCGCTGGCTGGTGTACGCCGCGCCAATGCGGCCGCCGAGAAAGCGGTCGAGCCACTTGTAGTCCCAGTCCGCATTGTACCGCAGCCACCCGGGATCGCCGGCGATGGCGCCGGCCGAACTGCGCCAATCGACCCAGGTGCTGACGTCCATGTAGTCGTTCAGCGCCCAGTAGTAGCCGACGTGGTCCACGTTGCGGCGGTACGCCGGGCTATTGCGGACGATGTCGCCAATGCCGAACTGCGGCGGCAGGATTCCGCTGTGCCGCCCCGGTCGCGTGTCGCTGAAGATGAACGGGAACCACGCGACGGGAATGTCCTTGATGTAGAGGATGGCCGGCCGCGCGATGATTGTGTTGTCGCCCGTGCGCTTCGCTTCGCGAAACTCAAAATGGTAATCGGGAATCGAGTCGTCGCAGCTCGTCATGGAGCCGCCGCGGCCGCCCACGTACGCGGTCACCTTGTTCTTGCCGCTGGCGCTGTCCGGACTCATGATCACGCGCGCCAGCGCGACGTCCATGTACCAGGTCTCGCCGTTGTTCACCGGCAAGCGGGCGTTCGTGATGAGGGCCGAGCGCTGCGCGAAGTTGTAATCGACGCGGCCGGAGCGGCCGTTGCTCGTGATGTCGGCCTGGCCCCCGCCCGGCGTGATGGAGTACTTGCCGCCGGTGGTGACTCGGCGATTGGCTTCCGTGTAATAGATGCCGCTGTCGCTGACGACCGCCTGCGAATCGCGCTGCACGCCCACGTCTTTCTTGTGGGCCGACAGCAGATCGATCGCCTTGGTCTGGGCGTTGAAAAAGGCGGTATCCCCCTGATACCGCGTCGCCGAGTAACCCTTGAGGTTGAGCAGCGCTTGCATCACGGAATCGGGCGGCGCCCACCGGAATGCCAACGAATCCTTTTTCGTGGTGTCGCGCGGCGCGGTCGGAGCGCCGGGCCGAATCCCCGGGAGCCGAGGAATCTGCGCCGCGGCCGGCGACAGACCGGCTACGGCGAGGAGTGCCGCGACGAACCAACCCTTCACGTCAGCGGCCCTGCGTCTTCCGCTTCCGCCGCAGCGCGGCGCCGTTGTTTCCGGCGATAGATGAAGTACGCGGCAACGACGCTGATTTCATAAAGTGCGTACAGTGGCACCGACAGCCATATCGTGGTCCATACCATGTCACCGGGCGTGAGGAACGCGCCGATGATGACGATGAGCACAATGGCGTGACGACGATACTTCGACAGGAACTGCGGCGTGACAATTCCCAACACCGCCAGCGCCAACACCACGATCGGCAGCTCAAAACTGACGCCAAACGTGAGCACCATCGCAAACGCGAAGGAGAAATATTCTTCGGCCGTGATCAGCGGAACGAGCGATGTGCCGCCAAAGGTGAACAGCCAGGGCAGCGCCAGCGGGATAACCACGAAATACGCCAGCGCCGCCCCCGAGACGAAGAGGATGGCGCCGCTGAACAGCACACCCACCGCCACACGCTTTTCGTGCTTGAGAAGCGCGGGGGACAAAAACGCCCAGACCTGATAGAGAATGATTGGTCCGGCAATCACCAACCCGATCGTCGTCGCGACGTTGACGATGATCGAGAAACCCTCGCCCGGATGAGTGTAGACCAGCTTGTGCTCCGGGATCAGCGGCAGGATTGGCGCCGCCAATATCCTGACGACGTCGAACTGCAGGGCGATCCAAAAGCCAAGCCCAACGGCCACGAGCAAGGAGCCGAACGCATAGATGAGTCGCCAGCGCAGTTCCTCGAGGTGGTCGAGGAACGGCATCTCTCCAGAATCAGAATTCGGAATCGGCATTACCGCTCCAGCGCTCCCCTATCGTCCGTTCAACAAGTCGCTCGCGAGTTGGGCTGCGTCAGAGCCGGGGAATTCCTTGATCACACGGTTCAGGAATACCCGCGCCTCGGTCTTCTTGTTCGCGTCCCACAACATCTTACCATGCAGGTACAGCGCCTGGCTGGCTTCAGCACTCTTGGGATACCGCTGCGCAAGCAGCTGATACACCGAATCAGCCGCCGCCATGTTGCCTTCGCCCTTGTACGTCTCGCCCACCCGGAGTTGCACGAGTGATACCCGCTCGTAATCCGGATAGGACGACAGTAGCTGGTCGAACACCGTTCGAGCAGTGCGGTAGTTGCCATTTCGCAACTGTTCGAGGCCGGAGGTATAGAGAGTAGCAGGCCCCGGAACACCAGCGGCCGGCCGCCGGGTGGTGTCCGAGCCGACCGCCGCCGGCATCGCTGCCGCCGGCGGTGAGGCATTCGAACCGCCCTGCTCCCGCAACGCCTCGAGCTGCGCGCGGGTATCCTGGACGTTCTTCGTCGTCTGCCCGAGGAGCGCCTGGAACTGCACCATCTGCCGATTCATGGCGTCGAACTGACCGCTAGCGTTTGCCTGGAACGTGGCGAAGCTCCGAGACAGCACGCGCAGTGAATCGTTGACGCGGTCGATCGACGCCGACAGCTGGCTGATCTGCGAACGCCGCGCGTCATCGGCCCGCAGGATCGACGTATCGCCGACTGCTATCTGCGAGCGCGTCACACGCATCTCGTCCTGCAACAGCTGAATGTCGCTCTTGGACGCGAGACACCCTGCGCTCGCGAGCAGCACCATCGGCGCGACCGACGTCCAGCGTCTCATGGACGGCGAAGCGTCTGCCCGCCAGCCGTAATCTCGAACTCGGCGCGGCGATTCTGCGACCATGCACTCTCATCGGAACCCTGGGCGATCGGACGCTCCTCACCGTAGCTGATTGTCTCGATGCGCGACGCGGCAATGCCGTGCTGCGTAAGATACGCTTTGGCGGCGGCGGCGCGGCGTTGACCAAGCGCCAGATTGTACTCGTCGGATCCACGCTCGTCCGTATGGCCGCCAATGCGAATGGCGACGCCCGGATTGGCCTGGAGGATCGGCACCTTCGCCTCGAGAATCGCCTGATCCTCCGGACGAAGGTCGGACTTGTCGAGATCGAAGTGGACCGTCGTGGTGAGCGTCGTGCGAAGGTTGGCTACAGCACCGGCGGCATCACGGGCGGCAGCGTCGGCCGCGGAGATGCTGTCGGCACGGCGACGCGAGGCGGCTTCTTCCGCGGCACGGCGTGCGGCGTCTTCCTGTGCGCGACGGGCGCTGTCGGCGTTGGGACCTACGGGCGCCGCGACCGGTTCTGGTTGGGGTGCCGGCTTCTTGTGGCACGCGCCAATCGTCACTACGGACAGCATGGCGGTCGTCAGCACTGCGATCCGTCGAGTACGAGTCATGTCAAAATCTCCCGCGATATTCGTGAACCTGCATAGTAGATCGGCGCCAGGTACTTGATCCTTCTCCGGGAGCGTGGTCGCTGCCGGTCACTGCGAAGCTGCTCTGTGCTGCGTGATGGTTACGCGGATTGCCGAGTCACTGCCCTGCGAGTCGCGGCGACCACGCACCCAGCTTGGATCCGGCGGACTTCGTGAGCTGGCGGACCCGCCCCGATTCCACATCGAGCACCCAGAGCTGCGGCACCCCCGAACGCGTTGACGTGAACACGAGGTGGCGGGCGTCCGGCGCCCACGACGGCTGCTGGTTCTCCCCCTCGCTCGTCAACAGCTTTGGTGTACCGCCGGCTGCAGGGATCGTCCGAATCTGGAACCGTCCGCGCAACCGCTCCTGATACGCAATCGACCGCCCGTCCGGCGACCAATCCGGATCGGATCGATAGTTGTTATCGGCGAAATCGTATTCCGTCAGCTGCCCGACGTTGGTTCCATCGGAGTCCATAATATACAACTCTGGATGGCCGAGCCGGCCAGACACAAAGACAATCCTGCGCCCGTCGGGGCTCAGCGTTGGGTTGGTGTTTTCGGTGCCCTTCCCGTCGCTCAGTCGCCGCGGCATGTCGCTGCCGGTGAGGCCCACGGTGTAGATGTCAGACCCGGTGTCGCTCGACCGTGAGAACACAATCGACTTGCCATCCGGCGCGAACTCCGGCGTGATGAACAGTGTATTGCGCGCCGCCGTGGCGAGTGTGCGGGACCGACCCGTTGCCAAGTCGATCAACACGATCCGCGACACGACGTTGCCAAAGGTGCTGTACACGATCGTCGCGCCGTCCGGACCCCACGCGGGACTAAAGCCGTTCTGGTCCGTCGGCACGGTAATTTCATTCGCGCCATCGCTGTCGATCACGCGAATCGACTGGCCGCGGATATACGCGATGCGCGTCGAGGCAATGCCGCGCTGACCGGTGATCCATCGCTCCACCTCATCCGACGCGCGATGCACGCCAAGGCGCCAGTCGCGCCCCAGCGCCGGCGCGGGAAGCGTGATCTCCGTGACGTTCACCACCTGCGCCTGCGCCACGTTGTGAAGCACAACGTGCAAGCCGGCCGGCACCACCGTGATCTGGACAATGGCCGACGCGGCAAGCCGCGCAAAGATCGGGTAGTTCAAGCCGCTTCCATTCCCGCCCGGCCGCAGGGCTGACGGATCGGCGCTGTCCACAGGAATCACCGTGAACCGATCGCTGAAATCGAGATCGCGTTGCACAATGGCGCGCACCGAATCACCGAACGCGCCCGACACCGGCAGCACGGCAATGCCGACCTTGTCGCGGAGCGGATCGTAGTTGCCGCCGAGAAAAATGCCGCGATAGGTGGTGTCCTGCGCGCGGGCGACGCCCGATGCCAGCGCAAGACTACCGGCCACCATCCACACGAGCCGAGCAGAGCGGTTCATCGATTCAGCGAAGGGGAAAAACGAAAGGTCACGGGCAGAATGTCTTCCCGAAACCCGGGCGGAAGCGGACCAAACGCCTTTGCATTGGCGGCGGACTCCACCGCCCCCGCAGCGCGCAGGTCGAAATCGTAACTGCCGGAATGCGTCACCACCGCAATGCTCTCGAGATCAACCGAACCATCGCGACGAATGACAAAACGGACCGTGGCGCTGAGCGTGCCCTGCATCGCGCCGAACCGCCGAATGAGCTGCGACACGATGTTCGTTGTGTACGCCGGATAGGGGAATTCGATCCCTGGCGTGTCAACGTTGGCCACTTCAGCGCCCTTGCCTCCAACAGGCCCGCCACCCGCGGTAGGCTGAGGCGTGGCGGCGATTTTTTTCACGTCGGTTTTTTTCGGGCTTGGAGTCGCGGCGCGCGGCGCCGGGGTCTGTTTAACTACGGTTTTTGCAGTAGGTGCGGACTTCTTCTTTGGCGGAGCGACGGCCGACTTCACCACGGATGGCGTCGCAACCGGCGGTGGCGTCACGGGCGCTGGTGTCTCCACCGGCGGAGCCGCTGGCGCGCTTTGCACCACGCCGGCCGCGGGTGGCCCTGCGGGCGCAGCGATCAACCGCACGCGATAGATCGGCGGCTGCATCGGCTCGGCCGCCGGACGCATCGCAACAAACGCCGCGACCAGCGCCGCATGAAAGACCACGGACGCTGCAATGCCGGAGCGGAGACTAGGGCCGCCGGCTGCCTCCACGCTAGTGAATCTCCTCTGGGTCGGTGACGAGCCCCACGTTGCTCACTCCGTCCGCTCGGATGATGGCCAGCAGTTGGGCGACGACTCCGTACTCGACGCCGCGGTCCGCTCTCAGGTACACACCGTTCCGCGTTCGGTTCTCCGCAATCGTCTTGAAGACGAGACGAAACTCTGACACCGTGTATTTCGCGTTGTCCACCGAGATCTCCCCGGCGCGGTTTACGGTGACTGTCAATCCGTCCTTTGATTCGAGCGGTTTGGCATCGGCCGTTGGAAGCGTGATGTCTACCCCGCCCTGCATCATGGGCGCGGTAAGCATGAAGATGATCAATAGCAGCAGCATCACGTCGATCAGGCTCACCACATTCACATCGGCGTTGAGCTCAAAGCGATGACGGCGACGGCGGCTGGCCACGTTAGATCCGCCCTTCGCGCACGAGCAGCGCGATCACGGCCGTGCTGAAGCTCTCCATGCGGGCGTCGAACCGATTGAGCTTGTTGGCAAAAATGTTGTAGCCGAACGTGGCGGGAATGGCGACGATGAGCGCCGCCGCCGTGGCGATGAGCGCTTCGGCGACGCCCGGCGCCACGGCCGAGATGTTTCCGGATCCCTTGGACGCGATCCCGATGAACGCCTCGATGATGCCGAGCACTGTGCCGAGGAGCCCGATGAGCGGACTCGCCGAACCGGTGGTGGCCAACCAGGGCAGGAACCGCCCAAGCCGATCTCGCTCGTCCGACGCTTCGGAATCGAGAATAAGATGCAGCGTCTCGATCTGCGAACCACTCAACGTCGCCTGCGCTGGTGCGTCACCGCCCGCGCCGGCATTCCGCTCGCGCATCTGCTGATTGGCGACGCGCGCGTCCGACACGAAATGCATGGCGCGCAGGAACAAACGCGGCAACGCGCCGGCGGGCGATCGCTTGGCGAGCGCACCGGCGTCGTCAATTCGCGGCGACAACGCAAAGTCGTGGGCGAATCGTTCGGCCGCGTTCATCGCCCGGCCGAGCGAGAGCCACACGGCGAACATGATCGACCAGCTCAGCAGCGAGAGGAACGCCAGCACGACAAGCACCGCCTTCGTCATGGTGGTGGACTGCATCACGAGCTCGATCGGGCCAGACGGAATGACGCCGCGCGCGGCCTGCAGGAACAAGGGAACGAAGTGCACGGTCGGTGGTCAGGTGCGGGAAAGAGAGGGCGCGTTCGCCGCGCGAGCGGCAAACCAGGAGTAGGTCTCGGCGAGACCCTGGGACAGTGTGACGGTTGGGCCCCAGCTCAACACGCGGCGCGCTTCGCCGACATCAAGAAACGAGTGACGTAACTCGCCGCGGCGCTCAGGCGCGAACACGATCGCCTCGCTGGAGCCGGCTGCGGTGAGCAGTGCAGACGCAACGTCGCGAACCGATGTTCCGACGCCGGTGCCAATGTTGAAGACACGTTCATCGAGGCGCGGACCAAGAGGCACGGGACCAGTGGCGGCGAGGAAAATTGCTTCGGCGGCATCCGCAACGTGCACGTAGTCGCGCGTTTGCTCGCCGTCGCCGAAAATGGTGAGCGGCAATCCATCGAGGAGCCGTCCGCAGAAGATGGCCACGACGCCGGCCTCGCCGTGCGGATCCTGCCGCGGACCATACACGTTGGCGAAGCGAACGCTCACTGTCGCCATGCCGTGGATGCGCGCGTAGTAGGCCAGGTAATACTCGGCGGCGAGCTTGGCGATGCCGTAGGGCGAATCGGGGTCCTTTGGCGACCGTTCAGCTGTTGGCGGCGACACGAAATCGCCATACACCGCGCCGCCGGTGGAAGCAAACACCACGCGCGTCCGGCTCGCCCGCGGGCCGCGCCGCACGGACTCGAGCACGTTCAACGTGCCGAGCACGTTGACGCTGGCGTCGAATATCGGGTCGGCCACGCTGTGGCGCACATCCATTTGCGCCGCGAGATGTACGATGGCGTCGTGGTCGCCGTCGCAGATCAGCCGGCTGGCCTCGGGGGAGCGTATGTCCGCAACGAACAGCCGCGCGCCGTGGGGCACGTGCTCGCGCCTGCCCGTGGAGAGATCGTCGATGACGTCCACGCCCCAATCGCGCGCCAGAAAGAGATCGCAGACATGTGAGCCGATGAACCCTGCCCCACCCGTGACGAGAACGCGTCCCCTCATTCGCGCGCTCGCGGCGCAGCCGGTTCCGGCTCGGCGTCGTCCCGCGCATCGGGAGCCGGGTGTTCGAGACCGAACAGGTACCGCGCCGTGTCCACCACACCAAGGCCACGGCCGTTGGCCGCCGCAGCTCGCAAGCGCACGGTAGGCTCGTGTAAGAATTTATTCATGAGCGTTCTGGTAAGTTCCTCCACCGCCTCGCGCTCGGCCGGCGGCAGATGCTGGAGACGCCGACGCATCACGTCGGCGAACTCGCGAGCCCGAAGATCCTCCATGCGGGCGCGCATTTCCGTGAGCACCGGCACAGCTACGAGCCCCGCCACCCAATCCCAGAACTTCCCGACCTCGCCGGCGATCAGCTGCTCGGCCGTAGGCAACTCGGCCCGGCGGCGCTCGAGGTTGGCCGACACCACGGCCTGCAGATCGTCGAGGTTGTAGAGAAAGACGTTGCTCAGTTCGCCCACAGCAGGGTCCACGTCGCGCGGCAGGGCAATGTCGAGAATGCACAGCGGCCGATCGCCACGGATATCGAGCGCCGGCTTGACGTGCTCCGTGAAGACTATCGGGTGTGGAGCGGCAGTGGAACACACAAGGACGTCCACGTCGGCCAGCGCGGTCCAGCATTGATCGTAGTGCATGGCCACCGCGCCGTATCGCCCGGCAACTTCCTCCGCGCGCTCGAAGGTGCGGTTGGCGACTATCGACGTTCGCACGCCCTGATCGCCCAGACATTCCAGCGCAAGCTCGGCCATCTCGCCCGCGCCGAGCACCATGGCGCGCTTGCCGGCCAGCGAGCCGAAGATTTGCTTGGCGATCTGCACCGCCGCCGAACTCACGGACGCTGCCCCGCGCGCCACCGATGTCTCGTTGCGCACGCGACCCGCAACCAACAGCGACGTCTGAAAGAGCCGGTTCAACACGGCGCTGGAATGGGCGCGGCACTGTTCCCATGCGTCGCGCACCTGGCCGTGGATCTGCGCTTCGCCGAGCACCATGGAGTCGAGACCACTGGCGACGCGAAAGAGATGCGTGGCCGCGTCGCGATCGCGGCGCACGTAGCCGTACGCCGACGCATCCGCGCCGAGTCGCGCCGAGAGCTCGGCCCACACCGCGGGCACGGCATCCGTTTCGTCCTCGACGAGATAGACCTCAGTGCGGTTGCACGTGGAGAGGATCACCACCTCGCGAGCACCGGATGCCGCGCGCAGCGCCTCGAGCGCCGGCGCGATCTCCGTTGACCGATAGGCGACCCGCTCGCGAATGTCGAGCGACGCGCCGCGATGGTTGATACCCACGACGGTCAGCGCCATTGGGCCATCCTCTCGTCGAACACGCCGGACTCGACGTCGGCGCAGAAGTCCGGCCCTAGCATCGCCGCGGCGGCGTCGTTCCAGCGCCGTCGATCGCCGCGATCGAGCAAATCGCGCCTGAGCGCCGACAGCTCGCGCACTGCCGCGGCGTAGCGTGCATCGAGCATGCGGCCAATGGCGTCGCGAATCCGACTCGCCGCGGCCGGCACGCCACCGGTGGTCACGGCAACGACAATGTCGCCGGCGCGATGGACCGCGGGCGTGGCGCAGTTCCCCAGGGTGGGCGCGCTCGCCACGTTCACGAGGCGGCCGGCGGCGCGCGCGTCGGCGGCGATCGCGGCGTTGGTGGCCGCGTCGTCGGTGGCGGCAATGACGAGCGTCGCGTGCCCGATGTCGGTGGTTGCATAATGGCCGCGGCTCAGCCGGAGTCGCTCGTTGCGCGCGGCGGCGGCGTGGAGCGTGTCGCTCACCGTGGGGGCGACAACGCGCACCGTGGCACCGGCGTCGAGCAGCGCGAGGGCTTTACGCGTCGCCACCACACCTCCGCCCACCACCAGCGCGTCGATCGCGGTCCCATCGAGAATGAGCGGGTAGGCGCTCACAGGAACTGCCCAGTGCCGGTGGTGGCAACGCGAAACGCGACATAGAGCGCCAGTACTGCGACGAACGACGCGCTGGAATATTTCGCCGCGCGCTGCGCCTGCCACCCGAGCGTCACGCGTCCGCCCGCGAGGAGCGTGACGGCGAGCCACGCGCCGCAGCCCCACACGAGCTGCGGCAGGTTGAGCTGGTGATACTCCACCGAATACGTGCCGGCGAGCACTACGCCGAGCGTGAGCAAAATCCACCCGGCAATGGCCGCGAGATGGTTGACTCTGTCAAGTGTCGCCAACGGCGGAAAGAAACGGAACAGCGTGTTGAACCGCCGAGCCTTGAGCTCCTGACGCTGCAGCAGATACATGGTGCCTGCGGCGGCCGCTGTGGCGAACGCCGCAATGCCGACAAAGCTGAGCGCAATGTGGGCGAGCAGCCACACACCACGCGCGCCCTCCGCCGACCGGCCGGGGGTGAGACCGATGATGTTGGCGCAGATGGTCGGGATGGCGGCGAGCGGCGCGGCGACCAAGGTGAGGCTCACGTCCTTCGCCAGGATTTCGACGATCAGGAGCGTGAACGCCAGCACCAGTCCGGCAAACGATAGCGACGGGCCGAGCCCGGTGAGCGGCATGGCTCCGGCTTGGAGGCCGAACTGCAGCAACGCAACGATGTGCGCGAGCACGCCAAGCCCAAGCACCGCGACGACCCCGGCCACTGGCGCGCGAACCGGGCGCGCAAAAGGCACCGCAGCGAGGGCTGCGGCGGCGAGGTAGCAGGTGATGGCGGCAAACTGGGCGATCGCGATCATGGCGCTCGTCCAAATCTACTGCAGGACCAAGGGTTACGGGATCTTTCCCGCAACGCGCGCTGCTGTTCCTTGTTCGATCTTGGGCTGCTCCTGCGCGGTGATCACGACCGTGGCCCCGTATGGCGAAACGCGCAGCACCTGTGCCCAGGCGATGTGCAATTCAGGAATCGCCAGCGGGCGTCCGTCGGTGGGTGGCTGCTGCGGCTTGTACAGTTCCACGCGATCGCCAGGATTAACGTCGCCCCGCGGGATATCCAGCACGAGATAGTCCTGCAAACTTGGCAGCACCGGCTCGTTGTACATCCAGCGAACCGTGCCCCTTCGGCCGTTGGCGATCGGCGTCACGGTACCGCGGACCAGGGCCTCGCTGGTGTCAAACGGAACGAGCCGCTGATCCTGCAGCACTTCGCTGAACATCTTCACGACGCGACCAGTGGCCGCCTCGCCGGCCATGCCGGTACGGGTGATCTGGATGACGCCGGTGGGAATTACTATCTGGCCGAAGTCCTCGATGAGCGGTCCCAGACGATAGGCGAGGTACAACTGTCGTTCGGCCGGGGCGGCGCCGGCCGGGGGCGCGATGAGCACATTCTGATAAAGGTTCATGCGCGACTGATCTGCGGACGCAATGCCGGTCAGATCGGCGGCCCGCATGATGTAGCCAGATGCGGATGGGCCGCCCTTCTGGTCCACCCACGGCGCGGCGTCGAACTCTCCCGACCGAAGCGCCAGTCGCGGCGCCTGCAGGGCGATGCTGTCGGACACGGGAGCTTGCGCCGGCAACGCCGTTACCACGGGCGTTGCCGCGGTAGGGGCGGTCGCGGGCAGGCCAGGTGCGGACAGTCCACTGGCCGGCGGTTCAACCGCCATGACTTTCGCCGCGGCGCCAGGGAGCTTGAGCACTTCGCCGGGATAGATCCAATGCGGATCTTCGATCTGGTCGGTGTTGATCCGATAGATATCCGGCCAGCGGAAAGAGTCGCCGAGGTAGGTCTTGGCGAGATCCCACAGCGTGTCGCCACGCTTTACCGTGTGTTCGGCGCGTTCAGCGGGCGCAGGTGCTGGTGCGGCCGGCTGTTGTGCGCTGAGGGCGGCGGGATACATCGCAACGACACCGAGTGCGGCGATCGCGGCGATGCGGGACATAGTGCTCGATAGTTCGAGCGCACCACATTGGCGGTGGCGAATTACCCGCACGACCATAGCGTGAGACTCCCAGCGAGTTCGTGAAGCGTGCTTCAGCGCGGGCGGCGCACGGTGCCGGCCTCTGCGCTGGGGACGATTCGGAGCGTCGAGAGGAAACGTGAAGCGACGGACGCGTGAGCGTTTCGTGATGTGCGTCACGCATTGTCATCCCGAGCGAACGGAGTGAGTGAGGGATCTTCTCTCGCGCCGATTATAAGCCGGCGGAGGGAAGATCCTTCGCTTCGCTCAGGATGACACGTCACGTTCGGGGTGACACGTGACGTTCAGGATGACGCGTGCGGCGGACTAGAACGGCAGGTCGTCGTCGCCGTCGGCCAGTGCGCCCGGGAAATCCTCGAAGTCCTCGCCGCCCGCCGACCCCGCCTTGGCCTTAGGAGCCGAGGACGGAGCGCGACGTGGTGCGCTGTCGCCCTCGAAGTCGCCGCCACCGCCACCTCCGGCCTTTCCGCTCCCGAGCATGATCATCTCGCGAACATTGATCTCGGTGCTATAGCGCGTCTGATTGTCCTTGTCCTGCCACTGGCGATACTCGATGCGCCCTTCGACGTAGAGCTTGTCGCCCTTCTTGACGTACTTCTCGACGATGTCGGCGAGCGTGGAGCCCTTGGTGTTCCACACCACGCACCGGTGCCATTCGGTCTTTTCCTGCTTCGCACCCGACTGGTCGTTCCACGACCGGCTTGTGGCGAGCGAAAAGGTGGCGACGCGATTGCCACCCGTGGTCGAACGCACTTCGGGATCGTTACCGAGGTTTCCGATCAAGGTCACTTTGTTCAAGCTACGGCTCACTGTTTCCTCCTGGCGAGAGAGTTAGGGTCTCGTCGCACACTGTATGATCCAGTCCGTGTTGTTGTGCAAGCAAATTCCCGCACACCAACGAGTTCTGTTGCCTACTTCACAACTCACTTTACATCTCGGCGGCTTACTGCTTACGCCGTAGCACAATGGCGTCCTCGTCCGGATGCCGGTAGTAGCCGCGCCGCCGTCCCACCTCCTCGAACCCGCGCGACTCATACAGCCGCCGCGCACGCGCGTTGGAGTCCCGCACCTCCAGGTACACCGTCTCCGCCCCGCGCCGCGCGCCTTCCGCGAGCGCCGCGTCGAGCAGCGCCTTCCCCACTCCCTTGCCCCACCCAGCCGGGTCCACCGCGAGGTTGGCAATCTCGCCCTCATCCGCGACAAACCAGGCCACAACATAACCCGCCACGAGATGGTCGTCACTCCGTGCGCAGGCGAAGTACATGGCCGGATGCACCAGCGCATCGCTGAACGAATCCGCCGACCAGGGGTCGCTGAACGCCGCTCGCTCGATCGCCACCACGCCCTCGAGATCGGCTTCCACCGCCGGCGCCACCGACACGCTCATCCGATTGGCAGCGGCCGGCCGTGCGCCGTCTCCCAGCGCACCTGCGCTTCGGCCAGTCGGCCGTACGCCGGTTCCCAACCGGCTAGCTCCACCTCGCCACGCTCGGCAAGCGCGCGTTCGAAGTGCAAAACGGCGCGGGCGCGCGGCCTGGCATGAATCGCCCCTGGTAGCGGCGATGGACTCACTATCTGCGCGCCGTATTCCTCAGCCACGGCGTGGAGCGAACTTGTCGCGACGAGACGCGCGCGCTCCGTTTCCCTGATCTCCCCGTCTGCCTCGATGTCGAACAGGCCGACGTACGATTCGTGGCGCAGCGCGTCCACGGCAACGAGGTACCGGCCCTCGCCAAGCTCAGCCCCGCCAAGGATCAACGCCATGGATGGCACGGCATAGAGCGGACATCCAGCGCCCGTCGCGATGCCCTTGGCGATTGCGCCGGCAATCCGAAGACTGGTGAAGCTGCCCGGGCCCGCGCCGCAGACGACGCGTCCCAATTCCTTCGCGCTGATGCCGGCGCTCTCGAGCACCGCGGCAACTGCGGGCATCAAACGCTCCTCGTCGGCACCCTTCATCGCCACGCTCAACTCGGCTAGCACCTGGCCGCCGCGCAAGACTGCCACGTCGCCCTCGTAGGTGGACGCGTCGATCGCCAGGGTGATCACTGATGACCGCCGGCGTAGAGCACGCGGCGCGACGGATCGCCGGGCAGGTGCTGGAGGCTGATCGGCGCGTGATCGCGCGGCAGCCGCTCGCCGGCCCGCTCGGGCCACTCGATGAGAATCAGCGCGTCTTCAGCGAGCAACTCATCCCAGCCGAGGTTCGTGAGCTCGTCCGGGCTGGCGAGGCGATAGAGGTCGAGGTGGTACACCGGCGACTTTGGCGACGTGTAGCGATGGATGAGCGCGTACGTGGGGCTCGTGACCTCTTCCGCGACGCCATAGCCGCGGCAGATCGATTGCACGAGCGTCGTCTTGCCCGCCCCAAGCTCGCCGCTGATCGTGACGAGGAGCGGGGCCCGGGCGACATGCCCAAACCGCTCGCCCCATGACGTGAGCTCGGCTAGGGTGCAGGCGAGGTGGCCGTGCCCAGCGAGTTGCGGGACGATGGGATCGTGGGCCACTATCGCCCGCCGCGCGATGCACCCGAACCCACCTTGGCCGCGGGACTCTTGCTCTTTCGCGCCCGCACCTCGAACAGCTGATCGCGCAGCTGGGCGGCCAGTTCGAAATCCATCGCCGTCGCTGCATTTCGCATTTGCTCCTCGAGCATCTTTTCCAAGGATTCCGTCTCCATGATCGCGTAGCCACGAGCGGGTTCCGCCACCTTTTTCTTTTTGCCGCCTTCCTCTTCGCCACGCGCGTCGGCCACCCGGGTGCTGAACCGGACCTCATCGATGCTCTTGCTCACCGTCATCGGCGTGACGCCGTGCTCCACGTTGTACGCCGTCTGGATCACGCGGCGGCGCGTCGTCTCGTCGATACAGCGGGCCATCGAGCCGGTGACGCGATCAGCGTAAAAGATGGCGCGACCGTGAACGTGCCGCGCCGCGCGACCCACCGTCTGGATCAACGACCGGTCGCTGCGCAGAAAGCCTTCCTGGTCGGCGTCGAGGATCGCCACGAGGGAGACTTCGGGCAAGTCGAGCCCTTCGCGCAGCAGGTTGATGCCCACGAGCACGTCGAACTCGCCGAGGCGGAGGCCGCGGATGATTTCCATGCGTTCGATGGCGTCGATGTCGGAGTGCATGTAGCGCACGCGCACGCCCACCTGCTGCAGATAGTCCGTGAGATCTTCGGACATCCGCTTGGTGAGCGTCGTGACGAGCACGCGCTCCCCCTTCCGCTCGCGAATTCGGATCTCGTTGAGCAGATCGTCCACCTGGCCGCGCACCGGGCGAATCTCGATTTCCGGATCGACGAGGAACGTGGGCCGAATGATCTGCTCCACCACCACGCCTTCCGACAGCCGCAGTTCGAGATCCGACGGAGTGGCCGACGCGAACATCGCCCGCGGCGTGAGGGCGAGGAATTCGTCGAACATCAGCGGCCGGTTGTCGAGCGCACTCGGGAGACGGAAGCCATATTCGACGAGCGTGAGCTTGCGCGCCCGGTCGCCGTTGAACATGCCGCCGATCTGCGGCAGCGTGACGTGCGACTCATCAACCACGACGAGGAAATCGTCAGGGAAGTAGTCGAACAGACAGGCTGGCCGTTCGCCCGCTTCGCGGCCGGCGAGAAAACGCGAGTAGTTCTCGATGCCGGCGCAGGTGCCGATCTCCAGCATCATCTCGACGTCGAAGTTGGTGCGCGACTCGAGCCGCTGCGCTTCCAGCAGTTTGCCCGCCGTGCGCAGCTCGCCGAGTCGCTCGGTCAATTCATTGCGAATGAGCTTGACCGCGCGTTCGAGCGTCGGGCGCTGGGTGACGAAATGCTTGGCCGGGTAGATGGCCGCGCGCTCGAGGTTGGCGATCGTCTCGCCGGTGAGGACGTTGATCTTGGAGATGCGCTCGATCTCGCTCCCCCACATCTCCACGCGAACCCCCTGCTCCTCGTACGCCGGATAGATCTCGACCGTGTCGCCGCGGACGCGAAAAGTCCCGCGCTCAAACGATGCGTCGTTGCGGCTGTACTGAATGCGGACCAGCGAGCGCAGGATCTCGTCGCGATCGGTTTTCTGGCCCGTGGTGAGCGTGACCATCTGCTCTCTATAGGAAACAGGGTCACCTAACCCATAGATTGCCGACACCGTGGCGACGATGACGACGTCCTCGCGCTCCATGAGGCTGGACGTGGCGCGCAGCCGCAGGCGGTCGATATCCTCGTTGATCGACGCATCCTTTTCGATGTATGTGTCGGTCGTGGGGACGTACGCTTCCGGCTGGTAGTAGTCGTAGTACGAGATGAAGTACTCGACGGCGTTGTGCGGAAAGAAGCTCTTGAGCTCTCCATAGAGCTGCGCGGCGAGCGTCTTGTTGTGCGACAACACCAGCGTTGGGCGGCCGTGATGCTTGATGACGTTGGCAAGCGTCATTGTCTTGCCCGACCCAGTCACGCCGAGCAATGTCTGAAAGCGGTCGCCGCGAGTGAGGCCAGCCGAGAGTTCGGCGATCGCCTTGGGCTGATCGCCCGCGGGCTGAAAAGGAGCTTGGAGATCGAATTCGGCGCGCGGCATAGCTCGTAATATAACACCCCAATCGGCGTTTGTTCGGGTCAACGACGGCTCGGCGCCACCCTTCCGACGTTCCCGCCCCCCCGCGACATGGATGCCGAAGCTTCGCCGCTGATCGCCGTGCAATCCGCCTCTTTCGGTACTCATCCGCCGCGCGGCACACGTCGCGCCGCGATCGGATGGGGATTGGCGTTCGGCTTTCTCGTCCTGTTGATGGTCGTGGTGGGGCTCGAGACCGCGCTGCATTTCCTCGGTCCTCCGATTGACGGACCGTTTCAACTCTACAACTCCCTGCGCCGAATCTGGGCCGGCCAGCGAGCCGGCGTGGATTTTCAGTTCTTTCACGGAATGGGGATTCCATACCTGCACTATCTCCCCTTCCGACTGTTCGGCGGAACGTTCATCGCGTCGGAAGTCACGCGCGAGTTGATGTCGGCCGTGATCTACCCGCTCACTGTTCTGGTTTTCCTGCGCTCCGTCATCCGCGATTGGACGCGAGCGTTGGCGTGGAGCACGATCGTGATGGCGGCGTCGATCGGGTTGCGACTCACGTCGTTGCTCGTGGCGGTCAACAGCTTGCTCGGCATCCGGTCCACGATCCCGACGCTGCTGCCGGTGGTACTCTGCCTGCCCGTGCGTCGCTCGTGGCGAGTTGCGCTCGGCGGCGGCGCACTTGGCGCAGCGCTGGTAATGGGAACGGAACAGGGATTGGCCGCGGCGATGGCGCTGGTGCTCGCCACGGCGGTGGTCGCGTGGAAGAGCGAGCGGCGCGCCTCGCACGCGATCGACTGCGGCGCGATGCTCGCGATTGGCATCGTCACGCTCATCGCGACGTTGACGGCGCTCGGCGGCGTGGGCGGGATGCGTGGCGCGCTTGCCTACAACTTCCGGCTCGTGCCGCTCGACCAGTATTGGTATTTCGGCTCGCCGCCGAACCTGTTTTTGTCGAGTTGGGGCGCCGTGCCCCAAATGCTCACCGTGATCCCGCGCATTCCGATCACGTTGCTGCTCGGTATTGGCGCGGTTGCGCTGACGTTGCGTGATCTGTCCACGCGGCCGGATGCGTCGGATGACCGCGAACGGTTCGCGTTCGCAGTGCTCGCGCTGTACGGACTGATCTCGTGCGCGTCGCTGCTCGGCACATATGTAAACGCATATGTACAACCGCTGTTGCGCGTGCTGCTGTTGCTTGCCGCTGTGCGCCTCGACCGCACGTTGCCGGCGTGGGACGCTCGCCTCGGGCGGCGGCTCGTGCTTGGCGTGAGCCGCTCGGTCGCGTCGGTGGCGGTTGCGACGGTGTTGATCATGATCGCGGTGGTGCCGTCGGTGTTCGTCACGATCTTCGTGACGATTCCGCACGTCGTGAAGGATCACGTCATTCATGGGGAGGGCGCCGTCTACGCCGGCATCTGGCCCGCGACGCTGGAGAGCGGTCAGGCGCTGTTCGACGCGAACCGGAATCCGGACGGTTCTCCACCGACGCTGTGGTCCACCTACGCGGGCTTGCTCGAAGCGCGGAACGGTCTATTTCACCCGTCCTTCGATTACATCATCCATGCACTCGGGCCGGCGGGGCGCGCGAAGTACGTATCGGACTTTGAGCGGCTCCGTCCGCAACTCGTGCAAACGGTAAAACCGACGTATACCCAATACGAGCCCTGGATCGAAGGCACGAGTTGGGATTTCTATGCGGCATTGCTCCAGAACTACACGCTCATTGGCGGCACGCCGTGGTCGCTGTTCTGGAAACGGAACGCGGTGCCAGGTCCGGGGCCGCAGCAGGTGTGGTCGGCGACGCTGGCGCCAGGCACGGCGTCGGTGGACCTTCCGGCCGCGCCGGGCGCAGACGGCAGTGTGGTGCTCCTGCAGGCGGAGCTCACCTACACCGTGAACAACCCCCTCCATGTGCTTCCGGTGGTCGGCGCGATGCCGCGCTATCTGGTGCTCGAGCAAGGCGCGTTGCGCCAGAAACCCGTGTCGCTCGACCCATACACAACGACGGCACGATTCCCGATTGTCGCGCTGCGCGGCAAGAGCGTACGGTTGGGTTGGTCAACGTTTTCGCTGCTGCCCGGCGCATCGATTCACGTCACCGGAGTGCGGCTCTGGTTCGTGCCGGTGAGCGATGCCAACGCGCATTGGTTGTCGGATCTGGTCGAGCGGGAGACGGGACAGGCGCCGGCGCAGTGACCGCAGTACCGACGGCTCACGTATCCGCGGTGAGCCGCTCCCGACGCGACACGTCCGAAATGCCTTTGATCCGCCGCGTGGCGCGAATGATCTTCTCGAGGTGCGCGAGATTTTCCACCTCGACGAGAATCGATCCGCTGGTGCGCCCGTCGGTGCTGCGGAGGTCCATGCTCTTGATGTCCGTGCCCGTCGAGCTCACGGCCGCCGCGATGTCGGCATAGAGTCCGCGCCGATCGTTTCCGTCGAGCGCCAGCCGTACGACGAATCGCTCGCCCTGCGCTTCCTGCCAATCGATGTCCAGGCGGCGCTCCGGCTCGTGCGCGAGGAGTAGCAGGTTGGGACAATCGGCGCGGTGAATGCTCACGCCGCGGCCGCGCGTCACGTAGCCGACCACCGGATCGCCCGGCACCGGTTGGCAACACTGCGCGTAGCGCACCATCAACCCATCGACGCCCTGAATGCGGACGCCCTTGGTGTTGTTGCTGCCGCGCATGCGGTCGACGAGTCGCTCGAAGACGGTCGGCTTGGGCGCGGCGCCTTCTTCGAGCTCCGGATACAGGTGCTTGAGCGCGAGCGTGACGTTGACGTCGCCCTGCCCGATGGACGCGAGCAGATGCGTGGCGTCGGTGAGACCCATGGCCAGCGCGGCGGTGTCGAGTTGGTCGGCGGTGGCCTTGGCGAGGCGACGGCGCTTGGTCTCGCGCTCGAGCATCTCCTGCCCGAGCTTTTCGGCCGACGTCTCCGACTCACGCTTGAGCACCTGGCGAATTTTGTGGCGCGCGCGACCGGTGCGCACGTGCGCCAACCAGTCGCGCGTCGGCCGAGCGGTGGTGGAGGTGATGATCTCCACCGTCTCCGAGTTGCGGAGCGCGCGTGACAGCGGCGCGATACGCCCGTTGACGCGCGCACCGGCGCAGTGCTGGCCGATTTCGGTGTGCACGGCGAACGCGAAGTCGAGCGGCGTCGCGCCCTTGGGCAGCTGGATGACGTCGCCCGTGGGCGTGAAAACGAAAATCTCGTCGGCGTAGAGATCGAGCTTGAGGAACTCGAGGAACTCGTCCGGTGAGTTGGCGTCCATCTGCAGCTCGAGCACCTGCCGGAACCACGATAGATGGCGATCGAGTTCGTCGCTCTTCGCGTCCTCCTTGTATCGCCAGTGCGCGGCGATGCCGAAGTCCGCCGTGCGATGCATTTCGCGCGTGCGAATCTGGACCTCGTACAACTGCCGGCCCGGCCCGAACACCGTGGTGTGCAGCGACTGGTAGCCGTTGGACTTGGGCTGCGCGATGTAATCCTTGATCCGCTCCTGCACCGGCGTCCAGCCGTCGTGGATCACGCCGAGTGCGTGGTAGCAGTCGGGCACCGAGTTGACGAGCACGCGAATGGCGAGGAGGTCGTAGATCTCCTCATACGGCTTCTCGCGCTGCTTCATCTTCTTGTAGATCGACCAGAGGTGCTTGGGCCGCCCCATGACGTCGACGTTCTGGATGCCGGCCTCGTTGAGGCGGGTCACGAGCGGCTCGGCCATTTGCGTGACGAGCGCTTCACGCTCCCCGCGCTTCTGCGCCACCTGGCGGGCCAGCGCTTTATATTCGTCTGGTTCGAGATGTTTAAATGAAAGATCCTCAAGCTCCCACCGCAGCTTGGCCATACCAAAGCGGTGGGCGAGCGGCGCGTAGAGGTCGCGCGTCTCCTGGGCAATACGCTGGCGGCGGTCCGGCGGCAGCCAGTCGAGCGTCCGCATGTTGTGCAGACGGTCGGCGAGCTTGACAATGATGACGCGCGCGTCCTTGGCGATGGAGAGCAGCATCTTGCGGTAGCTCTCGACCTGCCGTTCCTGGCTCGAGCCGCCGGTGGGCAGCTTGGCGATCTTGGTGAGGCCGTCAACGATTGCCGCGACTTCGGGGCCGAACTCCGCCTCGACGTCGGCGAGGGTGAACGTCGTGTCTTCGATGACGTCGTGTAACAGGCCGCTGGCGACGGTGGTGGAATCGAGCTGGAGGTCGGCCAGGATCTTGGCGACTTCCACGGAGTGCGTGATGTACGGATCGCCCGAGTTGCGCAGCTGGCCGCGGTGCGCCGCCTCGCTGAAGCGGTAGGCGCGCAGGAGAAATTCCCGGTCGAGCTTTTCGTGCAACGGCAGCTCGTCCTCGTTCCACCCGGGAAACAATTCCCGGGTGCCTATTCCTGTCGCCCCAACCCCCGCTGCCGACGCCGTCACAAGAGACCTGCCTCCGCGAAACTCGTGTACCGTCCCCGCCCGATGATCACGTGATCGTGCACCGGGATGTCGAGCAACCGCCCTGCCGCTACGAGCTGTTCCGTCACCATGCGATCGTCCGCGGACGGCGATGGATCGCCGCTCGGGTGATTATGGACGAGAATCACCGCCGCCGCACGCTCGGCGATGGCCTCGCGAAACACCTCGCGCGGATGTACGAGTGACGAATTCAGAATGCCGCGTGTCACCGTGATATCTCGCTCCATTCGATGCTGCGCGTCGAGCACGGCAACGTGGAACTCTTCGACCGGGAGGTCTTCCATGCGCGGCCCGAAATAGGCGACCACGTCTCGCGGCGACCGAACCGGCGCACCGTCCTCTCTGCCCTCCGCCGCCATGCGCCGCCCAAGCTCCAGCGACGCATGAATCGTGACGGCCCGAGCAAATCCTACCCCCGACACCGACGTCAGTGCGGCCACCGGTTGCCGAGCGATCCAGCGCAGCGCCCCGCCGGCCTCGACGAGCACAGACTGGCCGATCTGGAGCGCCGACCGGCCGGCGCCACCGGAACCCAACAGGATGGCGAGCAGCTCGGCGCTGCTGAGCGACGAGGCACCGAGGTCGAGCAGCCGCTCCCGCGGCCGTTCCGACCGCGGCAACTCTCGAATAGTTAACGTCTTTGCGGGCTCCAGGCCAGACATGCGCGTGCTCCGAGAAGGGATCGGAACATCATGCACCCGGAGCGGGCTGGGAGCGTCATCGAAACATTGCGGTGGAACGGTGGAACGGTGGAACGAAAACAGCCTGTCATTCCGAGGGAGCGAAGCGACAGAGGAATCTCGTATCGTCCGGCTAGATCCTTCGCTTCGCTCAGGATGACAGCCCGAGGTCTGCGTTCCACCGTTCCACCGTTCCACCGTTCCACCGTTCCACCGTTCCACCGCACTACCGTCAGGAATTCACCCCATGACACTTCTTAAACTTCTTCCCGGACCCACACGGGCACGGATCATTACGGCCGACCGTGGACCAATCGATGTCAGCGGGCGGTTGGTTGCCGAATGAGCGCACGCGCCCCGCGCCGACGATCGTTGGATCCTTCCGCGCGGCAATCGGCTTGTTCGCCGGTGTCTCGGCTGGGCCAAGATCCAGCGTGGCATCAACGCCATCCGCGACCGACGCCGCCTCGGACGGAATGTCCTCGAGGATTCCCAGCGCGTTGTAGCGCTTGGTCGCGCGTTCCACGAGCACCGGCATTTCCGGCGGCTGCGGTGGTTCGAGGATCAACTGCACCTTGAGGAACCGCTCGGTGAACGTGTTGTAGATGTCGTTCATGAGATCGACGAACATCTTGTACGCTTCCTGCTTGTACTCGATGAGCGGATCGGACTGGCCCCACGACCGATAGTGGATCGAGTTGCGAAGCTGGTCGAGATCGTAGAGGTGATCCTTCCACTTTTCGTCGAGCACGTTGAGCATGACAAGCGACAACAGGCGACCGCCGTACGGCGCACCCGCTTCGTCGTGCACCGCGTCAAGGCTCTCGAGCTTGGCCCAGAACGACTTCTTGGCCGCCTCCACCGCCACGCGTGCCGCCGTCGCCTCATCCACCGGCCGGAGATCGTGGTTCGCGTACTCCGGCACCTGCAGCAAATAATGCATCAATAAATCTTGCTGCAGTAAATCGAAGTCCCATTGGATCGCTTCGTCGTACTCGGCGAGGAACGTCTCAATGCGGTGCGTCATCGCCTTGTCGATCATCTTCAGCGATTCGCCCTTGAGCTCCTCCCCGCCTTCCAGCGCAAAGCTGCGCAACGAGTAGATCACCTCGCGCTGCTGGTTCATCACGTCGTCGTAGTCGAGCAGCCGCTTACGTGCCTGGAAGTTCTGCAGCTCGACGCGCTTCTGCGCGCCTTCGATCGACCGCGTGATGAGAGAATGCGTAAGAACCTCGCCCTCTTGCGCGCCGAGCCGATCCATCAAGGACGCGATGCGCTCCGACCCGAAAAGCCGCATGAGGTCATCCTCGAGACAGAGGAAGAACTGCGACGATCCCGGATCGCCCTGACGTCCCGCGCGGCCGCGCAGCTGCCGATCGATGCGCCGCGACTCGTGCCGTTCGGAGCCGACGATGTGCAATCCGCCGATCTCCATGACGTTGATCTCCTTGCCTTCCGGATCCTTCACCTTGGACGCCTTAGGATCCGTGACGCCGGCGCCGAGTTTGATGTCCGTTCCGCGGCCGGCCATGTTCGTGGCAATCGTCACGGCGCTCGGCTGACCGGCGCCGGCGACGATTTCCGCCTCGCGCTGGTGATACTTGGCGTTGAGGACGTTGTGCTGGATGCCGGCGCGGCTGAACATCTTGGCCAGCGTTTCCGACGCGTCCACGCTCGTGGTACCAACGAGCACGGGATAGCCCAGGTCGTGCAGGCGGCGCGTTTCCTCGACAATGGCGTTGTACTTCTCGCGCCGCGTCTTGAAGACGAGATCCTGCCGGTCCTCACGCACGATCGGACGGTTGGTCGGAATGACGGCGACCTCTAGTCCGTAGATCTCGAAGAACTCCGTCTCCTCCGTTTCCGCGGTGCCGGTCATGCCGGCCAGCTTGTCGTACATGCGGAAATAGTTCTGAATCGTGATCGTGGCCATGGTCTGCGTCTCGCCTTTGACGCTCACGCCTTCCTTGGCCTCGACCGCCTGATGCAGACCCTCCGACCACCGGCGCCCGGGCATCGTACGACCCGTATTCTCATCGACGATCAGCACTTCGCCTTCCTGCACGACGTAATTCACATCTTTCTCATACAGCCCGTGCGCGCGCAGCAGTTGGTGCACGATGTTGAGCCGTTCGGCCTTCGACGCGTAGTCGATCTCGATCTGCCGGCGCGCCGCGAGGCGCTCCTCCGGCGTCATGTCGTGATCGTGGTCGATGCGATGCACTTCCTGCGACAGATCGGGCAGGATGAACGCTTCAGTGTCCTGCGGCGACATGAACTCGACGCCCTGATCGGTGAGATGCACTGAGTGGCCCTTTTCGTCGAGCACGAACAGCAGATCGTCTTCCAGATTGCGATAGGCCTGCTTGGCGGCGGGCAGCCGCTTGTCCGAGATGTGCTCGAGCTCCATTTTCTGCACGAGGTGCTTGTTGCCCTGCTCCTGCAGCACCTTCATGAGCCGGCGACTCTTGGGATTGCCGAGCTGCGCCTGATACAACTTGAGCGCCGCTTCGTGCGAGTTACCAGTTTCCAGATCGCGCTCTGCGTCACCCACGAGCGCGTTGACGAGCTCCGTTTGCCGGCGCACCAGGCGCGCCACGGCAGCGTTGTGCTCGAAATACCTGCCGTCGTTGTCGTTGCCGACGGGGCCCGAGATGATCAACGGCGTACGGGCTTCGTCCACGAGCACGGAGTCCACTTCGTCTACGATGGCGTAGGCGTGCGGCCGCTGGACGCGCTGGTCGAGCGACGTCACCATGTTGTCGCGCAGATAGTCGAAGCCGAACTCGTTATTCGTGCCGTAGGTGATGTCCGAGAGATACGCGGCGCGGCGCTCGAACGTGCCGGGCTCCGTATCGTCGAGACAGCCCACCACGAGGCCGAGGTACGAGTACACGTGCCCCATCCACTGCGAATCGCGGCGAGCGAGGTAGGAATTCACCGTTACAAGGTGAGCGCCCTTGCCCGGCAGCGCGTTCAGGTAGAGCGGTAGCGTGGCGACGAGCGTCTTGCCTTCGCCGGTCGCCATTTCTGCGATCTTTCCGAAGTGCAGCTGGATGCCGCCCATGAGCTGGACGTCGTAGTGGACCATGTCCCACGGCATCTCGCGACCGGTGACCATCGCGACCGTGCCGCACAGTCGGCGAGCCGCCTCGCGCACGGTGGCGAACGCCTCGGGGAGAATCTCGTCCAGCACCTCAGCGATCTCGGCGCGCAGCGCGGCTTCCGCGCCGCCGCGACCGTCGGCGCCACTCAGCTCTGAGTCGAAACGATCGCGCTCTACGGCATCGCTGGCCGCGTGCTTCGCGTCCTTGAGCTCCGTGACGCGCGCCTCCAACTCAGCGGTGCGCTGCCGAAGAATCTCGCGGAACTTGGCGGTTTGCGACCGCAGCTCCTCCTCCGGCACATTCTTGAGCCGCTCGTAGTGGACGTTGATCTCGTCCACGATGGGCTGGATCTTTTTCCGTTCGCGATCGTGCCGGTTTCCGATGACCGCTCTGATGACTCGCTTGAACATGCTATCCCCTATCGGTACAGCCGTTCCGCCGCGATGTACTCTGCGACGGCATCCGGCACGAATCCCCGTATCGACTTCCCTGCCTGCACGCGCCGGCGGATCTCCGTCGACGAGATGTCGATTCGGCGCGTCCGCAGCGCGAGTGGCCGCCCGGGCATGACCGACAGATCGGGCGACTCTCCGGTGCGTTCCATGACTACGACGGTGGCGAGCTCCACGATTCGATCCGGCTCCCGCCATTTTGGAAACGACTGCGGCACGTCCGCACCCACGAGCCAGAACAGCTCTGACGCGGGCCATGCCACGGCCAGCGTCGTCAAGGTGTCAACCGTGTAAGATAACCCGCCCCGCTCAATTTCTATGGCGCTGACCTCGAAGCGAGGGTCGTGCCCCACGAGGCCGCGAACCATCATCAATCGCTGCTCTGCCGTGGCGCCGGCCTGGCCCGCCTTCAGGGGTTGCACCGCCGCCGGAATAAAGACGACGCGGTCCAGCTCCAGGGCGTCGTACACGTCGCCTGCAGCCAGCAAATGCCCGTTATGGGGGGGATCGAAGCTCCCCCCGAGGAGCCCGATCCGCATTGATCAGAACGCCGGCGGCTTTGCCGGCGGCGGCGGCGCGGAGTCGGGCTTGGCCGCGGGCGGCGCGACGCCTGTGCAGACGTCCCGCACTTTCCGGTCGTTTGGATAGCGCTGGTTCAGCTGGGCGCACAGATCGGAGGCGTCATCGCGGTAACGAATCTCTTTGTACGCCTCCACGAGCCGAATGCCGGTCTCGTGCGCCTGATCGGTGTTCGCGTACTTGGTCAGCACGTCCTTGAAGTACAGGATGGCCGAGTCGAACGCCTTGCGCCGGAAGTAATACATACCGGCGTCAAAGTCCTTGATCGCGAACCAGTTTTCCAGCTCGGCGATGTCCTTTTGCGCCTGCGGCAGGAGCGGCGACGTGGTGCCGTACAAGCCGATGAGCGTATTGTAGGACGCCAGCGCCTGTTCGCCGTAGGTGGCGTCGAGCTCCGGCTTGCGCCACATCCGCTTGTACGACTGAGCGGCGCCCAGCGCGGCGTCGTCTGCCAGGGTGTCGTCAGGGAACGATTCGACCAGCCGGCTAAAGCTCTGGGCCGCCAGCAGGTTCTCGCCGTTTTGCCGGTGCGATTCAGCCAGGTACCAATAGGACCGCGGCAGCAGCGAATCGCGCGCCGGCAGATCGGACGTCAGCTTTTCGAAGCCGGCGATCGAGTTATCCCAGTGGTGGTGCTGATATTCGGCGAACGAGGCAGTGTAGAGGGCCTCGTTGGTCGTCAGATTCTTGAGTTGGAATTCCGGCCGGCACGCGGCGGCAGCTACAACGGACAGCGCCGCAGCGAGTCTCCAGGGATTTCGATGCATATCGGGGCTTCTACCCGGGACAATGGCAGGGGTTCGATTTCAAGTCGGGAAAGATAACCACCTGAGCTCGAACGGCAGAGCTGGCACCCACAAGAAAACCATTCAGAGAGCGACCCCGGGCGGCGCCGAGCCGAGAGTGCGGGTTGCCATGCGGGCGCCGAGGCGGCCGGAGGATGCGAGCGCCCGAAAATATTCGATGGTTCGCTCAACGCCTTCGCGGACGGGCACGTGCGGCTCCCAGTCCAACAGCTCGCGGGCGCGGGAGATGTCGGGCTTCCGGACTTTGGGATCATCCACCGGCAGCGGCTGCCGAGCGATGGTTGACGCCGATCCCGTGAGCTCGAGTACGATCTCGGCCAGCTGGAGCACCGTGTACTCGTCGGGATTGCCGATATTCATGGGCTGCGCGTCGCCATGCAAAAAGAGTCGGTAGATGCCTTCGATCTCGTCGTCTACGTAGCAAAAGCTGCGCGTCTGGCTGCCGTCGCCATAGATGGATAGCGGCTCGCCGTTGAGCGCCTGGACGATGAAGTTCGTGACCACCCGGCCGTCGTGCGGCCGCATGCGGGGCCCGTAGGTGTTGAAGATGCGAACGATCCGCGTGTCCAAGCCGTGGGTGCGATGGTACGCCATGGTCGCCGCTTCGGAAAACCGCTTGGCCTCGTCGTAGACGCTGCGCGGCCCATTGGGGTTGACGTTGCCCCAATAGCTCTCCGGCTGCGGATGGACGAGCGGATCGCCGTAGACCTCGGAGGTGGACGCCATGAAGAAGCGCGCGCCGTGTTCGCGGGCCACATCGAGCGCGTTCAGCGTGCCCAGCGAGCCGACCTTGAGCGTCTCGACGGGAATCTCGAGGTAATCCACCGGGCTGGCCGGTGACGCAAAGTGCAGCACGCCGTCGAACGGACCGGCGAGACCGGCCACGCCCGCCGTGGGCGCGGAGATGTCGTGCCGCACGAACGCGAACGCCGGCGTGGCGTTTAGGTGCGCGATGTTGTCCGGGCTGCCGGTGATGAAGTTGTCGAGCCCCACCACCTCGTGCCCGTCGCGCAGGAACCGATCGCAGAGATGCGAGCCAAGAAAGCCGGCGGCGCCGGTGATGAGAACTCTCATGAGCGTTTCACGAAATCGTTCGGCGGCCAATGGAGTAATACGTGAAGCCCAGATCGGCCATGCGGTCGAGCGCATACAGGTTGCGGCCGTCGATCACCACGGGCCGGCGCAGCGTCTCCTTGATGCGGGCAAAATCCGGATGCCGGTATTCGTTCCAGTCGGTGACGACGACGAGGGCGTCCGCATCGACGAGCGCGTCGTAGCTGGACGCGGCGTACCGCACGGTATCGCCCAGCCGGCGCTTCGCTTCGTCCATCGCGACCGGATCGTGCACCATCACACTCGCGCCCGCCGCCAGCAGCGCCTCGATCAGCGTCAACGCGGGCGCTTCGCGCATGTCATCGGTGTTCGGCTTGAACGCCAGCCCCCACACCGCAATGCGCGCCCCCGAAAGCTCGGCGCCGAGGGCCGAGGTGAGCTTTTCCATCAGGCGATGCTTCTGGTCGTCGTTCACCGCTTCCACGGCTTCGAGAATTCGCAAGCCGGCGCCCTTGTCGCGCGCCGTCTTCGCCAAGGCCTTCACATCCTTTGGGAAGCACGAACCGCCGTACCCCGGCCCGGGAAACAGAAACGCCGATCCGATGCGGTCGTCCGATCCAATGCCCTTCCGCACATGATCGACGTTCGCGCCGACGCGCTCGCACAGCGTGGCGATCTCGTTCATGAAGCTGATGCGCGTCGCCAACATCGCGTTCGCCGCGTACTTGGTCAGCTCCGCCGACGCGATGTCCATGAAGATGATCGGCTTCCCCGTACGGACGAACGGCGCGTACAGTTCGGCCATCACACTTCTCGAATGGTCCGTTTCCGCACCGAGCACGACGCGATCGGGTTTCATGAAGTCGTCAACCGCGGCCCCTTCCTTGAGGAACTCCGGATTGCTCACGACATGAAAGGGAAACCGCGCGTGCTTGGCCAAACAGGCCGTGACCTTGGCGGCCGTGCCCACGGGCACCGTGGATTTCGTCACGACCACGATTTCGCGCCCGGCGTGCCTGCCAATGATCTCAGCCACAGCGAGCACGTGCCGCAGATCCGCGGAGCCGTCCTCATCGGGCGGCGTGCCCACGGCAATGAACACGACGTCGGCGCTCGCCACGGCGGCAGCGACGTCGGTGGTGAACGTCAGCCGGCCGCCCGACTGATTGCGCTCGACGAGATCGTCAAGGCCCGGCTCGTAGATCGGCAGCACGTTCCGCGAGAGGCCTTCGATCTTGGCGACGTCCACGTCCGCGCCCACGACCTGATTCCCCGTCTCGGCGAGACACGCCCCGACAACCAGGCCCACGTATCCCGTTCCAACAACTGTGATTTGCATTCTGGATGTGTAACTGCGGCCGATTACGCGGGCGGCAGGACGGGTCCGCGCGCCGTGGACAGCGAAACGACGCGCGCCTTGGAGGGGCGGAACTTTTTGGTCACGTTCCGGGTGTCCACGATCAACGCCGCATGGTCCATGACGAGCTGGTAGTCCACCGCCGTATGGTCCGTCACAATCACGACCGCGTCCACACGATCGAGCAACGCCGCCGTCAGCGCGACGCCCTCGTGCAGCTGGCCGTCCTCGCGGAGGGACGGAATGAAGGGATCGTGGAACTCCACGGTGGCCCCGAGCGCCGCGAGCAGCCGGATCACGTCCAGCGCCGGACTCTCGCGCACATCGTCGATGTCGCGCTTGTACGCCACGCCGAGCACGAGCACCGTGCTGCCGTTCACCGCCTTCCGCTCGCCGTTCAGCGCGTGGCTTACCTTGTCCACGACATAGGCCGGCATCTGACTGTTGATCTCACTCGCCAGATCAATAAAGCGCGTTTTGTAATTCAGCGTGCGCATCTTCCAGGCGAGATAGTGCGGATCGAGCGGAATGCAGTGTCCGCCAATACCTGGGCCGGGCGTGAACTTCATGAAGCCGAACGGCTTCGTGGCTGCGGCTTCGATCACTTCCCACACGTCCACGCCCAGGCGATCGCAAACAATCGCCATCTCGTTGACCATGCCGATATTCACCGAGCGGAAGGTGTTCTCCAGCAGCTTGACCAGCTCGGCCGCTTCGGGCGACGACACCGGCACGAGATGATCGATGCAACTCGCGTAGAGCGCCGTTGCCAGTTCGGTGCAGTCCGGCGTGATGCCGCCCACGACCTTGGGTGTGTTCTTGGTGTGATAGACCGGATTGCCGGGATCGACCCGCTCGGGGCTGAAGGCGACGAAGACGTCCTTGCCCACCTTAAACCCGCGCGACGCCAGCGCCGGCGCGAGGATCTCGCGCGTCGTGCCGGGATAGGTCGTGCTCTCGAGAATCACGAGCATGCCGGCATGCGACTGTCGCGTCGCCACTTCGGCGGCCGAGATGACGTAGCTCATGTCGGGATCGCGCGTCTTGCTCAGCGGCGTCGGCACAGCGATCAAGATCGCGTCGGCGCTCGCTAGCTGCTTCTCGTCGGTGGTCGCGGCGAAATGCCCCGACCCCACGAGCGCCGCAATGTCCGACGCCGGCACATCCTGGATATGCGACTTGCCGTCCATGAGCAGCGAGACGACGCGCTCGCTCACATCGTAGCCAATTACGTGAAAGCCCGCTTTGGCAAACTCCACGGCCAACGGCAGCCCAACGTACCCAAGGCCGATGACGGCAATGACTGCCGACCGGTCCTGAATGCGATCCTGCAACTGCTGCTTCATCGACCGGTCAGCGGCCATGGAACGCTCTCACACCTTCGATGACTTCATCCAGCTGCGATTGCGTGAGCTCCGGGAAAACCGGCAGCGACAACACTTCCTTTGCCGCGCGCTCGGACTCCGGGCACGCCCCTTCCTTGTAACCCAGATACTTAAAACACGGCTGCAGGTGCAACGGCAGCGGATAGTAGATCGAGTTTCCGATCTGGCGTTCCTTGAGGAAAGACTGAAGGGCGTCACGCCGGTCGCTGCGAATCGTGTACTGATTGAAGATGGATTCGTTCGCCGGATCGACGTACGGCGTCGTGATTCCCGCCAGTCCCGCAAACGCGGCGTCGTAGTACGCGGCATTCGCACGGCGCTTGGCGCTCCACGCCGCGAGGTGCGGCAGCTTGGCACTGAGCACCACAGCTTGCAACGCATCCAGGCGGCTGTTGAAGCCCACTTCGTCATGGAAGTACTGCCGCGAACCGCCATGCATGCGGAGCCGCTTCAGCCGCGTCGCGATCTGTTCGTCCTGCGTGACCATCATGCCGCCGTCGCCGTAGCCGCCGAGGTTCTTTGACGGAAAAAAGCTGAACGTCCCAATGGTCGGTACTTCACCTGCCATGCGCCATTCGCCATCGATCGAGCGGCGGGCGCCGATGGACTGCGCGGCATCCTCGATCACCGGCAAGCCGCGGAGAGCCGAGGCGATCTCCTCGAGCGGCGACATCTGCCCGAACAGATCGACCGGAACCACGGCCTTGCTCTTGGACGTGCGCGCCGCGGCGGCCGCGGCGGGCAGAATGTTGTACGTCTTCGGATCGATATCGACGAACACCGGCGTGGCGCCCACGTTGTGGATTGTGCCGGCCGTAGCAAAGAACGTGAATGGCGTGGTGATCACCTCGTCGCCGCGGCCGCAGTCGAGCGCACGGAGCGCGAGGAGCAAGGCGTCGGTGCCGTTGGCGCAGCCAATGGCGAACTTCGCATGCGACAACTCGGCGACTTCGCGCTCCAGCTTTTCCACGGCCGCGCCGAGGATGAAGAGCTGCGAATCGACGAGATCGACCAGGGCCGGAAGGACTTCATCGCGGATCGTGGCGTGTTGCGCGCGCAGATCCAGCAGAGGGACGGGCATGTGGAGAGCAGCTAAGGTGAAATGTCATTCCGAGCGCAGCGAGGAATCTTCTCTCGCGGCAATGATCGCGTATGGTCCCGTAAATCGCTCGTCGCTACGCGCCTCGGAATGACAACGGTACGACAGGAAAGGTAATTCGCTCAGCGCGTTTGGAGCGGAATTGGCACTTCGCAGCCGGTTTTCGCCGATTCGTAGATGCCGAGGATTAGCTCGAGCGATTTCCGGCCGGCCCGTCCGTCCGTTTCCGGCTTGGCCTCGCCCCGCAGCACCGCGAGGACGTTGCGATAGTAGCCTTCGTGCCCGAACCCGTAGACGGTAGGCGGATTCGTGCTCGCCGCGTCAACCAGCTTGTCGTCATCGTCGTAGTCGGCGAACGTCCAGTGCTCCACCCGGTTCACCGCGGTGCCGCCGATCTTCACCGATCCCTTTTCGCCGAGAATCGTGATCGACCCTTCGAGATTTTTCGGATAGGTGAGCACATTGACCTCGATCACGCCAAGGGCGCCAGACCGGAACTTCAGGATGCCGATACCGGAATCTTCGGCCTCGATCTTTCGCGCCTGCGTTGCGGTCCTGGCCATGATGCTTTCCACGGGGCCCACGAGCCACTGCATCAGGTCCACGTAGTGGCTCGCCTGATTCATGATCGCGCCGCCGTCGAACTCCCAGGTGCCACGCCACGGCTCGGCGTCGTAGTAGTCCTGCGGGCGCTGCCAGCGGACCGTAACATTGGCCATGTAGATGCGGCCGAACCGACCCTTGTCCACTGCGCGCTTGAGCAGTTGCACCGGCGGATTGAGTCGGTTCTGCTTGACGACGAACAGTTGCACCCCAGCCTCGTCGCAGGCCGCCACGAGCGCATCTGCCTGGGCGAGCGACAATGACATCGGCTTTTCAGTGACGACGTGCTTCCCCGCCCGCGCGGCGGCCGAGCCCTGCACGGAGTGGATGCCCGACGGCGTACAAATTGTAGCAACGTCGATATTTCCATCGCGCAGCATGTCGTCGAGCGACGTAAAGGCCGGTACGCCCTGAGCGTTTCCGGCGGCGCGGGCGCGATCGGCGTCAATGTCGCAGACCGCGGCGACCGTCAGCCCATCGACCTTGCTCAACGCGTCGAAGTGATTCTTGCTGATCCGGCCGCAGCCGACGAGCCCAACGCGAAACGACCGTGCGGTCATGGGAATCGGAGTCAGGAGGAGATCAGGGCTGCTCGACGCGCGCAATGCCGTCGCCGCGCCGCTCGTAGGTGGTGCCACACGCCGCGCAGGTGCCGGCGCCGCTATCGGAAAGACGTTCGCCACACTGGCACATCCAGCCGATGCGGCGCGCCGGCACGCCGGCCATGAGCGCGAACGGCAGCACGTCCTTGGTAACCACGGCGCCGGCGCCGACGAACGAATACTCGCCCAGCGTCGCGCCGCAGACGATCGTGGCGTTGGCGCCAATCGACGACCCGCGCTTGACGAGCGTTCTCTTATACTCGTTCTTGCGCGACACGGCGCTACGCGGATTGATGACGTTGGTGAAGACCATTGACGGACCGCAGAACACGTCGGCCTCGAGCTCCACGCCCTCGTAGATCGACACGTTATTCTGGATCTTGGCGTTGTCGCCGATCCGCGTGCCGTTCATCACCACGACGTTCTGGCCCAGGCTGCATCGCTCCCCGATCACTGCGCCCGGCATGACGTGGCAGAAATGCCACACCTTGGTGCCGGCGCCGATCTGCGCGCCGTCGTCAACGTAGGCCGACTCGTGCACGAACACGCCGGCGCCAAATTCCTGGCTCATGCGATCACCGCCGAAATGTCGGCCTGCCACTCCTGGAGCGACTTCACCCGCGGTGGACGCGAGCGTAGTGACAGGATGGCGTCGCAGGCGGCGCTCGCCGCGGACATCGTCGTGGTGTACGACACGCGATGCACGATTGCCGCCTGACGCAACAAATAGTCGTCGAGCTGGGCGTGCTTTCCCATAGGGGTGTTGATGAGCAATTGCGTATCGCGGTTGACGATCATGTCGAGACAGTTCGGACGGCCTTCGTGCACCTTGAAGACGCGCTTGGCGGGAATGCCGCGGGCGCGCAGATACGCCGCGGTGCCGGCCGTGGCCATCACTTCGAACCCCATCTCGTGAAAGCGGCGCGCGATCGGCGTGACCGTGGGCTTGTCCGAATCGGTCACAGTGATCAGCACCACGCCTTCGAGCGGCAGGCCGTTCGATGCCGCGAGCTGCGCCTTGGCAAACGCCGACCCGAATGAATCGGAAATGCCCATGCACTCGCCGGTGGAACGCATCTCCGGACCGAGCACCGGATCGGTGCCGGGAAACTTGTTGAACGGAAACACGGCCTCCTTTACCGACACGAACGGCGGAATGATCTCCTCCGTGAAGCCAATGTCATCGAGCGTGTCGCCGATCATTACGCGCGCCGCGAGCGACGCGAGCGGCACACCGATCGCCTTCGACACGAACGGTATGGTGCGGCTGGCGCGCGGGTTCACCTCGAGCACGTACACGACGCCGTTCTTGATCGCGTACTGCACGTTCATCAATCCGACCACGCCAAGCGCCTTGGCCAACGCCACGGTCTGCTCGCGCATCACCTGCATGTCCGCTTCGCCTACGAGATACGGCGGCAGCACGCACGCCGAATCACCGGAATGAATGCCCGCGTCCTCGATGTGCTGCATGATGCCGCCGATCACGACGCGGTGGCCGTCGGCGATCGCGTCTACGTCGCACTCGAACGCGTCCTCGAGAAAGCGGTCCACGAGCACCGGCCGCTCTTCCGACACGCGCACGGCCGTGGCGAAATATTTCTCCAGCGATTCGGGATCGTATACGATCTGCATCGCTCGGCCGCCCAACACGTACGATGGGCGCACGAGCACGGGATAGCCGATTCGTTCGGCAATCGTCAGCGCTTCCTCGAAACTCGTTGCCGTGCCGTTGGGCGGCTGCTGCAGCCCTAGCTCGCGCGCGATTTTGTCGAACCGCCGCCGGTCTTCAGCCATGTCGATCGCGTCGGGCGAGGTGCCGAGGATCGGAACGCCCACCGCTTCGAGCTGGCGCGTGAGCTTGAGCGGCGTCTGTCCGCCGAGCTGCACGATGACGCCCACCGGCTTTTCGCGATCGACGATCTCGAGCACGTCCTCGAACGTCAGCGGCTCAAAGTAGAGCTTGTCCGAGGTGTCGAAGTCGGTTGACACCGTTTCCGGATTCGAGTTGATCATGATCGTCTCGAATCCGCGGTCGCGGAGTGCCATCACGGCGCGCACGCAGCAGTAGTCGAACTCCACACCCTGCCCAATGCGATTGGGCCCGCTGCCGAGAATCACGACGGACGGTTTGTCCGTCTTCGGCGCTTCGTTCTCTTCGTCATAGCTGCCGTAGAGATAGGGCGTCGCCGACGGAAATTCGCCGGCGCAGGTGTCCACCATCTTGTACGCCGGCCGAACGTCGAGCCGCCAGCGGCGATCCCGCGCCGCAGTCTCCGTTTCGCCGCGCAGCTCGGCCAGCTGCCGATCGGAGAAGCCCATGCGCTTCATGCGGCGCAACTCGGGTGCGGTCACTTGGGGGAGCGCCGTGAACTCGCGCTCGGATTCCACCAGCTCGAGCATCTGGTTGAGGAACCACGGATCGATCGCCGTCAGATCGAAGAGATCCGCAACCGAGATTCCGCGCTGCAGCGCGCGCTTCACTTGGTAGATGCGTTCCGGCGTTGGCTGGCGCAGCGCGCCCTGCAACGACTCGAGCGTTTCGTCGGGTAACCGATCATCGATCGGCCGTGTTGCGGTCGTCCAGCCAGCACGCCCCGTCTCGAGCGCGCGCAGCGACTTCTGGAAGGCCTCCTTGAACGTGCGACCGATCGACATCGCCTCGCCCACGGACTTCATCTGCGTGGTGAGGTACGGACTGGCCGACGGGAACTTCTCGAACGCAAAGCGCGGCACCTTGACCACGACATAGTCGAGCACGGGCTCGAACGACGCCGGTGTCGTTTTGGTGATGTCGTTAGAGATCTCATCTAGCCGATAGCCCACCGCCAGCTTGGCACCGATCCGGGCGATCGGAAAGCCCGTCGCCTTGGAGGCGAGCGCCGACGATCGCGACACACGGGGATTCATCTCGATGACAATCATCTCGCCGTCGTGCGGATTGACGGCGAACTGGATGTTGCAGCCGCCGGCGTCCACGCCAACCTCGCGAATGATCGCCACGGCCGCGTCGCGCATCGTCTGATACTCGCGATCGGTGAGCGTCATAGCCGGGGCTACGGTGATGGAGTCGCCCGTGTGCACGCCCATGGGATCGAGATTCTCGATCGAGCAAACGATCACCACGTTGTCCTCATGGTCGCGCATCACCTCGAGCTCGAACTCTTTCCATCCGATCAGGCTGCGCTCGATCAGCACCTGGTTCGTGGGCGACTGATCGAGCCCGTGCCGCACGATCTGCTCGAATTCCTCGCGGTTGTAGGCAATGCCGCCGCCTGTGCCGCCCAGGGTGAACGAGGGGCGAATGATCGCCGGGAATCCGGACGTGCTCAGCAAATCCACGGCTTCGTCGAACGTCTCGGCGATGCCGCCGGCCGCGACACCGAGGCCAATGCGGTGCATCGCTTCGGAAAACAACTTGCGGTCTTCGGCGATGGCGATGGCGTGTGCCGTGGCACCGATCAATTCCACGCCGTACTTCTCGAGCGCGCCCGACTGCGACAGCGACATGGCAACGTTGAGCGCCGTCTGTCCGCCCATGGTCGGCAGGATCGCGTCCGGCCGCTCCCGTTCCAGAATCAGCTCGACGAATTCCGGCGTCACCGGCTCGATGTAGGTCCGATCCGCGAACTCCGGATCGGTCATGATCGTGGCGGGATTCGAGTTGATGAGGATGACCTCGTAGCCCTCCTCCTTCAGCGCTTTGGTCGCCTGCGTTCCGGAGTAATCGAATTCCGCGGCCTGTCCGATGATGATCGGGCCAGAACCGATTACGAGGATGCGGTGCAGGTCATTCCGTCGCGGCATTCAACAGGTCGTCAATGATGTCAACGTGCGTCTTGGTCGGCGTCCACCCCGTCTGTTCGACGAGCTTGGCGGGCGAGCCCACAAGCACTGGAATATCCGTCGAGCGGACGAGCGACGGATCGGTCGTAATGTCGGCGGTTACGCCGGCGCGAAGCAAGATCTCGTTGGCGAGCGCCGTCACCGAAATGCCCCGCCCGCTCGCGACATTGTACGCTTCCCCGCTCTCGCCGCGATCGGCCAGCAGGAGGTAGGCGCTGATGACGTCGGCAATGTGCAGATAGTCGCGGACGACGTCGTTCCCGAGCGCCAATTGTCGGACGCCGCGCGTGGGGAGCTCTCGCACGCGGCGCACGAGCGACGGAATGAGATATTGCGCGCCGTGACCGAGCCCCGAGTGATTGAAGCTGCGGGTGCAGACCACCCGAACTCCGGCGTCGCGGCAGAACTGGAGCGACGCCACCTCCTGCGCGGCCTTGGATGCGGCGTAGATGGACACCGGGCGTTGCGGCGCCGACTCGCGGAGTGGCATATCGGCCGCGGGGTGGTTGCCGTACTGCATGCCGCTGCCGACAATCACCGTCATGGGGTCCAAAACTCCGGTCGCGCGGCGGCGGCGGATGGCGGTCAACAGGCGCACGGCGCCCAACGCATTCACGTCATACGCCGTTGTGGGCGAACGCTCGGCATCGGGTGGGTAGCTAACGCCGGCGAGATGAAAGACGACGTCGGGCCGGCTCCGCTCCACGAGCAGGTCAACGTCTTCGGCGTCACGAACGTCAGCGGTGAGCCAGCGCACCTGGCGACGTTCGTCGGCCGTCAACACGTTTGGACCGCCGGGCGCTGCGCCCAGCCCGGACAGGTCCACCGAATCGCCGCGGGCCAGCAACGCCTTCGCCAGCCATTGGCCAACGAAACCGGAGCCGCCCGTCAGCAGAAATCGGGTCATCGACCGGTAATCGAGTGCCTGGCGAGATCGGCCTCGACCATCATCTCCACCAGGGACGCGAAGTTCACGCGCGGCGTCCACTGCAACTCGGCCGCGGCGCGCGACGGATCCGCCACGAGCAGATCGACTTCGGCCGGACGGAAGTATTTCGGATCCTGCTTGACGAACTCGCGATAGTCGAGACCGACGCAGGTGAACGCCGCGTCGCACAGGTCGCGCACCGAGCAGGTGTGTCCCGTGCCGATGACGTAGTCCTCCGGCTCGTCCCGTTGGAGCATGCGCCACATGGCGTCGACGTAGTCGCCGGCGAAGCCCCAGTCGCGGCGCGCGTCGAGAGTTCCGAGCCGAACTTCCTTCGCCAACCCAAGCTTGATGCGCGCCGCGGCGTCGGTGACTTTCCGCGTCACGAACTCAAGACCCCGGCGCGGACTCTCGTGATTGAACAGGATCCCCGACACCGCGTATAGCCCAAAGCTCTCGCGGTAATTCACGGTGATCCAGTGTCCGTACGCCTTGGCGACGCCGTACGGGCTACGCGGATAGAATGGCGTAGACTCGCGCTGCGGGCTCTCGACCACCTTGCCGAACATTTCGCTGGAGCTGGCCTGATAGAAGCGCGCCCGCGGCGCCCCTTTTTTCATTGCCTCCAACATGCGTGTCACGCCGAGCGCGGTGAACTCGCCGGTGAGGACCGGCTGCGTCCAGGAGGTCTGCACAAAACTCTGCGCGGCGAGATTGTAGATCTCGTCCGGCGCGAATTCGGTGACCGCGTCAAAGAGCGACGTCTGATCGAGCAGATCGGCCGACACCAGCTCGACCTTGTCAACGAGATGCGCAATGCGTTCGTACGGGGTGGTGGAACTGCGACGCACCACGCCAACGACGCGGTAGCCCTTGGCGAGCAAGAGCTCAGCGAGGTAGGAACCATCCTGGCCGGTGATGCCGGTGATGAGCGCGGTAGGCATCGAAGAAGACTCGTTCAGAGTTCGCTGATGGTTAGAAAAAAGGGGAGCCCGAAAGCTCCCCTCGTTGCCTGCGTGGTGCTGCGAACGCCGGCAATCTCACGCCTGCGCGGCCTGCGCGGCCTTGGCGGCGGCCTGCGCTGCCAACGCGATGGCTGCTTCGCCGCGGGGAGCGCGCTTGACCTTGCCTGCATTCATGCAACGCGTGCAGACCTTGACCTTCTCGATCTTGCCGTCGATGACGGTGCGCATCACCTGCAGGTTCGGCTTCCACGTCCGACGCGTCTTGTTGTTCGCGTGCGACACGTTGTTGCCGAAGGCGACTCCCTTTTCGCAGGAGTAGCAGATGTTTCTCTGGATAGCCATGGCTTAACCCTCGACCAGCTCAATGCGTGCCATCTCGGCGCCGTCACCCTTGCGGTGGCCGGTCTTGAGAATGCGCGTGTAGCCGCCCGGACGCGTTGCGAACTTGGGTCCGAGCTCCTGGAACAACTTGTCCGCCGTCTCCCGCTTGTGGATATGACGAACCGCCTGGCGGCGAGCGTGCAGCGTGCCCGAGCGAGCCTTGGTGATCAGCTTCTCGATGAACGGCCGCATTTCCTTCGCCTTCGCCTCGGTGGTCTCGATCGC
>JBEPWA010000022.1:0-61183 GCA_041690755.1 Gemmatimonadaceae bacterium | reverse complement strand
AAAAAGTCTGAATAGAAGAACGGCAGGTGGTCGTACGAAACCGGCCGGCCGGACATTGCGACGCCAGCGAATCCGCCCATCGTGCTGGCGTTGTCAGCGTGTTCGACACGGCGCCACACATTCAAGGACGCGTCGTGATAGCTCGCTACGTCTCCTGCAGCATAAATCCTCGGATCGCTGGTGCAGAGCGAAGAGTTTACGCGAATGCCGTTGTCCACCGTGAGCCCGGCAGAACGAGCCAGATCCACGTTGGGCTCGGCACCGATGCCGGCCACCACACCGTCGACAGACACTTCCCGCGTGCTACCGGCTTGATCTGTCTGGACCGTGAGGACCGACGCCTTCCCGTCGCGCAATTCGCAGCCGGTCACTGTTGCACCAGCCAAAACTTCGACGCCTTTCTCGCGATACAGTCCGGTCAGGTACGTCGCCAGATCCGCCGGGTACATCCGGCTGCCGATCCCCGCGTCCGGAAAGATCATGACGACTTGCTTGCCATTGCTGGCCAGCGAGGCGGCCAGTTCCGAGCCGATGAATCCGCCGCCAATGATCGCGAAGCGCTTACCCTGGTCCATCATGCCACGAAGGTGCTCGTAATCGTCCACGGTGCGGAAGTAGATGATCTGCCCGCTTCCGAACAGCAATCGTCGAGGTGAGCAACCGGTCGCAAGCAGCAGCTTTCCGTATGTGTACGACGTGCCTTGGTCATCGAGGACCTGTCGGTTGTTCGGGTCCAGGCTTCGGGCGGTGCGGCCGATATGCGACGTCACGCCACTCCCGTCAACATTTCGCCAGATGCTATCCAGCGGATCTCCCTTCCACAGTGCTTTGGACAGGGGTGGTCGATCGTAGGGCGGATGCGACTCGCTGCCGATGATGCCGATCGTGCCGTCGTGATCTCCTTCGCGAATACCCGCCACGGCGGCAGCGGCGGTCATGCCGCCGCCAACGATCAAATAAGTGTAATTAGGCATCTTGAACTCGAAGGGATCGGGCATTGCTGGCGGCTGAAGCGCCCCACGTCGGCGAACCTTGCATACATCTTGCCGCCTTGCAACACCTGACCGAAGCATCGCTCAGCCTGGATTGTCGATCTCCTGCTGAGCGTCAGCGAGGCGGCGTACGTCGTCACCAAGCAGTCGCGCTGCATCCATCAGCGTCGTGAGCGGCGCCAGATCGCCGGCGCCCCCGTGCAACCGCAACAGGTCGAGCCGAATGCCCTCGAGCGCGGCCACACTGTCGGCGAGATACGTCGCCGCGCCTTGGCGTCGCGCGGCGAGCACGTTCGCGTCCACCGACCCCGCGGGCGCGAGCGCGGCGAGCATGTCTACCTCGGCGCGCGCTGCAACGGCCCGGGCTTCCAGCGCCGCAACTATCTCCGGCAACTCGGCGAACTGGTCGCGGTACGCCTTTGGCAACGCCGCGAATAATTCTGTTGCCGCGGCGCCAAGCGCCGACTCCGTAGCGCGAAACGCCGCGTGTCCCACCGCGCGCGATCGATCGGGCGCTCCGAGCCGGCGCGCCACCCACTCCCCCGCTCGGGTGCTCCATAGACGATCGCGAATTCCCGTCTGCCACCACTGCCGAATTTTCGTTGGAATAAACTGCACTTCGAGCGCGTTGCTCAGCGCTCCCAGCGCCAACGTGCTGAGCATGGGCGCCACGATCCAGACCGGCGCCAGATTCCTCTCGTGAATCACGCCACTCATGACCAGTCCGGCGGTGACGCCAAGCCACGTCGCCACGGCCACCGTGCCGATTCGCAACGCACGGTGGGTGCGGCCTTCGTCAGCTTCAAGCACGACCGCTTCGCTCTCGGCCCGTTCGCGCGCTCCGATTCGCAGCGCCCACCGCAGATCGGCGAGAGAATACCCGGTGCGAAACTGCCGGCGCGCCTGGTTGAGGTGGAAGCCGACCACCGGAAAAAGCGGCAGCGACGTGATACCGGCCAGCAGCACGATGTCCCCCGGACCGGCCGGCCGATTGCCCGTAAGCCACGCGATGAGATTCGCCAACGTCAAGAGTCCGAACGCGCTGGACCAACCCAGGTACGGGACGAGTAGCGGATTCCGCGCGCCGAGCCAGGCGCGGAGCGCGGGCGGCAGCGCGGGTCGCGCGTCCGGTGCCGGCGCGAGCGCCGCGGCGAGTTGTTCACCGTCGTTAAAGCGATTTGCCGGATTCCGCGCGAGACACCGATCGATCGCCGCGCCGAGCAACGGCGGCAAACCCGGCGCTATACGCATCACGCTCGGCGCCGCCTCGACCGCCTGACGTTGCAACACCGCATGGAGATTGGGTGACTCGAACGGCAGCCGTCCACTCACCGCGAGGTAGCCCACGACGCCGAGCGAATAGATGTCGCTGCGTCCGTCGACGGGCTCGCGGGCCGCCTGCTCGGGACTCATGAAGTGCTCGGTGCCCGTGACCTTGCTCAGATCTGTTTCGGGCGCGGGGTCGTCACCACCGGCGGCGATGCCGAAGTCCGTCACCAGCGCACGCCCCGTGCGCGCCTCGAGCATGATGTTGTCCGGCTTCACGTCGCGATGCACGATGCCGCGGCCGTGGGCGTAGGCGAGCGCCCAGGCCACCTCGCGGAGCACGCGCGTGGCGTCTGCCGGTGCAAGCGGACCGCGCGTACGAAGCCGCTCGCCGAGCGTTTCGCCTTCGACGTAGCTCATCACGAAGAAGACGAGTCCCCGCGCCTCGCCCACGCGATGGATCGGCACGATGTGCGGATGCGAAAGGCCGGCGGCCGTGCGGGCTTCACGCACGAATTGCTCGCGCGCCGCTGCGGCGTGCGCCAGGTTGGCCGGGAGCACCTTGATGGCGACGTCGCGATCCAGCTGCACGTCGCGCGCGAGGTAGACCACGCCCATACCGCCGCGGCCGATCTCGCGCTGCAGCGAGTATTCGCCGGCCAGCGCAGTTTGAAGATTCAGAAAGTCGGCGGCGGGATCAGGCATCGTTTTGATCGTGCGTCGAATTGGAACGAGCGCGTTCTTCCGAGAGTCATTCTCGTCGATTGCTCATTCTCGCCCACAGCAGGTCACCGCCCATCAAGTACTTTACAGTATAAAGTTCCACGAATTTGGGCAAGGTGTCTGGCGGTTCTCAACGACCGTGTGATACTAGTGACAAGTGAACATTGCGCGGCCGCACTCTCCACTGCCGGTGCAGCACGCGGGACATATCGATCGCCGGGAGCGTCGCACATGGCTCACGCCGTGCCGAATCAGATGCTGGCGTCACGCACGAACCGCCTGCTCGGCCAAATCCTCGACGGCATAGTCGGTGCGGCGCCCTTCCTCGCCGGCAGCCTCCTGATGTACTTCAGCGTGACCCTGGGGAGCGTGCTGACCACGGGCGGCATTGCATGGGCGATCTTTTACTATCTATTCGCCGACGGGCTGCACACTGGCCAGAGTTTCGGCAAGCAATGGCTGGGCATGCAAGTGGTGGATGCCACTTCGGGCGCGCCATGCACCTTTGGGCAATCGTTCCTCCGCAATCTGTTGCTCGCCATTCTCGGACCCATCGACTGGTTGTTCATTTTCGGCGAGCGACATCAGCGCCTCGGCGACAAAGCGGCAGGGACAATCGTCATTGCCGACTAATTGCGTGCTGCAGGCCGAGGCGATGGAACGAAACAACCGTGTTGTCGCGGGAGTTGCATGAACCGGTACGCGTTGATCGTCATGACGCTCGCGATCCCGTCGGCGCTCGCCGGCCAATCACCGGCGCGCCCGCAGTCGCCGGACGGCGTGATACTCGAGTTCGTGAGGTTTGCCGACATCTACGGAAGCCGGCTCGTCGCGGCGTTTGATTCCATTCCGGCAAGCCGATACGACTATCGGCCCACGCCAGCACAGCAGACTGTCGGCTACATCGCACAACATCTCGAAGGGGCCAATTACGGGCTGTGCGAGCGCGTCGGAACAGCGAGGCACGCCAAGACGTCGAAAGATTCGTTGGCCGATACGATCAAGGCCCGATGGCCCAAGGACACGCTCGTTGCGCGACTCAGGGCGTCGCTGCGATTCTGTGACGGCGCGTTGGAACGTTTGCCGCACCTACAGCCGCCCGCCCTGGCGAGCACGTTGCTCGGGTTCGAGACGGACTTAGCAGAACACTACAGCCAGATCTCGAATTACATGCGACTGCTGGGCATGGTGCCGCCGTCAGCCCTGCCGCCTCGGCACCGCGCGGCGATCGAGGTGCCGACGTCTGCGTTGGAGGGGTACGTCGGGCACTATCGGTTCGATACCGGACAGGCGCTCGACGTCGCGCTCCGTCACGGCGCGCTGTTCGCCACGATGAGCACCGGCGGCGCGGCCGTTCGGCTTTGGGCCGAGACAAGCAATGATTTTTTCGTCAACGAAGTGGACGCTCAGGTCACCTTCCAGCGCGACGCGAGCGGCGGCGTGACCGGCCTCGTACTGCATCAATACGATCGAGACCGGCCTGCATGGAGAATGCGATAGCCGACCCGCAGGCAACGCCTACCGTTGCCCCACATGCTCCAGCACATCCCGTCCAATGACTCGCAACGTGTCCAGCCGCTTGGCGCGGTCCGGCGCCGAAGGCCTGCAATCGTCGGGGATCAGCACGGCGTGCCATCCGGTTTCGTCGTGCACGCGGATGGACAGACGGTTGTACGTCTCCGGCGCGGCGTTGCCGCAGTCGGCGATCATCGCTTCCGGGGTGAGCTGACTGAACCCGGCTTGCTCCAATCGATCGATCGTGCGGACCAAGACCGGGCCGGCCGACAGCATGCGGTACTTCTTCAGAGGGATTCGCCGAGGCTCAGCTCGGATCAACCGCTCGACCGTGACGGTGTCGATGGTGGGGCCGGCAGGCACTGGCGCCGCGGTCGCCCCGACGAGGGATGCAGCGAATAGGAAGATCAGCATTTTCGCCTCACTCACAACAGCGTAAACCAACGGTGCGACGCGTTCGATAATCGTGCTGCAAGAACTTCGCCGATTGGCGATTTCAGGCAAGGTGCTCCTGCAGTGAACGGCGGCCGGCCCAAGCTCGGCTCCCAATCGCAATAGCAACCGCAAACACAACCAACGTCGCTGCAACGCCGAAGGTGATCCGCATGCCGGTGGCCACGGCCTCGGGCTGCGCCGACGTGATATCGGTCGTCGCCGCGGCAAACGCGAACACCGCCCCCATCACGGACGCACCGGTGATGAGCCCGAGATTGCGCGACAGGCTAAGAATACCGGCGATGACGCCCCGCTGATCCGGGCGCACGTCCGTCATGATGACGGTATTGTTGGCTGTCTGAAACAGCGCATACCCAGCGGTGACGACGGACATGGGCAGGACATACCCCATAACGCCAAGGCTCGCCGGTATCATTGCGAGAATCAACGAGCCGCCCGCCATTCCAACGAGTCCAACGATCGTCATGCGTTGCGCGCCAAAACGATCGACGATTCGACCGGCCGGCACGCCGGTGAGCGCGGCCACCATCGGGCCCACCGACAGAGCGAGTCCGACGAAGGCCGTGGTCAGGCCGAGGGCCTGCGACAGATAGAATGGTCCGACCACGAGCGTGGCCATCATCACCGTCGAAACGAGCGCGCTCATCGCAAGGCTCGCACTCAGCACCGAATCGCGAAACATCGCCAGGCGTATCAGCGGCGACACGGCTCTCGACTCGGCGAATATGAACCCCGCGACGCCGAAGCCGGCGGCCGACAGCAGCGCCCCGTTCAACACACCGAAGTGCCCGCGGCCAATTGTCACGGCGAGCGCATACGCGGCAAGCGTCAGCGCAAGCAGTAGCGTTCCGACAGTGTCGAAGCCCGCGCGCTCCGTTTTGTGCCGTTGAGCGTCCGCGGGCAAGTAGCGATATGCGAGCAGGAAATTCACGACGCCCAGCGGCACGTTGACGAGAAAGATCATCCGCCAGCCGAGCGCGGCGATCAGCACGCCGCCGAGCGACGGCCCAAGCGTCGTGCCGATGGCGGACATCGTGCCGAGCAACCCCATGGCGCTGCCGATCCGTGCCTTTGGCACAGCGTCGCCGACGAACGCCACGGCGAGGGCCATCATGATTGCCGCACCGAGACCCTGTGCCGCGCGGGCAGCGATGAGAAGGAAGAGCGTCGGCGCGGCACCACAGAGCAGCGACGCCAGGGTGAACAGCCCGATGCCCGCGAGCAGCAACCGGCGGCGGCCAACGATGTCGCCGAGCCGTCCGGCGCTGACGATCAAGCTGGTGATCGCCACGAGATACGCGAGCACGATCCATTGGACTTGCGGAAAGGAAGCGCTGAAGGCGCGCGCGAGTGTCGGCAGGCCGGCATTGGCGATGCTGGTGTCGAGCGAGGGCATCAACATGGATAGCGAGAGGCTGGCAAGCGCCCACCGAATGGATCGTGTCATGTGGCGAACAGTGGGCATTTGGCAGATATGGCGGAAGGCGCATGCATTGCACTGTATCGGTGCGTTTGACGCCATGTCCCACATGGTGCTATGCTCACCACATGCCGACACCAGATTTCAACCTGCTCGTGACGCTCGATGTGCTGCTCGCCGAGGGCAGCGTGGCGCGCGCAGCGCAACGATTGCGACTCAGCCCGTCCGCCATGAGCCGCGCGCTGGCGCGGTTGCGCGAGACCACTGGCGACCCGTTGCTCGTTCGGGCCGGCCGTGGGCTCGTGCCGACACCTCGAGCGTTGGAACTCCGCGAGCGCGTGGGCCAACTCGTGCGGGACGGCGAGGCGGTGCTCCGTCCCATCGAGAAACTCAACCTCGCGCGGTTGGTCCGAACGTTCACCCTGCGGACAAGCGAAGGTTTTGCCGAGACGTTCGGTCCTGAGCTCATCGCGACAATTGAAACCGAAGCGCCCGGCGTCCGGCTGCACTTCGTGCAGAAGCCAAGCAAAGACAGCACGCAACTGCGTGACGGCACCGTCGATCTGGAAACCGGAGTTGTCGAGAAGACGACGAGTCCGGAGCTGCGGGCGCAAGCGTTGTTTCGCGATCGGCTGATTGGCGTGGTGCGGCGGGGCCACGGGCTGAGCAAGCGCAAGGTCACGCCCGCTCGGTATGCGGCCGGAAGACACGTTCACGTCTCTCGGCGCGGTCTCGACCCGGGACCGATTGACGAAGCGCTGAAGACGCTCGGGCTGGCGCGCGACATCGCCGTGGTTGTCGGCGGCTTTTCGACCGCGCTGGCGCTGGCGAGGTCGTCGGACCTGATCGCCAGCGTTCCCGAGCGGCACACGGGCGGGCTACGGGTCGGCATGCACAGTTTCCCTCTTCCGGTTTCCACGCCCGAGCTCACAATTTCATTGCTCTGGCACCCGCGGCTCGATGCCGATCTGGCCCATCGCTGGCTGCGCAAATGCGTTCGTGCGGCGTGCGCGGGAGCGCGCCGTTGATCATAAGGTCCAACTTCGCGGTACCACCGCTAGACGAACGCCGAGGTTCAATTACGCCGACCGTACGACGCCTGGAGCCGCACGAGTGGAGGCTCTATCGAGATTTGCGATTATGCGCGTTGAGCGATGCACCCGATGCGTTCGGGAGCACCTTCGCCCGAGAGAATGCGTTCGCTGACGACGTCTGGCTGAACCGGTTGTCCGCGGCGAGCAATTCTCCGTGGGACCTCCCTATGGTAGCCGAGGACGAGGAGGGGCCGATCGGGCTCGCATGGGTGCGTATCGAGTCGGACCGGGCGGCGACTGCCACGCTGTACCAAGTTTGGGTTGACCCTGCACACAGGCGGCACGGCGTCGGCAACATGTTGCTCGATGTCGCCGTGGAATGGGCAGCAGCAGCCAACGCGAGTCATCTCGTGCTGAGTGTCGCGCTTGGGCAGCAAACGGCCTTGCCATTCTACAAGCGTGCTGGCTTTGTTGAAGTCGGTGATCCGAGTCCGTTGCGAATTGATTCGGCGATAGACCAGCAATTGATGCGACGAGATCTCTAACCGGATGACGACAACGATGAAGCCGCGCGTGACCTCATTCGCCCCGCAATTCCTCGTCGACGACATTGCGCGATCGATGGCGTACTATCAAAAACTCGGCTTCACGTTCGGCGAGGCGTGGGATGGTTTCTACGCGATCGGCTACGTGGACGGGCTCGAGATTCATTTGAAGGAAGCGCCGAAGAATGATGCCGAGCGCCGGCACCGCCGCGACAACGAGCATCTGGACGCCTCGGCTGGCGTCGAAGGGATCGAGGGGTTTTATGAGCAATGCGTTGCCAATGGCGCAACGATCACCAAACCGCTCACGTCCACCGAGTGGGGCACAAAGGATTTCTATGTCGAGGACCCGGATGGCTACATCATCGCCTTCGGGGGACGTTCCGCGGCGATCCACAACTGAAACCACTCGTGTCGAGAGCGAACGGCGCGTCATTGCGTAAGAGAGCGTGGCTATTGGCGCGTCGCACGCCGGTTGGACTGATTGGCGCTCTCGTGTGCGTCGGTTGCATCCGGACCTCTGCGGCGCCGACCGTCTATTATTGGCTCAGTTCCGATTCGAGTCAGTATTCGCCCGTCGCGCGCTTTCGCGTCACGACCGAGTTGGTCGGAAACGACCTTCGCGTACGACTCGACAGCGGCTCGCTCACCATTCCTGGCGTTGGCGGCGTGACTGCGCCGCCGTTGATGAGCGATTTGTTTCTGACGGCGATGGTTGTTGTCGGGGATTCATCTACAATGTCCGCCGTGGAAGGGGCGCGAGGACGGCGCGCCCCCGACCGCCGTGGCTGGCGCCCCATTGGGACGAGTGATTCGACACTCATCAGCACGGAGCTGCGGTACGGCGAACGCCAGCCGGTGCGCCCGGTAAGCGTGATTATTCCGCGATTGCCAAACCGGACCGCGGTTCCGTGGTGGCTGGTTGTGCGCGTCTCTGGCAACACCATCGAGTTAAGCGCGCCAGCAGTCGTCGGCGGGCAACCACGACGCCGAGATTTACGCGGCGGCGTTCAAGTGTACGTCTGCGGAAACCGAGACGTGTTCGGCCAGGTTGACGCCGAACGGGGCGCAGCATTAAAACTTGCGTATGGCCTTGTGTGCTGAGCGTTGCCGGGGGACGCGCGACACTCACTTCAACGAAAAACTGGCGAGCTTCCGAGGACGAAGCGACGATGACCTCACCCACCTGCAAACTCATTCCGTCCGGAGCCGCCTACGTCGGCCAGCAGGGCTTCACGTACCTGGCCGGCCTCACCGGCGGCACCGCTGGCTCGCGCGGGATCTGCAAGACGGTTGTGCTGTTGCCGGATGGCGCGCGGGCTAAGACCCACCTGCATCGGGGAATCGAAACCGCCGTCTACATCATCGAGGGCGAGACGGAGATGTATTTCGGCGAGGCGTTACAGAATCTGATGATCGCGCGCGCCGGCGAGTACGTCTATATCCCTGCCGACATGCCTCACTTGGTGCTCAACCGCTCGGGCGTTCCCTGCCGCGCGCTCGTGGCGCACACCGCCGGCGATGACCAGGCGGGCATCGTGCTGCTTCCCGAGTTGGACGCGTTGGTGTAAGAACCGGCGCGGTACGCAACTTTACGCCGTGCAAACCCGTAAGGGACCGCAGCGGCCCGCCATGCGACTGCCCACCACCCCGCCACCTGGGAACGGAGTACTCATGACCCACGACAGTAGCGCAGCAATCATGGCTGTTGCCTTCTTCGGCGCCATTGCCGTGTCGGTTCGCTCGATTGCCAGCGTCTGGATGAAGCGCATCGATGCCCGCCGTGAGAGCATTCCGCTGAACATGCTCGACGAGAAATTGACGCGCATCGACCAGGCTGTCGACGTGATCGCGCTCGAGGTCGAACGAATCTCGGAGGCGCAGCGCTTCACTGCCCGCTTGCTGGCCGAACGGGATATCGCCAAGATTCCGCAGGCACCGCGCGCGTCGGACCCGCGGACAATCACGCCGCATTGAATCCGGAGCCGTGAAGTGGTTGTCCAGAGGAAGGCCGGGGCTGTGGGTTCGATTCCCACGATCGTCACTGGGCTCCGGATCCTTTGCCGGGTTCGACTCCCGGACGGCCTTTATCCCTCGAGCCACGACCTCCGCGTTGGGCATCGATTTTCTAGACCAGGCGATTCGGATCTCTGCATATGAAAAATCTCTTTGACGCGGCCAGGGTTGACGAAATAAAGCAGCGAACGGTCCGACTGCGCCCCGACGCCCAGCGGCAGTGGGGCAAGATGAACGTCGCGCAGGCTGTCGCTCACTGCGCCGGTGGTTTGGAGATGGCCATGGGCGACATGAAGCCGCCGCGCGTGCTCATCGGGCGAATCATTGGCGGAATCATTAGGCCGAAGGCGCTCGGCGATGACGAACCGATGCGCCGGAATTCGCCTACCGTCAAAGACCTCGTGATCGTCGACGAGCGAAGCCTGGCGGTGGAACGCACGAAGTTGCTGGCGTTGATTGATCGCTTTGCCGCCGCCGGTCCGGCAGGCTGCACCACGCATCCGCACAGTTTCTTTGGGCGGCTTACCGGGCAGGAGTGGGGGGTGCTGATGTATAAGCACCTGGATCATCACCTGCGGCAGTTCGGCGCCTAGCGACGGACGGTACCGCGGTGCGCAGGCGCTCACCGGCATCACGGGCCCAGCACCACAGCTAGACGATGCGTCGTGCCGTCATCGGCCAGAATAATTGGAGCGCCGGCCTGAAGCGAATGGCCATCCAGCACCACGCGTGATACGCCGCGACTGATCCCGCTCGGGTTTTCAATCTTGATTTCATACCGGGCAGAATGATACTGAAACGCCATCGTGAACCCTGGCCACGATTTCGGAATGCACGGATCAATCATGAGGGTCGATCCGCGCAGCCGGAACCCAAGACGCCACTCCAGGCCGGCGCGATACATCCATCCCGCTGAACCTGTGTACCATGTCCACCCGCCGCGGCCTACGTGTGGTGGTTCGGAATACACATCGGCGGACATGATGTACGGCTCTACCTTGTACCGATCGATGCCGGCGCGCGTGCTGCCGTGCTCAATGGGATTCAACAGCGAGAACAGTTCGCCGGCTTTGTCGCCGTCGCCGAGCATCGCAAACGCGATCACTGACCAGATCGCGCCATGCGTGTACTGGCCGCCATTCTCGCGCATTCCGGGCGGATACCCTTTGATGTACCCAGGATCGCGTGTGGTCCGGTCGAATGGTGGAGTGAACAGCAAAACCAACGCATCGTCGCGGCGCACCAGCCGGTCATCAACGGCGGTCATCGCTTTCGTTGCGCGCGCGCGGTCCGCGACACCAGACATCACACCCCACGATTGTGCGATGGAAGTGATCTGACACTCATCACTGTCGTGCGCGCCGACCGGCGCTCCGTCGTCGTAGTACGCGCGCTTGTACCAGCCACCGTCCCAGCCATCTCGCTCCAACGCGATCGCCAGGTTAGCCGCATGCTGGCTCCAGCGTTCCGCGCGCTCGTGGTCACCACGGCGCTTCGCCAGCGGCACGAACGCGGATAACGCGGAGTGAAGGAACCAGGCGAGCCAGATACTCTCGCCCTTGCCACCGACGCCGACCCGATTCATTCCGTCGTCCCAATCACCGGTGCCCATGAGCGGAAGTCCGTGACTACCGAGCTTGAGACTCGCGTCCAACGCACGTGCCCCATGCTCGAAGAGCGTGCCCTGTTGGTTGGAAATCGATGGTTGAAAGAAGGACTCCAGCTTGTCTGGTTCCAGCACTGGCCCATCGAGGAATGGCACAGTTTCGTCCATGACCCCCGTGTCGCCCGTTGTCTCAACGTATTGAGCAATCACGTACGGTAGCCAGAGCAGGTCGTCCGAGATTCTGGTGCGCATTCCCTTCCCCGACGGTGGCAGCCACCAGTGTTGCACGTCGCCCTCGGTGAACTGTCGCGCGGCGGCACGCAGCAAATGCGCTCTCGTCACCTGCGGCGCAGACACGCTGAGCGCCATGACATCCTGCAGCTGGTCGCGAAAGCCATACGCTCCACTCGCCTGATAAAAAGCGGTGCGCGCCCACACCCGACAGGAGAGTGTCTGGTATAGCAGCCAGCGGTTCAGCAGCATATCCATCGCGCGATCTGGGGTCGTAACCTGTACGGTGCCAAGGATGTCGTCCCAGCGGCGCGTGACTTCGCGGAAGGCAGCATCCAGGTCGGCTGTTCGGTACCGCTTGATGAGCGCGACGGCGTCCGCTCGCGTTACCGATTCGCCGAGAAAGAAGACAACCTCTGCCTCACCGCCAGAGGCGATATCGACCTTTGTCTGAAGCGCGCCGCAGGGATCGAAACCACCGCCTGTGGTATTGGTCAGCGGTATTGATTTGCTAAGTGCGGCGGGGTCGTCGAGCGCACCGTTTCGGCCCACAAACTCGGCCCGGTCTCCGGTCCACGATGATTGCTGGCCCGAGAGATCCGCAAACGCCACGTACGCCGCAGACTCGGATTGCCAATGACTCCTCGCGAGCATGGCGCGGGTTTCCGGATCGATTTCGGTGACTATGTGCGGAGCACTGGCCATGCGGGACGCGCCCAGCACCCATTCCACGTACGCGGTAACCGACAGACGCCGCGGTTTGCCCGAGAGATTCCTGATCTTGAGCCGCGAAATCTTGATCGGGTCATCCACTGGTACATACTGCACGAGCTCGAGCGCGAGCCCGTGTGACGTGTGTTCGAAGCGGCTGAATCCCTGGCCGTGCGTGACAGTGTACGGCGCGGCCGGTTCGCGAATTGGCAACGCAGTGGGCGTCCACACCGCCCCGTTCTCCTCGTCGCGCACGTAGAGCACTTCGCCAGGGCGATCACTGACCGGATCGTTGGTCCATGGCGTCAGCTGGTTCTGCTGACTGTTTTGCGCCCACGTGTACCCGCCACCTTCGGCGGACACCTGAAACCCGAATGACGGATTGGCGATCACGTTAATCCAGGGTGCCGGGGTCGATTCTCCGTCGGTCAGTACAGTCACGTACTCGCGTCCGCCGTTGGCGAAACCACCCAAGCCGTTGAAGAACTCGAGCTCTCTTCCGGGAGCAACGGGCTCCGGTTCCACGTCTGCTGACTCAGTCTTCGGCTCGTTCCGCGGTTGATGGCGCGGCAATCGCGCGCTCACCGGTTGCGACTCTTCGGACGACGTCAGCTGTTCGGCAAGACTACCATGGCCGCTGAGAAACACCACGCGCGCCACGCTGAGCAGAAGACTTCGGGTCGCGGGCGAAAGCTGGTCACCTCGCAGGATGTACACTTTGCCCTGCGCGGCAGTTTCCGTGGCTGGCGGCGCTGCTTGTGACGCCCGCGTTGCTGCTTCCAGCGCAGCCTGCAGGTCTTGCGCACCTTGCACGTGCGCCGATGCTTGCTCGTTGATGATTACGAGATCCGCTAACAAATGCTTCGCATGCCAATACTGCTGAGCGCTCGCCAACTGCTGAACAATCTCCACATCGCCGACATCGCCGATCCGGCAGAGAATAATGGGGAGGTCGCCCGAAATACTGAGTGCCCACAGATCGCTCTGCCCACCCACACCGCGAGCCAGTATGTCGGACGAGGGCCGAAGGCTGTCGTTGGGGTAGAGTACGTGGCTAGCGAGCCGTTGGAACAGTGTCGCTTCGTCGGAGTTGACGTGGAGTCTCAGCAGCTCAGCGTGCGCCAGCGCCACTGCCGTGGTGAGAGCGTGCTCAAACGCACCAGGATCGTGATACTTGCCGACCAGATCGAGCACTTCGCTGCGGGACTTGGCAACAACGGTCCAGAACGTAGCGTGCGCGGTCGCTCCAGGTTCCAGCCTCACTCGACGCCGAAGGCTGAAGACGGGGTCGAGCACGGCGCCGAGCGTGTTGGAGAGCGGACGTCCGTGCTTTGCGGACGCAGCGGTGCGCACGTCGTGTCCGCGGCCCAGAAATCGTGCTCGATCCGTTTCGAATTCTGGCTCACCTACCTGCTCGCCTTCCACAACCACGAGATGTGCCGCCCAAACCGCCGGGTCGGCTGGCGACCCGCGCCGGCGCGTGGCGAGGATCGCGCCGCTGTCACCAACGTCTGCGCCCGCTGCATGTGTCTCGACGAACATTTTAGAGAATACAGGGTGCGCGATGTCCGCCGCATTCGAGCCCAACACGAGCTCAGCGTACGAGGTCAGTTCGATCTCGCGTGAGCCGGTGTCGTGATTTGTAATTGTCACTCGGCGCCCTTCGGCGTCATCGTCCGGCGAGACCACGACCACCAGCTTCGTGCTCATCGAGCCGTCGAGCCGGTCGATCTCTACCCGATCCTCGAACAGCGTTGCTTGGTACGTAGTCGGTTCGACTCCGGTGGGTTGGTAGCCTGCCGACCACACGGCGCCGCTGTTGACGTCGCGAAGGAAGACATAGCTCCCCCATGGATCGCACGTCGTATCCTCACGCCACCTCGTGATCGCGATATCACCCCAATGGCTGTATCCCGAACCGGCTGCGGTCATCATCACTGAATAGCGACCGTTTGAGAGCAGCTGGGTTCGCGGACTCTGCTGATGCGGTGACGAGAACCCACGCGGCGCCAGCGATAATAGCGGAGCCGCCGAGCCTGCGCGGCCTGGAGAGTTTGTGTTGTTCACGATTCCAGAGACCTCGCATCGAGCGTGCCCGGATTCAGACGATTCCCGCCTCATGCTCGGCTGCGCGCTCGTTTGCGTACGCGTCCGCCGCTAGGCGAATGGCGCCTGCCTGCGTCGGATAGGGATGGATCACAGTAGCGAGCTTCCCGAGTCCAATGCCGGCGACCATCGCCAGTGTGAGCTCACTGATCATCTCTCCGGCGTGACTGCCGACGATCGTCGCGCCGAGAATCTCATCGGTGCGCTCTCGCGTGTGGATCTTCACGAAACCCACCTCTTCGCCGTCCGCGATGGCACGATCTACATCGTGCATCGGAATGGTGAATGTTTTGACTGATATGCCCTGCTCGAGCGCCTGTCGTACGTACAGGCCAACGTGGGCGATCTCCGGATCGGTGTACGTACACCACGGAATGATCAACGCGCTCAGGCGCTGCCGCCCATGGAACAGCGCGTTCTCGACAGCGATGCGCGCCGACGCCTCTGCGGTATCATCGAACTTGTGCTTCAGGCAGACATCGCCGGCCGCGTAAACTCTAGGATTGTTAGTTCGCAGGAAGTCGTCGACGTGGACGCCGCGTGAGCGATCGTACGCCACGCCCGCAACCTCCAGATTCAACCCGTCCACGTTCGGTGCGCGACCAGTGCCCGTGAGGATTGCATCGACAGCAATCGAGTCTTTGTAGTCGCTCTGAACAATATCAACGATCTTCTCGCCGCCTTGCACGCGCACACTGACGGCGTTGGTGTCCAGCCGGATGTGGATGCCGTCGCGCGCGAACGCGTCGGACAGCACCTGCGCGGCGTCGCGCTCTTCTCGCGGGAGAAAGAGCGGCCAGTTCTGCACGATGGTGGTCTGCGAGCCAAGACGGCAAAACGCCTGCGCCATTTCGCAGCCGAGCGGACCGCCACCAATAACCAGGAGGCGGCGCGGCAGCTCGGTGAGGTCGAAGGCGTTCTCGTTGGTGACGAAGCCAGCCTCAGCGAGGCCGGGAATATCTGGCGTCTGGGGACGCGCGCCGGTGGCAATAACCGCTCGCGTAAAGCGCACCGTGGTGCCTTGTATCACCACGGCATCAGCGCCGCTAAAGAGTGCGTCACCGAAGAATACGTCGACGCCGGCGGCCGCCAGGTCACTCGCCGAATCCAGGCGGCTGACACGCGCGCGAATGCGTCGTACGCGCTCCATCGCCGCAGGAAAATCGACTGTGATGCTTGACGGAACGGATGCGCCGTACGTCGCTGCGCGACGCATTTCACTGTACAACCTGGCCGTGCGAATGATCGTCTTCGACGGAAGGCAGCCAACGTTGAGGCACGTTCCGCCGAGCAGATCACGTTCGACGAGAGCTACCTTTTTACCGCGGGCCGCCGCTGTTCGTGCAGCGGTTAGTCCGGCAGTGCCCGCTCCCAGAACCAGCAGGTCGTAGCGCGCGGCCGGCAGAGGATTGCGCCACTCGCTCGGGCGCACATTGCGCAGTCGCTCACGCTCGCTTGGGTCGGCGGCGGCGGTCACGAGGATCGCTCAGCCCTGGGCATTGTTGCCAGGCTTCTCGAGCGGTTCACCGTCTAACCAACCGCCGCTGAAGCCTGCCCCCCGAAGTCCCGCGACGAAGTAGGCGCAATTGCGCATGAGCCGCCAAATGAATTCCGTCCGGTAGTTCTCGATCATCATCGTCACGATGCCTTGATCCAACCCGTAGTGGCCCGGGGAAACCCAGTACTTGCCATCGGCACCAACCAATCCGGGGTTGAACCCGCTCGCGTATTGATGATCGGGACGCATCTCCGGGTAACGCTCATGCATCGCACGCACGGCCTTGAGGGTAATGTCCGGTGCGAATGGCAGCGACGCGAGCGCAGCCCATCCGGCAAGCGTTCCGTCGTCCGGGCCGTAGGGAACGCCGCGGGCTGCGTACCCACGTAGCCGAGGGCCGCCATCCACGCCCTCACCGGTTGGACCATCGCCAGCCGACAAGCCCCAGCAATCCTCATCGTAACCGGCGAACCCGCCGGGGTTACGCCGTGCGTATTCACGCTGGACGAGGACAGCGCGCCGACTATTCTCGAAGTAGTCACTGCCTTTGTCGAGCATGAAGGGGTCCTGGATCCCGCGCAAATCAATCCATGCATGCGAAAACTGGTAGATGAACAGCGGCGCGGCATACAGGATATCGATGCCGTAGAGGTTCTCCCACTGATACGTCACGGTCCACGAGTGGTAAGCGTCGCCTGAGAGAGCATGCGTTGGCGATCCAAGTGCCAGTACGTACAACACGATTCCCTCGGTGTAGCCTTCCCACCCGTAGTGCAAAAACCCGCTTTCCGGCTTCCAACCCTGCATGATCGTTTCGCGACCGTTCTGTGACCAGCGCCAGTCAACGTTCAGGTACAACTCTTCGGCGATCTGGCGCAATTCGGTTTCCGACGCGGTGTGTGCGGTGAAATACTCACGCGTGGTCAACACTCCTGCCATCAGCAACGCGGTATCGATCATGGACAGTTCCGAGCGCCACACGCGGAGCCCCGAGTGCATGTCGAGGAAGTGATAGTAGAATCCTTTGTAGCCCGTGGCCGTTGTGCTACCACTCTGGTCGCTGTCGCGAAAGAAGCGTAGCGCGGCCAGCGTGAGCGTGACCGCCTCATCGCGCGCCATCCAACCACGTTCGACAGCGATAGGGTACACGGACAGCGCGAACCCCACCACAGCGATGCTGCAGGGCGAGCCATAGCGCGATGTGTCGGCAACGAGGCCGTTGGCGGGATTCACCCGCTGCCGGAAGTAGACAAACGCGGCGCGCTCAATGCCGTCCAGCAACTTCGCGTCGTCTTCGCTCACATTGACGCCAACGGCTCATCCTGCTGCATGAGTATCTCCAGCATGGTGGACGACCGACTGCGGCCTCTCGAACGACGGGCGACCAAGCTCGCCACGCGCTTCGAGACGCGCGAGGAGCAAATAGAAGTACAACATGCCGCGTTGCGAGCCGAGCGCATCCAGCACGCGCGGAGCGTCGATCGACGCCACGCCGGCGACGAGCGCCATGTTGCTCGTGACGCTCGTGTCGTTGGCCGGGAACACGTCCAGTCGCCCCAGACCGCGGAGCAGAATGACCGCCGCGGTCCACGGGCCAATGCCCTTGATTCGACACAGCATTGCTGCAGCATCGGGACTCGCGCTGCCTTCCAACGTCGCGGCGTCGAGCGTGCCGGATGCGAGCGCGTCGGCAACGCGGCGTAACGTCGCGACCTTGTTCGCGCTGAGCCCACTCAGGCGCAGCACATCGTCCGGTGCACCCTGCACGCTTTGCGCATCCGGAAACAAATAGGGAGGCACCGGCACACCATCGATTTCCACCGATCGCCCTACGGCAAGGATTACGCGGTGCATGATGGCGCTGGCCGCGCGCAGGCTCACCTGCTGAAACACGATTGCGTTGGCGCAGGCGTCCCAGAGTGCAGGATAGCGAGGTGGCTTCACGCCGCGCATGCGCTCGACCAGCGGCGCCAGCCACGCAATGCGCGCCGCCACGCGATCGAAGTCCGTGAGGTCGCGATCGACTCCGAGCATCCGCCGCACGAGCGCGAGCGATGATGCGTGTTCGTCTGCGTCGCCGTCAATCGTTGCGGTCAGCAGTCCCGGGTCCGTCTGCCGAACGCGCACGATCACCGCGCGATGCGCGCCGGCGAAGGCACGCACATATTCGCGCTCGGGCGTCCACACATCGACAACATTCATCGACAGACGCCGCAGCGCGCTCACTGTGAGGTCGAGCCGATACGGCGTCACGACGGGGATCTCGTGCTGCGTGGTGATACTCACGCGATGGGCCAACTCCGGACTTTAGTGCAACGGAGCCAATTTGACGGTCGTCTCACCCAACGCCTGCGCAACGTCGTACATCGCTTGATTGAGAATCTTGTGAGTATTCTCGTCGGCGCCGTGGTCGAGTTTGGCGTCGATGTCGGCCATCACCGCGACATGGAGGGGATGTGACAACGCCTTGTCGAACAGATAGCCGGACCAGAAGGTTCCGTCTGGCGTCGTGCCGGCCTGGACCAATGCCTTCGCAAGCGCAGCGCCATGCAGATCAGCAGGCGGCGCCGGCAACTTCACACCCTTTTCGGTGGCCCGCTTCAGCCCATCGGTCACCGCGAACGTCATTCCGGCAATGAAATTGTCCACGTTCGTCTTGCCGTACTGCGTCGTCAGCTTCGCAACTTCGGCGTTGACGGTCTTTTCGCCGAGCATCGATACCAGGGCCTTGGCAAAACTGAAATTCTCCGCGCCGCCGCCGGCCTTGACCAGTGCCGCAGTGGCCCCGAGCGCCGGGTCGCCGCTGTAGATCGGACCACCGAACCAATTGGTGGTATCGGACCCGTAGGTGGCAGCGACGGGCGTCGTTGCGGTGGAGCCGGCGGCGGTCGCGCTGACCGGTGCGGCGCTCACTGTATCTTTGGCTGCGGATTGATCGCTGCCGCTGGATTTGCTACAAGCTGACAACCCCAGCCCCACGGCGGAAACGGCCGCGACTGCGAGTATGCTGCGCATGATTTTCATTGAAGGTCTCCTGACCTTGTTCGTGAATGATTACTGCACTGGCTGCCATGACATGGTTGAAAACCGACCAGGATGCCGCTAGGAGCCAGTGCGTTTCTTCGCCGTGCGAGTCAGCGCTTTGCCGGAATGGAATACGACAGCAGGCTCGCCCGGGTGGTGGTCGTGTTCTTTGATCGAGTACATCGTGTTGGCGGCCGTTGTGCCGCGCTTGTGGATTCCGGAAACGGTTCCGTGACCAATAGCGCTGCGATAGTGCCACGTTACGGAGGTGCCAGCGGGAATCGTCTTGAACGCTGGTGCTTTCTTGATCGGCATTTTGGATGCCTCGTGTTAATGGATCGGTTCCCGGTGATGCGCGCCCTAACCGTTCGATGAACACCATGACGAAATGACAAAGACGTCATAGGAGGCTCGGTTTTTTTTATTTCTGGGCACACCAACCCAAAGGATCGCCGCGTAGCGGGGTCCTTTGCCCGTGAGCCTTATACAAGATTTCTCACGAATTTGCGCGTAGTGCTCTAGCGTGCCCGGCCACAGAAGTCGCGACTCGGGTTGCACCGCGCATTGGCTAAATCATCGCCTAGCGCATTACAACCGGTGCAATGTTCATGCGACAAGAACGCGTATCGGGCCGCGATGCCAGCGCGTTTACGCGTCCGACAGAGCCTGACTCAACGCAAGAATCGCCGAGCGAGCTGCTCCAGCCGATCATCGTTAGCGTGCTCCGCCTCGGCGAGGATCTGCTCGACGTGTGACCGGAGGCGCGGTTCCCCCCAGTAATATCCCGTTGCGCGCTCGGCAAGCTGGGTCTCGTTGACGCGCGCCGCCTCGAGCAACGCGCGCGCGGCGGCCAGGTCAAAGCCCGGGTCGTCACGCTCGGGCAGGTCGTAGTGGCGGCGAGGCATTTCGCCTTCCGCGTCGTCTCTGAGAAATGCCTGCGACATGCGTCCCCTCTGCTCGCGTTGCTCTGGGCCGTCGGCGACGACCCAGAGCAACGTAGCTAGTTGGGCCGGCGGGGCTTTACGGCCGTGTCCAGCGTGAGGCGCGATTCCTCGTTCACCGCGCTCAGCTGCAGGTTGAATCCGTTGGGCGTCGCCGTATGATAACTCTTATAGGCCGACACGTGAATCTCGTCGTCGGTGGACGTGTCGGGCTGGGCGCGCAGACCGCGCTTCTCGAGTTCCGCCTTTACGCCATTCGTGTCCCACGGCTGAAGCCCGAACGAGATGTGGTCGATCCTTGCGCGGCGCGGCGCCGGACCGGCCGGTGCCGGCGGCGGCTGACGCGTGGCCGAGTCGCCGCCCGCACCGCCACGTCCACCGCGGCCGGCGCGTGGCTTCCCGTAGTCCGGCGACAGCGGATTGCCGCCGCGAATGATGATGTCGCCCACGTCGCCGATCATCAGCTCGTTCTGGCTGCCTTCGTCATACGTCGGCGTCCAACCCAGCAGGTTGGAATAAAAGGAAGCGCTCTCCTTGTAGTTCGTCACGCCAAACGAAAGATGGTCGAGCCACACGGTGCGCCAACCCGTGGGCGCGAACGGAAGCGGCTCGGAAATTCTGGCGTTGGCCGGCGTGCGGCGACGGTTGTTCTTGTTGCCGTTGCTGATCTGCAGATCCCAGCCGTCCGGATCCTTGACGTGGAAGCTCTCGAAATCCTTGCCGTCGTTGTCGGCAATTGGGTCCATGCCGCGACTGCGCAGTGCCGCGGCAACTTTCTTTGCGTTCCACGGGTCGATGCCCCAACAGAATGACTGGACCGTGGCGCGCGGCGCGGCGCCTCGGCCGCCGCCTGCGCCCGCACCGCCGCGGCCCGCCGCCGCGCTGTCGGAAGCGCCCGCTGGTGCCTGTTTGAAAATGACGGAGCCCCAGTTGTCGATGTCCATCACGGCTTGGTTGCTGTCCGCGCTGCGCAGCTTCCAGCCCACCAGTGCGTTGTAGAACGCTACCTCTTTCGGGATGTCCGCCACCTCGATGGTGAGATGGTCGAGGAGCACTGTTTTCCAGCCGGTAGGCTCAAAGACGGGGTTTATGGGAGTGGTGACGCAGTCCGGCGTCCCCAGCTTCATGCGACACTGGCCCTGGCCGAACGCCGCGGCCACCGGTGCACCAACCGCGGCCACTCCGAGGAGTTGCAGGAGTCGGCGGCGCGAGATCTTTCCGTGGTCGAAGTCGTTGAAGAGGTTGCTGATGGCGTCAGGCATAAGGCCTCGATCTCGCGGCGTAGGTGATTGGTGGGAAGCCACCGCTCGCGTCATTTACACGATGGGCGCGGCTAGACGATGCCTGCGATTTGGCGCCGTGGCAAGGTGGCGGGGGGCCAGCCGATCTTGCCGCCCGTTAAAATCGGATACATAATCCAAGCGAAAGATTCCCCACCGACCCTCGATCAACGCGCACACCGCCGGAGGAGTGACTTTATGGACGACGCTCTGACAGGGCTCTTCAACAAGTTTGACCACGGGCAGATCTCACGACGCCAGTTGCTACAGGCGATCGGAATTGCCGCGGTAGCCGGGCCCGTCACTGCGTATGCGCAGGGACGCTGCGGTGGCGCCAACGCCGGATCGGCGGCGTGCGACACCACGCCCTACAAGGCGCCCTTCGAGTCCACAGGCTGGAAGACGGTGGCGTTGGACCACTTCTCCATGCAGGTGGTGGACTATCAAAAGGAAGCGGCCTACTACGCTGCGCTAATGGGCTGGAAGGTCCGCAGTGATGACGGCAGACGGGCCGTGCTGGACATTGGCGACATCGGCGGCATGGTCATCCGTCCCGGATACGTTGCCCCACCGCCACCGCCACCGCGCGTGCCAACTGCTGCCGACAGCGCCCGTGGCGGGCGCGGCGGCGCGGGCGGTGCCGGTCGCGGCGGTGGCGCCGGGCGTGGCGGGGCCGCTGGCCCACCGCGCGTGCAGACTCCGCTCAACGCGATATGGGATTCCTTCTGCTGGGGCATCTCGCCCTGGAACGCCAAGACGGTGAAAGCAGCGCTCAAGGCGCGCGGCCTCGACCCGATCGAAGACAACGACGGCAAGGAGTTCGAAAGCTTCCACGTGAAGGATCCGGACGGCTTCGATCTCCAGATCAGCAACGCCAACAAGACGAACCGCCGACGCGGGCCGGCGAACGGCAGGCTGCTCGACGCCGCTCCGTTCACCTCCCCGGGCTGGAAGACGACCTGGTTGGATCACATCTCGTTCAACGTCAGCAACTACAAGGAAAGCACCGCGTTCTATCAGGCGCTCCTTGGCTGGAAGCCCACGGGTGACGAAGGCAGCCAGAATGAGACCCAGATTGCCGACATCGGCAACATCATCATTCGCGGTGGGAATCCCACAGCAGCGGCCGCCGCAGCCGCTGCGGGCACTCCGCGCCGCGCTCGGATGGATCACGTGGCATTTGGCATCACGCCATGGGACACGGATGGCGTAGCCAAGGCGCTAACCGATCGCGGTCTGACGGCGAGCCCGGATACCGGCGGCAAAGGCGACATCCACGGCGCTCAGGCGCTGTACAAGAGCTATCACACCATCACACCGATGGGCTACAACCTGCAGATCAGCAACTCCAGCCTGACGAATCGTACAGTTCGGTAGTTGTTGGCGGTGCTACTAAAAACGGCGATCCCTTGGGGTCGCCGTTTTTTGTGCGCGTTCGACCCAGGCGAATGGGCGCGCCCGGGCTGACAGAGCTTGCACGTTTCTCAGCACATCAGCATCATGCGTTGCGCCACGCGTAAAAACCCGCAACCCACCCACTTTCCATTACCGCCATGCCGCCCACGATGAAGAACGGCAAGATCTGCTATGTCGAACTGTCGGCCACTGACATTGCAAAGTCGTCCGCCTTCTACAGCGACGTATTCGGCTGGCAGGTGCGGACACGCAGCGGCGGCCAACTCGCCTTCGACGATTCGGTGGGTGAGGTGAGCGGTACCTGGGTGACCGGACGTCCACCCGCAACGGAACCGGGGCTGCTGGTCTATATCATGGTTGATGACGCGGTCGCGACGCTCGACGCGATCGTCGCGCACGGCGGCACAATCACACAGCCCATTGGCGCCGACGCGCCCGAGATCACGGCGCGATTTCGCGACCCGGGCGGCAACATCCTCGGCCTGTACCAACAACCCGCAACGTGACCCGATTGACCAACGCAATGCTTTCCTTCTCCACGCGCGCTCGCCGCGTCGCGATTCTGCTCTCCGTCATCGCGCTGCCCCTCTCCACTGCGGTGTGCGCCAGCAAATCCGGTCCGGCCACCGTGGTCGCCGGACCGGCACCCGACTCCTTCCGTGTGACCTTCACCACGAGCCGCGGCCCGGTGGTCGTGCAGGTCAATCGCGCTTGGGCGCCGCTGGGCGCCGACCGCTTCTATCAACTCGTGCAATCCGGTTTCTACAACGAGAACAGATTCTTTCGCGTCGTGCCCGGGTTCGTTGCGCAGTTTGGCCTCAACGACAAGCCGGCGACCAACGACAAATGGGACGCAACACGCATCCCGGACGATTCCGTGCGCCAGAGCAACGCGCGTGGCACACTGGTCTTCGCCACCGAAGGCCCGCAGACGCGCTCTCATCAGATGTTCATCAACCTTGCCGACAACGCGCGACTCGACCCGCTGGGCTTTGCGCCCATTGGCCGCGTGGTTGACGGCATGGCCGCCGTGGACTCGATCTACAGCGGCTACGGCGACCAGCCCGACCAGCACCTCATCCAAACGCTCGGCAACGCCTATCTCACGCGGATGTTCGCAAAGCTCGACTACATCAAGACGGCGACGGTCGCGCCGAGTGGCGCCAATCGCTAACCACTCGCCGCGACTCGAGCGAGCGACGTGAAGAAATTCGAGCGGCTCAACGAGGCGATCGCGCCGGACGGAACGGTGCTCACCCTCCACCGGCACGACGGCGCGTACTTCATTCGTGTTAACGGCGTTGAGCTCATGTCCACGCGACGGCACAACTCCGAGGACGCACTCGCCGAGTTGGTGTGCAGGCCGCTGGCAGAGCACGCCGGCGCTCACGTGCTCATTGGCGGACTCGGTCTGGGCTTCACCCTGCAGGCTGCGCTGCACACACTCTCGGCAACCGCTCGCGTTGTCGTGGCCGAGCTGGTGCCGGAGGTCATCGCCTGGAACCAGAATCCGGATTATGCGCTCGCCCGTGCCGCGCTGGACGATGTGCGCGTCGATCTGCGGCAGGACGACGTGGCCAATATCCTGGCGAGTGGACGCGGCATGTTCGACGGCATCATGCTCGACGTAGACAATGGGGCTGGCGCATTGACGACGGCGGGGAATGCGCGACTATATGACCGCGCGGGGATCGAAACCGCCGCCGCGGCGCTGCGACCGAACGGGCTGCTTGCCTATTGGTCTGCCGATCCCGACGCGGCGTTCGAAGATGCGCTGCGGAAATCCGGACTCACCGTAGAGACCACGCGAGTGCGGGCACACAAGACGTCGGGCGGCCGGCATGTGCTGTTCGTCGCGCGGAAACCAGGTTCACTCTAACCATCCACGGCATGCGACGCTCCCGGCTCATTGTTCTCTCGGCGGTGCTTGCGGTAGCGTCTGCGGCCGCTCTGCCGATCGCACTCTCCGCGCAGACGCGCGCCGTCTCCGCCGCCGACTCGGCGTTGGTCGGTCGCGTGCTTCTGGCCGAAGATCGCCGCGACTCCACGGATGTAGCGATCGCTGCAGCCGAGCGGAATTCCGATCCGCGCATTCGCGCCATGGCCACGCGCGCGCTCGAGCGCATTAGAGATCCCAAATTTGCGGCGAGAGATTCTGTATCCACGCTGCCGTCGCCGCCGGTGTGGCCCGAGCCAGCGTGGCGCCTGCGGTTTCGCGCGCTCACGGCGGAGCGCAACAATTGCGCAGCGTTGCGCACCGCGCTGGCCGACAGTGCCTGGGCGGTTCGCCTGCAAGCCTCCGATCTCGTTGGCGCGCCATGCGCCGGCGACGAGGTGATTGCCCAAACGCTCCGCGGCTGGGTTGACGCACTGCCGGCAAATGCGTCGCACCGCGTGGCGGGCGGGGTGTCGTGGCACGCCGCCGCGCACGCACTCGTGACACTGGCCCGCGTCCGACCGGCCGACGCGCGCCCTCGCCTGGCGAAGCTGGCAACACACTCGCAGTGGCAAGCGCGGATGTACGCAGCGCGCGCCGCGGCGGCGCTCGCCGATTCACTCACGCTGCGCACGCTGGCTCACGACTCCAACGACGATGTGCGCGAGGCCGCCATCTCCGCGCTCGGCAAGCTCACCGGACATGCGGACGATGAGACATTTCTCATGGCCCTGAACGCCAACGGCGCGCAGGTGGTGCGCGCCGCGGCCGTGGCGCTCAAGGGATCGCCGCGCGCCGACGTTCGGTCGGCAGCCAACGCGGCATTCAACCGATGGGTGGCAAAGAACAACGCGTCGGCCCACGATGCGCGCATCGCGCTGCTGCAGGCCGCCGGCCGGCCGGCGAGCGACGACCGGCCGCCACCGATTCGCGTCGTGCTGCCGCCGAGCGCCGTCGCTCTGGCGCTCGGCGCGGACGTGCGGTTACGCGTCACGATGTCGCCGGCCAGCGGCGGTGGATCGTTCGTCGTGAAGCTGCGCGGTGACGTGGCGCCAATGATGGCGGCGCGCGTGTTGGCGTTGGCACGCGCCGGCTACTACAACGGCCTCACCTGGCACCGTGTCGAACCGGACTTCGTGATTCAGGGCGGCAGCCCCGGCGCCAACGAATACGTGGGCCTGCCAGAGTCGATGCGCGACGAGCTGGGCTCCGTGCCCCATCTGCGCGGCACCATCGGCATGAGCACCCGCGGTCACGACACCGGCGACGGGCAGTGGTTCATCAACCTGCGCGACAACCTTCGGCTCGGCCGCGACTACACGGCGTTCGCCGAAGTTACAGACGGCATCGATGTGGTGGACGGCGTGATCGAAGGCGACACCATCGCGTCGATCGTCGAGCTGCCGGGGCGAGGCGGCTGAGCGCCCCGCGTTTATTTCGTGCTACTTCTCTAATTCCGCTACCGCGCCCTCGATACCGGGCCACCCTTCACGGCTATAGCGCGCTAGGGTGTGCAAATAACGCATGCCGTCGTCGCCATGCTGCGTCTGCACCATGGTTGCAGCGCGCTGCACCGCCGCCTCGTCGGTGTACGGCGGCTTGAGATCGTCCGCCATCGCGCCGTCCACGTGCGCCACGCCGGCCGCGTCGAGAAAGGTGATCTGGATGGCCGGCTCCAGCTCCACGTACAACAGGTGCAGGAGGTCAAGCTCGTCGTTCGCCGTCTGCGCGTTCATGCGCACGATCTCGCGCGCCACCTTGTCGGCCGGCCACGTTTGCAGCGTCACCGGACGAAAGCCGCTGCGCGCCGCCAGGCGCCCCAGATACACGGTGCGAGCCTCTTTGCTCAACTTCAGTGCGTGCGTGACGAGCGCAACGCGGCGCTCCACGGGGAGCGTACGGTAGGGGGAGACGTTTGCCATGGCTGGAACGTAATACCTGATCGCTGCTAGGCGAGGAACCGGGCGAGATAGGGCGCCGTGCGACTGCTCGGCGTCGCGGCCACCTTGGTTGGCGTGCCGCAGATCACCACTTGGCCGCCCTCCTCGCCGGCGCCGGGGCCAATGTCTATCACCCAGTCGCTGCCCGCCACCACGCGCATGTCGTGCTCCACCACAATCACCGTGTTACCCGATTCCACGAGCCCGTCCAGCTGCACCACCAGCCGCTCCACGTCCGACGGATGCAGCCCGGTGGTGGGCTCGTCGAGAATGTAGAGGGTGTTGCCGCGCTGCGACCGCTGCAGCTCAGTGGCGAGCTTGATGCGCTGCGCCTCGCCGCCCGAAAGTTCAGTGGCCGGCTGCCCCAAGCGCAGGTAGCCCAGCCCAACCTGCCGCAGCACATCGAGCGATCGCTGCACTGCGCTCTCTTCGGCGAAGAATTCCCACGCCGCGTCCACCGTCATTCCAAGTACGTCGGCGATCGACTTGTCGCGATACGTGATCTCCAACGTCTTGGCGTTGTAGCGCGCGCCATGACACGTTGGGCACGGCGCGTACACGCTCGGCAGAAACAACAGCTCCACGGACACAAAGCCTTCGCCTTCGCACGTTTCGCAGCGACCCTTCGCCACATTGAACGAGAAGCGGCCCGCGTCGTACCGGCGCGCGCGCGCCGCCTTAGTGGCGGCAAACAGCTTTCGCACGTGATCGAATAGCCCGGTGTACGTCGCGAGGTTCGATCGCGGCGTGCGGCCGATCGGTTTCTGATCTACCTGCACCAATCGTTTGATCTGGTCCATTCCCTCCACGATCGTGCCGCCCGTCGTCGCGGCAACGTCCACCTCGAGCAGGCCGTCGTCGCCATCGTCCGCCCCAACGTCGTGGCCGAGCGCTTCGGCCACGAGTTCTACGAGGACCTGACTCACGAGACTCGATTTGCCGGACCCCGACACGCCCGTAACTGTGGTGAACACCCCGAGCGGAAAATCGGCGGAGATGCCTGTGAGATTATTGCGCGTCACGTCGGCCAATCGCAGCCAGCCGCGCGGCGAACGTGGCGTGCGCGCCACCGCCTGATGCTCGGCGAACAGATGCCGGCGCGTCTGTGACGCTTCCACGTGTCGCAGTTCGTCTGGCGGTCCGCTGAACAGCACGTGCCCGCCCTGCTCGCCGGCCGCCGGACCCACATCCACAATCCAGTCGGCGCGGCGAATGACGTCCAGGTCATGCTCCACCACGAACAACGAATTGCCCGACGCCTTGAGCCGAGCGAGCGCCGTGAGCAGCGACTCGGTGTCCGCCGGGTGCAGGCCTGCCGATGGTTCATCGAGCACGTACACCACGCCGAACAAATTCGATCGCACCTGTGTCGCAAGACGCAGACGCTGCAACTCACCCGGCGACAGCGTTGGCGTGCTGCGCTCGAGCGACAGATAGCCGAGTCCCAAATCGAGCATCACGGCCACGCGCGATCCCAAATCCTCGGCGATGCGCCGCGTGACCTTTGCCTGTTCCGGATGTTCCAGCTCGAGCTTGGCCAGCGCCGGTGCAGAGCCATTCGCGAACGGACGAAGCAACGCGTCCAGCCGGCTGATTGATAGCCGGGAAAGATCGGCGATGTCGAGACCGGCAAACTTCACGGACAACGATTCCGGTCGTAGCCGCTTTCCATGGCACATCGTGCACGGACTGCTCACGAGATATTGCAGCACCCGCCGTCGGATCAACGCACTCTGGGTGTTGGCAAAAGTGTGCAGCAGATATTTTCGCGCGCCAATGAACGTGCCCTGATAGTTGGGATCTTCGTCCTTCTCTATGGCGCGCCGCACTTCGTCGGGCTCGTAGCTGGCGTACACGGGCACCTGCGGCTGCTCGTCCGTGAACAGCAGCCAGTCGCGATCCTTACGCGACAATTTCCGCCACGGCTTGTCGATGTCGTAGCCCAGCGTCGTGACGATGTCGCGCTGATTCTGCCCCTGCCACGCGAGAGGCCACGCGGCAATGGCGCGTTCGCGAATACTCAGCGAATCGTCCGGCACCATCGACTCTTCGGTCGCGGTGTAAATGCGGCCCACGCCGTGACACTGCGGACACGCGCCATCGGGCGTGTTCGTTGAAAACGCTTCGGCTTCGAGATGCGGTTGATGCGGCGGATACGTGCCGGCGCGCGAGTACAGCATACGCAGCAGGTTGGACAGCGTGGTCACGCTTCCAACCGACGACCGAGTGGTGGGCGATCCTCGCTGTTGCTGCAGGGCCACCGCCGGCGGCAGGCCCTCAATGTCGTCCACCTCGGGCACGCCCATCTGATGAAACAGCCGCCGCGCGTACGGCGCGACTGATTCCAGATAGCGCCGCTGCGCCTCGGCGTAGAGCGTTCCGAAAGCGAGCGACGACTTGCCCGACCCCGAGACGCCGGTGAATACCACAAGGGCATCGCGAGGTATATCGACGTCGATATTCTTGAGGTTGTTCTCCCGCGCGCCGCGTACGCGAACAAATCCGGTAGCTGACATGGGCGGGAGCCTAGCGATAATTGCGCCGCCGGCCAAGCGTGTCACGCGGAGGTTTTGAACGCTTAAATTCAGCGCAGACCACGGAAACCAATGTCATGACAGAAGCGCGATTCTCCGATTCACCGTCTGTTCCGCGCCGGATTACCGGCTATCACCAGGATGACGAGGGCGATTGGGTGGCTGACCTGGAATGCGGCCACACCCAGCACGTGCGGCACAATCCGCCCTGGCAGGTTCGCCCCTGGGTAGTGACGTCAGAGGGTCGAGCGGAACACCTCGGCACGCTGCTCCATTGCATCAAGTGCATGAGCGACGCGCCGGATCTCGCTCAGTCGCGGTAGGGCGACTCGTCGTCCAGGTCTGGCAGCGTGGCCCAACCGCCGCCGGTAGAGCGTGTGACGCGCGCACTAACGGCGCGCGTCTCCTCCTCGAGGGCCTGCAGCATCTCTTCAGGCACGAGCGAGCGCGCCATGTCCACCAGCATCCCACTCAGATGTCCGCCATACTTGAGCATATAAAACGCACGCATGCGCGAGCCAAGCAAAAAGGCGAGCGGCGCCTGGTCCCGCTTCACTTGATTGCAGCCGGGGCAAGCGAGCACGAGGTTGTCGCGACGATCGTACGCGGTGAGTCCGCGGCGCGGGGCCACGTGATCGAGCGTCATGACAGAGGCGGTGAACTTGACGCCGCAGTAGGCGCAGACCGGACCATGCTCAGCCAGTAGCCACGCGCGAGTGGCGACGTAGGCGTTGCGGCTCGTGGGTACGGAGGTCAGTTCGGTGACGACGGCGCCTGAACCCCCGCGGCGGCGGCGGCTGCGCGATCGAGTCGGTTTGGTGCTTGCCGAGTCTTGCGGGACGAGCTGTTGACGCGGACTGCGCGAGACTGCCGGCTTTCGGGCAGGGCGATCGGCGGGGGCTGCGTTGCGCGACGTCGCGGTTGAGGCTGGTGAACCAGATGAAACGGATGGCGCGTCGCGGTACGGTGAATCGTGGGGCGTGTGAGACAAAACGAGTAGTTTGACGGTTGTTGAACAAAAGACGGAGCGCAGGTACTCAGCGTCACATCCTTCTCGTGCTACCCCAACAACGCAGGATGCGGTCCGACTGATTCCGGGCTGGCCTGACCCTATGGAAACTTACACCCAAGAACCCTTTCTGGAGAATGCTGTGTCCGCCGACGTCACCCGCGCCTTGACCCCCGCCGAGTGGGCCGGGGTGCTCGCCAACCGCGCCCAGCTCGACTCCATCCGGGAGCAGTTCCTCGATACCCCGTTCGACGGACACGCCGTTGCCGCACTACTGCTGTTCGAGCAGCCGTTCGGCTTCACCGCCCAGGATGTGGACGATGAGGTCCAGGTGGCCGCATATTGCGCCGCAATGGCCGCGGAGCAGGCGTCCCTCGGCAACGAGCCTGCCGCGGGCATCTTTCGCGAGCTCGGCGACCGACACAACGAGCGCGCTGCCAAGATCGCCGCGCTGCTACCCCCCGCCCCCGCCCCCGCCGCGCCGGCAGACGTCGATCTCGATCGGGACGGGCACATTGGTTGACCGTGGCCGCGTCGTGGTGGTGAGCGCCGGGTTTGGGCTCTGGAAGGACGGACGCAACCTGGCCGCCGGGAAGTGGAGTGACATTTCCAGCCTCCGCGCCTACACACGCGACACGCCAGAAAATCCGATCTGTCTGGTGATCCAGCTGCGCGACGGCTCCGAGGTCGAAATTCAGGAAGACGCGCCAGGTTGGTCGTCGCTGGTCAACGCGCTCCCCACCAAACTCCCCGGCACGCCGCCACCCGAGGAGTGGATCACGGAGATCCGGCTCGTGCCGAGCGCCGAAAGCGAGCGGCCGCTCTTTACGCGCAAAGAACTGGGGCGCTGATCGCACCGTGGCCAAACTCCACCGGTACATCGCCTTTTTGCGCGCCATCAACGTGGGCGGCAGGGTGGTGAAAATGGACCGGCTGCGCGAGATCTTCGAGCAGCTTCGATTTGCCAACGTGGCCACCTTCATCGCCAGCGGTAATGTGGCGTTCGAGTCGTCGAGCACCGACACGCGCGGCATGGAACGCCGCATCGAAAAGGCGTTGCTCATCGCGCTCGGCTACGAGGTGGAGACGTTCATTCGCACACCCGCCGAGCTGGCCGCGGCGCTCGAGCACGATCCCTTTGACGACGGAGCGGCTTACCACACGCTGCTCATCGCATTTCTCGGCGAGGCGCCCACGGCAAACGCCTGCCGGCTAGTGGCTGACGGGGGCACCGCGGTGGACGACCTGCGGGTGCACGGGCGCGAATTGTACTGGCGTTGTCACGGCCCGATCAACGAGACGAAACTCAAACCGAAGCAGCTCGAGCGAACGCTCGGCATGCCCTACACCGCGCGCAACGTGACAACAGTGCGGAAGCTGGCGGTGAAGTACGGCGCGCTGCCGGCGCTGTAAACGAACAGACAGTCGCGGCTGTTATGCCGACTCTTCGATCGTGACTTCGTCCGACCACTGGCGCGTGAGCTGCGCGAGCGTGGTAGACTGTGATTCGCCGGTGACGATGTTGTGCGGATCGCCCAGCACTCGCGCCGGATGGTTGAGCACGCACGACTCGAGCGTGCGCTGGATGGCGTCGCGCGGCGTGCCGGCGAGCAACATCTGCTGCGTGGTGAGCCGGACGATCGTTCGCAGCCCCGTGCGGGCACCATACGTGCCCCGAAATGCGCGGGCTATCTGGTTGTTCAGCCGGCGCGCCGTAGCGGCAGGCGGAATGTCGGTCGCGCCGTCGGCGCGGGATGGAATTAACTGAGTCACGAAGGAAAGCTAGTCGGTCCTGGACGAAATCCATTTCTTGACACCTACAGGAACCGCACATGGATACCATCAGGTCACTTGCAGCGGCTATCGAACAGACAATTGACGGCCCGGTCTGGCACGGGCCGCCGCTGAGAGAAATCTTGCAAGACGTCACACCAGCCGCGGCCTTTGCGCATCCTATTGCCGGCGCCCACTCGATCTGCGGCCTCGTGCTGCATCTTGCGGCCTGGTCTGAGATCGCGCACGACCGCCTGCGCGGGCAGACACATACGTCCGTGCCGCCCGAGCAAGACTTTCCCAGCCCCACCGCGCGGAACGCTTCCGGCTGGACCGCAGCCCAGGCGCGGCTCGTCTCCGGCTATCGCGAGCTCGCCCGGTACGTTCACACCATGTCCGAGCAGGACCTCGTTCGGCAGGTTGGCACGTCCAACGGACACACCACGGCGGAAATCATGCTTCGCGGCGTGATCGAGCACGCGGCGTACCACGGCGGGCAGATCACGCTTCTCAAGCGCGCGGTCGGCTGACCAAAATCGCAGCATCCATCACTCCCACAGGCGACAAGGAGCATTCATGGCAGCAGGAGAGGACTGGCGGCGCATCGTGGCCTCGGCGCTCGACTGGGAACAGGCGCACGCCAAGTTCGACGCGGCCATCGCCGACCTGCCGCGGGATCTGCGCGGACGCCGCCCGGAGGCCTTTCCCCATTCGGCGTGGGAGCTCGTGGATCATATCAAGCGCACCCAGAACGACTTGCTCGAATTTTGCCAGAATCCTCATTACAAGGAGCTAGCGTGGCCTAACGACTACTGGCCATCGAATCCCACGCCACCTGACGATGCGGAATGGGACGACGCCGTAAGCCAGTTCCATCGCGACAACGCCGCGCTCGCCGCATTCACCACCGATTCGCCGCTCGATCTCACGACGAAAATTCCGCACGGCAGCGGGCAGACGTACCTGCGGACGATTCTCGTGGCCGCCGATCACACGTCGTATCACGTTGGTCAGATCGTCGCCGTGCGTCGGTTACTCCACGCGTGGTCGCCCTGAACTCATCCCATCATTTGCCGGCGAGCGGACAGTTCGCCATCCGAATGGGCTCGGTCTGGCCTTCGCTGGTGAACAGCAGGCGTCCGGTCGCGTTCACCCACGTCACGCCTTCGCCCTGCGCCTCGCCGAGCGCCACCAGGTTGCACACGGCCGGCGGCACGGAGTGATCGACGCGTCCCGTGAGTGAATCAGTGGCAAAGACATAGACCTGCGAGTAGGTGCGCACCGCGAGGTGCCGGGCGTCTGGGGACAGCGACGCGTCGGTGATCGTGCGCAGTGGTGCCGACCCGGGAACGATGGGTAGGCTGTCTACCAGCTGCGCCGTGACCGTGTCCTGGCTCGCCCACGCCGCCGGCGGAATGCGAAACACCAGCGCCTGCCGCAGCGCGCCGGCGCTCGTTTTCAACATGCGCTTGGTGATGAACAGCAGGTCGCCATTCGGAGCCACATAAATCGCTTCGACGTCGTGCGGTCCGTCCGCGTACACATACGTGAGCCGATCGGCTGACACGCTATCCGTCTGGCCGTGCGCGGTGGGTTCGTGAATGCGATAGACCGATCGCGTGCGATGCGTGGCCATGTTGTCGCCCGTGTCGCCGACGTACACGCAGTTGAGCGATATGCTTGCCGCGTCACACTTGCCCATGGACCCCGATTCCCAATCCACGTTTACGGCATTGCGCACGCGCCAAGCGCCGCGATCGGCACCGGTGGTGTCCATGGCGAACAGGATCGGATCGTTTCCGGAATCGTTGATCGTGAAGAACACACCGGGTTGGCGAACGCTCATGACGGCCGCTGAATTTTCGGTCAGCTCGCGACGCGCATCTGACGGGACAATCGAGATGTCGCTCGGCTGTACGCCCATGGAGTCCGGCCCGAAATCTCCCGTGGCGGCCTTCTGCGCGTTGGAGGTTGGACTGCACGCCAGGGCCACGAGCAGCGGGAGCGCCAGCCAGGCCCACGTACGCCGTTGCGCCATTCTGGATAGATTCTCGTTCATGCCGATCTCATTCTCCGTGATGCGGCGCGTTGCCGCCCTCGCCGTTGCCATCGCCCTGCCGGTCGCGCTATCCGCGCAGTCGCCCCTCACGCTGAACACCAGCGAGCGTGCCATTGCCTCCGCGGTGGATTCGCACAACGCCGAGGCGCTGGCGTTGCTCGAGCGAATCGTCAACATCAACAGCGGCACGATGAACTTTGCCGGTGTGCGACAGGTGGGCGATGTGCTGCGCACTCAGTTCGACGCACTCGGATTCAAGACACATTGGGTGGACGGCGCGCCGTTTCACCGTGCCGGACATCTCGTGGCCGAGCATGCCGGGCCCGGCCCCAAGATACTGCTCGTGGGACACCTCGACACCGTGTTCGAGCCGGCGAATCCCTTTCAGCGCTTTGAGCGATTGAACGATTCCACCGCGCGCGGGCCCGGCGTGATCGACATGAAAGGTGGCGACGTGATCATTCTCTACGCGCTGCGCGCACTGAAGGAGGCGGGGGCGCTCGACAGAATGAACGTCACGATCGTTTTTGACGGCGACGAGGAAGATGCCGGCACGCCGACCCTTCTCGCTCGGCAAACGTTGATCGACGCCGCCAAGGGCGCCGCCGCGGCGCTTGGTTTCGAGGACGGCGCGGGCGATCCAAAGACTGCGGTGATCTCGCGCCGCAGCGCCGGCGGGTGGACGCTGACCACTACGGGCATCACGGCCCACTCGGGGCAAATTTTCACGCCCGAATACGGCGCCGGTGCAGTGTATGAGGCATCGCGCATTCTCACCGGGTTCTACACGCAACTGGCCGGTGAGCAATATCTGACGTTCAACCCCGGGCTGGCCTTGGGCGGAACGCAGGTGAAAGTCGGCAACGACGGCACGGACGGAACCGCGGCTGGCAAGAGCAACGTGGTGGCCGATCAGATGACAGTTACGGGTGACCTACGCAGTTTGTCGCCCGAGCAGCAGGCCAAGGCCAAGAGCACCATGCGTGAGATCGTGTCGCACCACCTCCCGAAGACGTCGGCGGAGATCACCTTCGACGACGGGTATCCGCCAATGGCGCCCACCGCGGGGAATCGCCGCCTGCTGGCGATGTACGACGAAGGCAGCCGCGCGCTGGGCTTTGGCCCCGTCGTCGCCGTGGACCCGTCGCGCGCTGGCGCGGCCGACGTGTCATTCATCGCCAGCGAAGTGCCGATGATCATCGACGCGATCGGCCTGTCCGGCCATGACGACCATTCCGCGCAGGAAACGGCGGACCTGAGCAAGTTGCCGTCGCAGACCAAGCGTGCGGCATTGCTGATGTATCGTCTGACCGCCGGCGGAGCGCCGCTCGGGAAGCCATAACGATCTGGGCGCGGACAACTGCACGGATTGAACGGAAAAGGGCACGGAGAACACCGAGCCTGACGGGCATTAACGAGTGCGGTGCGGCGGCAGTCCATCATGCTGTTGCCGCGGCGTTTGCTGTTGCCGTTTCCGTTTTGTTGTCCGTTCCATCCGTGCAGTTGTTCGTTTCCAACCGTTATGGCGTCCCGAGCGGCTGGACGCGCCCCCCAAGCGGCGGTACCCAACTGACCCGGTTGGAATCCATTCTGCGACCGAGGTGTCTATTTCAGACATGATCGCATTCGTGTCCGACGCCCAGCTGCTTGCGCTCGCCCGTGGCGGCGACGATCGCGCGTTTGGCGCGCTCGTTGACCGGTACGAGCCGGCCGTTGCCGCGACCGTAATCGGCATGCTGGGCCGCGGCGACGAAGCCGACGACGTGGGACAGGAGACGTTCATTCGCTTCCACCGATCGCTGCACAAGTTCCGCGGCGAGTCGTCGCTCAAGACGTATCTCGTCCACATCGCCATCAACCTGTCAATCAACGCTCTGCGCCGCCGTCGCCGCATGCTGCTGCGCTTCGTGAGCCAGGATGACACGACCATGGATGCGCCAGAGCCGCGCCTGGGTCCGGCCGGTGAACTAGATGTGACCGAGTTGCAGGCAGTGGTTCAAGACGCTGTAGCTCGCTTGAGTGAGAAGCACCGCGCCGTAGTGGTGCTCCGACTGTTTCACGAATCGTCCACGCGTGAAACTGCACAGATGCTCGGCGTTCCAGAGGGTACCGTATTGTCGCGGCTTTCTCGCGCGATGAAGGAACTCGAGGCGCAGCTCGCGCCGTACGTAAAGAGTGGTGCCGCACTTCCGGAGATGATTCGATGACCCACCGCCCCACCCGCCCGCCCTTCGCCGCCGATGATCGCCCGACCGACGATCCGCTCGCGCTGCTCGTGCGCGCCGCGGCCCCGCGCGCGTTCAGCTCTGGCTTTCGGGATCGCGTGCTCGCCGGCATTGGCGCGCGTCGTGAAGCCAGCCTCGGGTCGGCGCTCGAGCGCCAGTTCATTCGCATTGTACCTATTGCCGCAGCGGTGACGCTGTTGCTCGCCGGCTACAACTGGTGGGGCGGTCGCCAGACAGCGGCGTCGCCGCTCGACGCCGCGCTCAACTTGCCCGGCGTGACCCTGGCGGCGGCGTACGCCCCGGCGCAGCTGTTCGGCGCCACGATCGCGTCTACGGTGAGCCCATGACCGCCAATTCGAAATCGCTCATCCTGCTGGCGGCAACGCTCGTCGTGGGCTTTGCGCTCGGATTGTTCGCCGACGCCACCCTCGTGCGAACGCGGCGCGACCGCATTGGCCAAATCCGCCGGCCGCCCGGATTCGTGGATCACCTGGAACAGGTCATCCAACCCCACAACAACGCACAGCGCGACTCGATTCGCCCCGTGCTCCAGCATGTCGCAGAGCAGAACGCTCAGGCGGTACGCGATGCCAACCTGCGGCTGCGTGCCGTGCTCGACTCCATGCGCGCCACCCTGGCGCCCATGCTCGACGCCCCGCAGCGCGACCGGCTGGCTGCCGAGTTGGACCGAATGCCGAACCCATTCCGCCCAGGTGGTGGGCGCGGTGGGCGGGGGCGCGGCGGGCCGCCGGGGTTCATGCGCGGCGATCAGCGCCCTCCAGCTACACCTCCAGCTACACCTCCGCCGTGATGGACGACTGGCGTTAAGACGTTCAAAACCTCAAGATGAGGGTGCAGCGTCCGGATCAGTCGAGGGTTAGCGTTACAGATCGCCTGGTCCGCCTCGGCCCAGACCCACTTTTGAGGTTCCCCATGTCCCACCTACGCGCGTCATTCGCCGCGACCGCGATTGCGGTCGTTGCGATGCCATTGGGCGCCCAGCTTCGTCCGAATCACGGTCCGAAGATGGTTATGCCCGTGTCGTCGGCAGCCGCGACGACCTATTCGATCGCCGATTTCCTCTCGCCCCCGTCGCCGCTCGAAGTGAGCGCCGCCAAGAAGGCCGATCGCGTAGCATGGGTCACGTACGAGCGTGGCATGCGCAACATCTACGTGGCCGCGGCGCCGGACTTCAAAGCCGTACGGCTTACCAATTTCATGAACGACGACGGCGTGGACGTCACATCGGTGCAGCTCTCCGACGACGGTTTGCTGGCGATCTTCGTGCGCGGATCGGCGCAGAATCGCGAAGGCTGGGTGGCGAATCCGTCCCACGATCCCAACGGTCCGGAACGCGCCGTGTGGGCGGCCCGCGTTGACGGTACCGGCGCGTGGCGCGTGGCGGTGCTCACCGGCAATGAGGTGCTCGGACGCAACGCCGGCCCCACGTTATCGCCAGACGGTAAGTACGTGGCGTTCGTCAAGGACGGACAGATATACCGCGCACGCACCGCTCGCGGCGCAAACGTTGCGGCCGACACCGGTGGTGTGGCGTTCATTCGCGAATGGGGCGCCCAGAGTGATCCGCGGTGGTCGCCCGACGGCACCAAGCTGGCCTTCGTCAGCACGCGCGAGAACCACGCGTTGCTGGGTGTGTACGACATGAAGACACGCACAGTGAATTTCATGGCGCCCAGTGTGGATTTCGACGGCAGTCCGCAATGGTCCGCGGACAGTAAGCAGGTGGCGTTCATTCGCCGTCCGGGCACGCCGTTCGGACAGCAGACGCAGGCGGGCAACGGCGGCATCGGCAACCCCGGTGGTGCGGGTGCAGCGGCTGGACGGGGCGGACGCGGCGGTGCTCCGGCAGGTGGCGGACGCGGTGGCCGCGGCGAGGATACGATTCCGGTGGTGATCGACGGACTGCACCATGCGGCGTTCCCGGGCGGCTATACCATTTCACTCATGGTCGCCGACGTCGCCAGCGGCAGGGCGCGCGAGGTCTGGCACAACCAGCCGAACGACCGCACGTTCGCCACGATCAACAACATCATGTGGACTGGCAACCATTTCATCTTCGGTGGTACGCCGCCGAACGACGAGTGGGATCGCTACTACTCCGTAGACATGACCGGGCCGGCAACTGCGGTACCCACACTGCTCACAACCACCGACGGCTTGATCAACGACAGTGTGGACGGCCGCACCTTCGTGACCTCGGCGTTGTCGCCCGACGGCAAGACGTTCTACTACTGCACCAATGCCACGGACATTGAGAAGCGGCACATCTGGGCCGTGCCGGTGACCGGCGGTACGCCGCGCCAGATCTCGACGGACGACGGCGTCGAGGTGTCGCCCACGCCGTTGGCGTCCGGCACAAAGATGGTTGTGCTCTACTTCAACGCCACGCAGCCGGCGTCGATCGGCGTCGTGCCAACGGCCGGCGGGTCCACGAAGATCGTCTACCCCGCAACGCTGCCCAAGTCTTTCCCGAAAGACGCGCACGTCGTGCCGCAGATCATCATCACCCACGCGGCGGACGGCCTGGAGATTCATAACCAGCTCTTCCTACCCAAGGATCTCAAGCCGGGCGAGCGCCGGCCGGCAATCGTGTTCGTGCACGGCGGCCCGTCGCGCGAAATGCTGCCGGCGTATCACTACATGCAGTTCTACCACTGGGCGTACGCTTACAACCAGTGGCTGCAGTCGCAGGGCTACATCGTGATGTCGATCAACTACAGGAGCGGTGTGGGTTACGGCCGCTCCTTCCAGCGCGCCAAGAACACCGAAGCCCGCGGCAACTCCGAGTATCAGGATGTCGTGGCGGGCGCCAAGTATCTGCAGAGCCGCGCCGACGTCGATCCGGCCCGGGTCGGCATCTGGGGGCTGTCGTACGGCGGGCTGCTCACGGCCGAGGCGCTGGCGCGCAACTCCGACATCTTTGTGGCTGGTGTAGACCTGGCGGGCGTGCATCTCTACGGAAACGTGATCGACTCCACCAATCTGGCATTCCAGTCCTCGGCCGCGGCGCACATCAGCACGTGGAAGTCGCCGGTGTTTCTCGAGCAGGGCGACGACGACCGGAACGTGAACTTTTCGCAGATGATCGGCATGGTGGACCTGCTGCGCGCCCACGGAGTCTACTACGAACTCACCGTCGAACCGGACGACGTTCACGAGTCGCTGGTCCACAGCCGGTGGGTCGACATCTTCACCCGCAGCAGCGATTTCCTCCATCGGTTCGTCTGGGAAAAACAGGCACCTCCGGTGATGTCGAGCACAGTCAAGAACGGCGGCAAGCACCAATGACGCCGCCGCGCTGGTGGACCACGGACTGGTCACTGCAGGCGGCCATTCTCGCGGTCACTAGCGTTCTTGTATTGCAAAATACTAAACGCGCACTGTTGCCGGCGAAGGAAACGCCCCTGCTCTGGGCAGCCGAGATCGCCGGAATTGCCGCGGTGCTCGTGCTGCGGTCCGGCTGGGGACGGGATTCAAAATGGCAGGCCGAGCAGCGCGAGCTCGGCACGTTGGCCAACAACTATTACGAACCGCGCCGTGAGGCCCTGATCAACGGCGGCGCCATTGCCGGCGGCGTGTTTGCCGCGCTTTGGTGGGGCTTGGCCGCGTGGGGCGTCATGTTTTACGGCATGCAGCGCGGCGTGGCGATGAGCGGTGAAGTGGACTTCATGGTTGCCATACTCATGGGGGCAATCACCGGCGGATTGATCGGCGCGGTGTGCGGCCTCGCGACGGGGCATTTCTGGGAGCGGCGCCATCGGCGCCGCCGACTGTCCGACGACGCCCGCCGTGCCTGACCTGCTCATTCGCTTCAAGAAGAAATCCGACGGGTCGGCTGCCCTCAGCTGCACCCGCGCCGACGGCACCGTCACGTGGCAGCGCCAAGAGGGCGAGCTCGGGCAATTCTTTCCGCTCCACGATATGACCCATCTCGCGGCGGAGTCGGTACTCGGTCTTCGCCGCGCATTCTACGGCCTGCTGGCGGAAGGATGGGACATTACTGGATTCGCGTTGCCCGGGTCTCTCGAACGACTCCCCGACGAAGCGTTGTTCGCCGAGTTGATCGTGGGGTACTTTGATCTGGACCGGCAGACCAACGAGCGACCCACCGCGGACGAATTCAACGAAAGGGCCTCGGCCTACTGTGTCGATCACCGCCGGCCCGCGCCTCCAATCCGGCTAACGCAGGAGCAGGTCGATCAAATTCGCGTCGTTCGCGACGGGTATTTCGCGCGGTGGCGTGCGGCGCCGGCGGGTGACGTGCTGGAACTGTCGTTCAACCGCGGCAGCGGACCGGCGGCGATCACCGAGCGGGTGGCCAGCGGGCCAGGCTTGCGATCGAGGTGACGAAACCGGCCTCGCTCAGCTCGGGCCTGCTGCTCTTTCGTCGGTCACCGCGCGGAATCGAGGTATTTCTTGCCCATCCTGGCGGCCCATTCTGGACGCGGCGAGATCTCGCGGCGTGGACGATTCCAAAAGGTCTCGTTGACGACGGCGAGAACCTGCTCGACGCAGCGCAACGAGAGTTTAATGAGGAAACAGGCATCGATGCCGCCGGCCCTTTCATCCCCCTCGGCTCGGTGAAACAGAAGTCCGGCAAAACGGTGCACGCCTGGGCGTGGGAGGGCGACGCGGACGCCCGAACGGCGCGGAGCAATACGGCGACCACCGAATGGCCGCGCGGCTCGGGCCACTGGATAACCTTTCCCGAAGTGGATCGCTGCGGCTGGTTCGACCTCGACACGGCCCGCACCAAGCTCAACGCCGCCCAGGCCACGTTCATCGACCGGCTGGCGAGCACGCTCGCGCCCTAGCGACCAGGCCCGCCTAGTGTGCCGGCGGCTTGCGTCGCGGCGGCGCTGTCGCCGGAGCCGCTGGAGCCGCCGGTGACTTTAGAACACTGTCATCGATCCGGAAGCTGAAGGTCTGCTCCACGAGCTGCTTGACCTTGAGCGGCCCAATCTTCGCCGGCTTGAAGCGCATGTCCGGAAGCGCCTCTCGCACCGATTCCACGAACGCCGGGTTCGTGGACTGAATCACCTCGAACGATGCCGGCTCGGCGAGACCGGTGGTGTCTACCACATACCGCGCCGACACGAAGCCCATGACGTGTGCCGACAGCAACGCCGGCGGGTATTGGGGCGCCGCGCTGTTTTCCGACCGGGCCACCGCAGAATCGACGTCCACCATGGTGAAGACGGAATCCTGCGTGCCGGGCACCTCCGGCGCGGCGGGCGTTGCCACCGAATCGACTGGTGCGCGGCCAATGGTTGGGTCGGTCACTCTTGGCCGTTCGTCGCCCACGGTTCGCGAACCTTCGCCAACGCCGGGTCCGTCGCGATCCAACGCGATATAGCGGATCGATTCATGAGAGCCCGCACTTCCCTGCTCGCGGTTCGGCGGCGGTATGTATTGCGGATATGTACGATTCGCCACGCCGTCGCCGGGCATGCCTGGCGGCGGCAGCGTGGCAACCACCCACGCGGCAATGATCACCGCGTGTGCGGCGACGCTCAGCGTCGCGCTCGACGCAACGAATGATGGTCGTGCGTACGAGTCCAGCCACAAGCGCATCATGTGCCCCCCTTTTGAAGCGTCGATGCGCGACGGGTCGAGCTGCTTACCGCAACCTACCGCAACAAATACCGTTCGCGGAGCAGTTCCGCGTGATGCCGTTCGTGCCCGGCAATGATATAGAACAATGCGCGGACAGTGACCGAGTTGCCGTTGGCGCTTCCACGACGTGCCAATGCTTCCGCATTCAGATGCGACGCCAACGCAATCGTGGCCGCGCGCACCGCCTGAAATTCCTCCACCAGGCCGTCGAGACTGCGCGCGCCAAATCCTGCATCCGCTACCCAGGCGTTCTCGTCGAACCCCGGCAGATCGGTGGCGTCCTTTCTGGCAAAGGTGAGCGCGCGGTACGACATCACGCGCTCCACATCAGCCATGTGGCCCACCACTTCCTTAATGCTCCACTTTCCCGGTCCGTATGAGAAATCAGCTCGCTCGTCCGGCACGCGTCCCAGCAGCGCAGCTGTCTCAGTGATTTCGTTACGAAGCAGCGACACGAGGTCGCCCTCGGCCACTTTGGCGACATAGCGGCCGTAATATGGCGCGTGTTCGTTGGCCTGCGGTCGTTCGATGCTGACTGCGCTCATGCCTGCGGGACTAAGTGTTAGCACCAGCCACTCCCTGAGATAATCGGGGCGGGCCAGCGGATGTCAAGCGGAAGTCAATTGGTTGACGAATCATATACAATTGCCGCTCGCTCGTCCGCCAATACAGCCTGTCGCCGCCCAAGCCAGATCGCCAGGCCAAACCAGATCGCCGAAATCGGCACCGCGACGAACGATATGCCGGACAGGCTGAGTCCGAGCGCGGCAAGCCCGGCGTACACCCAGGCCGCGACCTGATCGCCGCCCCGGTAGACGAACGTCTCGATGACGTTCTTCGCCTTGTACTTGTCCTCGCGCGGTACCACTGTGAACAACACTTCCATTGCCGGATTCGTCAACGCAAAGTTCGCGGCGCGACGAATCACGAGAAAAATGGTGAGCGTCACGAAGGCCGGCCACACCGCCAACGCCGCAAAGCCCACAACGCTGAGTATGGGCAGCAGCGCCAGCGCCAGCGCGAGCCCGAGCCAGCGAATGATTCGCCCGGTGAAGAAAATCTGCGTCAACACGGTCAACGTCTGCGCCACGAGCTCGATCCGCGCCAGCACCGTGGTGCGCGCGCCAAGGCTTGTGTAGTACCGGCCCACGATGTCCGTCTGCTCGAAGTAGAGGAACGTGGAGCCGATCACGTACAACAGCAGAAAGGCGCAGATGGCTAAGAGGTATGGCGACCGCAATACCGCGGTGTAACCAGCCCATACGCTTCCGCCAATGATTTCTCCGCCGCCGCCGTCGCTCGCGGCATCGGAGCGACTCGCGCCACGGCCGCCTCCGCGCGTTCCCCCGCCACCAAAGCCCTGCAGTGGAAAACGCACCACCGTAAAAACCGCGAGCTGTAACAACACCGCCGACACGAGCAGCAGATTCACCGCGCCGAGGGTGGGCGCGAGCACGGCGGTGGCCGCCGACCCAACGATCGATCCAATCGTGCCACCAACTCCAATGAATCCGAACATGCGCTTCGCCTGATCGCTGCGAAACACGTCGGCCATCAACGACCAGAAGATGGACGTATTAAACAGCGCGAATACCGTGAGCCAGACGAAGAACGCGCGTCCCGTCCACACGTCCACCGCGGATCCCTCGGCGCCCCCTGCGAACCGAAGCACGGCGTAGAACACGAGCATGTTCGCCGTGAAGAAGTGGTACGAGATGGGGATGATCTTCCGCACCGGGAACCACACCACGAGCGACGAGAACATGGGGCTGAACACCAGCGTGCCGGCGAGCGTGCCGGCGAACAGCCACGGCAGCTTGGCAACGCCCCCTCCGGCCGCCACCGCATCCCGGATCGGACGCAGCACGAAGTAGCTGCTCAACAGGAAGAAAAAAAACACGAACGATGTCATCATCGATCGGATTTCGTCGTCCTTTACGTCCACCACGCGCCGCAAGAGTGCGTGTAGACGAGCCCTCACCGCTGCGTGCCGCCCGCAGCCTTGCTCGCTCTCAACGCGGCGAGCACTTGTGCCTCACGTTCGGCGGAGATGCCGCCCACCGCGCCCTTGGCCAGCGCGTCGAGGTCGGCGGCCGATCGCGTCTTGTTCCAGTCGAGCGTGTCCTTGGCGGTCACGGCAAGCGGGCGAAATGTCAAACCCGCCGCCACGGCCTTTGCGTTGTTGCGCCGCAACATGCCGAGCGAGGCGCCCACTGGGTTCACCCAGGCCGTCATGTGCCGCCAGCCCTGGATTTTTTGCTGGGCGAGAAAATCCGCCGGCGCCCAGGTGAATTGCGCGCCCGCCGTGGTGATCGCCTTGATGCCGTAGAGCATTTCGGCAATCGTCAGCGGCTTGGCCGGACCGGTGGCGTTGTAGATGCCGGTGGTCTTGTTCTCCGCCATGCGCACGGTCCACTCGGCCAGATCGCGCGAGTCGATGAACTGGACGGGATCGGTGGGGTTTCCCGGAGCGAGCACGTCGCCGCCCTTGTCGATGCGATACGGCCAGTAAGTGAAGCGATCGGTGGTGTCAAGCGGACCCACGATGAGCCCCGGCCGAATGATCGTGTGATTGGCCGGATACAGCTTGGCGACCATTCCTTCCGAGTACGTCTTGAGCGCGCCGTAATACTTGCGCGCGTCGGTGGGCGGCACACCGAACGGATCGAGACCGGCCGGCATTGGTGTGAGTCCGTCGGATTCGTCGGCGCCCGGATGGCTGTTATCGGGATAGACGGACATCGTCGAGATGAACACGTAGTGGCCGACGTTGCCCTGGAGATACTGCGCGCCGTTGCGGATCCAGGCGGGCAGGATGGTGGGGTTGTCGAGCACGACGTCGAATTTGCGGCCCTTGAGCGCGCTCATGTCGCCGTTGAAATCGCCAATGAGCTGCTCGACGCGTCCCTTAAAGAAATCCGGACGCGTCTTGTTGCGGTTCATCAGGGTCACGGTGTGACCGCGCGCAATGGCGTACTCCACCTGTTCCGGCCCGGTAAAACCGGTGCCGCCGAGTATGAGAATACTCAGAGGCTTGGCCGCGGGCGGAGTGATTGACGCGGAGGTTGGTGTCTCGATTGGTGACGCGAAACCAAGACGGGGCAGGCTGCTCAGGCCCATGGCGCCGCCAATGGCGGCCGACGTTTTGATGAACTTTCGGCGGCTGGTGGACACGATGGTCTCCTGACGGCGTTGCGAGGTTGCGGCGCGCGTACCAGAACAAGCGACTCGGCGCTGCACGACAACATGACCTCTGAAACGCCAACGCGACAGATCAGTCCAGCGACCGGCCGGGAGTACTCAGAATTCGCGTTTCTTCATCTGCTGGAACAGCTCCGCCGCTTCGTCGTCCTTTTCCGTCGGTGGGCGACGGGTGGCGTCGAGTGCGGCATCGTACGTCTTGCCGGCCTGACCCTTGGGCCTGGCCGCCTTTGCGATTGTCTTTTTCACGAGCTTTGCGAGCTGCTTTTCGTCCATGGCCGGTACCATCGGCTGGGGTGAGCGAAGCGGATCAGCATAAGTTATTGTTCGGCATCCACTCTAGACAGACCCGACGCCCACCCAACCGCATGGAGCCGACTCCAGAGCGAACCCGTGCCTCCTCGGCGGTACGCGCGCAACTCGACAATGGGTTTCGCCTTGAGCAAGGCGGATCACTCGAGCGCGCCCTCGACTCGTATACGGGAGCGCTTGCCGCGGCGACTACGCCGCTGGAGGAAATCGAGGCCCGGGTACGAATTGCTCGCATCCATCGCGGGCGTACCGAGTTCGACAAATCCATCGACGAGGCTCGTACAGCCCTGCGGCTGGCCGACGCGGCCGGCGCGGACGACCTGGCGGCGGAGGCGTTAAACGTCGAGATCGGCGTGCTGCAACTGCTGGGGTCGTTCGAGGCGGCTGAGGCCTTGGGCCACACGGCCCTCGCGCGGGCGAAAACGCCGCGGGTTCGCGGAATTACCCTCCAGAACATGGGTCGCGGAGCCGCCGAACGAGGCGACTTCAAAACGTCGGACATGTACTTCGACCAGTCGATCGAGGCGTTTCGCGAAGCGCGGTACGATTTCGGACTGACGTTTGCGTTGTCGAACGCGGCGCGCGCGGCGCTGGACCGTGGCGATGTCTCGCGGTCGATCGACATCGGGCATCAGGCGATTGCGTTGGCCAGGCGGCTGAACGCCCTCGACGTGCTTCTCACAACTGTGCAGAACCAGGCGGCCGCCTTTGTAGTATTGGGCAACCTCGACGCGGCGGAATCTCTGCTCACCGAGGCGCTAGGGCACTTCACGACCGCCCGCAATCCGCAGCGGCAAGCTGAGTGTCTGGAAATCATGGGCCAGATGAACGAGCAGCGGCCGGACGCCGAAACGGCGGAACGGTGCTATACCCGCGCGCGCGATCTGGCCCTTGCGGCGACCGACCGAGTATTGGCCGATCGAGTGACGAAACGTCTGGAAACCCTGCATGCGGCACAAACCGCGGCCGCTCGGTCGGCCCCATGATTCACGTCGCTAGCTGCTTGGCGTTGTCAGGGTTTCGAACGCAAACGCTCGTCGGGAACGCAGTAAGGATTCCCGTCTTCATCAAAGGCAATGCTGTAGCCGCTGCGACAGGTGAAATCCAGGCTCGCGGCTTTCGTGGGAGCGGCCCGGTTGGCGGCGGCGGGAGCGGTCGCGGACTCCGAGCACGCCGACATAGCCAGCGCGGCGCCGATTAAAACGAGTACCTTTTTCATAACGACCTCCACGGGTTGGCGCCCTTAAAAGCACAATCTGTGCTAGTCTGCTTGTCTGGCACCGGCAGCACAGTTCAGGCAGGCGCAGGCACGTGCAGACTCCAGCAACCTGATGTATTCTTATGCGGCAACCGCGACGAGAGCGGAGCGACATGGCCCGACAGGGACGAAAAGGAAAACCGGTCTCCAAAAAGCGGACGACCGAGTCAAAATCGGACTACTTCACCCAGCCGGGAAAACGCGGCGCGGTTGTGGTTCTCAGAAAGCCGATTGGCAACCGCGCCACCGCAAAAATTTGCGGCGTGATGCCGTCGCGCGTGCATGCCAAAATGCTGATGAACCAGCTGGAGCGGGCGGAGTCGGTGGTCAAGGACTTGTTCCTCGAAGCCACCGACGACGGCATCGAAGCCTTGGAGGCTGTGCTCGCTGCGTGCTGCAAGGAAGTCATGGAGAAAGGCCCCAAGGTTCGCCCCGAAGCACGGGACGCCGAGCCTGAACCCGAGTCCGAGTCGCAGGAGTCAGTCGAGTAGGCTGGTTTGCGGTGGGCAGACGCGGTGTGCGGGGTCGCGCAGAGGATTCTGCGCCTCTCCGCCCCGCATACAGTACTCAACGCTCAAACGCTCAAACGCTCAACGCGGCTGACGTCCCGGCGCGTAGCCCGCGAAGTGCCCGGTGTGGTGCCACGTAGCGGTGTGGGCAAACGAATCCTCGTCCGCCGGTTCGGTCTCGCTCAACCGTCGAACGTCGATGCTCACCACGCCGGTGCTATCCATGGGGTTGTAGATGTTCACGAACCGGTGCCCGAACTGAATCTCGTTCGGCTTGTACGACGACCGCGCGTGCACGGTTTGCGAAAACGTCTCGTCGGTTCCCGATAACAGAATGAGAAACTCCGCCTCCGTCGCCGCCAACTCGGCTGGCGTCATGCCGAACAACGGACTCTTCTCGTCGATCGGGTGCACCACCGTCCAGCTCAGCGGAAAGAACGTGACGCGCGACCGCTCGAGACTGACCTGGTCGTAGCGGCGCGCCATGCCTTCGATGCGGCTGAACTGCAGCTTCACCTCGAGCTCCACGAGCTGGTTCGAGCGGCCGTTGGTGATGCGGAACATGAACGCCGTCATTCCGCGATACGGGGCGATCACCGCGCGGCTGCTGAACACCACCGCCGCCGTCGGACGCGAAAAACGTGAGAACAGAATACCCGTTCCCAGCGCAAAGATCAGCAGTCCAACGAACGACTCGGCCGTCATCACGAAGTGCGCCGGCATGCCGTTCGGCGTCACGTTGCCGTAGCCGATCGTTGCCAGTGTTTCGACACTGAAAAAGAACGCGCGCCAGAACGGCGTCGAGATGTTCGCCGTGGGCAGCGCCACGAGCGAATCGACGCCGCAGGCCAGGTACACCAACGCGAACAGCGCGTTCGTCGCCATGTAGCCGCTCACGACTATCGCAAAGAATCTGGTCCAGCTGATCGTGAGCATATAGTGATACACGCTCAACGAGCCAAACAACGGCAGACCGCGGCGGCGCTGGTTGAACGTGCCGTCGCGGTTGAGGAGCCGCTTCTCGTTGACGCCGCCCACCACCGCGCCGAGCCCCAGATCTTTGGGCTCGTCGGTGGCGTCAGCAGTCAGTTTGGGATTCGTCATCGGCGAAAGCTACGCCCCCGGGCACCCACCCCCGCGATCAGGGAACGATTGTGCCTCCGACTTGCTGTGCTTTCAGCTGCTGCCAGTACTCACCCATCTTGATGAGCGGAATGCCGTTCGTCATCCACTCGGGTGCCGGCACGCCCTTGAGATAGTGATCGAACCAATCCTTTTGGCGCATAGCGTAGTCCTTCATGTTGATCGGGCGCGCCAGACCGTGGTTCTCACCAGCGTACTCGAGCAGAATGACGTCCTTGTTGAGCTGGCGTAGCGTGTTGTAGTACGTGATGCCCTGGTTGAAATCCACCGCGCCATCCTTGTCGTCCGACAGAATGATCAACGGCGTCTTTACGTCTTTGGCGTGGAAGTTGGGCGAATTGCGGATGTAGGCTTCGAGATTGTCCGTGTAGTTGCCCTTGAACCGCCCCTGGCTCGACTCAAAAATCGCCTGATCGGTGCCGCCCGAGTTCCAGTAGATCGAGCTGTACATGCTGATCATGTCGGTGAGCGGCGCGCCGGCGATCGCCGACTTGAAGATGTTCGTCTGTGTGACGAGGAAGGCCGTCTGGTAGCCGCCCCACGAATGGCCCCACAGGCCAACGTTCGACGAATCGATCATGCCGCTGGCAATCGCCGCGTGCACCGCCGGGATCACGCACCACACCGCCGACATGCCCGGATCGTTCACGCGATAGACGATGTCCGGATCGAACACCGCATAGCCGCGGCTCGTGTAGATGCTGCGGTTGGGCGTGCTCGTTTCGTTCGGCGTGACGTAGCTGTTCGCCAGATTCGAGCGCTTCTCATAGATCGTCACGAGCATGGGGTACTTCTTGCCCGGCTCGTAGTTGGCCGGCAGGTAGAGCGCGCCCTGCAGCTTGTCACCCTTGGCGCTCGTGTAGTTGATCAGCTTCACGCCGCTCGTCCAGGCAAAATCCTTCTGCTGCGGATTCGCGTCGGTGAGCTGGCGAACGGGCTTGAGGTCCGCACCTGCCAGATAGTAGTTCGGAAATTCCTTGGCCGTCTGTTTGGTAAAGACGTAGACGTCGGCGTCCTTTGCCTTCTGGAACGTCAGCTTGGCGTCGTCGAGCACGAGACGCTGCGCGCCCGGCTTGGCCACGTCCACCTTGGACACGCCTTCCTGCTTCGTCCATTCGCCGTAGGTCGCGAAGTAGAGCGGACGTGACAGGTCGATTCCGTCGGACGCCGCTCCACCGCGACCGCCGCGTCCGCCCGCAGCGCCGGCACGAGCCGGAGCGTCGAAGGCGTAGAGGCGCTGGTAGCGCAGCTGGTCCTTCTTGCCGTCGCCGGTAAGGTTCACCGCGCCGCCGCCGTTCGTCGGCACCTTCCAGACGTCGAAGCCGTCGGACAACAACACCGCGTTCCCGTCCTTTGACCAGCCCACCACCGCACTGGGCGGCGTCACGAGATTGTTGTGATCGTCCGACGTGTCGGCGAACACCGTCGGCACGCCCTTGGAGATCTCCCGCTTGGCGCCCGTGGCAACGTCGGCCACCCACCACTGCGCGTCCTCACCCCAATAGAGCAGGCTCCGGCCGTCGGGCGACGCCACCTGGGCCGACGGAATGTGCTTCTTGAGCACCAGCTTCCGCGCGCCAGTTTTGAGATCTATAGTATAAACATCCTCATAGCGCCGGCCGCTGTAGCTGGCGTTCTGATCGTACTCGCGGCTGTCGGCGCCGTAGGCATAACGATCGTGGCCAATGAGGTTGACACTGCGCAATTCGTCGTCGGACAACCGCACGAACTTGTTGTCGGCCATCCGGTATTCCGCGAGATAGCTGTACGCCAGATCGGCCGCTTCCTGGACGAGCTGCTGCGACTGAAGCCGCGAATCCTTGCCGTGCCAGAGAATGAGCGTCGGGTTTTCGTCCGGGCTCTCCGTGACGCGCGGCTGATTGAGCGTACCGCCCGCGCCGGGTGCGCCGGCCTGGATCACCGACTGTGAGCGCGGCGCCATGTCGGCCATCACTCGGCCGTTCAGCATGGGCTTCATCTCGCGGATGCCGAAAAAGACCGTGGACAGGTCGCTCGACAGATGCGGCGCGCGATCGACCGAGACCTTCATGGCCACGGGAAAGTCCGTGCGCTGTGCCGGATCGAACACTGTCTTTTTGGACGACGGCAATGAGAGATTGTTAAAGCTCACCACCGAATAGAGCGTGTCGTGGGCCACCGAGTCTGGCCGGCCGCGCAGCACGGCCAGCGCCACGCCACTGTCGGCCCAGGCGAGGTGACGATACAACGCGTGGTCGGAGTCGATGGGACGCACCACGTCGGTGCGCATGTTCCGCAGCTGCACACCGTTGCCGATCTGGTCGCGCGCGTCGATCGTGTACGCCAGCCATTCACCCGAGTCGTCAAAACCAAACTCGGCGACATTCCCGACGTTCGACGCTTCACCGCCAGTGAGGTTGTAGAGCACCAGATCCGTGCCTTCAGTGCGCGGCGTCGGCGCCGGCTGCGGCGCGTAGCCCTGCATGGCGACGTAGGTTGGCTTGTCGCCGTTGAAGGCAAAGCTCCGGACGCGATCGAACTCTTTCTTGGTGCCCGTGGTGAGATCGAGCAGCGCGAGTTTGTTCTGGGCTGGAGCGGCCGCAGCACCACCCGCGGCGCCGCCTGCCGCTGCACCGCGGCCCGCCGCGGCACCACCTCGTCCGCCGCGCCCGTTGGCCGCGGCGGTCGACGGATATTCTATGAATGCCACCCACCGCGAGTCGCCGCTGATCTGGAGCGGGGAGTTGGCCCCGGCGGCGCCACCGCGACCGCCACCCGCGCCACCCGCGCCAGCCGCCGCGCCTATCGGGAATTTCATCTCTTTCGCGTCGGCGCCCGTGGAGCGCACAACCACCGCGGCGTCGCCCTCGTTCGGAGCGATGACGTAGGCGAACCACTTGCCGTCGTTCGACAACACCGTCTGCCGGATGGTCTTCCAGGCCTTGAGGTCCGCCGGCTGCATCTGCCGAGTGGGTCCGGCAGACGCGGCGGCAGGAGCTGAGGAGCCCTGAGCACCGCTCGGGGACGCGAACGCGATGAGAAGAGCGGCGGGCGCAACGGCGAGGCGAAGCGTCCGAATCGGTGCAGAACCCATGAGGAACTCCCCGTCAGTGAGAGACGGCGTGAGACGGCGCGACAAGGTAGGATGACGCCCAGAAGGTACGGAACAGCGACTTACCTGTCCATCAGTGGACACCGCTAAAGTCCCGCGGACCCCCGACCGATACTCAGTTTTGGACAGTCTTGTCACGCCGGTCACCCGGCGGGAGCGCTGGAGCCTTGCAACACTCGTACGGTGGGGAGCGACATGCGGAAATCATTTGTACTATCGACCATTGTGGGCGCCATCGCCTTGGTGACCTACGGCTGCTATCAGACGCCACATCCCTTGCGTGGACCGGACGCCCAGGGCAACGCCGCACCGATCAAGGACGTCGCCACCGAGGAGAACGCTCGTACGATCAAGATGGAGCCGTACGACGGCGTGGATCACGTCTACCGGAACGCCAAGAGCGACCTGTCGACCGGCGTACGGTTGGCCGTGCTCGACACCGCGGACTGGGCAGCGATCTGGAAGCGGGTCGTGGGCAATGCGTCGACCGCACCGCTGCCGCCAGTGGATTTCTCACGCGAGATGCTGCTCGTGGTCGGCATGGGTCAGGCGCCGTGCATGGGGTATCAGATCAACGTCGACACGGTGTTCCGCGACAAGGACAAGCGCATCTACGCCGTGGTTCGCGAGCGGCACCATGGGTCGCGTTGCGGTTGTCTCAATGAAGTCGTGTCGCCGGTGGACGTGATCAAGGTGCCGCGCACGGTGCGGCCGGTGACGTTTTTGGAGCGGCAGGAGACGAACGTCTGCGAGGAACGGCCGACGAGCAAGTGAGCGCTCTTTTGTCGTCCTGAACGCAGCGAAGGACCGCCGTCCGTCGACGGCGATCCTTCGCGTTGCTCAGTAGGACAAGACTAGCAAGTCGTCATGCAGCCGCCGGGGCCACGGACGTCGCCGACGGCTGCGTCTCCGACGGCTGCATCGCCAAACGAACGGCGTGGTACCGTTTTGCGCTCTTCCACGCGACGAGCAAGAGATCGTCGTCGGCCAATGCCAGCTTCACCAGCGAGTCCAGCGCGCGGACTGCCTGGCGGACCTTCGATGCCAGCACCACCGTCCCTTCGGTGGCCGTCACCCGCGCGGTTCCCAACCTGTCCCGATCACCCAGCGACGCGGCGATGGCGTTCGTCGCCGCCGAGAGTCGTGACAGAAAGTCCGCCGGCAGTCCTCCGTCGACGAATACCTGCGCGTGCGGCGCCGCTGCCTGCGCAATCGCGTACGCCTTCTCCAGCAACTTGCCCGTGCTTGTCCTGATCGTCGGGACCTCCAAGGGCGAGAAGTCCGGGATGTTGCCCAGCGAAAGCTGTCCGACACGGTTGATCGGCCGCATCAGCTTGAGCAGTGCGAGCCGGAGCGCTCGCTGTTTCGCCGTTTCGCCGGCATGCTGCTGCTTTTTCGACTCGAGCTCGTTGCCGTGCGTCTCGAGCTGTGCCACTGCCTGGTCCAACGCCCTGCGCGCGGCGGAGCCGTTGACCGAAGTCAGCACGGCGTCGTTCGCGTCGAGGAACCGCTGTACGCGGCGCCCCGTGTCGAGCACTGCAAAAGAATTGGTATTCACTTCCCCTCCAAGGGGAGAATGGTGTGGACGCGGAGACAACACGACCGCCGCGGGCGTCCACCGCGGCGGCCATAGTCTGGATGCGTGAAGGGCTATTTTGCGGAGACGTCGGCGCGCGAGCCGCCGAAGTGAATGCGCGAGTCAGCAACGTGAATGCGCGGGTCGACGACGCGAATCCGCGACAGGGCTACGCGAATGCGCGGGTCAACAATGGAAATCCGCGAGACGGCAATGCGAATGCGCGAATCGACAACGTGAATGCGCGAGACAGCAACGCAAATGCGCGAATCGACAATGCGAATGCGCGAAACGCCAACGCCAATGCGCGAGTCGTCAAAGCGTATGCGCGTGTCGCCGGAGCGAATGCGCGTGTCGGGAAAGCCAATGCGCGCGTCGCCCGAGCAAACGCGCGTGTCGGGAAAGCGAATACGCGAGACGCCGGAGCGTTCATACCTTGCCGACCGGAAGTCGGCGAGCGGGCGGAGGAGGCATTCCAGTAGGAAACCTCGATCTTCGCGCCCTACATAATAGTGTTGTATTTTTACTCAGTCGCCGCGACGATCACATAAGTCTTTTCATAACAAGACGTTAGGCGATTCGTCGCCGCGGCGTCATCAAATCATTGCTGCCGGCAGCCGGCGGAAATGGTCAACTGTCGATCTCGGAACAGCCGTAGACCGTGCCCGCCCGGTCGACGATGACGATCGACACACCTGTTTTCGCGAACCGCGGCAGCTCGCGCCAACTCCGGGCCAGCGCCCGGAACCGTTCCGACCGCGGCACCGCAGCAACAGCCACGTCGTCCGGTTGGCTGTACTCCGCCGTCACGGCTCGGCCGATCACCCCGCGCAACAACCGGTGCTCCGTGGGGCTTCGGGTGGGCTTGATCGGGCCGCCCGTCACCTCGGCGACGAAGCGCCGGCCCGAGGCGAGCGTCGTCACAACGTCACCTTGGCCGAGCCGGTTGTGGAGGACGAGGCCGAGCTGGGCCCGATCGGACAGGTACCGGGTGCGCCAGTCGGGCGCGTCGTGGGCCGGACTGAACCCGAGCGTGCGTAGATATTCCGCCACCGGGAAGCGCGCCGATGACCGGCGCGACAGCTCGCCCCCGGTGAGCCCGACCACAACGTCGGACGAGACGCGGCGGCGCTGGAGGAGCGCGATCGCCAAGCGCAGGCTCACCTCCGTCTGCATCATCCGATCTGACTTCAGCCAGTCAGATCTCTTGAATCGGGCCGGCGGCTCGTCCGGTTCCAGGTGGAGACACGCCGTCTCGGCACGCAGCTCCTCGTCTGCATCGAAGAGCGGGTCCTCATCGTCGTCCCCAATGAGGGGACGGGCGGGCGGAAAGAATAAATGCCGCATGGTCGGTGTCCAGAGAAAGACAAAGACGTCCCGGCGTCGGGGTGGGAGGGGACGATAGCATACCACCTTCCATATGAGATTGCGATGGTCAACGCACGAGGATCGTGTCGGTGACCGTCCGACTCAGACCGGTATTCTGAAAGACGATCACCGCCTGCCCGGCGTTCGCGGCCAGGAAGCGGAATTTCTGGGTCGGGCCGGCGGGCACGCTCAGTGCGGCCTGGGATACGTCCAGGAAGCGGACAGCGTCCGACGACATCGCCGGCGGACTCGCATATTCTCCCGGGCCGATCGTCTGGAGCACGATGGCGAACGTCTGGCCGCGTGAGTAGGCGAATGTGCCGTTCCCGGGATTCGTGAGCGTTTGCGAATCGCCCCCGCACCCGATGGACCCGAGCAGCACCAACGCCAGGCACGTACTCGTGCGGTAAACAGTTCGCCGGTCCATAACGACCCCCTGATTGGCCACTCGGCGGGCCGAGTGACATTGACGATACGATAACGCCCGCTGGTCGGCGTAACCCGGCATCAGGCGCAGGCGTCACCCCACGACTCGCGGCGCGGTCGTCATATGACTCCGAACATTTTAGTTGACAATGCAGCTGCGGCTTGTATTGTTCTCCGAAAGTTTTAGGAGAGCAGCATGCCAGTGTCTCTAAAAACCGTTTTCACGGCGTTGCTACTTTCCGTGCCTGCAGCTGCGTTGGCCCAACATGCTCACGTCATCCAGGGTCGCGTGACGACGGACAGCGGGGTCGCTATTCCTGCCGCCGACATCATCGTCACGGTAGCGCCCACCGCCGAGACGATCACGGGAAAGTCGGACGCGAGCGGCGCGTACCATGTCACGATTCCCAACCCAACCGGCGAGTACCTGCTCTACATTGGCGCGCTGGGGCGAAAGCCATTCCGCCAACGGGTCACGATCGCGGCAAGTGACAGCGTCGCAACGGTGAACGCCAAGCTCGCCGGTGCGGTGACGACTGTCGCCGCGGTGCGCGTACAGGGGCGCAAGGATCGTCCAGCCAGGTCGCTCGACAACGATCCGTCGGCCGGCGTCGATGGACCCGACCGAATGATTCTCGGCGCATCCGGTGCGCTGCCGCCGGACCAGCAGGGCAACCTCGACGCGATGGCGGCGTTCGTCCCCGGGTTGGCGACGGGCGCGGGAACGTCGGCGTTCGGGCTTGGGCCAGGCGCGAACTCCACCACGCTGAACGGCCTCGCCTTTGGCGGCAGCGACCTGCCCCGCGACGCTCGATCCTCGGTGCGCTTCCGCACCTCGCCATGGGATCCGACGATCGGCGGTTTCAGCGGCGTCCAAACGGCGGCGACGTTGTCTTCCGGCAGCAACATCACCCAGCGTACCGGCCACATCACGCTCGATGCGCCGACGCTCCAGTTCTCCGATCCCGTCGCCAGCCGGCTGGGTCAGAAGTATCTGAACCTCGCACTGGACGAAGGCGGGACCGGAGCGTACAAATTAGATAAATACTATTATAATTTTGGCATCCACCTTGCACGACAAACGGCATCTCTCGCGTCGTTGGCGGCCCTCGACCCCGAGGCGCTGTCTCGCGCGGGCATTGCACCCGACTCGGCGGTGCGGCTGGCGCAGGTGCTCGGCGCGATGCACATCCCGCTCAGCGCCGGCGGCATTCCTGGCGGACGGCGCACGACCACGGTCTCGGCGATCGATCGCATCGATCGTGCGGCCGCGCCGAGGCCGGCCAGCGCGCCGCCGGGACCCGTCGTCGCAGTCACGGTGTTCGGTAAGGTGTCGCAGTCAGAAGCCGTGGCGCTCTCGCCCATCGCTGAGCCGTCATCCTCAGGCACGAGCACGTCCACCCTGGCCGGTGTTCAGGGTCTGTACTCGGCATTCTTCGGGCACGACGGCGATTACGTGAGCGAGACGACGTCGGGACTCAGCCTGTCGACGACGCACGGAACACCATACGTCGACCTGCCGGGCGGCAGTGTGATCGTCGCGTCCGACTCGGGCATCGGTTCGCTTGGTTTCGGCGGTAATAGCGCGCTGGCGAGCGACATGCGAACATGGACCTGGGAGACGATCAACCAGACCGATTTCCTCGCCGGCGGGCACGCGTCGCTGCCAATGAAACTCTATCTGCAGTCGCGCCTCGACGGCTTTAGTCAGTCACTCTCGGCGAATCGACTCGGCCGCTTCAACTTTGCCTCGCTTGGCGATCTCGCGAGCGGAAGTCCGGCGAGCTTCACGCGCACGCTCGACGCGCCGGACCGGTCGGGCGGCGAGTGGATCGGCGCCGGCGCGGTCGGTACCACATGGAAAACCAAGCCGGTCACGCTGACGGGCGGATTCCGCGTCGACGCCAACGCGTTCGCTGGCGGGCCAGCATATAACGCCGACATCGACCGCCGGTTTGGCGTACGAAACGATCATGCGCCGAACAGCATCGACCTCAGCCCGAGAGTGGGATTCGTTTGGCGGTATACGGGGGCGGACAATCTCAGCTTGCTCAAGTCGCAGATGATGAGCGTCGTCCGCGGCGGACAGCAACTTCGCGGCGGTGTCGGCAAGTTCCGGAGCGTGCCGGCAGTCACGCTGCTCGCCGACGCAACGTCCAACACCGGCCTTACCAGCGGGCTACAGCAACTCCTCTGCATTGGTTCGGCGGCACCGACTCCGGACTGGCAGAGCTACTCGGCGGATCCATCGACGATTCCGTCCACCTGCGCTGGCGGCGCAACGACATTCGCCGACACGGCACGCGCCGTGGCGCTGTTCGATCGCTCGTACAAACCGTCGGAGAGCTGGCGTGGCAACCTCGGTTGGACGAATGCCCAAATTCTGAAGATGTATCTCGCCGTCGACGCATCGTATTCGCTCAACCTGCACCAACCGGGCACGGTCGACCTGAACTTTGCCGGCGTGCCACACTTCACACTGCCGGACGAAGGCAACCGTCCGGTGTTCGTCGACGCCACCAGCGTGGTCCCGTCTACGGGAACCATCTCGGCGATTCAGTCGCGATCCACCGACGCGTACGGGCGCGTCAACGATCACGTGTCGGATCTCCGGTCGACGGCTCGCCAGTTCACGGTGGTGTCCATTCCGGATCTGCCATTTCGCTTTGGACAAGTCGTCTTGAGCTACACGTACATGGATGCGCGCACCCAAGCGCGTGGCTTCGACGGAAGCACCGCCACCGATCCGCGCACCGTCGAGTGGTCGCCGAGCCCATTCGCACCGCGCCATTCATTCACACTTCAACTCGGCCGCACATTCTTCAGCGGCGCCGTCGGATTCTCGGCCGGGTTGCGCGCTTCCTCTGGATTTACGTTCTCGCCGACGGTGGCGGGCGACGTAAACGGAGACGGGAGCGGCGGGGACCGCGCGTTCGTCTTCGACCCCGCGACGGTGCGCGATCCAGCGCTAGCCGACGGATTGAACGATCTGCTGCATAACGGTTCGCCAGCGACGCGTGCGTGCCTGCAAGCGCAGATCGGCGCAATCGCTGGCCGCAACAGTTGCGGCGGACCGTGGTTCGCGACGATGAATGGCAACATCGCGTTGTTGAATATTCCTCACTCGCATAACGCACGCGCCTTCATCAGCTTCGCGAATCTGCCCGGTGCGCTGGACGAGATACTGCACGGAAGCAACGGACTGCATGGCTGGGGCCTGTTACCGCTTCCCGATCCAGTGCTGTACCAGGTGAAGGGATTCGACCCGGCGACGCGGCAGTTCGCGTATCAGATCAATCCGCGTTTCGGCTCGTCCGGGCCGGCAACGACGACGCGCCGCAATCCCTTCCGCATCACGATCGACGTGCAGCTTTCGTTGGGCCGGTCGGTGCAGGAGCAGCAGGTCGAGCAGAACCTCCGCATTCGGCCGAGTCTCGTGGGAACGCGCGCGCCGCGCGACACCATCAAGGCACGCTATCTCCGCGCCGGATTCACGGACATCTACGGTGTGATGATCCGCTTCGGCGACTCGCTGGCCCTGTCACGGAATCAGGTCGAAACCATTCAGGCGCGTCAGATCATGCTCAAGGCGCGCGCCGATACGATCTACACCTCGCTTGCAGCGCGCCTCGCGGCGCTGCCGAACGATTTCAGTGTGCCCGCCGCCGTGAAGGAAGTGACGGCGAGCAACGATGCGATGTGGGCGATCATCTACGGCGAGGAGCCGTTTCTCGCGGAGTTACTCACGCCGGGTCAGATAGTACTGCTGCCATTCGGGCTGCGAGACATGGTGATGACACCTGGTTATAAGGGACGATTCTTCTACGGCGGTTTCTGATCCGCGGCGGCAAGGACAACGCCGCCGCCGCTCGGCTTTTCTCTCCGGAATATTTAGGAGGCACACGTGCCGATAGTCTTCACCGAACGCGAGCTCGACATTATGGCGGTGCTTTGGACGCATGGTCCTTCGACCGTCGCCGAAGTGCGCGCCCACCTCGAAGATGAGCTCAGCCACAACACGGTGGCAACGATGCTCACGATCCTCGAGACCAAAGGCTACGCGTCGCATCACGAGGAAGGGCGCGCGTTCCGCTACCATCCGCTCGTCGGTCGCGAGGAGGCGGGGCGCAGCGCCTTTGCGCGCCTCGCCGACAAGGTGTTCGACGGATCGGCCGAGGCGCTGCTCGTGCATTTCGTCCGCGACCGTCGGCTGACCAAAGCCGAGCTCGAGCGAATTCGCGCCGTCCTCGACGAACAGATCGACAACGATCCGCCACGGAAGCGCACGCGGAGACGCGAACCATGATCGCCGCGTGGATGCTCTATACGCTCGCAATCACGCTGCTGCTCTACGCCGGCGCGCGCGCCGCGGAGCACGTGGTCTGTGCACTCGGCGCGCCGACGCGATTCGTATGGGCCGCGGCGATGGTCGCCGCGTTCGCTTTGTCCGGACGCGCGCTGTCCAACGGACGACACGCGCAGCCAAGCGTCGCTACGGCGCCGGATGCCGTTTCCGCTGCGGCCCGCACCCCGGCTTTGGCTTTGGGCAACCGCACCGCTGTCGGCGCCGTTCAGCAATTGCTCATCATCAAGGACGACGCCATGCGCGCACCCGCCGCCGTGTCGCGTCGTGTCAACGTCGCGCCGTTCGACAAATGGAACGATGTCCTGCTCGCACTCTGGGTCGCCGCGTCGGCGATCGCCGTTGCGTACCTGTTCGCACTGCTTGCCCGGCTTCACCGGCTCGAGCGCCGGCTGCGGCCCGCGGTCGTCGACACTCGCCACGTGCTGCTCTCGATCGACATCGGCCCCGCCGTGCTCGGCGTGATCCGCTCACGCATCGTGCTGCCCGAATGGGTGCTGTTGCTTCCGCGCCACGAGCGTCACTTCATCCTGGTGCACGAACGAGAGCACGTCGACGCCTTTGATCCCGCGCTGCTCGGCGCTGCCGCGGTTGCGATTGCGCTGCAGCCGTGGAATGCCGGCTTATGGGTGATGATTGCGCGTCTCAAGCTGGCGATCGAGTCGGACTGCGACCGACGCGTGCTCGGCGCAAGCGGCGACGCGCGAACGTACGGTCGGTTGCTCGTCGCAGTCTATCAACGCACGATGCGCGGTCACACGCCGTACGTGGCGCTCGTGCAGCGGCCGTCGAGTTTGGAGCGGCGGATTCTGCGGATGACGCGCGCGCCACGGGTGTTGTCGGTTGGCGCAGGGGCGGCAGCGCTCGCCGCGACTGTGCTGTGCACCGCAGCATGGGTCACGCCGGCTCCATCGCGGGCAGCAATGGTCCGGACGCTTGAGCACCTTCAACTGGCGCAGCAAACCGTGGCGAGATTGCCCACCGTGCAGGTCGCGTCAGCCGACGTCGCCGCCGACAACGCGATGCCGGTGGTTGTCCGCCCACCGACAGCGCAGGCCAGCCCGTGCCTGTTCGCGGTGTCAGTGAACGGGACTGGACGGCCGCCTCGTCCCATGCCGCCGGGAGGCTGCACAGTTGACGGCGACATCCTCGTCCTTGCTATCGACGATTCTCACGTTCTGGTGGCGGCGCGGGATTCGTCGGACATCGCGTTCGATGGTACGGACTATACGGTCTTTGGCACAGCGCCGGGCGCGGTGCCGCCCGATCTGAATTGGTCGACCCGGACGGGGCATCTGCAGATGGACCGCGACGTGTACATCGCGAGTCCATCGCCTGACAGGCGCGCCATAGCGTTCATCGGGCCAAAGCGATCGGACACGCGTTATCCCGACGCCGAACATTTTCCGCTCAAGCAGTGGACGGCGCGGCGCAACGCCGGCATCAAATGGGACGTTCTGCGGCGATTGCCGTCGGCGCCCCGATGTGCTCCGGACGCTCAGGGTCATTTCCCAGCGCCTGTCGGTGCAGAAAGCAGTAATCCGCTGATTATCGTCGATGGCGTCGTTGTCGACGAATTCGGCAGTCGTCGCCTGTGTTTTGAGGTTGACGGACACGCAGTGTACCTCTGGTAGCGAGCCTGCCCAGACGGCGCGTGTCATCCCGAGCGAATGCGAGGGATCTTCCATCGTCCGGCTTATAATTGGCGTTCCAGAAGATCCCTCATTCGCTACGCTCGCTCGGGATGACAACGCGGGAGCTCGCAGCCTGCCCCCGCAGCTTTCAGCTCTCAGCCCATGGCTCGACGCTTGGTCGCGACCAGCCTGATGCCGAGGCCAGTCAAAGCGAGACCACGCCCCGCGCCGCGCGTCCCGAGCTGACCGCTCCTGTCATCCCGAGCGCACACGAGGGATCTCTTATCGTCCGGCTTATAACTGGCGTTCCAGAAGATCCCTCGTTCGCTCCGCTCGCTCGGGATGACAACGCGAGAGCTCGCAGCCTGCCCCCGCAGCTTTCAGCTCTCAGCCCATGGCTCGACGCTTG
>JBEPWA010000021.1:0-63494 GCA_041690755.1 Gemmatimonadaceae bacterium | reverse complement strand
AGGTGGGGGAGTTTGACCCGGCCACAGGTGGGGGAGTTTGAGGTGGCCACCGGGGTCCGATCCAAGCGATGATGGCTGGATCTCGTACAGCTATGGCGACATCCACCGAGTTTTCACACGGGTCCGGCAGGCCAACCAAAATGCAATCGGTGACGACGTCTTGGTGTTTCTCGACCACTACCTCGGTCTAATCGGCAATCAGATCATGACTAATCCGGACATTGACGCGTTGTGCCAGCGCATTTACAAGAACCACCGTCGGGCACCTGAGCTCATCTTCGCGCGCACAGCGCGGCCCGAGTCCCGCGCACTTACTGACGCCGAAGCAACTGTGCGAGCCGATGAGCGATTCCACGTGTTTTATCGCACAACGCGCAGTATTGATTTCGTGCCGACTAGTTGGCTGAGCTGGTTGCCCGTGATTGGCCAAGATTGGCGGGAAGACCGGAGATCTTGGTTCGTCTTCCGGTTCGAGCTCCGCGAAGGGGCATTGAATTTCATCATCGAGCTGCGTCGAATAGAAGATATCGCCAAACGTGGGCGCATCGCTCAGGCTTTGGTCGCTAGCAGCGCCACGCTGGGCTTTCAGCGAGCCAGAGGTAAGCTCACCGACAATTACACGCGCGTTTCAGGGCGTGAACAATTGCTCCAGTGGGCCAACGAGGAGGGCCCAGAGACTGAGCGCGTTACGGCTGCAGTCGCGCAACGCCTAGAGTGGGTCGCAGCGCGGTGCGACTCGATCTCGGCCGTAATCCGACCATTGCTGTAACTGGGTGCGCGGTTTGCGCGCGAAGGGCGCTTATTGTGTAGAAGTTCGGGCAGGCCAGCACAGAAAACGCTGTCGGCGATTCAAGAGCGGCGGCTCGAGCGGCGGCCGGGCGCGTCGACAGATCCATGCCGTTGACGCCGAATGCGCCGAGGGAGCTGCTAATCCGGGAAGATCGTTTCGACCCTGGCGCGGCGTGCGCGTAGTTCGTCAACCTGTGTTACTACACACCCCTGTCAGCGAGGTCCGTGTTGATTCGCAAAACGAGAGCTGTCGAAGCCACGGTCCATCGGGGCCGGCCCTACTCGTTGCCATATTCCGGTTCGTAGTCTGGCTCGTGCTCTTCCTCCTGAACAAAGCTGTCTGACAGTCCTGCGATCGCTATTTCGTCGTGTCCGTCCAGCGTGAGTGAGCATTCTGAGCAAACGAATCGCTCAGTGGAGTATGTGATTTCGACGATCTCTCGAGAAAGTGGTCCCCAGTCGGGGTCTGCTCCGTCGTCCACCTCAACGACCTCCTCGTAGTCAACCGCGCCGAAGAGCCATCCTTTCATCTGGCAGGCGGGACAGACTGCATCATCAAAGGCGTCAGCCTCGCCGTTAAACCGCGTTGGGAGCGCACGAGCCGCCGCGCGACTTTCAGCAGCAGTTCTCTCGGGAGTCGCCACCCCGTAACGCGCGTCGACCGCCGCCGCTCTGCGAGCAATACGGGCCAAGACCGTCTGTCGCGTTAGCTCAGTTCCGTTACGCAGGACTTCTGCTACGCGAGGTGCTTCCTGGGCGCCAAGGAAGTCCTCGAAAGTTCGAATCTGGTGAGCAAGTAGCACGCTTACAATACGCCAAAATGTTGGCACCCAAACCCGGTCGTCCAATCCGATCAGCGACGTTTCCCCAGAGTGCAGTTCGGCATTTCGCCGCGCCGCCATGTTGTTCGAGTCAATCTGCATTCGAGTGTCAAATCCCGGCACGACGTGCGTTAAGCGATCGAACAATGTTCGAGCAGTTATGGACTTGACATCGGGTGTCTTTTTCTGACCCACAGCGGCGAGCATGCTCGGAAAGTGTGTCGGATCCGCGACCAGTGCCGGGTGCACCTGGGCCAGAGATGCTTTACCAAGTAACTCGAGCGCGACAGCAGCCCACAAGTGATACTCGTCTGCCCGGCCGTCGTCCCGAGCTGCAAGTGCTCGGTCCACGAAGATCTTCGCCTTGTTCCACAAGGCATCGTAATCAAACGCCGTCATCGGTCTCGTGTGGCAGGTCTAGTTGTAGCCGGAACAAGAGGCGTCTACCGGTAGCCGCCGCAGGACCCCTCCCGTGCAATACGCGCCAATTGTCGATAACAAGTGTGCGGCCCGGCTCCCAGTCAACAGTGGACATGTGCCAATTGTCTGATTGTGCTCGAACTTCTGCAAGCAGTCGAGCGGCGCCCCGAGTTGCCGGAAGCATGCATCCCGCGTCGAAGCGAACGAAATGCCGACTTGGCGCAGTTATCGTGTCGACGAAGCTTCTGCGTCCGTTGCGGAAAAAAAACACTTCTCTGTCGAAATCTGATCGGCGTTCTGCGGTCCATTCCGCGTCATCCCATCGGAACAAGCGGGTCGGCCGACCCCCCTGATCGTGCGCGCAGTAGAGGACGACCAGACGCGGAGGCTGGGGCTGATATGCGCCGTCCGTGTGAAGCGGGAATTCGCCGAGGCCATATTGAGCACTCAGCGAGCGTCTCTCTGAGTGGTTTGCTTGAGTCGGAGTAAGTAGGTCGACTAGACCCGGACTCGATGTCCGGGAGCGCCGTAGAGCTCCCTCCGAGGTGAAGGCCGCTGCCAATTGTGCCTGCTCGGTCCCAATCTCTTTTAGCGCTAGAATTGCCCAGCCTACTTCCACCGCCCGGTGGATCGCCCGCCGCACTGCCGACAAGGTCCTTGCCCTCGCCTCGGCCGCTGCGTTCTCGCCCACGCTCGTTGACTCATGCACAAATCTGGTACTCCGATATCTCCGAGCAATACAGATGACGGACCCACCAACCGCATCGGCCCAACTGCGACGACTCCAAGCGTCGACGCCCTAAACTATTGGTGGAGCGAAAAACCACAGGTCAATCGGCATTCCGTCGTCGAGAAAGTCAATCGGCTGCCCCGGGATGCGTGATCCAGCTCTTGCGCAATGATCCGCCCCTGTGGCATCGCGACGATAGGCAAGAAGAATGAGATCCCGGTGGCGGGCCGGCTCAGATCAAACCGGCACGGGAGCTAAAGCGACAAGTTCAGGCCAATGCCGGCCATCGCGGCTCGGAAGCTATGAATTTGGCGAATACCGTCGCGGAATCCGTGTTGGGCGCCTCGATATTTCTTAACTGCCTCTTTCTTGTTTCTCGGGTAGTGATGCGATGGATTGCGATATTGCTTGACGTAGCTTCGTACGCCACCGATCGCCGCCCGAGCACTCTTGCACTCGGGGATTCCACTCAACCCATCCAACATGTCCGCGAGTCCCTGCGACGCAAGGCTTGCAGTGGCCCACCGCTTCCTCGCTGCACCTTTGGCCGCTGAAAGCGCAAGGCCCTCGAGAACTTCTGAAACATCCTGAACGCCGGACACCGCATTCACGAGATATTTCTCATATGATTCGCTTAAGCGAGCACGCCATTTCTTAGGCAACCCGTCGATTTGCTGTTGGAAGTCCGTGTCCGTAATGAATTGAATAAGGGGAATGCAGCCGTGACGTTTTGTCGCGTTCCCTTCTGCGTCAACCGTGATTAGGCCATAGCCATGAGCGCGGAGAAGGCGAACATCTGGTTGGCTCTCCTTTCGAAGGTAAACATCCTCGGGACAGACGCAGTAGACAGCGATCGGCTCTTGAAATGCCATGACCTCCGCATGGCGAAGGCGGAGGATCGCAGGGTAAGGCGTCTCGGACACCTCAGCCGCCACGACGAGATGGTGCGTTGCCCTGAAGTACATTGACGGAGTCCACAGTAGTCGATCGTCGATCGCCTCGTTGGTGTGAACTGCAGGATCGGCGAATTGACTATCGAAGAAGCCCTTCGCACCGTCGATCAGCAGTGCGTCGCCAGTCGCGAGCCCGCTATTCATCGATCACTCGCGAGTAGCTTCCGAAGCGCACGCATCAGGTTTCGCAGCTCCTCTAGAAACTCGGCATCCAACTCGTTCGCACTGTCGGTCTCAATTACACCGTTGATATACTCCACCAAGACGGTGACTTGGCGAGCGGCCTTTTGCTCGTCGTACATAAACTCGACAGTGCTCTCGTACGCCTCGCGAATGCCCTCGTTCGAGCGAGGATCAAACACTCGGTCAAGCGCTCGTTGCGCCTCCTTCGTCGTCACAGCCTCCTTATCGGTGGCCGTCGCTATCTTCGCGAGCTGGCGGAAGTCAGTAATAGAGGCAATAGTTCCCGCTCTATACTTGTCGATCAGTGTATCACGTATCCCGTCGAGGCGCGGTCGATACGATGGCATGCGTCGCGACACGGCCTTTAGAGCTCTCTCCATCTCAATGAAAAGATCCTCGGACAACTTCTGTCGAGGCTTTGGGAGCTCAAGCTCGGCAAGTAGCAGCTCCGTAAACCGCTCGGGTAGATCCAGCAACAGACGGCAACGTCGTATTTGCCCCCGGGTTAACCCGGTCGCTTCGCTTAGTTCGACTTCGTTTGGCGCTCTTCCTTGTTCTGTAGTGAAGAGGTCGATGATGCGTCGCAGTTTGGACGCAATCGTGAAATAATCCCACTGCTCCCGAAGCGCGTGAATGTTATACATCAACAGCAAATTCTGAAGCTCAGTCGGTTTCGCCTGCACGAGCGCCGGAATCAGCGGAAGATTCAGCTTTCTAGCACAGCGCCATCGTCTTTCACCATCTAGCAAGCGGTAGTGTTTTCCCTCGCGATAGATCGTGATGGGTACCTGGACGCCATGCTTCGCGATGGAGACCATAAGGTTCTCCATTTCCCCGTGGCGGAAAACCAACCGCGGATTCTCAGGGTTCGCGCGAATATCGACTGGCGAGATCTGCTGAAGCTTTTGCGAGACAGGCATAGACGCTCGAGATGGTTTAATACGCGAGATACACTATTTCCGTAACTCTTCTGCTTTCAAATCCCTTCGATGCACCGAAGGATGAGTGTGAGTGCTCTTTGATGGCGGCGATCTCTGAATGGCAGAAATATGTCTTGAGTATATTTGGAATCAGTGCTCTCGACGCAGTTAGCAGACCCACTGCCGGGTAGCTCAGAACGAGCGCACTACCAAGATCAGCACACAAACGAGACAACTCGTTGAGAGCTGGGAGCACAGTCGCTGTTCTTGAGAATTCTGATACGTATCGGCCCTGTCGATATCTGCCTACGCCAGTTGCTGTGGGGTAGTCATAGCGTATAAGTGTTTCATAAATATGATAGAACCGCGAATATTGGTCGGCAGTGTAAGGCGGATCGGCATATATGACCGCTGGCGAATCCCCGTCTTTGGCGAGTCGCGATAGTAGCGAAAGAGCGTCCGAGTTAAACGCCCTGTTCCTCCGACGCCAGCCCGCTGATCCGACCGGTATACAGTCGCCGATTGCTCGCAACCACTCTTCCCAGACAGAGCGGCGTCTCTGGGCGATATGGCGCTCGACGGTAGCGGGTTTTACCCGCAACGGCTGTGCGAAATGGCCAGTTGTGGTTGCGACCCGAGATATTGCTTGGCAAAGGGCAAGTATGAGCCAGCGATGCTGCTCCCCAGCGATCTGCGCAGTGCCCAGCAGATGATCGATTGAGCGTCTGACTGAATCGATTTCAATACACTGGCGAAGGCCAAAGTACGCCCCGCCATAGGTGATTGAGAATAGCCGGTAAGGAACGGTGTGTGCGCGCCGGGCTAGGCGCCCGCGCTCGTTCGCGAGTTCAGCGCAGGTCGACACAGTCGGAATGGAGTCTTCGACGGCTCGAATTGCCGCAGCCTTTGTTCCATTCAGTGCGCCTCGCTCGGCGTCCAGTAAGCGACCAAATCGCCGTACTAGGGCGGTGCGATTCGCTTGATAAGCCGGCGCTGCAAGACGCTCGACGTCTCCGACGGAAGGCACGGCCCATTGTGAAGTAAAAAATGCCGCGGCAGTGGTCGCCGCGAACGACTGAACATCATTGCACCAAACGCTGCGACTACTAGAAACAGCATTTGCGACTGAGCACATCCCGGCAAATACGTCGAGGAGGGGGCCGGCCGGACACTGCGCCACGACCTCAGCGACGGTCGTCGCGAGTAGGCGTTTCGTCCCCATGTAGCTGACGTTCAGTGTCATCGCAGTCCGAGGGTCATGTTGAGAGCCGCCGAGCTAGTGCGTTTCCACTTCAGGTCTGAGCGCGAACCACGAATAACCACGTTCATGGTCCGCTCCGCGGAATGACGAGACATGGCATGCACGCGCAACTCAATGTTGGTAGATTAGAGCCGTCTAATCTGTTGGCTCCGCGACCGGAGCTTTCTGAGAACGACGACGGCGAGGTTGAGCTAGGAGGTGCGCAGGCGCGAAGGCGGATGAAGCACAGAGCCGGAGGAGTGGCTCCGTTCCAATGTTGCCCGGGTAACCTTACGCGGCGGGTCTTTCCTCATAGAGATGCTTCTGAAAATCCACGAATACCCGCCCAATCTCATCTGCCCGGCCGAGGTCAGCTAACGCGTCCGAGATGGAGTCGTGATACCGAAGCTTCAGCAACGGCGTCAGCTTCTCCCGATCCAACTCCTGAACCCCCTGTCGCACGTAATGCGACAAGACGAAGTCCAGAAAAGCCCTCTGCTTGCTGTTGAAGTGCGTACTGATCGCCAGCTTCGCCATCACCGACCGGTCCTCGCGACTGAGAGGCGGGAGCGCGTAGGCGACGTGGGCAAGCACGTCGAATAGATCGCTCTTCTCGGCGTTGATGATCTTCTGCATCTCGGCCAGCTGCTCGTGGCCGAACCCCTTCTCCGCCAGACCGTCGAGCAACTTCTTCCGGGTGTCCGGCTCACTCCAGATGGCACGCAGCTCCGCCTCATCATTGAAGAACGCGGGCAGCTTGCCGAACAGCATCTCCATGAACTGCTGCGCCGACATCGGCGTCCCATCCGGATGCCAGAAGCTGGTGGCCATCATGTGCTGGATGGTGCGCTCCTTTCCGTCCGCAAGCTTCACCTTGATGCGTTTGGGGCGCTTGGGAAGATCGCCGCCACCTTGAGGCTGCGTCGTGTATGGAGGCGTTGGTTGGCCCGAAACCTTTTTCGGTTCGGGCTCGAGCGGCTCGCCGTCCCACTCCGGATCGCTGAAGTGGTGATGCGCCTTCACGAAATCATAGATCGTGAAGTAGTCCTTGCCATCGTACAGCCGTGTGCCGCGCCCGATGATCTGCTTGAACTCGATCATGGAGTTGATCGGCCGCATCAGCACGATGTTGCGGATGTTCCGCGCGTCGACGCCGGTTGAGAGCTTTTGGGACGTCGTCAGGATCGTCGGGATCAACTTCTCGTTGTCCTGGAAGTCCCGCAGGTGTTGCTCGCCGAGCGATCCGTCGTTGGCCGTTACGCGCTGGCAGTAGTTCGGGTCGGCCGACATCTTCAGCTGGTTGATGAGATCGCGCACCGCGAGCGCGTGGTCCTGCGTGGCGCAGAACACCAGCGTCTTCTCCTGCTGGTTGATCTGGTCCATGAAGACCTTCACGCGATGCGCCTCGCGCGCCCCGATCTCGATGACCTTGTTGAAGTCACTCTCGACAAACCGCTCGCCCGCCTCGACGTCGCCTTCTACGACGAGGTCGTCCGGCGTGTAGACGTACTCATCGAGCGTAGTCGAGATCTGCTTGACCTTGAACGGCGTGAGGAAGCCGTCGTTGATGCCGTCCTTTAGCGAATAGACATAGACAGGATCGCCGAAGTACGCGTACGTGTCGGCGTTGTCCTTTCGCTTGGGCGTGGCGGTGAGTCCAAGCTGCACCGCGGGCGCGAAGTACTCGAGAATGCCGCGCCAGTTGCTTTCGTCGTGGGCGCCGCCGCGGTGGCACTCGTCGATGATGATGAGATCGAAGAAGTTGGGTGGATACTCGCCGAAGTGCGGCGACGGTGTGCCGTCCTTCGGTTTGCCACTCATGAACGTCTGGAAGATCGTGAAGAACAGGCTGCCGTTCTTCGGCACCTTCCCCTTCTTCGCAATGTCGGCCGGGTCGATCCGGACGAGCGCATCCTCAGCGAATGCGGAGAATGCGTTGTAGGCTTGATCGGCAAGAATGTTTCGGTCCGCCAGAAACAGAATTCGCGGCCGGCGTTCGGGTTCTCGGCTGAGACTCCACCGGCTGTAGAAAAGCTTCCACGCGATCTGGAAGGCAATGAAGGTCTTACCGGTGCCGGTCGCGAGAGTCAGCAGGATCCGCTGGCGTTTGTCCGCGATTGCCTGCAGCACGCGGTCGACGGCGATGTCCTGGTAGTAGCGGCTTGGGTGCGAGCCGCCCTTGTCCTCGAAGGGCACGGCGGCGAACCGATCGCGCCAGACGTTCGCGGCGGCGAAGGTCTTCGCCCAGAGGTCATCTGGCGAGGGAAACTGAGCAAGCGTTCCCTCTTTGCCAGTTTCCATATCGATGGCGTAGATGCCCTGCCCGTTCGTGGCGTACGCAAAACGCACGGCCATCTTCGTTAAGTAATCCTTCGCCTGCGCGACGCCCTCGGTGAGTGGCTTGTCCCACGCCTTGGCTTCGATGACGGCGAGCTTCTGATTGCGATAGACCAGAACGTAGTCGGCGGTGAGCGCCTTGCCGCGGCGGCCGAGCCCTTCGATGCGGCCGGGCGTGATCGGATACTCACGCTGGATCCGGCTGCCGCCGACTACGCCCCACCCCGCAGCTTTCAGTGCGGGGTCGACGTGTTCGGCTCTGGTCTCGGCTTCGTTCATCGACGATTCACAGTTGCCCAGTAAAGGCGTGGTGCAGCAGCGACGTCTCCAAAGCACCTAACGCTGCGAGTTTGCTCTCATAGATGCGAATGAGGCGTTGGGATTCATCGCGAAGCGCGTCGAGCTTACTAACGATAGTCCGTTGATCCTGCGTCCGCTCTGGGAACGGAATGATGATGCTCTTGATGCGCGACGGCGCGGTGTGCCGTACCATCGTGCCAGTCGACGAGTCCTTGATTTTCCTGAGAAATCCTTCGGACATCATGAAGTAATAAACAAACCGCCTTTCAATGCGACCACTCAAGAATACGAAGCGACCAACTCGCTGATTGTGCAGCACATTGTTAATCTCGACGAAAGCCGGCTTGCCAAGAATTTTCATCTTCGACGACAAATCTGTCATAACGATTACCATGTCGCCGATCTCGAACCGATATTCGGCGGGTGGGCTGCCGCGGAAACGCTTCGTGTTGTGCTCGGCGAACAGCAGCTTGCCGTCCTCCGTGAAGTTGCCGGGAGTGATGACCAAGGGATTACCGTCGGGAACGCTGGACGAAAAATCCTTTCCCTTGAACGCAAAGCCGTGCTTAATCTCGCAGATCTCCGATATGGTGCTCTCGACCCAGTTCTCGCCGCGTCCGGTGAACACGGCCCGCAGGTGGCTTTCGAAGACTGCACGGGCGTTCTGGAGGTTCTGTTCAGCGAGGGCTTTCGCGCTGGCGATGCCCTCGAACGCTCTGCCGACCATTCCGACGATGCGCCGCTGCTCCGAGAGTGACGGGAGCGCGATCCGTATCGCCTTGTATGCGCGGCCGTCCAAGTTACGGATACCCGTGGAATGACTCTGCATACCCTCGGTCACCCCGGACAGGTAAGTCCAATACAAGAACCTATGAAGAAAGTTGAAGTCGAGCTCTGTCGGTGACAGTACCCGGAGCGCTGCCGTGAAGTTGCTGAACGAATACTCGCCGTCGGTCTTGTCAAAAAGCGCCACCCTTCCGACCGGCTGTTTCGGGCCGCCGCCGGACTTCTCGAGGATGATGTCACCATACTGCAGTCGACGCGAAGCGAACTTCTTCGTCTCGACATCGAGATACGCAATGTCGGAATCATCAAGCGTACCATCGTTCGTGAAGTTCGTGTTCCGAATGACGCCAACGCGCACGAACGGTGGCTTCGCACCCTTCCAAAGCCCATTAGAGAACTGGCAGATATCTGCCAAAGTCTTTGTCTGCCAGTTGCCCTTCATAGGAGTGCCCGGATTCTCGCCAGTACTTCTGCACCCTCCGCGTCGAGCGCGGCGATGTCGTCGATGATGTCTGCAGGGCGGCGATGTGTGGCCTCCTCGCGGCCTTTGGGGTTCTTCGCCGACAAGTCGAACGTCGACTGATCGAGATCCTTCGCGCTGACCGTCCACGACTTCGGTGCATCCGCCTTCGCCGCCTGCATTCCCACGAACTCGCCAAGATCCGCATCGTTAAGCGGATTCGTCTTACCCATGTTTCGACCGGGCTCGAGCTGGTAATACCAGATCTTCCGCGTCGGCGACCCCTTCTCGAAGAACAGCACCACAGTCTTCACGCCCGCGCCGATGAACGTGCCGCTCGGGCAGTCGAGAATCGTGTGCAGGCTACAGCCCTCCAAGAGACTCTTCCGGAGGCTCACCGACGCGTTGTCGGTGTTTGACAAAAACGTGTTCTTGATCACCACCGCTCCGCGCCCACCCGGCTTGAGCATCTTGATGAAGTGCTGAAGAAACAGATATGCGGTCTCGCCCGTGCGAATCGGAAAGTTCTGCTGCACCTCCGGCCGCTCCTTGCCGCCGAACGGAGGATTGGCCAGCACGACATCGTAGCGGTCCTTCTCCTGCACGTCCGCAAGATTTTCCGTCAGCGTATTCGTATGCAGGATGTTTGGCGCCTCGATGCCATGCAGGATCATGTTCATGATTCCGATGACATACGCGAGCGACTTCTTCTCCTTGCCGAAGAACGTCTTCGTCTGCAGCGTGCGGTCCTGCGCCGTCGTCCGCTTGGGATGCGCCGCTTTGAGGTAGTCGTACGCCTCGCACAAGAAGCCCGCCGAGCCGCACGCGCCGTCGTAGATGCGCTCGCCGATCTGCGGCTTGGTCACCTGGATCATCGCGCGAATGAGCGGACGCGGCGTGTAGTACTCGCCGCCGTTCCGCCCCGCGTTCCCCATGTTCTTGATCTTGGCTTCATAGAGGTGTGAGAGCTCGTGCTTCTCGGCTTGTGAGCGAAAGCGCAGCTCGTCGACATGGTCGATGACCTCGCGCAGGTTGTAGCCGCTCTGAATCTTGTTTTTGATCTCGCCAAAGATCTCGCCGATCTTGTACTCGATCGTGTTCGGCCCGCTCGCACGCTGCTTGAACCCGTTCAGGTAGGGAAAGAGCTTGCGGTCCACGAAGTCGCGCAGGTCGTCGCCAGTCAACGCCTTGTTGTGATCCAGCTTTCCGTCCTTCGCCTTCGGCGCGGCCCAGCATTCCCAGCGGTACTGCTTCTCGAGGATATAGGCGTACTTCTTTCCCTCCAGCTGGGCTTCGTCGGCTCGGTCCTGTTCGAGACCGTCGAGATACTTGAGGAACAGCAGCCACGATGTCTGCTCGGTGTAGTCGAGCTCCGTCGTGCATCCGGCTTCCTTCCACAGGACGTCGTCGATGTTCCGGAAGGCCTGTTCAAACATTTGGTTGGTCGCGCATTCTGGTGGAGAGGGAGGGCGAGATCGCGGCGGTAAGTGCGGGAGTCAATATGATCGCCTTCAGCAGGTCGGGTCGGTAGGGATGCGCACCGATTTGTGCGCCACGGCTCGAGGCGGTATGAAGCGCCGTAGCACAACGCCCTCCTACGCGGCAATAAACTCCTCCAACTGCCCCGCCAAGAAACTCCCGATTGGACCGGCGGCAACCCTCGCCGCCCGTACTTCATCGTCCAGCGCGAGATCCGCCAATGCGCCTTCCCGAAATCAGGGGTCGCCGCCAATCTACGATCCAGGAACAGTCACTGGACTCCGAGCGACGCCCCCCATGACCCCCGCATCACCATCCGGTCTCAAGCTCGCGCTCTTCCCCCGCGCCAGTCTGGCATTCGACGCCGGCGTCCCCATCTTCGCGAACTCTATCGGTCCGTGCGCGCGCTAGCATAGGCATCTGCGATCATCCTGCAAATAGACAAGCCATGAATCGCGCGGATGCGCACCCTCGGAGCCTCGCACAATGACACCACCCCCCGTGCACCCGCGGATCTATCACATCACGCACGTCGACAATCTTCCATCGATTCTCGGCGCGAATGGCCTCGCGTCCGACGCGCTCATGCTTCGGCGCGGTGGACCGACGTCCCCAATCGGCATGGGCAGCATTAAGCGGCGCCGCCTCGCGCTGCCGATGAAGTGCTATCCCGGCGAGACGGTAGGCGAATACGTCCCATTCTACTTCTGTCCCCGCTCCATCATGTTGTACATGATTCACGCGGCGAATCACCCGGAGCTCGCCTACCGCGGCGGCCAGGAGCCTATCGTGCATCTGGAAGCAGACCTCGACGAGGCCATTGCTTGGGCAACGGCTACGGGTCGGCGCTTCGCATTTACTTTGTCCAACGCCGGCAGCGCATACGCGGAGTTTCGCGCTAACCCGGAGCAACTCCCCGAGATCAATTGGAACGCGATCGCGGCGACCGACTTCCGCAGCCCGGAAATTAAAGAGGGCAAACAGGCCGAATTCCTGATGCGTGAGTCCTTCCCATGGACCCTGGTGCGGCGCATCGGAGTTCACTCGGCGACGATTCATTCACGCGTTCTCCGCGCGATCGCTGGATCGCCACACCGCCCCTCTGTCGAAGTACTTCCCGCTTGGTACTATTAGATATGGGCGAATCCACAATTCGATTCACCACCGGCGACATCCTGCAGGCTCAGACTGAGGCGCTCGTGAACACCGTTAATTCGGTCGGCGTCATGGGCCGCGGTATTGCCCTGCAATTCAAGCAGGCCTACCCCGCCAACTTCAAGGCCTACGCCGTGGCCTGCAAGCGCGGCGAAGTCGAGCCCGGCAAAATGCTGGTCTTCGATACAGGGGAGCTGACTCCCCCGCGCTACATCATCAACTTTCCGACGAAGCGCCATTGGCGTGGCAAGAGTCGCATCGAGGACATTCAATCGGGCCTCTGCGCGCTGACCGATGAGATCCGACGACGCGACATCCGCTCCGTCGCCATCCCACCTCTCGGGAGCGGGTTAGGCGGGTTGAACTGGGCACAGGTCCGGCCGCTCATCCAACATGCCTTCGACGCGTTGCACGACGTCGACGTCGTCGTGTACGAGCCAAGCCCGGCCGGTGATGCCCGCCCCAACCTGTCAACGGACGTGCCGCGATTCACACCAGGACGCGCTGCTCTCGTGGGATTGATTGAGCGGTATCTCGGCGCGCTCATGGATCCGTTCATCACCCTGCTGGAAGTGCACAAATTGATGTACTTCCTACAAGCCGCCGGAGAGCCTCTCAAGCTCCGATACGTCAAAGCACCGTACGGACCATACGCCGAAAATCTGCGTCATGTGCTCCACGCAATCGACGGACACATGATCGCGGGCTATGCTGGTGGCGGAGATCGACCGGACAAACAGCTTACCCTGGTCCCCGGGGCATCCAGGGATGCCGAGGGGTTTCTCGCAACAAGTGCTGCGACGCGCGCCCGGTTCGACCGAGTCGTTCGGCTGGTGGAAGGATTCGAAACCCCGTACGGTCTCGAGCTGCTCGCGACGGTGCACTGGGTCGCAACAGAGGAGGGAGCGAACGGCTTGGGCGAGATTGCCAGCGCGACGTACGGATGGGCTGAACGGAAGCGTCAGTTCACAACTGCACAGATTCAGCTCGCCGGAGACCGATTGCGTTCCGAGGGTTGGCTGGATGCACCTGGGCAATCCAGCGGCTCGACTCCCGCGTAACGCGCGTAACGATCGACGTGCGCCAGTCCTTCGCGGCGGTTCGCTTGCCGACGCGACCCGTGAGCTACGAAGTGAACTGCGAAGCGATACAGACACCTCGGCTTCGTAGTCTGCGCGGCCAGTCTACGTTCCAGGAACAATCCTTGGAACCGGAGCGACGCACACCATGAAGCCCCGCATCACCATGCTCACCCTCGGCGTCGACGACCTCGAACGCGCCGTCACCTTCTACCGCGACGCCCTCGGCCTCCCCACCGCCGGCATCATCGGCGAAGAATTCGAACACGGCGCAGTAGCATTCTTCGACCTGCAATCCGGCCTCAAGCTCGCCCTCTTCCCCCGCGCCAGCCTGGCAGTCGACGCCGGCATCCCCGTCTCCCCCAAAAGCCCAACCGAATTCTCGCTCGGGCACAACGTCCGCGCCCAGCACGAAGTCGACGTCATCATGGACCAAGCCCGCGCCGCCGGCGCCGCCATCATCAAGCCCGCGCAAAAGACCTTCTGGGGCGGCTACGCCGGCTACTTCCAGGACCCCGACGGCCACCTCTGGGAGATCGTCTACAACCCGGAATTCCTACCCGAGGACTGACCTCGGCGCCTCACGCGCCCCGGGCATGAGCAAACTCACACGACTCTATCCGGCTCGCTTCCGCGGAGCCACATTCCGAAATGAAACGTCGCGACGCCATCGGTCAGCTCGCCGCACTCGCGGCACTCCCTCTCGTGCCTCGCTGGACGCTGCGGGCCACCGATCCACTCGACGGCACAGTGGCCGACTATCAGGCGGGCCGACGCCACGGCGACTGGACCGCCGCTGAGATTACGGCGCGCGCACTCGAGCGCTGTCACACCATGGGCACCCGCTGGCGCGCGATCGACGCGCTCACCGACGGCGCCATGCCCGACGCCCGCGCCGCCGACGCCCGCCTCCGCGCCGGCACCATGCGCGGTCCGCTCGACGGCGTGCCGGTGTTCGCCAAGGCGATCTACGACGTGAATGGCCTACCCACCACCGGCTCGAACGCCGAGTGGGCGCGGCTCTTTCCCAACGCGGTGCAACGCGACTCGCTCGAGGTGCAACGACTACGCGCCGCCGGCGCGATCGTGCTCGGCAAAACGGCTGCTGATGATTTCGCGTATCGTGGAAATGGCACGAGCAGCTACACGGGCCAGGTGCGCAATCCGCACGACCCCACCGGCACGCGCACTCCGGGCGGGTCGAGCGCCGGTTCCGCGGTGGCCGTGGCCGGCGGAATGGCGTTCGCCGCGCTCGGCACCGATGACGGTGGATCGAATCGCATTCCGGCGCAGTTCACCGGCGTGGTGGGCGTGAAGCCGAGCTTCGGACTGGTGGCGCGCGACGGCGTGATTCCCACCTGGCCGTATCTCGACACGCACGGATCGCTGGCGCGATCGGTGGCCGATGCTGCACTGGTGCTCGGTGCAATTGCCGGAGCGCACGCGTCGGATCCGCTGTCGAACGCAAATGGCTGGAACGCGGCCGACGTCGCCACGCTTCGCGACGACGCGCTCGCCGGTGTTCGTCTCGGGCTGTTTGACGCACACGTTCCGCGCGCGCAGATGACGGCCGAGGCGGTGGCGATGTGGGATCGCGCGGTGGGCGATCTGCGGAGCGCGGGGGCAACTGTCGAATCGTTCGCGCCAGCTGTCACGCGACTGAACTTCAGCGCCGCCTTCGCCGATTCGGCGCGAGCGCGCGGCGACGTGGCGCCAAACTCCCGGTCGCCGGCGCCCACGGCCAACGCGCTCTTGCGCTACTTCGCTGGCCGCACGAGCGATCCGCGCGACGCCGTGCGTCGCGGATATGCGGCGTATCGAGCATTCTATGATGTACTGCCGCCCACGTACGAAGAGTGCGAGCCGTTGTTCGATCAGCCCATGGCGAACGACGCGGCTGGAGGTTCGTTCGCCCGCTCGCGCGCCGAGGTGGTGGCGGGTTTGGCCGGAGAGATGCGGGCCGCGGGGGTGTTGGCCGTGGTGTATCCCACCATGCCGTTCAACGCGCCGCGCGTGGTGGACCCGTGGCCCAACGTCCGCACCGCGCTCGGCTACGGCAACTGGCTCGGACTGCCCGAGGTGTCGGTGCCCGCGGGCATGGGGGCGGACGGCATGCCGGCGCTCAATCTGTCGGTGGTGGGGCTGCCTGGCGACGACGCGCGGGTGCTGGCGTTCGCCCACGCGTACGAGCGGCAGTCGAGGCGGTTCGTTCCACCACCGCGCTGACTAGGCACGCGGTCACGACGGCGTCTCGTACGCCGCATCGTCCTCGGCAACGGCTTCCTCATCGGACTGTTGCTCGTAGTACCGCAACACTCCTGGACGCAGGCGGCGTCCCAACCCTGGGGATAGCGTGATGGAGTCATGGCATTTTCCGCCGACGTCGACGCAGTGCGTTCAGGGCTTTGGGACTGCGACACGCAGCCGGCCTTCTTCATTGCTCACCCCTTGCTGTAGTGCCCGCGTTCGCAACATACTTTGCGGCGCAGGGTCTTACCTTAAGTACGGGTCCGCCGGCCGATACTTTTCCGCGTCCTACAATCCCGAATCTCAGTGATGGAAGCAGCCCTGTTGCTCGATCCACAGGTCTTCCTGCCCTCTGCAACGCGAATTGATGCGATATTCCGGCGTCGATATATCGCCCTCGACGCCAGCCTGAGCACGCATCACACTCTGGTCGCGAATAAAACCGTCGACGACGCGCACGCGACGTGGGTCCGCTGGGGCGGTCAACTGGTCATGCAGAGTGCACGGTTCCTGGAGTTTCTCGTCGTTGCGGCCGCAACATGGGAACTCCTCACCGAAGCAGACGAGACGTCGATTGAAGCGTATGGATTTGCTCGCGCTCGCGCAGAAGTCATCGCGCGTTGTGGGATAGATCCTGTCGATGCATCTGAAGCAGTCGCCGATCTAGGCGACGTTAGCTCAGTGCCTGACGTTGACCAGCGATTCCCGTCACGCAGCGTGGTTGTGCGGTCAATACGAGCGATTCTCGAGAGCTATCCACAGCGCGATCTGGCAGAAGCCGCTGTGGAATCTGGAAAGATGGGCTGGAAGCGACGCGCCGATAACGCCGCACGGCATCTTCGATTGTTCCTGTTACGGCATGATGCCGAAATGCATCAACGCGCGGACATGCTCGGAGAGATGTACCAGATAGGGCGCATGGACATCCCGGAAATCGCCGCTCTATTGCACGAATCAGTCGGTGACACCGTTGCCCTCCTCGAGCAACGGGGTTTCGCTCGTGACCTAGGACAAACGATCTTCACGCAACGTGATCGATCCGCCCGATTGCGGTCAATCCGGCTTGATCGTGAGGTGCGAGAGGCACTGCCTGGACGCAGTGATTTCTCGCGCTATGTCGATCGCGCGGTCATCGCTAGTGAGCGAATTGAAGGCGTCGATGCGCGTACGTGGCTGATTCAAGATCCGGCGAACCGGCCGGAGTAGACTCCGGTGTAGACGCCAGCCGCGTCTACACGCGCGACGAAGAGCGCCAACTCGCGCTAAACCTTCGCGACTTGGTAATTCTGGTTTACGGGCCGGAGATGGACTGGCCTGTAACTCTCGAAACGCTACGAGAGTTTCACCGACGATTGTTCGAAGGCGTCCGCGGTCACGCCGGTCAACATCGCGCGACGGACTACGGAACTGAATATTTGATTTTCGGTCCGAATCGTTCCACGCATCGGTCTGATGTTGTTCGCAGGCTCCGGGAGGTGTTTTCCCAAATCGAACGAGCGGTTCGGTCGTTTGATGCGAATGGTGCGGCGCCTGACTATGAAGAGTCCGCGATCCGGCTAGTCGCCTGGGTCCAAGCCAATCTCGTTGGAATTCACCCTTTCGAAGACGGTAACGGCCGAAGCACTCGCGCATTCTGCGACCTACTTCTTCTCAGACTCGGACTACGCCCAATTCCGATCGAAGTCGTGAAGGCCGAGTACAATGAATGTCTAAACGAGTATTTTCGGTCCGAGAATCTTCAGCCGTTCGTCGATCTGCTGATTCGAGTCTATCCGCTCGAGTAGAACGGTTGGTCCAGCGTGTCGTGCCCAGGCCAGATGGCAATGCATCGGCGGTCGCCCTCGCGTACGAGCGTCAGTCGAGGCGGTTCGTTCCACCGCGAATCTCAAACGGTTGACTGCGGAGCTGGTCGTACTGGCGGGCTGACCTCGCCAGCAATAGGTCTGCTTACTCGCGCGAACGCGAGCCCATCGCGCGGAGAACACTCCTGCGGAGGCGCGCGAATACGCTCGTCCACGAAGGATTGGCCAACGGTCCCTCGCTGTCGCTCACGGTGGAGTTGCCATCAACGCATGCGCTATCCGTCGCGATGGCCGCGACTGCCTCACGAAGGAGCCCCGGTACACTGACGTCTATGTCGAGAGCCGGCCAGATGAGGCCATCCCCGCCTGGCGTCAGTACGACGCTGTGAAGCACGGCCTCCGATGCACCGGAGAGTCCATGAATGCGATCAATCGGAATCGAGAGCCGATATCCCGTTGAGAGCGAAACGTCAACCAATTTGCGGTCAGCGTCATACGTCGCCCCTTCCGCCCGAAGTCCGTCGTCAAACGCGAGTTGCTCCCGTTGGCGGGCAGCGTGTAACTGCTCCAGGATTTCGGCGTCGGATGTCCTCTGGTCGCCTCGCCACGCCTCTCTTCCTTCAGCGGCCCACGTTTTATGCGCCATGAATTCTGCTCCATTCCGAAAGCAATAGCTCGCGGTGTTCCTCTACGATTCGAAAGGCGCGAATAGCATCGCGCTCATCCATTCGAGTGGCTCGCGCGATTTTCATGCGCACGAGGTCGATCACGATCTGATTGCCGCGGCGAAAGACGTGGACGTGGGGTGGGCCATGCTGTCTCGGGGGGAGCATAAATCCTGAGCTGATACCCCTCAACCAATAAGACGGTCGGCACGGTCTAAGGGTACGGCTTGCCAGCTCAGCCGAAAGGACTCGCCCAGTCCCGCAGCCTCCGACCACCGCGTCAGCGCCCGGCCACTAGTCCTCTACGGGTAGCTCTCCAACCTCCAACCGCACGACAAGCTCGAGAAGACCGACCGCTTCCCAAGCCATATTCCGCCGATTCTCAGACAGCGGGACGAGCACCCCCGCCGCGACGAGCTGTTCGATCGCAAGCAAGACCTGCGGACGAGATCTGCCAATGGCTTCAATGGCAACGGCAGTCGTGATCGTCGCATGCCCCGGCAACGCCTCAATCAATCGCCAGGCGGCGGCATCCGATCTCGGAGCACTCGGCGACGCGCGAAGCTGTTCCTTCCAATGCTCACATAATGCGCGTACAGCATGGAGATATCGCGTTGCCAGGCGCGCCGAACTCCGTGCCGCGTCGGCAAAGTACTCGATCCAGCGTTGCACATCGTCGGCGCGGCAGCCGGTCATCGTTGATTGCGTGACAGAGATCCTCGAGCAGTCGAGGAATCTCTTCCGGGGGTGGCGGAACGAATGCGGCCCCGCACGGATTGTAGTCGTTCCCGCCGATCCAGTTCTGCTCCGTCCGAAACCGCCCGGCAACTTGGCGGTTCGTCGCGCGCTCCATGAGTCTTTGGTGAATCTCGAGAATGTCGCGCTGCTCGAATTTCTCGACGGCCGATGCGTTCTCGACCGCCAAAATCATGGCGTCGATGTTCGCGATCAAGTCGCGAATCGCCTGCTCTGCCTCTGACACCGCACCAACGGCCGTGGTATCAAGCGTGATTCGGAGCGCCGAGAGATCGACCGGGACGAAGGCCTCGCCTGAAACCGGAGCGCCCCACCCCATGAAGCCCCGCATCACCATGCTCACCCTCGGCGTCGACGACCTCGATCGCGCCGTCGCCCTCTTCCCCCGCGCCAGCCTGGCATTCGACGCCGGCATCCCCGTGTCACCGCGAAGCCCAACTGAACTCTCCATCGGCCACAACGTCCGTACCCAGGCCGAAGTCGACGTCGTCATGGAGCAAGCCCGCGCCGCAGGCGCCGCCATCATCAAGCCCGCGCAAACAACGTTCTGGGGCGGCTACGCCGGCTACTTCCAGGACCCCGACGGCCACCTGTGGGAGATCGTCTGGAACCCGGCGTTTCTACCCGAAGATTGACCACAGCGACTCGGGCGGCGACACGCGCATCTTGGCGCGCCGAGCATGAGCAAACTCACACGACTCAGTCCTGCTCGTTACCGCCAATCCGCACGACGACGGCAAACATCACGAGGGCGGCCACCGCGCCGCCGATCTCCACCGGGCCCTTCCCCGCAAAGTGAATGTCCACCCACGTTGCCACCACCAGGGCGAACGTGGCGAGCCAGCCCTGCCACGTGACTGGTCGCACGCCCAAGCCAACACTCTTGGGGGCAAACCAAGCGACGCGGGTCCGTTGTCGGATCATCTGTCGGTGCCTTGAATTTGGTCGTGAATGACGCGCCGCGCCCACGCACCCGTGCCGGATCAGGCGCTCTTTGGCAGACGCGAGATCCCTTCGGCCAATCGGATCTTCTCGATCTCTTTCGCGTTCGGCGAACGCATCGCGTGATACAGGTCCCAGCGAAGCTGCAGCGTCATCCAGAAGTCTGCCGGCATACCGAACAGCTTCTCGAGGCGCAGCGCCGTGTCCGGCGTGACGCCACGCTTTCCGTTAATCAACTGGTTCGCGCGCGTCCACGCCACGCCGATGCGCTGCGAAAACTCCGTCTGCGTCATCCCCAGCGGCTTCAAGAACTCCTCGAGAATCATCTCGCCGGGATGAGTCGGCGGACCATGCGTTGGAATCCGTACCATTGGTGCTCTCCGTCAATGTGCCCACCCGTACTCCGCTGTGGGCCGTCGATCAGTGGTAGTCCACGATCTCAACGTCTTCAGCACCGAGCGGTGTCCATTTGAACGCCACGCGATACTGATCGTTGATTCGGATGCTGTGTTGGCCTTTCCGGTCGCCCTTCAACGGCTCGAGCTTGTTGCCGGGTGGAATGTTCAGCAGCCGCAGCTCGTCAACCGAGTCGATCTGCTCGAGCTTCCGCCGCGCGCCGCGCCAGATCTCGTTGGGGCAGCTACGCCGCGCGGCACGCGTGTGCCGATCATTGAAGACGTCCTCGGTGCCCTCATTCCGGAACGAACGAATCACGAGTCATGTTCTCCGGTGTTGCCAGTCGAGGTGCAAATGTGTACGTACGGAAGCTATAGCGGATACTGCTATAGCGCAAGTCGCTACGGCACCGGGCCTCTCGCTGGCCACGCTCACTGCACGAAACCATTCCCATGCGGACGACGCTAGCTGTCTGCTGTCTGGGAGCTGGATGATAGCGAACTACCCAGACTCGAGACGGCAGTCTCAAGTCTCGAGTCTGAGTTCTCAGAGCTGGGTAGTTCACAGTATCCTGATCCCAGACAGCAGAGCCCAAGAATGCCCGCACGAAGACAGTCCCTAGTAAGCCTCAGCGCGTCTTTCGCCCGAATATGACCGAATGAGTACTGCCCCGCTCAGCCTTTCTTCGCCGCAATCTCCGCCAGCCGCCGCTTTGCGTCTTCCACCTTCGGCTGCAACTCCGGATCAGCGTTCTTCCATAGCTCCACGAACGCCGTGAGATGCGACTCGGCTTTGTCGAGATCGCCGCGGCCCTGATAGATCTCGCCGAGTCGCTTGTGAATGCCGGCCAGAATCGGCGCGTCCCCCGACGCGCCGCGGTTGGTGACGTCGGCCAGATACCGCTCCCAGTAGACGATGGCCGAATCGGGCATGTTCGCCAGGTCGTAGGCGCGGCCGAGGTCACTGTCCAGGCAGTGCGCGCACGCCGATGCCGGCCCGTCGGGGAGTGTATCCTCCTTCCACATCTCGCGAATGCCTTCGAGCGGCTTGTGCTCGGCGATGAGGATCTCGGCCAATGCCGCGTGGCGGCTTGGTTCGAGGTTCCGGCGCAGGGCCGGATCGTGGACCTCTGCTTCGTACTGAGCGAGCATGGCGCGCCCTTTTTCCGGGTGGTCGGCCCACGCGTAGTACGTGGCGAAGGCGAAGTATGGCCTGCGTTCCACGGTCAGCGTATGAAACGGTACCGCGGCCTGGACCGCGTCGAGCGCGCGCACACCTTTGTCGAACTGATTGAGGTACCAGATCTCGATCACCGCGCTCATCAGCGAGTCGGCGAGCGGGTTTTCCGGCACACCGCGCGCGGCGTTGAGCTTCCGCGCCTGCGACGCGAAATCGCGCGCCTCGCGAATGCGCCCATGCAATAACGCGATGGACGCGAGGTTGCTCGCCGCGCTCATCTTCATGAGTGGATCGGGATCGGACGTCATCGCGCGCCAAAACGCTTCGGTGGAATCCACGTGGCCGTGCATGTAGGCGAACACCGACGGATATGCCTTGACGTTCTGCGCGGTGGGAAACCGCTCGGCCATGACCCGGTAGATCGACTCGGCCGCGGCGAGTCGGCCCTGCATGAGCCGCACAGACAACTGGGCCGACATACTTGCCGTCGACGCGCTGTTGGAAGTGTTGATCGTCGTGTACACCGAGTCGGCGCGCCCGAGCTCGCGGCGGCTCATGAGTAATCCCGCAAGGTTGACTCTCGCGATGACGTTGGTGCTGTCGACGGCGAGCGCTTGTTGCAGCGCCTCAATCGCCTTCGGTCGGTCCATTCCCGGCCCGGACTGATAGTACGACGCGATAGTTAGATATTTCTCACGCTCTGGCAGGCGGTCGCGCAGGTTGTAGGCGCGCGTGAGGGCGCTGTCGATCTGCGCGCGCGGCATTCCGCTGTTCGCGAGCGCCACGCCGAGCTTGCGATACGCCATGGCAAACGACGTGTCGAGCGCCACCGCTTCGCGCAGCAACTGCGCGGCACGGGTGTAGTCGCCGGTCAGATCGAAGGCGCGGTTGGCGTCGGCGTATTTGCGGAGCGCAGGGAGCGAGCTGGTGGTAACCTGGTCGAGCGGGGGCGCGTTCCGCACCGACTTGAGCGACTCACCAATCCGCCCGCGCAGCTTGCGAGTGAGTCCGTCGATGGCTCCGAGCAACTGACTCGGGCCGTCTACCGACGCGCGATACGCCGCGAGCTCGGCGCCGGAGTCGGCCGACACGAGCCGGATCGACACCACGTAGCCGCTGCCCAATTTCGACACGTCGCCGGCGACAATGGCTTTTACGCCTTCACGCTGCGCGATCTCCTGCGCGAGCTTGAGATCCACTGGAGTGGAGGGCGGGCGCTGCATGCGCGCCAACGCGCCGGCAATGGCGGCCGGCGGCATTATCGAGACGACTTTCGATTGGCCGAGGTCCGTGCGTACCGCTTCGGTCACGACGTGTGACAGCGACGAATCCGCACCGGCGGTGAAGTCGACAACGAGCAGTCGCGCGCTGCCGTCGAGTTTTCCCGCGGCGAGCAATGAACCCGCCGGTCCGACGCCGAACAGGCGGAGCACCATGATCGCCAGAACGGCGGCGGCGAACGCGCTCACGGCAAAGGCACCGCCGCGCGCCGCGCGCGACCACGTGACGTGGCGACTGGTGCCGAGCGCGGCGAGCGCCACCACCGGCGCGCCCATGATCATCACACCCACGGCGCCGAGGAACACCCAGTCGGGAACGCCGAACGCGACGACCGCAGCTTTGGCGAGCAGCGCCACGGCGACGAATCCGCCGGCGTACACGGCGATGCCGGTTGCGGCAGACACGGGGCGACCGAATAGCCCGCCACGCTCACTGGCGAACGCGCCCGTGGACACGGCATCGAGGGATGTCGCGATCTCGCCCGCCGACTGCGGCCGCGCGGCGGGATCCTTTTCCAACATCCGCATGACGAGTGCGGCAAGTGCCGGTGGAACGTCGGGGCGAAGGCCGGCGATGGGCGGCGGCGGCTCGGTGAGGTGCGCCACCAGCGTCCGTTGCGGCGTGCGATCGGGGAAAGGCGGCTGCCCAGTGAGCAGCTCGAACGCCATGCAGCCGAGCGAGTAGATGTCCGACCGGGCATCGACGTTTGGATCGCCCGCGGCTAGCTCGGGCGAGATGTAGATGGGCGTACCCACCGAGGTGCCCACCTGGGTGAGACTGCTGTCGGTGGACCGAGCGTCCTTGGCGGCGTTGAGCGCCTTGGCGATGCCGAAGTCGGTCACGACGGCGGTGCCGCCGCTCAGGAGCACGTTGTCGGGCTTGATGTCGCGGTGCACCACGCCGTGTTCGTGGGCATAGGCGAGCGCGCGCGTGACGTCGCGCAGAATGCTCACGACGTCGGCGACGGGAAGCTTGCCGTCGCGCGCGAGCCGGGCGCGGAGCGATTCACCCTCCACGTACGGCATGGTGTAGTAGGGCACGCCGTTGATCTCGCCGGCCGAGAGCAGCGGAACTATCTGCGCCTGCTGCAGCCGCGCGGCGAGGTGGATCTCACGGCGGAACCGGTCCACGTCCATGCCGGCGAGCAAGTCCGGCGAGAGCACCTTCACCACGACTTTGCGCCCGAGGGTGGTGTCCTCGGCCAGAAAGACGCGCGACATGCCGCCGCCGCCAAGCTCGCGTTCCAGGATATAGGATTCGCCGAGGGCGGATTGGAGCTGATCGCGCAGATCGGTGTCCGACATTCGATCGATGCCGATGCGGGTGGGTGGGTGGGCAAGCGACGCGTGCTGGGCCGGGAATCCCACGCAAACGTACCGGCCGCACCAGTGGCCGTAAATAGCAATCGTGAGAGAGCGCGGTCGATGGCGCCGCGTGTTGGGAGGGCGTACTTTTTCGCCGTGGCCCACCCAAATTCTCCCCACGCCGCCCCCCGCTCCCGCCTGCCGCACGCCGTGGTGATCATGCTGATCATCATCACCGCGGCCGTGGCGCTCACCTACGTGGTGCCGTCGGGCGAGTTCAAACGGGCCAAGGGCGGGCTCGTGGTGCCGGGCACGTATCACACGATCCCCAAAGACTACGCCGGCGCGCTGGCTCTCGGGCGAACTCCGGTGCCCGGCACTGCGGCGCCGGCGAGCCCGGTCGCCATTGTGAGTTCCATTCCCGCCGGCATGGTGAAGTCGGCGTCGCTGATCTTCATGATTCTGTTCATCGGCGGCATGTTCGGTGTGCTCCAGCAGACCGGCGCGCTCGACGCGGGCATCGAACGTCTGCTTGTCGCAACGCGTGGCAATGTGATGGTGGTGGTGCCCATCGTCATGATCGTGCTCGCCATGGGGAGCACCTTTCTCGGATTGATCTCCGAGTATCTCGTGGTGATTCCCATGGCGCTCGTGTTGTCGCAGCGGTTGGGGTACGGCGCGCTGTTCGGCACGGCACTCGTGGCGATCGCCGCCAAAATCGGCTATCTGACGTCGATCACCAATCCGCTCGCCCTCGCCATCGCGCAACCGATTGTGGGCGTGCCAGTGTTCAGCGGTGTTGGCTTTCGCGCCGTGACGTTCGTGGTGTTTCTGCCGATCGGAATCTGGTACCTGCTGCGCTTCTGCAAGCCGGAAACGGCAGCGCTGATTGTTGCGCCGGCTGACGACGGGGTTCGGCTGCCGGTGCGCCAGGTCTTGGTGCTACTCGTGTTGCTTGCCGCAATCGCGGGGATGGTGCTTGGCGTGCAGAAATTGCACTGGGGCAACGCGGAGTTGGCGGCGATGTACATAGCGGTGGCTGTGGCGATTGCCGTGGTTGGCCGCGTGAACTCGCGCGACGCGTCGCAGGCATTCATTCGCGGCATGCAGGGCATGGTGCTGGCCGCGCTCCTCGTGGGCCTCGCTGCCGCAGTGGAGGTCGTTCTTCACGACGGCAAGATTCTCGACTCGATCGTGGCGTTTCTCACCCGGTCGGTGGAAGGCAAGCCACCGGTAATCGTCGCCAACCTCATGATGCTGATGGAAATGGTGATCGATGTATTCATTCCGTCCACGTCGGGAAAGGCGGCGGTCACCATGCCCATTCTCGGACCGATTGGGCATCTTGCCGGGGTGAGCGGCCAGGTGACCGTGCAGGCGTTTCTGTTCGGGAACGGCCTTATGAATACGCTCACGCCTACGTCGGGCATGCTGCTCGCCTATCTCGCTATGGGCGGCGTGCCGTACGGTAAATGGATCAAGTTCATCCTGCCGCTGGCCGCCGGCCTGTTCGTACTCTGCTCGGCGGCGCTCACGTTCGCGGTGCTCACTGGCCGATGACGGCGGCGTATGAGATTCATCGTGCGCCGGCGCTCACCCCGCTGCTCTACGATTCGCCGCACAGCGGCCGCTTCTATCCGCTCGACTTTCATGGTGGCGCGCCGCGGGTGGAGCTCAGGCGTGGCGAGGACGCGTACGTGGACGAGCTGCTCGCCGGCACGCCGGCGCTGGGTGCTACGCTGCTCGCGGCCACGCATCCTCGCTGCTACATCGACGTCAACCGCGCCGAGAGTGACATTGACGCTGCGCTGCTCGGCGAACCATGGCCGGCGACGCTCCCACCGCTGGCCCCAACGGACAAGAGCGCGCGCGGGCTCGGACTAATTCGCCGGTACGTGACGCCTGGCGTGGAAGCGCAGGATCGCCTGCTCACCGTAGGCGACGTCCAGCAACGCGTTGGCGTGGTGTACCAGCCGTACCACTCGGCACTACACTCGTTGGTCGACGAGATTCGCGCGACGTGCGGCGTGGTATGGCACATCGATTGGCATTCTATGAAGTCGGTTGGCAACGCGATGACCCCGGACGGCGCCGGCGCCGCCCGGGCCGACTTTGTGGTGTCCGACCGTCTTGGCGCGAGCGCAGCACCACGGGTGACCAATGCGGTGTGCGACGCGCTGCGATCGTACGGCTACTCGGTGTCGGTGAACGACCCGTACACCGGAGGCACGATAGTGCAGCGGTACGGAAATCCGGCGGCCGGAGTGCACAGCGTACAGGTAGAGGTCAACCGGCGGCTGTACCTGAACGAGGCAGTGGTGGAGCGGAACGATGGCTTCACCGCGCTCGCGGCGAAGCTCGATCGGCTTACGCAGGCGCTCGTGGTACTGGCGGGCTGACCTCGGCGATAACAGGCCAGCCCAGCCTCGGGGGTGCTGCGGTGTCGGCTGCTACAGCCGCCCCGTCCCCACCGCCTGCGCGATATCCGTCTGCGAGATGACGCCGACCAGCCGCCCATCGTGCTCCACGAACAACCGCCGCACATCCGCATACAGCATTTGCTTCGCGGCTTCGCGCGCCTCGACGTCTGGCTCGATCATGTGCGGCTTTTCCGTCATGATATCGCGTACGGTGTTGAACCCTGCTGCTCCGGGCTTCCCCGAGCCGCTGGTGATTCCCGCGGCGGCGCGCAGCACGTCGGTGGCGGACACCACGCCGATCACGCGCTTGCCGTCGTCCATGACAGGCAGTCCAGACACGTGCGCGTCGGCCAGCAAGTGTACAAGCTCGGAGATCGGCGCATCGGGCCCGATAGATCGGACATCGGTCTGCATCAGGTCAGCTACACGCATTATGGCTCCCGTGAGTCCGCGACAGTACTGCGGATGTAAATTTAGTGAATTCAATAAATGCTAATGTTCCGCGATGTTCAGACGCGAGCGCCAGTGCTGCTCGGAGCCCCGTCTGTCGAGAAGCGCAGTCGTGCCGCAACGCCATCTGCGGCGCGGTCCAGATGTTCGGCGGCCTCTCCCGACGGTATCTCGACGTCGGCGCCCGACGCGATCGTGGCGCGCACGAAATCCTCGGCTTGCTGCTCGTGCGCGCCGATGAATCGCGGTGTGACGAGCAGCAGGTCCACGCTGTGTTCGCGCAGGGCGCGCTGCGTCGCCGGCACGCCAACCGCCGAACGTGCATTCGCGCCGCCTTGCTCCACGAGTTGATCGACGAGCGTGACGCCGAGCGCGGCGCGCAAGTCGGATGCGGCGTGCTTGGCTGCGGCGGCGATCTCCGTCTCGGTCGCGTCGTGAGCGAGTGTGGTGGAGGTGAGGATTCGGCCCGCGAACTGGCGCGCGAGTGCATCGCCCCCGCGCGTGGCCCACTCGCGAGTGCCGCCGATCAGGATCCAGCTGTGGTCGTGATCCAGCTGCTGGATTCGCTGGCCGAGCAACACCACCAGCCGGTCGAATGCGGCGCGGCGACGGTGGTTGGCGGCGTCGGAGCCGGTGGCGCCGCGCGGCGCAGCTGCGCCCCCGCGAACTGATGGAGCCGTAGGCCGACCGGCGCGCTCCGTATCGGTGCCGGGGGCTTCCAGTTCGCCCACGCTTTCAAGTTTCCCAATGGCGTAGCGGAAGATGCGCGCCGAGCCCGATTCGACCAGCGCGACAAGTACCGGGCGCAGTTGCTTGAGCGCGCGCATGTAGGGCGCGATCACCGGCCCGGTGCGCCAGGTGGCCTGCGTCCCGGTGGTGACGGGGAGGTCGCCGACGTAGCGTGCGCCGTTTGGCGAGGCGAACGCGACCCAGCCGTGCGCGCGCCAAGTGCCACCGGGCGATGGCTCGGGGTTTTTGAGAAATTCCGCGGCGCGATCGAAGTCGGCGCGTTCGTTGTCGTCCTCGATCCGCGAGCGAGCGTCGCGAAGCGCCGTGTGCAACGCCGGACGCCATGCGTCTCGCATTGCCGGGTCGGTGGCGCTGGTATCGAGATACACGCTGAGCACTTTGGAGTCAGCGAGCTCACGCTGTAGCGCGAGCAGGTCGGAGGCAGTCAGCATGTGAAAATCTCCATGTGGATGGCAGGCTGATAGAACGGGTCAGTCTCGCAATGCACGTGCCCAACTCGTGAGCCAAACTCATCGGTGGTTCACGCGACGAGCATTGCTTGGATCATGACGGCGGCGTACTGGTGACGCAATGCGGTGTTGCGGCGGCCATCTTCGGCCATGCTCGCTTGCTTGTGCGCCGCCGAGGACGCTAACCTATGTACATGCCAGCACCTGCTCGGTATTGGACTGTCGATGATCTGCAGGAATTGCCTGACGACGGTAACCGCTACGAGGTTATTGACGGCGAGCTGCTCGTGACGCCGGCGCCGAGCTGGATCCACCAGGACGCGGTGTTCCGTCTGCAGACGATCATCGCCGACTACCTGACGCGCGAGGTGGTGGGCCACTCAGTAAGTGCTCCCGCTGACGTCGTTTTTTCGCCCAAGCGGGGTGTACAGCCGGACCTGTTCGTGGTGCCGCTCGCCGCCGGCCGTCGCCCGCGGCACTTTTCCGACGTCGGCCGGCTGTTGCTGGCAATTGAAGTGTTGTCGCCGAGCACCGCACGGGCCGATCGCGTCAAGAAGCGGGCGCTGTTTCGGGCCGAGGGCGTGGACGAATACTGGATCGTGGACATGGATGCGCGCACCATCGAGCGTTCCACGTCGGCTGATGAGCGCGTAGAAGTGCTCGCCGAGACCATAAGGTGGCTACCGCAGGGAGCCTCGGCGCCGCTCACGATTGATTTGCCGGATTACTTCCAGCGCGTGCTCGACGCCTGACAATGATTGGTCAAGCGTCGGTCAAGTTATTGGTCAAGCGTGACTACGCCCGCGGTGTCCGCCCGATCTCCGCGTCGAGCTCGCGCATCGCCGCCTCGTAATAAGGGTCCGGCACGTTCAGCTCTCGCATGGTCGGCTGCGCCGGTTTGGGAGCCGGCGCCAGGAAATGGCGCGCCACCCGAAACAGTCCGTAGCCGACGAACCCAAGGCAGGCGAGCTTGAGCGCCAGCACCGCCAGCGCGAGCATACCGCCTAGAATCCCAAGCGTCAGAACGAGGGCGACGATCCCCAACGGAATCGCGATCGCGAGTCCGATCATGATCTTGAATGACGTCCAGAGTACGCGCATCGATCCTCCGATTGATGAAACTCACCGCTTCATCCATACGGGATCACGCTGTCTGGAGTTCCAACCACCGGCCCCAGCCACAACCGACTACACGGTTGGCGACCCATCCGCGCGAACGAGCTCGGCGTACCCGGCGAACTGCTGCTTCAATCGCGTCATGAGCCGTTCGTAGGCGGGGTCACCGTGCAATACGCGCATGTTCGGATCGCTCAGAAAGAGCGGATAGTCCGGCATGCCGTTGTCCGCCGTGCGTTCGAGCCAATCGACTGCCTTGGCCTTGTCGCCCAATCGGGCATACGCGCTGGCAATGGTGAATTGCGCATGATGAAAGTGTGACCGGCCGACCGGGCTGGCGGCGGCGGTGTCGATTTGCGCTCGGGCCTCGTTCGATCGGCCGAGTGCCGCGTACATGAGCGCGCGGGCGGCGGAACGGTCGGCGCCTTCCGGAACGCCGCGCCTGCGTGTGGAATCGAGCAGGGCCAACCCTTCCGCCGGTTTGCCCACGTCGCTCAGTACGACAGCATACTCCCAGGTGAAGCCGCCCACGAAGGGGATTGATCTGTACACGGCAAGCGCGGAATCGAACTGCTGCCGAAAGGCGAGCACGCGGGCGATGCGCGGTCGCGAAAAGCCCGCACATCGTGCCTCGTTTCCGCATGCGTCGCGCGGGTCGAGCGAGAGGCTGATTGCGAATTCGCGCTGCGCCAGCGCGCTGAATCCATAGTGAAAATAGAGCGACGCAAGGGCGCTGTGCGCCGCCATGAGACTCGGCTGCAGCGTTAACGCGCGACGCGTATCGGCGAGCGCCTCCTTGAAATCCCAGCCCTCCGCCGCGTTCCATTTCAATTCGCCCAGCGCCTGCCAGGCACTCGCATTTGTCGAGTCGACGGACAGGGCGCGGCCAATGTCTGCCTGCGCCCGCGTCAACCGTGCGGTATCCGCGCCGAACAGAAACACCGACGACGACAGCGCGGACGCGCGCAATGCCCACGCCGACGCGAAGCTCGAATCCAGCGATACGGCTCGTGTCGCCAGCTCGATCGACGAGTCGAGCCCCGCCAACCGAGCGCTGGGGCGATCGTTCTGCACGCGCGCACGGAGGTACAGGTCATACGCGGCCGGATTGGTCGTGGGCGGACGTCGCAGCGAGCGCGACTCGCGATCGGCCAGCTGGATGCGCAGCAGGGAAGCCACGCTCGATGCGACCTCGGATTGCAGCTGAAACACATCGTCGGTTGTGTGATCGAACGTTTTGCTCCATGTCGTTGCTTCGGTAGCGGGATCTATCAGTCGCACCCGCACCCGCACGTTGCGCCCCGAGCGCTGCACGTCGCCGGTCACGAGCGCGGCGGCATTGAGTGCGGCGGCGATATCCCGCGGCCGCTTGTCTCCGGCGGCAACGGGTACCACCGAGCTTTGCGCTATCACGCGTAAGCCACTGAGGTTGGACAGCGCCGAGTTGATCTCTTCCGACAGGCCGTCGGCGAGATAGCGATCAGTGCTGTCGCCGCCGATCAAACGGAACGGCACCACCGCCAACCGAATTCCGCCAGCGGCCGCCTGTCGCGCGACCACTGGAAGATTGGCGCGCTTGGCGCTTCGATAGGTCCAACCGGCAATCGCCGCGATAGCGAGCAATGCGATCGCCGCCATCCAGAGCCGTCGTTCCTTTGGCGTGCCGTGTTGCGACGAGGCGTTGGCGCCCGTTGCCAGCGCCCGGGCAAAGTCCAACGTGGTTGCAAAGCGATCGGCCGGTGCCGGCGCGAGGGCTCTCTGCACTGCAGCGTCGATCGACGGTAAAATCGTTGGGCGCGTGGTGCGCAGCGACGGTGGCGGCAACGTCAGCCGACGCGCGATGACGGCCTGCGCTGTGGGGCCGGTGAACGGCGGCTCGCCCGCGAGCATTTCATAACAGACGGACCCGAGCGCGTAGATGTCGCTGCGGGCGTCGACGTCTCGATCGGCGGTGGACTGCTCTGGACTCATGTACCCTGGCGTGCCCAGCGCCATTCCCGTTGCGGTGATGCGGCCGCGCGGATCGTCGGTCAGCGCCCGCGCAATGCCGAAGTCCGCCACGAGGGCGTGTCCGTCGGCCAACAGGATATTGTCTGGCTTGATGTCACGGTGCAGGATGCCTTTCGCATGCGCATAACTCAGCGCTTCGGCGATCTCGCGGGTGAGGCGGATGGCGTCGTCCATGGGCAGTTGCTTCTCGCGGTCCAACCGCGCGCGCAGCGACTCGCCGTCGATGAACGGCATGGTGTACCAGAGCTGGCCGGCCGTTTGTCCGGAGTCGAGCAGGGGCAGAATGTTCGGGTGAACCAGCTGTGCGACGAACCGGATTTCGCGATGGAACCGGTCGCCGGAATCGCCGGCGCTCAGCTCCGATCGGAGCACCTTGAGCGCAACGAACCGGCCGCGCTGCAGGTCGCGCGCGCGATAGACCACCGCCATGCCGCCGGCGCCGATTTCACCTTCGATGTCGTACCGTTCCGCCAACTCCGCGCGAAACGCGTCGAGCGGGTCAGGCGCGGGAGGGAACGTCATGATGGAAGGGCGCGGGGGTGCGTCTCAAGGGTGATGGGAGTGTCGCCGGACAATGCAAGCGTATCAAGTGTCAGTCAAACTATTAGTCAGACGTCCGCCCAAAATCGTGACATTGCCGCACTCGACTGTCCCTGACGCCTTCATATAGGTTGCAGAGCGACGACGCACCGACCTACCAGGAGAGCTTCGAGATGCCCAGCACGCCGCCCCTCATGCGGACGAGAGACCGCTTCATCACCGAAACCACTCCCGAAGATCTGACGCTGAGCGGCCGCGCGGGCCTTGCGGAGATCGACGCTTTTCTGGAAATCTGGGAATCCGTCCGCGCTGGTGGCACCGCCGAGTGGAAATGCGGCGCCCTCTCTGGCCTCCTCGAGTCCTGCCGCGTGTTCCTGGCTCGCGGCGCTCATCCGCCGGCAGACATCCCACGCGTGGCGCCGGTCACGGCGCTCGCCCAAGAGGGGTTCGCCCAGCTCGCCTACTGGAGGTTCGAGCACAACAAGACGCGTGCGCCCATGCGCGCCGTCAAAAGCCTCCACGGCGATTACCAGGTCGAGCGCGACGCCTACAAAGCCTCGAAAATCGCCGGTCGGGCGCAGATGCCTCCGTCCATGAGCTCCGTTCACGGGCTTGCACCGTTCCTCAAGAGCTGGAAGGAGCTCGACCTCTTCAAGCTCGAGTCGCCGTTCTTCGGGGAAAAGCGACTGCCGAAAGCGGTGGAACTGGTGTTGGCGAAGCACGCCGCCGGCCATGGCACCACTGTGTGGACGCCGCACGACGCGGCGACGCTGCTCAAAGGGCTGACGGACGCGGCGGTCGAGATGCAGACCGCCACGCGCAGCGTGAATTTTCTCACGCGTGCCACGCGCAGCCGTTTCATGCTCGCCTGGGACGGCCGCAAGTTCCGCCGCGAGTTCGGTGTGAACTACGACACGGCTGACAGGCTGACGGCCTACGCGTTCGATGGCTACGGCAATTTGTACGCGGCCACCGAGGCGGAGATGAATCTCCACAATCCACCAGAAACGCGCTTCAACCATTCCAGCTTCAACGCCGGAAAGGGTGTCATCTCAGCGGGCATCATCACGTTTCGCGACGGCGACCTGATCGCGATCGACAACATGAGCGGCCACTACAAACCGGGCATCGACAACCTGCACAACGCGGTGCTGGTCTTGCGCGAAATGGGAGTGCCGCTGGCCGGTATTCGCGTGGAGGTGGGCTGGACCACACGCACGGTGTGGGCGCAGCATCCGACGACCGGCGTGAGCGCGCAGCGCGCCATCCTTGGCACGTTCGTGTTTGACGCCGCGGCGTTCGCGGGGAACAAGGACGTCATGCCGTTTGCGGTGATCGACGGAAATACCGAATTCCGCGTGCTACCAACCGCGCCATTCCTGCCGTTCACACTGCCCGTGGCGACGCCGCAAGCCGGAACGGCGGGGCCACCGGTGGCGGTGAGACCTGTGGTGGCAACGCCGCCCGCACCCACCACGCCGACATTTCTACCCTTTGATCCGTCGGTGGCAGCAGCTCCACCGGTGATCGGCGGACATCGCGTGGTCTTTCACGAACGCAAAAAGTAACGTTCCAGGCGCTGCGACCCGTTCCACCCCCCTCCCGCCAAGCTTCCGTCAATGCCCGTCGTCATCCCCACCAAGCCGCAGTTCCAGGCAGCCACCGACCTCACGTTCGTCACGTCGGCCAAGCGCCCCACCGATACGGTCCTCTGCCGCATCGACGAGCTGCTCGACCTGTATCACGGCACCGAGAATGAGAAGCTGAAGATGATGCTGCTCGGCCGCATCTACTTCGCCACCGACATGTGGATTCGCCTGGCCGACAGCGGCGACGTGTCGGTCAACTCGCGCCGCCGCGACGGGGTCTTCGGGTTCTACACCGCCGTGGTCAACCGGCTGTGCGAGATCACCGGCATTGAGGGCAAGCAGAACCTGTTGCCGAACTGGCTCACCGAGACGTTCGGCCGCGAGATGACGGAGCACGGCGCCGAGGTCGACGTCGAAGGTGATTCGGCGGATTACATGACGCCGACGCAAGCCGCCAAGTACAAGCTCAAGTTCATCGGCGGAATGGCGTACCAGGAGTCCTGGTGGACGAACAGCAACGCCTCGGTGCTTGCCAACACGATCGGTGTGGACGACCGCACGGGCGGCATCGGAAAGCGTCCGATCGCCGTCGACAGCGGAGGCTACGTGGTGACGCTGTCCGGCATGTTCTATCACGGTCCGCACTACAGCAAAGCCGGAACGATCAAGGGACGTTTTCACTCATCGTACACCTCCGGCGAAGCGGTGCGATGCGCCGGTGTGATGAAGATCGAGAACGGCAAGGTCATTCGGATCGACACCGACAGCGGACACTACCAACCCGGCGATCCGCATCTCGTCATGGCTGTGGAAGCATTGTCCGCGTACGGCGTGTCGATGAAGGACCTACGCGTCAAGCCGTTCGGCAAGGCGGAGACGAGCGGCGAGGCGTTCCTCGCCGAGGCGAACGCGGGCCGCATCGAGTTCGTCGACGCGCGCCACAGACCAGAGCCGATTCATCGCGCGCTCGACATGGCGCGTACGAACGAAGTCTTGTCGGGCCATGCAGCGATGTTGAAGAGGGTGGAAGCGTTCGCACTCTTCAAGCGGCATTGGAAGCCGAAGTCCAGTGGCGGTGAAGCGCACGGCCCCGTCGGCAAGAATTCGTGCGTTCAATGCAAAGCGTTGAGTCAACACTGGCCGGCTTTTGAGACCGCCGTGTCCAATGCCGGCGGCATCGATCGTGTGTCGACGGAACGCGCAGCAGCCAAGGTAATGGGGCCACTGACGCCCGCCCCGATCGGGCCGGCGCCGGCGATTCTCGGGGGATATGCGCCGCCGCTCGTGCCCCCACCCCCGCAGGCACCGGGCGGTCATCGCGTGGTGGTGCACGCTCGGCGGCCGCGGTAGAAACGATTTTCGCCGCGCCGCGTACGGACCGTGTGATCTCCCGACACGTTCCTCGCGCTGCGGCCGCAGCCGCGTTTGTCATCTGCGCGGCGTGCGGCCGATCAAATCCCCCTGCTGCCGCGGCGTCAACGATTCCGGTGGCGCTGGCGTCCGAGCATTTCACTGTATCGTCGTCCGCGGCGCTCGACACCGCCGCCGTGCGCGCACTCGCCGACTTCCTCGAGCAGCACCGCGCGCGCGTCATCGCCGATCTCCAGGCCACGACCGTCGGCACCATTCACGTCGACATCCAATCCAAGCCGGACTTCGACGCGCAGTGGAAATCGCTCATCGACTCCGTGGGTCTGGGCTTCCAACCCCAGGGCCTCACCGGCCCGGACGGAACGATCTACATCTACGGCCCGTGGGCCCAAGCGCATCCGGGTAAACCACTCGGCACAGTGGCGCTCCACGAGTTCGCACACGCGGTCACGAAACGCTCGGCGGTGGAACAGGTCGCCGCATCCGGCGGCGACACGCTGGCGTTCCTCGCGTCGCTTGGGGCCATCGGTCAACGCGCGCGCTGGCTCTCTGAGTCAATTGCATTATATGAAGCGGGGCAGTCCACCGACCTCAATCGCTTCGGCTATCTCATTCGCGGCAAGTATCCATCGATCGACGCGCTCAACGATCCAGCGAATAGCCAGATCTATGATATCGGCTATCGGTTGGCCGAGTACATCGTGCAAACGTGGGGACGGGCCGGGCTGTTGCGTTTGATCAAGGACGACGGCGACGTCCACGCTGCGCTCGGCGTGTCGCCCGATGCATTGATGAAGGGCTGGTTTCTGCATATCGAGGATCGGTATCTACTCATCAAGCCGCGGTGGTTCACGCGACGCGCGCAGCTTTGACCACGGAAATCGTTACGAGGTCATCGACGGCTAAGATCCTACCACCAGACGAGGACTCCTGTGCCAACCCGCGCTAGCGGTACGTTCGAAGTCAAGCTGAACCCGCAACCCGCCGACGACCACGCCGACGCTGTTGCGCTGGGCCGAATGACGATCGACAAACAATTCCAGGGCGATCTTCAGGGAACGAGCAAAGGCCAGATGCTTACGGGCATGTCGCCGGTAAAGGGGTCGGCGGGGTATGTCGCCATCGAGCGGGTGAACGGTACGCTCGCCGGACGAAGCGGAACCTTCATTCTGCAGCACACCGGTACCATGGCGCGCGGCGCACAGAGTCTATCCGTGAGCGTCGTCCCCGATTCCGGTACCGGGGAGCTTGCCGGGTTGAGCGGCACCATGACGATAGACGTCGCGGCGGGGCACGCTTATGTGTTCGAGTATACGCTTACCGAGACGCCGTAGAATTGATGGCGGTCGGGATCGCATGATTGCGGACGGGACGCCGAGGCCTGGTATCGTCGGGCATGCGGATGTTCCAGCTTGCCCACTCGGCGACACAAAGCGTATCGTATGCACATGCCAATGCTGAAACGGCGGTGGACGGTCGACGATCTCCACGATTTGCCAGATGACGGCAATCGCTACGAGGTCATCGATGGAGAGTTATTGGTGACGCCCGCCCCGGCGTGGAAACACCAGGAGGCAATCGCCGCGCTGTATCGGACGATCGCCGAGTATCTCTCGATCCATCGCGTGGCACACGCCCTGTTCGCTCCGGCCGATGTGGTGTTTTCTCCCAAACGTGGCGTCCAACCCGACCTGTTCGTCGTGCCGCTCATCGACGGGCGCCGTCCGGAACGGTTCGAGGACGTTGGGCGGCTACTCCTGGCGGTCGAGGTGTTGTCGCCATCGACCGCGCGGGCCGATCGTGTGGCGAAGCGTCTGCTCTATCGCGATCAGGGCGTTGAGCAGTATTGGATCGTCGACCTGGACTCGCGCACTGTAGAACGGTCCATCCCGACCGACTCGCGCGTCGAAGTTCTCGCCGACACCATCGAGTGGATACCGGAGGGTGTAACGGAAGCGCTGACGATCGATCTTCCGGATTACTTCCGGCGCGTGCTCGACGGCTGAGGCGCGGCGCGTGATGGACGCGGATGCGCCAAGCCTGGTCTGGGTGCTCGTCAACGGCACGCCGCAACACGTGTCGGCGTACGCGTCGCTGCCGCCGAGTCGCCGACCCACCGCGTTCTGCCCTCAGTGCGATCGCCGCGTCACGCTCAAGCTCGGCGACGTTCTCCGCCATCACGCCGCACATGCGTCGGGCGACCTCTGCGCTGCCACGCGCCCGGAGACGGCGCTTCATCTCAACTGCAAGTTCGCCATCGCTGCGGCGCTCCGAGCCCACGCCGGACCAAACGCGCACTGCTCCGTAATCCGCCGATGCTCGGGCGCGGGACACGAGCCTTGTGATGAAACGTTCATAACCCCGTGGATCGCCGCCTGGGATGAAGTGCTGGTTGAACACCGCGTCGGCGAGTCGCGTCGCCCGGACATCGTGCTCCTGCGCAACGGTGCGCCCGTTGGCGCGGTGGAAGTGGTGGTGTCCAACGCGGTGTCTGATGAAAAAGCCCGTGTGCTCGCCGAGCTCGGCGTGGCGTGGGTGGAAGTGCTCGGCAATTCGGAGATCGCCACGCGTGACGGTTGGTCGCCGCGAGAGCCACTCCCCGCCGCACGCATTGCCGGCGAAGACGCATGGCGCTGTGTCGCTCACGCCGCGCAACATCGCACCGAGCTAAAAGCGCTCGCCGACCTGGACGACGCACAGCGCGAGGCGCAGCGCCATGCGTCGGTGCAGCGCGCGGCCCGCGTCGTCGATGTCTATCAACCGAATGGCACGCGTGATCGCTTCATATACCGTGTCGTCGAACAGCTCACCGACGGCCGCGTGCATGCGCTGCAGCTCTTCCGAGGCCGGCAAGCACTCGCCAGCGAACCCGTTGAACTTGGCGACGATCCGCGTACTCACGCTTGGCCGCGGCTTCGCGACGCATTCACCGCCGATGTCGAACGCGTAGCGCGTCACGAGGGGTCGTTCACCGACAGTCCCATGCGTTGGGCGGCGGGCAGCGCCGCTGAATACATCGTTGAAGAGGCGTTGATGGATCGCGTCGGCAACGATCCCACGCCGCTGGCCACGCGCTACCCGCGCCGCTGGTTCTACGCGGCCGATCGGCACGAGTGGTTTCTGCCACGCGACATGCGCGACGTCCGCTGGGATCGTGACCCGCTCGATCTCTTTGCCGCGCATCCCGCGTGGACCGCCAACCGATCGGCTGTGCGCGAACATCCCGCACCGCAGGGGAGTTGGCAGACGCCTGTATTTGCCGCCCGTCCAATTGCGGCAATGTTTTCGCCCGCGCCGGCCACACGCGTCGAGGGCGGCGCGATTGCGGTGGTGGACGTGGCGGCGCCGGACAAGAGAAAAAATCGGCGAGTGATTGTCGTCGTGGAGCGCGCGTCGCCCAACGAGATGATCGCCGCACTCGCCGCTTCGCTGCACGCCGACTCGACGGACGCGGTGTGGCTATCCCACCCGCTCGATTGGTCGGCCGCATTCGCACCACTCGCCTGGGCTGCAGCCGGCCGCGACGCGCGCGGCTACGGCGCTGTGGTGATCGACGGACTCGGCGTCTTTCGCGCTGCGCAATTTGTGCGGGCGCTGGCGCGGAACGATCCACGGCTCAGCGCAACAGCAATTCGGCGGTGGATGTCGCAGCGGGTGGAGCGAATGCGACAACCGGGATGACTAATACCCAGCCGCCGGATCTACCGCGTTCACCAACGACTTGCCAGTTTGAAACCGCACGAGATTCTCACTGAACATCTCGATCACATCGTCCCAGTGGTTGGCCCGAAATCCGGAGCTGTGCGGCGTGATCACGACATTCGGCATCGACCAGAGCGGGTCCGCCGCATCCAGTGGCTCCCGCTCGAACACATCGAGCACCGCGCCGCCGAGCTGGCCGCTTTCCAGCGCGCTGAGCATCGCCGGTCCGTCCACTATCTGCGCCCGCGCTACGTTCACGAGAATTGCGCCGCGCTCCAGCATCGCCAACTGCGCGGAGCCGATCATTCCGTGTGTCGCCGCCACCCCGGGCGCCGAGAGCACGAGAATTTCCGCGGCGCAAATTGCCTCGTCGATCTGATGCGTTCCGAACACCCGCTCCACAAAGTCAGGACGCGCACCGTCGGCGCGGCGACGCACACCCCTTACCGTCATCCCGAACGCATGCGCGCGTTTGGCGATCTCCATGCCGATGGTGCCGAGTCCCACGATCGACATTCGCCGCCCGTGCAGCAGCCAGGGCCAATCGTTCGTGAGATTGTTCTGAATCCAGCGATGTTCCTGCTGCGCCGTGAGTATCTCCTTGTATTTGCGCGACAACACGAGCAGCCCGCCCATCACATGTTCAGCGATCGCCACGGCCTGGATGCCGCGCGAGTTGGACACGGCGATGCCGCGCGCCGCGAGATCGGCCAGCGGCAGCAACCCTTGCACGGCTGCCGCGGACGAATGGACCCACCGAAGCCGTTCGGCCGCGGCGATCGCAGGCGAGTCGAGATACGGTGTGAAGGCGGCGTCGACGTCGCCAATCACCGCGCGCGCTTCGTCCAGCGTGCGCGCATGCAGGAACTCGATCTCCGGAAACCGCTCGCGCAGCTCGGCAACCTTGGCGTCTGGAATGCTCCACGCCTTTACGGGCCACGACACGTACACCAATATCTTCATCGCTTGAATTCTATCGGGAGCGAGGGTGCGGGGTAGGCTGTGAAACCGGGATGACGGGTGAGCTCAGCGCGACAGACCCAGAGGCATGTCTCCCTCCTCGCTCCTCTCGACTAGACACTCTAAACTGGTCTGGCGGTGAGGCTTGAGATGCCAGACAAACGCACAGTTGCCATTCGCTTGTCTCGCATCTCAAGCCTGAAGGCGAGTCCAGGTAAGAGTATCTAGTCGAGAGCAACGAGGAGGGAGCAAGCGCCGGCCGAACCCTCTACACGCTCGCGGTGTCAAACGTCGGGCCCCAACCACGGTTCAGCGATCCCATGCTCGGCGCGCTAAGGCAGGATTTGCGTTATACCCTCCGCGGCCTGAAAGCCAAGCCGGCCTTCACCGCCGCCGTGGTCATCACTCTGGCACTCGGCATCGGGGCAAACGCGGCGATGTTCAGCATCGTGGACCGAATGCTCTTCCGTCCCCCGCCAATGCTCAGCGACCCGGGCTCGGCGCATCGCGTCTACGTCTACGAGACGTACCGCGGCAAGGAAGACGCGAACGGCAGTTACCAGTTCGCGCGCTTCCGCGACCTAGCCCAACCGAGCGCTGCATTCTCGAGCGCGGCCGGCTACGCGCAGCGCGATATGGCTGTGGGTGTCGGCGACGCGGCGCGGGAGATGTCCGTGGCCGCGGTGAGCGCGAGCTTCTTTGGATTCTTCGACGCTCCGCCCGTGCTCGGGCGCTACTTCGTCGCCGCGGAAGATTCGATTCCCGACGGCCAGCCCGTGGTTGTGCTCAGTCGCGCTTTCTGGAGCACGCACTTTGGCGAGCGCAAAGACGCACTGGGCAGCAAGCTCCAGATTGGACCCACTATGTACACAGTGATCGGCGTTGCGCCGGCGGGCTTCGCGGGACTGTGGCCCGATCAGCCGCCGGTTGCCTACATCCCCATCACCGCCTACGCGTCCGTCCAGGCGAAGGGATTCACCTGGCTCAAGCAGGGAACGACCTGGTGGCAGACGTACAGCTGGGGATGGATGTCGATGATGGTGCGACGCAACCCTGGCGTGAGTGTCGCCGCGGCAAACGCGGCGCTTACCAACGCTATGCGCCGCAGCTACCAGAACGAGCTGCTCGAGCACACGAAAAGCCCGGCGATCACACTCGTGAAACCGCGCGCCATTGCCGCGTCCATTCTCTCCGAGCGCGGACCGAATGAATCGAGCCTGGCCAAAGTCGCCACGTGGGTGGCCGGCGTGTCCATCCTCGTGCTGCTCATCGCCTGCGCGAACGTTGCAAACTTGCTCCTCGCCCGCGCGCTACGCCGCCGGCGCGAAGTGGCAGTTCGCCTCGCACTCGGTGTGACGCGCGCACGCCTGCTGTCGCAGCTCCTTACGGAAAGCATTGTGCTCGCTTTACTCGGCGGCCTCGCCGGTTTGCTCGTGGCGCAGTGGGGCGGCGCCGTGTTGCGCTCGGTGCTCGTTGCCAAAGACGCGCCGGCAACGACGATCAACGATCCGCGCACGCTGCTCTTTGCCGGAGCCGCTGCGCTCGTGGTAGGCGTGCTCACTGGCCTTGCACCAATGCTCCAGACTGTGCGTGCCGGTGGCAGCTTGGTGGACGACTTGAAAGCCGGCGCGCGCGAAGGCATCCACGACCGCTCGCATCTACGCGCCACGCTGCTGGTGATTCAGGCGGCGTTGTCGGTGGTGCTGCTCGTGGGCGCCGGGTTGTTCGTGCGCAGCTTGACTAACGTGCGCTCGGTGCGGTTAGGGTACGACGTAGATCCCGTGCTATTCGTCGACACGAACATGCGCGGCGAAAAATTGGATAGCGTGCACATCGAGCAACTGCAGAACCGGTTGATCGCCGCCGCGCGCAGCGTGCCCGGCGTAACGCACGTGAGCCTGTCGGCGTCCACGCCGTTCTGGAGCTCCTGGAGCCAGGGTCTGTTCGTGCAGGGCATCGACACCGTGAGCCGTCTCGGCCAATTCAATCTCAACGCGATCAGCCCGGAGTACTTCGATACGTTTGGAACGCGGATCTTACGCGGCCGGGCGTTCACGGCGCAGGACAGCCGACTCGCTCCGCGCGTTGCCGTCGTGAGCGAGGGAATGGCCAAGACGCTGTGGCCGGGGCGTGACGCACTCGGCCAATGCTTTCGCATGAATGCCGACACCATGCCGTGCACCACCGTAGTCGGCATTGCCGAGAACATCCATCAACAGCGCATCAGCGCCGACTCAGGCCTCTACAACTACTATCTCCCCGCGACGCAATTCGCCGGGCAGAGCGGTCTCGCCATTCGCGTGGCCGGCGACGCGAGCACCTATGCCGAAGCGGTGCGCCGCCGCCTGCAGCGCGAGATGCCGGGCGCGTCGTACGTCACGACGACGACGTTCCAAAAGATCATCGGTGAACAAACCCAATCATGGGAAGTGGGCGCACGAATGTTCGTCGCGTTCGGCGTGCTCGCGCTCGCCCTGGCCGCCATTGGACTGTACAGCGTCATTGCCTACAACGTCGCCCAGCGAACGCACGAGATGGGCGTGCGCGTGGCCCTCGGCGCGCAGATTGACGACGTCATCCGGCTCGTCGTCACCGACGGCATCAAGCTGGGCGTGCTCGGCCTGGCGATCGGCGGCGTGGCGGCGCTGTCGGCCGCCCGTTGGATCAAACCATTATTGTTCAATGAATCGCCGAGCGATCCGCTGGTGTTCGTGGTGGTGACCGCGACGCTGCTCGCCGTGACGGTAGCCGCAAGCTGGATTCCCGCCCGCCGCGCAGCACGGGTTGACCCGCAGGTGGCGTTGCGAACGGAATGACGTTCGCGCGCTCCAGGCGGTATTAGAATTGTTGAATCAAGGAGCCGACCGATGTGCCGAAACATCAAGACGCTAGCCAACTTCGAACCGCCCGCGACCAACGATGAGGTCCGCGCGTCAGCGCTTCAGTTCGTCCGCAAGCTGAGCGGAACAGCGCACCCGTCCAAGCTGAACGAAGCCGCGTTCAATGCGGCGGTGGACGAAGTCACTGCCGCGGCGAATCGGCTTGTGCACTCGTTGAAGACCAACGCTCCGCCGCGCACGCGGGAGGAAGAAGCGCGAAAGGCGGCGGAGCGTACGAAGCAGCGCTTCGGCTAACCCAGAAATACAAGAATTGCAAACTCTGTTCAGACGGGAGTTTGCTGTAATCTGCGATCTCTAATATTTCGGCACCGACGGGTCAATGTCGTCGCTCCAGCGCAGAATTCCCCCAGCGAGATTGGACACCCGAAACCCAGCCGCCGCGAGCTGGCGCGCTGCGTCCGCGCCGCGCTTCCCTGAGCGGCAGTAGACCACTACCTGGCGAGCGCTGTCGATCGTTGACATCTCAGCTGCCAACGCCCCCAGCGGAATCAGCCGCGCATTCGGCAGCCGGGCGATATCCCACTCGTACGGCTCGCGAACATCTATTAGAATAGTGTCATTAGCTTCCATCATCACGCGTTGCAACTCGCGCGGCGTCAACTCGGCGACGTCGTTCATGTCGTGCGGCTCGGCACCGCCCGGCGTCCCGCAGTACTCATCGTAGTCGATCAGCTCCGTGATCTCGCGCGTTCCACAGGCCGGACACGCCGGATCGCGCGGCACGCGCACTGCGTGAAAGCGCATGTTCATCGCATCGACGAGCAGCAGCCGTCCAATCAGCGACTCGCCCAGACCGAGAATGAGCTTGATCGCTTCGGTGGCCTGAATGGTTCCCACCAATCCCGGCAGCACCCCCAACACTCCCCCCTCGGCGCAACTCGGTACGAGTCCCGGAGGTGGCGGGGTAGGGAACAGGCAGCGGTAACACGGACCGTCAGGCGTAGCAAACACCGACGCCTGGCCTTCAAAGCGAAAGATCGACCCATATACGTTCGGCTTGCCGAGCATGACGCAGGCGTCGTTCGTGAGGTAGCGCGTGGCAAAGTTGTCCGTGCCGTCCACCACGATGTCGTACTCGCGCAAAATGTCGAGTGCGTTCGCCGACGTAAGTCGCGTCTCGTGCGTCTCGACGTTGACGTTCGGGTTCAGATCGGCAATGCGATTGCGCGCCGACTCGAGCTTGGATCGGCCGATGTCGCGCGTGCCGTGCAGGATCTGCCGCTGCAGGTTGGTGGCGTCCACCACATCGAAGTCAACCATCCCCAACGTGCCGACGCCGGCGGCGGCGAGGTACAACGCCGCCGGCGACCCGAGTCCACCGGCCCCCACGAGTAGAACCCGCGCCGCCTTGAGCCGCTTCTGTCCCTCGAGCGCAACGTCGGGAAGAATGAGGTGCCGGCTGTACCGCAACAGCTCCTCACGAGAGAGCTCACTGCTCACAGGTCACAGCTCACAGCGTGCAGTTCCGTTCCACCGTTCCACCGTACCACCGTACCACCGTCTTTCATCCCCCACTCACCGCCGCCACGATCATGATCGTATCCCCGTCCGACACGCGCGTCTCCAACCCTTCAGCGAACCGAATGCTCTCCTCGCCCACGAAGATGTTCACGTGCTCGCGCACAGCGCCCTGCTCGGTCATCACGCGATCGAGCACGCCGGGCCAGTACTTGCCCACGGCACACAACGTGTCGGCCACGGAGTCGCAGCGTTCGTCCACCACGAGCGTGCTGCTGCCGCGAGCGAACGGGTAGAGTGCGCGCGGGATAACGACGGCAATCGACACTCAGCGCATCTCCATCAGGCGTTCGCGGCGCCAACGACGTAGGCCTTGACGCAGACCACGGCCGGCAGCGCTTCGGCGATGCTCGTCCAGTGCTCGCCGCTGTCTGCCGATCCGTAGACCTTGCCGCTGCGCGTGCCGAAGTAGATACCCGGGCTGTCGTGGCTGTCCGCCGCGAGCGCGTCGCGCACGATCGTCTCGTAGGCGTCGTGCTGTGGCAGGCCGTTCTCGAGCGCTTCCCATGATGCGCCGGCGTTCTGCGTGCGATACACGCGCAGCTTCGCGTCCGGCGTGATCCGAAATTCGTCTGACTGAATGGGGACGATGTACACCGTGTCCGGGTCGTGCGGGTGCATCTGCATGGCGAAGCCGAAGTCGGACGGGACGCCGTTGGCGATGTCGGTCCAGTTGTCGCCCCAGTCGTCGCTTCTATATAAGCCCCAGTGGTTCTGGAGAAAGAGCCGCTCCGGCCGCGTTGGATGGTGCACGACCTTATGGACGCACTGTCCGAACTCCGGGTATTTGTTAGGCTGAAACTGCGCGCGTACGCCCGAGTTGCGCGGCCGCCAGCTCTTGCCGCCGTCGTCCGTCCGATAGCACCCGCCGGTGGACATGGCGATGAGCATTCTCTGATTGTCCGTTGGGTCGGGAATGATAGTGTGCAGACACAGGCCTCCGCCGCCCGGCTGCCACTGTTTGCGGTGCTCGTGGTTGAGCAGCCCGTCCACCGGTGACCAGCTGTCGCCGCCATCGCGCGACTCGAAGAGCGCCGCCGGCTCTACGCCGGCGTACAGCACATTTGGCTCCTCGAGACGGCCGGGTTTGATTTGCCAAACCTGGACGAGCGACAGCCCGGAGTTCTCGGGAAAGCGCACGGTCTGCCGCTCGGGTCCCGACCAACTGGCGCCGTGGTCGTCGCTCGTACGAATGGTGCTGCCCCAGTGGAAGCTCCGAGTGGCGGCAAGTGTGCGACGCCGGCCGCCGCGCTCGTCGTACGCTATTGCGTAGACCGACTCGCCGGGAAAGTGCGGGCCGTGCAGAGTCCACTCGTCGCGTGTGGCGTTTGACGAAAAGATGAAGGCACCCTTCACCGTGCCCACCAGCAATAACACGTCGCCGGCGGATGGAGCGAGCGGTGAGGGCTGGGGATGGAGCGCGTTAGCAGTCTGCGGCATGGCCAATTCCCTGACGGAGGCGATGCAACCTGCGAATTGGCGCGGCGGCGCGCAATGGAAAGATCACACGGCGGCGGCGAGAGCAGCGGCCACATCGTTTGTGCCGGCGCGTCCACCGAGGTCCGGCGTGCGGGGCCCGGTGGGATCGGCGAGCACCAGCTCGATCGCCCGTTCGACGGAGGCCGCCGCCTCGTGTTCCCCGAGGTGGTCGAGCATCATGGCCCCCGACCAGACCTGGCCTATCGGGTTGGCGATACCGCGGCCGGCGATGTCGGGCGCGGAGCCGTGCACCGGCTCGAACATCGACGGGAAGTCTCGCTCAGGATTGAGGTTAGCCGACGGCGCGATGCCGATCGAGCCCACCACGGCCGGCCCGAGGTCGGAGAGGATGTCGCCAAAGAGGTTGCTGCCCACCACTACGTCGAACCAGTCCGGGTGCCGAACGAAATGGGCGCAGAGGATATCTATATGGTACTGGTCCGTCGTGATCGTTGGGTATTCGGCGCCGATCGCGGCGAACCGTTCGTCCCAGTAGGGCATTGAATGAATGATGCCGTTGGACTTGGTAGCCGACGTCACGTGTCCGCGTCGCCGGCCGGCGAGCTCGAAAGCGTAGCGCATGATCCGGTCGCAGCCGAGCTTGGTGAATACGGCGGTCTGGAGAGCGTGCTCCTCGGCGGTATTTTCGTCGAATCTGCCGCCGAGCTCGGAGTATTCGCCTTCGGTGTTTTCGCGCACGACGCAGAAGTCGATGCTACCCGCCTCGCGGTGGCGGAGTGGGGACTCGATGCCACGTAAGAGTCGTACTGGCCGCAGGTTAACATATTGTTGGAACCCGCGTCTAATAGGCAGGAGTAGCCCCCAGAGCGACACATGATCGGGGACCCCTGGGTAGCCGACAGCGCCCAGGAAGATAGCGTCGAACGGTTTGAGCAGGTCGAGGCCGTTTTGGGGCATCATGCTGCCGACGCGATGGAAGCGCTCGCAGCTCCAGTTGAATGCGTGCCAGTTCAGTTCGAATCCGTGACGGCGCGCGGCGGCCTCGAGTACATGCTGTCCGGCGGGCACGACTTCGTTACCAATGCCGTCGCCGGCGATCACTGCAATGCGGTATCGGCGTGTCACGGTGTGGCGTTTGAGGGGTAGGGAGACGAGCAACCGGTAAGGCGCTGTTTGGCGGTTTATTGTATCGCTAGATCAACAAAGTCGTCGTTCTGACCGAAACTAGGCATTGGAGCCCTCCTTTGACCCCCTTAAAACGGGGTCGCGGAATGTTGCATTTTTTTCTAAACGCCGGAAGATATTGGCGCGTAGGAATACCGAGTTCTTGTCTCAACGCCCCTCCCCACCCGGAGCTCGCCATGGAAAGCGCAGTGTCGAGGTTGCTGGCCGACTTTGAGAGCGGTAAGATGACGCGCCGGCAGTTGGTGCAAAGTCTTACGCTTGTCGCGCTTGGAGTTCCGGTGGCCTCCGCGGTCGCCCAGGCCATGCCGACCGGTGCCACTGGCGTGAGCACATCGGGTTCGGGTGCGTTCAACACCGTGTATCTCGATCATATCTCGTACGCCGTGGCCGACTACAAGAAGAGCACCGAGTTCTATACCAGCCTCATGGGCTGGAAGGTGCTGGAAGATACCGGCACGCAGGCCAGCCTGGATATTAACGGGATTGGCGGCATCATCATCCGGAACGGTCGCCGGCCGGGGGCCGGACCGGGTCGCGGTGGGGCTGCAGGGGCCGCTGGCGGGGCTGCGGCCGGGGCGGCTGGAGCAGCCTCCGGGGCTCGGCGCGATTCTGCTGCGAGCGGCGCTAGGGCCTCACGCCCGCCCCTCACAGGTGTTATTAATCATATATCCTGGGGAATCGACTCCTGGGATAATGAAAGGGTGCGCGACGAGTTGAAGCGCCGTGGTTTGGACCCTCGCCCGGATTCCGGAGACGAGCCTGACATGGCGACATCAGCCTTCAAAAGCTATCACGTGATCGATCCCGATGGTTGGGATTTACAGATCAGTAATCAGACAAAAGAAAAGCATAAATTGTAGTTGCAGGACCCTTTTCAGTCGTACGCAATCCCGCGGGATGGGAGGTCGGTAGTCATGAAGATCGTATTCGCTGGAGTGGCGGTGGCAACCGCCGCGATTTCGTTCTCTGTCGGCACGGCAACCGGTACGCGAGCACCGGCGCCTGTGCCGGTCTCTGTAACGACCGCGCCACCGGTGGTTTCGCGTGCGTTGTCACCCAAGGTGGCAAACGCACTCATTGAGAATTATTGCATCGACTGCCACGACGATCAGCTCCGTAGCGGCAACTCGGTTGCCGACGACGGCAAGCATGGCCTGTCGCTCGAGCACTTTGACGTTGCCGCGGCCACGACGCGCGGGCACGACGCCGAGCGGATCATCCGCAAGCTGCGGGCGGGCTTCATGCCGCAGGCCGGCGCACCACGTCCTGGTGGCGATACTCTCGACCTGTTCGCGGCGTCGATTGAGAATGTCATCGACCGCGCGGCCAAGCCGAACCCGGGCAGCCGGACGTTCCAGCGGCTCAACCGCCCCGAATACGAAAACGTGATTCGCGATCTGTTCGGCATTGAGATCGACGCGTCCGCATATCTCCCGCTCGACACCAAGAGCGCCAACTTCGACAACATCGCCGACGTTCAGGCGTTGTCGCCGGCACTGCTCGACGCCTACCTGAACGCTGCCGCCGCGGTGAGCCGCATGGCGATCGGCGACGCGACGGCGACGACGGCGCAGACGACGTATCCAGTGTCGCCGTTCGCGACGCAGCACGCCTGGGATCACGTCGATGGCGCGCCGTTCGGCACCCACGGCGGTATCGTGACCAAGCACAGCTTCGTGGCTGACGGCACGTACCAGTTCCACCTCACCGTGATGGGCGGCATTGGCATGCCGCTCCAGGACATCGACGTCTCGGTGGACGGCAAGCAGGTGGCGTTGCTCCACTACGAAGTGGGCACCAACCCCACCAACCTCTCGGCCGACGCCCCAGAGGGCATCGACAACTACGATACCGATACGCTCAACCTGAAGGCTGGCGAGCACACGGTTTCGGTGGCGTTCGTCAATCGCATGGAAGGACCGTACGAAGATCTGCTCAAGCCGAACGAGTGGTCGAACTCGTCCGACGGCAACGCCGCGACGGGCAACACCAACCCGCCGTCGATCAAGGACGTCAGCATCATTGGACCGTTCAAGGTCACGGGCATTTCGGATTCGCCGTCGCGCCGCGCGATCTTCAGCTGCCATCCGACCAAGTCTGCCGCTTCCGAGCGCGCCTGCGCGACGCAGATCATCAATCGCGTCGGCGGCAAGGCCTATCGTCGTCCGCTGACCAAGCACGACACCGATGGCCTGATGAACTTCTACGACAAGGGCGCCAAGGCCGGCGGCTTTGAGAACGGCGTGCGCAACGCGGTGCAGGCGATGTTGTCCAGCCCGTACTTCGTGTTCCGCATCGAGACCACGCCGGCGAACGTCGTGGCCGGTACGGACTACAAGGTGTCCGACCTCGATCTGGCGTCGCGTCTGTCCTTCTTCATCTGGGGCAGCACGCCGGACAGCACGCTGATGTCGCTGGCGCGGGCGCACAAGCTTTCCGATACCAAGATGCTGGACGCGCAGACCCGCCGGATGCTCGCCGATCCGCGCTCCGAAGCGCTGTCCGAGCGGTTCGCTGCACAGTTCTTCCATCTGCAGGACGTCGACAAGGTTCATCCGGACGCTTTCTTCTTCCCGGACTTCAACAAGAATCTGTCGGACGACATGCAGACGGAGACGAAGACGTTCTTCAATAACATCGTGAAGAACGACCTGAACGTGCTCGAGCTGTTCAACGCGAACTACACCTTCGTGAATGAGCGACTGGCGCGGCACTACGGCATTCCGAACGTCGCCGGTCCGGAGTTCCGGAAGGTGATGTATCCGGACAGCACGCGTCGCGGTGTGCTGGGCCAGGGTAGCATGCTCGTGCAGACGTCATTCGCCGATCGCACGTCGCCGACGGTTCGCGGCAAGTGGGTCATGCAGGTGTTGATGGGAACACCGCCGCCCCCGCCGCCGCCCAATGTGCCGTCGCTCGACGTGACGTCGAACGGTGTCGCAGGCCGTGCGCTGACCACCCGCGAGCGCGTGGAACAGCACCGCAAGAACCCGGTTTGCGCCAGCTGTCACAAGTACATGGACCCGATCGGCCTTTCGCTCGACAACTTCGACGTAACCGGCAAGTTCCGGTACTCGGAGAACGCCGTGCCGCTCGACACCCGGGGCACCATGTTCGACGGGGCGCCAATTGATGGTCCCACTGGCTTGGTTGATGCGCTGATGAAGCGCAAGGTTGCGCTCCTGCGCAATTTCACCGAGAATCTGATGGCGTATGCGTTGGGCCGCCGTGTGGAAGACTTCGATCAGCCGACAATTCGCGCCATCGTGGCACAGGCCGATGCGAACGGGAACAAGATGTCGCAGTTTGTGTTGGGCATAGTGAACAGCACCGCGTTCCGCGAGAAGAGAGCAGAGCCGGTCGTCGCAGATACTGATAAGCAGTCAGACAACCAGAAGCACTAACGGAAAGCCAAGGGGCAACGAACAATGCAAATCCTCACTGGAAAAGCACTACCGCGCCGTACTTTCCTTCGTGGCATGGGCGCGATGGTCGCGCTTCCCTACCTCGATGCCATGACGCCAGCACTCGGCGCCCTGCGTCACCGTGGTCCGTCTGAAGCGTCGATCGACAAAACTCGCCTCATCACGATCGAATCCGTTCACGGCGCCGCCGGCTCCAATGTTTGGGGCTCGTCGCAGAACCTGTGGGCGCCGTCTGCAGTTGGCCGCGACTACACGCATGCCGTGGACAGCGCGCTCACGCCGCTCGAGCCGTACCGCAAGTGGCTGACGATTGTCAGCAACACGGACACGCGCATGGCCGAGCCGTTCAACGCGCCGGAAATTGGCGGCGATCACTTCCGGTCGAGCGCGGTGTTCCTCACGCAGTCGCATCCGAAGCAGACGCAGGGTTCGGATCTCTACGTCGGCACGTCGTTCGATCAGCTCGTCGCCAAGCACATCGGCGCCGACACGGCGATCCCGTCGATGCAGCTGTGCATCGAGAACCTGGATCAGGCCGGCGGTTGCGATTACAACTATGCCTGCGCTTACACGGACACCATCAGCTGGGCGAGCCCGAGCGAGCCGATGCCGATGATCCGCAACCCGCGCATCGCATTCGATCTTCTGTTCGGCGCCGGTAACAACAACGCCGACCGCATGAACCGTCGCCAGGCGAACCAGAGCATTCTCGACTGGATCACGGGCGAGACGAACAGCCTCAAGAAGACCCTCGGCGCCTCCGACCGTCAGCGCATCGACAAGTACCTCGAAGACGTCCGCGAGCTCGAGCGTCGCATTCAGGCGATCGAAGCGAAGAACTCCAGCGGCGACCCGCGTCAGCTGCCCGAAGCGCCGATCGGCGTGCCGGACGACTACGCAGAGCACGTGCACCTGATGTTCGACTTCCAGGTGTTGGCGTTCCAGTCGGACATGACCCGCGTCTTCTCGTTCAAGACCGGCCGCGACGCTTCGAGCCGTTCGTACCCGGCCAGCGGCACGGACGCCGGCTTCCACCCCGCTTCGCACCATGGCGGCGCGCCAGCCAAGATCCTGGAATTCAACAAGATCAACCGCTACCACGTCAGCATGATGCCGTACCTGCTCGACAAGCTTGCCAACACCATGGAAGGCGACAAGTCGCTGCTCGAGAAGACGGCAATTGTCTACGGCTCGCCCATGGGCGATCCGAACCTCCACAACCATCGTCGCTGCCCGCTCGTCATTCTTGGCGGCGCCAACGGCCAGTTGCAGGGTGGCACGCACCTCAAGGCACCGGACGGAACGCCGATGGCCAACGTCTTCCTGTCGCTCATGCACCGCCTCGGTCGCGACGACATCCAGAGCTTTGGCGATAGCACGGGCGAGTTTTCACTAACGGCATAAGCGCGAACGCGCGAGAGCGCTGGCGCGTATAGAAGTTGTCGGAATGAGATCGTAGAACATGTCATCCGAGAGAGCGTAACAGAATAAAGGCAAAGGATCGGTCTCTTTAGTGAGAGCGATCCTTCGCCGCGCTCAGGGTGAAGCCTCTGTACGGAAAGACGGTTCGTTGCTGGTCCGACATGACCTCGAGGGAATCCCACATGGCACAATCGAAGCTCATTACCATCGTCTGCGTTCCGCTGCTCGTTGCGGGCTCGGCGCTTCCCCTCTTCGGCCAGCAGGCCAACGCCGATCAGGACACAAAGGGAACGCAGCTCGCACTGAAAAAGCTCCATCCGTCTGCCGCCGTCGCGCAGACCGCCATCGCCGACGCTGCGATGAACGGCGACGCGGCATCCGTTCGCACGCTGCTCAAGCAGGGCGCGAGCGTGAATGCGGCTCAGGGCGACGGCATGACCGCGCTCGCCTGGGCAGCCCAACGCGGCGACGCACCGCTCACTCAGGCCCTGTTGGCGGCGCACGCAAACGTAAAGGCCACGACACGTATCGGCGCATACACGCCGCTGGACATTGCGGCAAAGGCCGGCAACGCCGCTATCGTCCAAATGCTGATCAAAGCCGGAAGCGACGTGAAGGCCGTGACCGCCACGGGCGCCACGGCACTGCACTTCGCGGCGGAAGCCGGAAACCCCGTCGCGGTTGAGGCACTGCTCGACGCTGGTGCAAATCCAAACGTTCGCGATAAGGAGCAGGGCCAGACCCCGCTCGTGTTTGCCGCGTCGAGAAATCGCGCTGCGGCAATCCGCGTGCTGCTCAAGCACGGTGCCGATCCATCCATCCACACGACGGTTGTCCTCACCGCTCAAGCGGCAGCAATGCAGGCGGCAATCACCAAGCGCCAGAACGAAGTGCTGGTCTCGTTCGAGCCGGAAAAGCACAAGGACGATGCGAAGAAAGCGGTAGAGGATTCCATCAAGAACGCAGCGACAATCGCTGCGAATCCCGACGCTGCGCAGTTCTTTCGCAACCGCCCAAAAGGTCCGCAGCCCAAGGGTCCGTTCAACGCCGAGCAGGTTCAGGCGGCCATCGACTCTGGTCGCGCCTTTGGCGCGCGCGAAAAAATCAAAGCCGATGCCAAGGGAGACACCTCCAGCACCGCAGCCGATTCAAGCGCTGCACCTGGCTTCCGTGGCGCGAAAGTGCTCGGCACTGGCGGTTTGTCCGCCCTGCATCACGCCGTGCGCCAGGGTAACATGGACGCCGTGGTCGCCCTCATTGAAGGCGGCGCGAACGTGAACGACACCAGCGGTGTCGATCACATGACCCCGCTGCTCACTGCGGCGATCAATGGCCAGTTCGACATCGCCATGGAGTTGCTCGCCCATCACGCCGATCCGAAGATTGCCAGCAACGAGGACATGACGCCGCTGTACGCGGTGATCAACGTCCAGTGGATGCCGCGGGTTCGGTATCCGCAGCCGGAAGCGATCCAGACCCAGAAGACGTCGTATCTCGACGTGATGGAAGCAATGCTCAAGGCCGGCGCTGATCCAAACGTCCGCCTCAAGACGCAGCCCTGGTACTTCCTGGGCCTGAGCAGCTGCGGTAACGCAAACTGCGGCGCCGAAAACATCGAAGGCTCGAATGCGTTCTGGCGCGCGGCGTACGGGCTCGACGTCAACGCGATGAAGATGCTCGTCAAGTACGGCGCAAAGACCGATGTTCCGTCTGAGAAGATGACGGTGGCGGTCGCAGCAGCGGGCGGTCGTGGCGGTCGTGGTGGTCGCGGCGGTGCTGCAGCCGCAGGGGGCGGACGTGGCTTTGCTCCGCCGCCGGGCGCACCGAACATGCCAGGGATCGATTCCATCGCCAAGGCGACGCCGGCTGGTAAGGGCGTGTACCCGATCGACGCTGTCTCGGGCGTTGGCTACGGCACTGGCTACGCGGGCGGCTCGCACCGTCACGCACCCGACGGTTGGATGCCGGCCATGCGTTACATGGTCGAAGTGCTCCACGCCGACGTGAACCAGCGCGATCAGAATGGCTACACGCCGTTGCACAACGCCGCCGCGCGCGGCGACAACGAAATGATTCTCTATCTCGTTGCGCACGGCGCAGACATTCACGCGGTTTCCAAGAAGGGTCAGACCGTGGCCGACATGGCGAACGGACCGCAGTCCCGCGTCACGCCGATTCCTGATACGCTGGCGTTGCTCGAGAAGCTCGGTTCGATCAACCAGCACCACTGTCAGTCCTGCTAGGCTAGATGCCGATCTACGAGTACTCCTGCAGGGCGTGCAGCAACCAGTTCGAAGCGTTGGTGCGCGGCAGCAAAGTGCCCTTGTGTCCGAAGTGTGAAAGTGCGGATCTGGAGCGTTTGCTGTCGCTACCCATCGTGAAGTCGGAAACCACGCGCGACATGGGCATGCGGGCAGCAAAGCGCCGAGACCACGTTCAAGCGGTGGACCAGGCTCGTGAGCAGCGGAACTACGAACTGCATCACGACGACTGACAAGTAGATCGGCCGACGTACGAAAAAGGATCGCTCTCCTCCCCGGAAAGCGATCCTTTCTCGTTCTATCGGGGCGCCGCTCAACCCCGCACCACCGCACCACCGCACCACCGCACCACCGCACCACCGCACCACCGCACCACCGCACGCAAAAAGGCCCGCTCTCCACTGATGAAGAGCGGGCCCTAGAACCAACCAGCCAACCGGGCGAAACCGACTACCGGTCGGAGCCCTCGGCGGCAAGCATGAGGTTCATGTGCTGCTGGACCTGATCGAGGCCACCTTCGCCTTTCTCCCAGGTGATCTTGCCGTCGCCGTTCGCGTCCACGCCAGTGGTAAGCTGCGACGTGAGCGACACGAGCTGGCTGATCAGCGCAGCCGCGGCAGGCGCGTCGGTTGCGGCCTGAACCTGCTTGGCCAAAGCAACAATCTGATCGCAGCGCGCAACGGTGTTGTTCGCCGAGGTTTCGATGTGGTTAGCGTGAGTAATGACGTTCTGCGAAGCACCCGGCGACTTGGCGGCGAGCTCCATGTGCGTCACAATGCCCATTGCAGCCTTCTTCACGCCGTAGCCAAGACCAGGACCCTTGGCCTCCATCGTGGGATCAACGGCGTTGATGACATGCCCGGCATGCAGCTTCATCCCGGCCAGATTCGTGGGAGCGCGTGACGCCAGCAAGGCGTGCTGGGCGGCGGTCTTGGCTTCCTCGAGCGCAACCGGCAGCAGGCCCTGCTTGTCAGGCGTGTCGGCGTAGGAATTCACTATGTGGCCAATGTGGACGCCAACCTGGCCAGCGGGAACCTTGATCAGCGGCTTAGCTGCCGCCGCGATGACCTGACCCGGAATCGGATTGCCAGTCATCTTGGCGAGCGTGGAATCGAACAGATACCGGGCCTGTGCGTTCGTGCTAAGCAGATATGTCTTCTTTTCGAAATCGGCCTGCGTGATGCCGCCACGTTGGTACACGGCCGCGACGTCAGACTGCAGCTTGGCGCGAACCACCTTCATGATCTCGTCCTTCTTGTTGCCGACCATCGACATCTGGACGTCGGCCGAATCGCGCGCGGCGTCAATCCCGATCTGAATCTTTGCCAGGTTGTTGATCTCAGCCAGGGACAAAGGGGACGTCGGCGCGGCGTGCTGCATGCCTGGCATTTCTGCCATGCCCGTCTGAGTCGCCGTCTGAGCGGCGAGCGGGGCCATGGCAAGCGCTGTAGCGCTGGCCGCGACCAAAAATGACTGCGAGATAATACCGGACCGCATACGAAGCTCCGACGTCAGGGTACCGAGAGAAGATACGAAAAGTCGCACACGCGGGCTAGATCGTGGCGCGGGTGGGCCATTTCACGACTACAGTATGATTACGGACGACACCCCGTTGGCGTTCGGCCAAACGTAGATTACAGCCAGAAGATTCCAGCTCAGGCGCCGGGTGCCGGGCTCGCGTCCCAATCGATGCCCTTCGATACCCTGAAAGCGCACACCGAGGTCCGACATGGCAACCTATAAGGTGTCGAAAAGCGTGCGAGTCAGCGCAAGCCCCGCAGCCGTCTACCGGATACTCGCGGACTACCGCGAAGGCCACCCGCAGATCCTACCGCCGAAATATTTCGGGCCCATCAGCATCGAGCAGGGCGGCGTCGGCGACGGCACCGTGATCAACTTCAGTATGCGCGTGTTCGGCCAAGCGCGGCCAATTCGCGCGCAAATCACCGAGCCGCAACCGGGCCGCCAGATGGTTGAACGGGATCTCGACACTGGGGTCACAACCGTGTTCGATGTCGTGCCGGCGAGCGGAGGTGCTGCCAGCGACGTGACCATCACCACAATGCTGGATGCCAAAAAGGGACTTGCCGGCGCTGCGGTGCGCGCGCTGACGCGCTGGCTGTTGCCGCGAATCTTTGGCGAGGAGCTGGAGCGGCTGCGCGCCTATGCGACCCAGCCGGATCGTGCAGGAGTTCACGGCTCCAGCTGACAGCTGCTGTCCGGATGCCAGGGATGTTCTAGCGTCCGTCCTATAATGGGCGTTCGCGAAGATCCCTCGGTCGCTCCGCTCGCTCGGGATGACAAGGCGATCGCCGATGCCGCTAGCCGGCCGAATCGACGCGTGGCTCAGTCAACGCACGCTCCACCTCGAGTCCACCGGCAAGCAGCCGGTCCGCCTGCTCGCCAAACTCCCGCGCCGCTGCAAGATCGATCGTGATGCCATCGACCGACCCGCCACCGGCGCGCAACCGCAGCAAGTCGAGCCGCAAATTCTCCAACGCACTCACGAGCTCGGCCAGCCGCAGCTCCGCTGCTTCGCGAGCGACAACGAGATCGGCGACCAGAGCCTGCTGTCGCTGCTCCGACCCCGGACGGGCCGGCCCGGACTGCGCCTCGGCGATCGCCGCGTCGAGTTCCTCAATTCGAGCCCGCGCCACCCGCGCGTGACCCTCGATGACTCGTAGCACCTCCGGCACATCGCCGAGTGAGTCGCGGAGCGCTTTGGGAAACGACTCGAACATCGCCTCAGCGTTCATGGCGATAGCCAACTCGGTAGGCCGGTTTGCCGGAACGGAGCGATCACCAAGCCGAAACATTGCCATCCGTGCCAACTGATGGCCGACGGGGCCCGACCAGAAGCGCGACCAGATCGACCCCTTGCCAGCTCGGAGGCGCTTCCACTTGCTGCTGAACATCCCGATGATGGCGCCAGCGTACAGCGACGTGAAAGCGATCGGCCCGGCGATCTGCACCACGCTATGGCCGACCCCTGCGAGCACTGCGAGCGCCGCGATACCAACGGCGCAGCTCGCCCGGCTGACCAAGGTGAATGCCCGCTCGCGACGCGTGGGCTCGGGCCCGAATTCAAAGAGAAATTCCTCGCGTCGGCGCTCAAAGCCTACTCGTAGTCCCACGCCAATGTCGTCCAGGCCGTAGCCGAGACGCATGAGTCGGCGCAGCCGGAGCACGAGAACGATGAGCGGTATGCCCACGGCAATCGACACGAACGCCACGCCAATTCCGAGAGGCGACCAGCGCAATCCGTGTCGCGCCATTGTCGCAACGAGGCTAAATCCAATGCCGAGCGAGGTGCCCATGGGCGCGAACAACAAGCCCATGCGCCGGCGGTCGAGAAACGACCGGATGGGAATTGGCACGTCTTGCGACTTCTCGAGGGCTGGCTCGAGTGCGTCGGCGAGCGCTTCGCCCGTGCCGAATCGTTGGCCAGGCTCCTTTCGCAAACACTTATCGATTGCCTGGGCGAGAGCGCGGGGCACGCCGCGCGCAACGGACGCCACGAGTGCAGGTTGCCGCGTCAGGTGCATCGCCAGCATCTCCTGCGCGCTGGGCGCGTTAAACGGCAGCGTCCCCGTGACTGCGAGATACGCCACGACGCCGAGCGCATACAGATCGCTGCGCCCGTCGAGCTCCTCGGCCGCCGCCTGTTCGGGGCTCATGTATTCCGGCGTGCCGAGCACCATACCTACAGCCGTGTCGGCGCCGGAGCCGGTGACACGGGCGATTCCGAAGTCGGCAACGAGCGCGCGCCCGGTACCCTTTTCGAGCAGGATGTTCGCCGGCTTGATGTCGCGGTGCACCACGCCCTGGGCGTGCGCGTAGGCCAATGCCCATGCCACTTCTCGCATGATCCGAGTGACCTCGGCCGGCGGCACTGGGCCGCGACTGGCAATGCGCTGCGCAAGCGTGCCGCCGTCAACGTAGGCCATGACGATGAACACGAAGCCGTCGATCTCCTCGACGGCGTGGATCGGCACAATGTACGGATGGGACAGGCGGGCCGCCGTGCGCGCTTCGTGCATGAAGCGGTCGCGGAGCTCCGGATTCGCGGCGAGGTCAGGCGGCAAGAGCTTGATTGCAACCGATCGATCGAGGCGCACCTCGCGCGCGAGATACACCACGCCCATGCCGCCGCGCCCGATCTCCCGCTCCAGCGAGTACCGCCCGATAACGGATTGCTGAAACGAGAGGAAAAGGGCGTCGATTGTTGGTTCCGTCATGCTACATCGCCATGTAACCCTGGCGAATCATAGGCAGCGATCCAATAATCCACATGAGAATTCCAAAAATTACCGCGCGCTCCTTGGACACCTTGCCGGTGACGTAGACGCCGATGGCGAGCAGCACCGTGACCCAGATTGTGATCAGGTCGAAGCGTCCGGCCAACTGATACACGAGCTGGTTCCCGTGGTCCGGATCGAGAAAGCGCGCCGGGCTCAGCGTAAGGCTGAGCATGGAATTGAGCTTGGACGGATCGAGCAACAGGCCTTGCACTGCAGTGATCACCGCGCCGATCACGCGCGGCATGTACGACCAGGCGGCGACGACCAGTGCGGCATGGAATGTCTGCTTTGCACCCACCAGCTTGGCCACCAGCCACGTTACGCAGCCGAGCGCAAACATCGTGAACAGCAGGACGATGCCGACGCCATACTGCGTCGAGATTGCGGCAAAGCCCTGCGTCTTGTCGGCCATCTCGGCGGTCAGCTGCGGATTCTTCGCCATGGCTGTGGCCATTCCGCGCGCGAAGTCGGCGTCGAACGCCGGTTCAATGGTATTGAACGCGGCGGCATAAATGATCGCGACGGCGATTGCGACGAACAGCATTGGAGGCCAAACGCTCTTCGTCTCGCGCCGACGAAACACGGCGGCGGGCTGGAAGAAGATGTCGATCACGTCTTCCCAGAACGACGTCGGCTCGGCGGACGTGTCCGGCGTGGCGGATCCAGCGGTGGAGTCGGACATGGGCGCCTGGGCGGAAGGGGAAAGTTCGGGATTCGTGGGGCGGCTGGGATTGAATTGTATTAATAGAGTGGGGCGACCGCGAGGGGCTCTTGCTGTCTGCTCTCCGGTCGGAGGATGATAGGAACGACGAGCAAAAAGGGATCGAGCGTTGGCCCGATCCCTTCTGACGTCCAAACTGCCTGCTGCGCGCTGACTGCGGAGAGCTATCAGTTCCGGATTACGAGATCCTTGATCGCCTGTTTGATTCTTGGATCGTCGGAACGGGCGAGTTGGGAGATGGCCGCGCGGCGAACGGAGAGATTGTCTTCCGTCTTGAGGATTGCCAGGAGCTTGTCAACGGCGGGGCGTTCGCCGTTCCGAATGTAGATCCCGATGAGCGCCTGTTTCATGCCCGGATCGGTGGTGGTGTCGTAGAGATGGACGAGATCGGCGATAGGCGCGCCGGCGCGGCTGGCGGCATCGACTGACCGACGGCGCATGGCAAGCGATTCGGAGCCGTTCTGCGCCAGATTCACGAGCCACTTGGTGTTTTCCGACCCACCGATGTCAGTGAGCGACTGAAACACCGCTTCGCGCGATCGATCGGTGGTGAGTGACGGGTAGAGCCCGCGAAGAAGCGCGGCGTCCTGCCCGGTTGCGTAGTCCAGTCCCAGCGCTCGGATGGCCACCGTCAGCACGTCGTCTGGCAAATCGGTGCGGCGCACCGCAGTGCGGAGATATTCGCGCGCCCGCGGATCGCCGGAGCGGGCGAGCGCGGACATTGACTCCTTGGCCAGCCAACTGCTCTGCGTTTGCTGCGAGAGCTGCACGAGCGGCGGAATACCCGCGCCGTGATCGAGCCTGCCGAGCACGGACAGCGCTTGCTGGCGAACTGACTGATTGTCGGTTTCGTCGCGGGCGATGGTGAGGATCGGGTCGGTGACCGACGCGGGAATCGATTGCATGCCGTCGGTGGAGCGACCCATGTATGACAGCGCGCTGCGACGCGTCTCGCGCGGAAGCGATATGTTGCGGGCGATGGCCACCAGCGTGGACGCGGTGTTCGCGCCGTCAGCGAGCATCGCCGGCATGAGGGCGTCGCGTCCGGCGCGTCCTTCAATGGTGGACGCCATCGACAGCAGATAGTCGGCCGCGTCCTGCGCGCGCACGGTTCCGAGATCCGTCATGCCGCGCAGCGTGCTATCGGCTGGGCCGACGTACGTCTGCACGGACAGTGGCAACTTGTCGGCACGATCGATCACGACGCGCACCGGACCCGGCTCGCACGGCTCGGCGCGCATCATGTCATTGATGTTGCCGTACGACGTGCCGTTGTAGTTGATGCTCGTAACGTTGCCCGGACCGGTCTGGACAAAACCGCGTCCGTTGCCGCACACGCCCGGCCGCGCGGCAAAGCTGAATTGCACGCGTCCGTCGGGCGCGGCGCTCACACGGCTGCTGATCGACTGCGCGGCGGCGAGCGACGCCGAGCCGGCGAATGCTGTAACGAGCAGCGCAGCGGCGGCGGCGACGCGCCCAGTATTGGTCATCGGGATCATGGGGCCTTCCCGTCGAGAATGTCGTTGAGAAGTTTGACGCCGCGGGGATCGTTCTTTCGTACGAGCGCGTTGATCGCCTGGGTACGCACGGAGATCACTGTGCTGTTCTTCACTATGTCGATCAGCTTGTCCGTCGCTTCGGGCTCCTTCCGGTTTGCAAGCACATTGACGATTTGCTGACGGATGTTGGCTGACTCCGCCGTGTCATAGAGCTTGGACAGGTCGGCGATGGAGATGTTGGTGCGAATGAGCCGCGAAATCGCCGCGCTGCGCAGTTGGCTCGGTTCGTTCTGATTCTGGGCGATGCCCAGCACCCACTTGTCGTTGTCCGTGCCGCCCATGCGACTCACCGAGGAGATGATCGCTTCCTTTACGCGATCGTTGTCGGCGCTGGCGTAGAGACCGCGGAGGTACGCGGCGTCCTCGGTAGTGGCGCGATCACTGTTCAAGCTGCCGATCGCCTCGACGCGCAGGTTCACCGGTGCGTCTTTGCGATCGATGAGCGCGCGCATAGTCGACCGCGCCTTGGCGTTGTCGCTTGCCGCGAGGGCGCGTACCGCGGCGCGCTGGATGCGCTCGTCCTGTTCGGTGCGCAGCATCTCCTCGAGCGTGGCGAGGCCGGCGTCGCCCTGCAGACGGGGCAGCGCGTTGATCGCTTCCGTGCGCACGTTCATGGACGGGTCCGACTTTGCGGCGGCAATGAGCAACTGCGCGGACTCGGCGTCGGCGCGGCGGCCGAGCATGAACACGGCGCGGCTCCGCAGCTCGCTGGAGCAATCGTCCTTGCGATCGAGCACGCGTGTGAGAATTGGCATGGCGGAGCCGGGGTCCATCTGGCTCAGTGCATTCATGGCCGCGACGCGAACCTGGATGTCCTCGTTGTCGCAGGCGGCGGAGCCGTTGAGCGCCGCAACCTTGGCGACCTTTTCCGCGGCGCTGCGATCGCCGCGCTGGGCGAGCACGCCGTTGATCCGCGCATAGAGTGCGGCAACGTCGTTGTTCCCTGCGCCACGACGATCGGCTTCAGACATGGCCCGGGCCGCCGCTGAGTTGCCGTTATTCGAGACGTTCATCAGCTTTGCGGTGAGCGGCTCCAGCACCTTGGACGCCTGCTGCAGTTCGTCGGTGGTGCCGATCTTGTAGCGGGCGTAGGCTTCGTAGTATTGCGCGTTGGCGGCGTACGCCGATTTGGGATACTTCTGAGGAATAGCGGCGAACATCTTGGCGGCGAGACCGTAGTCGCCGCGATTCAGCGCTTCGCGAGCGACGCGATACACGGAGTCTGCGGGGTCGCCGTGGGCCCATGGTGCGGGCGGCATGTGGAACGACCAGCCCTCGCCGCGGGGCGAATCCATGCGATCGAACGCGTCTGACGGGAAGGGAGGTAGGGAAGGCATGGGAGCCATGGCCGGCATTGGCGGCATGATCGGCATTGGCGGGAACGACGCCATGTCGTCGAGCGGCGCATAGCCGCGTGCCATCTCTACGGCGGCGCGAGCGTCGGCCATTGCGGCCCGCGTGGCGTCGCGAGTGCCTTCGAGCGAGGCGCGACTCTGTTCCAGCGCCGCGCGCGTGGCATCGCGCGTGGCATCGCGCGTGGCATCGCGCATCGCTTGCATGTCGCCTGTGTCGAAGCGCAAGTCGTCAAAATCGAAGTTCGGGTCCACCATGGGTCGCGGTGCGATCGCCGGACGCGCGTCGGGACGCGGCGTGGGTGCCGGTCGTGCGGCAGGCGCCGGACGTGTGGGCGGTGCCGGCGGTGTGGGATCCTGGGCCTTCGCCGGAGCAGCGGTGGACAGCGCGGTGACCGCGGCGGCCAGCAGCATGGCGAGCGTGATGCGTTTCATCGCTCCTCTCCTCAATTCGCAGAATTGTCGCTGACTGCAGTACGCAGCCGCGGAATGACGTCGCGCTGTTCCAGCGCGCGGTTTATCAGATCGAGCTCAATGCGGCTGTGATTGTTCTGAAGCCGAACGACCTGGGCCAGCACGAGCTCGAGATCCTCGAGCAGGTTGTGCATGGATGGGTCGTCGGCCGCCGGTGAATCGAGAAGCAGGCGGGTGGTGGTGAGCAGGTCGCCGGCGCGTCCAACGAACTGGGTGTTGGCGCGAGTGCCGTTGACTTCAGCCGGCAGCGAGATGAGCAGCGCCGCCGTTTGGTCGAGATAGCGGGACGTTTCCGCCCCATAAGGATTACCGGCGAGCGACGCGACGCTGTCGGGGTGCGTGTTCGTGGCAGCGACTGCGGGAACGACGGCGTTGATAGGCGCCGCACCGCGCCCAATCATCATCGAAGCGCGTCCGAGTACGACGCCAATGACGAGCGTTGCGGCAATGGCCAGCCAGGTAGTGCGTTGCGAGAACCGCGTGGTCCGAACGGGCTGCGCAACAACGGGCTCGGCGCGGCGTTCGATCTCGGTCCACATCTCGTCGAAATCCGCCGGCGGCGGAGCTCGGAATGTTTGCGCGGCGTCGCGCATCAATTCGTCAAAGCGATCTTCGCTCATGTGTCATACTCCGGTGCCAGGTCGGCAAGCACGGCGCGGAGTTGCGCGCGGGCCTGCGACAGCCGGCTTTTGCAGGTTCCTTCAGCCACACCGAGGACGTCAGCGATTTCGGTGTGCGTATATCCCTCGATGTCGTGCATGATGACCGTGGTTCTATAGATGTCCGGCAGGTTCGCGATCGCGTGGTGCAGGCGCTCGCGCAACACGGGGTCAACACCCGCACTGTCTGAGCTGATCGGGTGGACGTCCTCGAGGTCCGCCTCCCGTTCCCTGAACCGCTTCACCTTGCGCATTGCATTCGCCACGACGGTGACGGTGATGCGATGGATCCAGGTGGAGAGCGCCGAGTCGCCGCGAAATTTTTCCAGCTGAGCGAACGCTCGAACGAACGTGTCCTGCGTGAACTCGCGGGCCAGATCCGAGTCCCCGGTCAACCGAAAGGCGAGACGAAAGACCCGAGCCGAGTGCGCGTCATAGAGCTCGCGCGCTGCGATTCGGTCTCCGGCAAGGACCCGAGCGATCAGATCGGGCTCGCTCACCTGGTAGGCTGACTGTAGGGCAACTAGTGGTCTGGTCACGTGTTGCCGGTTAGATGCGTGGATGAGGGAAAGGGTTCGGTGGGCGCGGCGGGGCCGCGCCGGTGGTGCGGTGATGCGGTGGTTAGGTGGTGCGCGAACTGCCCCGGATTGTCATCCCGAGCGCACGCGAGGGATCTAGCCGGACGACACGAGATTC
>JBEPWA010000020.1:0-65386 GCA_041690755.1 Gemmatimonadaceae bacterium | reverse complement strand
CACCGCACCACCGCACCACCGCACCACCGCACCACCGCACCACCGCACCACCGCCCTACGCCGCCGCCGCGTACGCCAGACTCACCGCCCGCCGCGCACACCGCTTGAGCGCGCGGTTAACCGCTCGCGCGTAAATCACAAAGTTCGATCCGGCCCACGGATACCGGAGGAAAAACTCCGTCGGCAACATGTCTCCCTTGAGCCGATTGCACCGCGCGCATGCTAGCACCACGTTGCCCGGCGCATCGGGCCCCCCGTGCGACAGCGGATGCACGTGGTCGAGTGTCGCTAGATCGAATTCCAATTCGGCCGCGCAGTAGACGCATCGGCGGCCGCAGTCGCGCATGGCAGCGTGCTTTATCGCGCGCTTGTGTGAGCCGGCGGGAAGCTGTTTGGCCCGGCGCGGAACGCGCGGGGAACGAGGAAGGGAGACACGGTGAAAGTGCCGACGACGGGACATGTCACCTCGCCAAAAAGGAAACACCCCGCGACGGGAAAAATCCCGTGGCGGGGTGTCGCGCCGATCAGTGAAGAGTCGGTGGATTCGGAGGCTCGTTCCAAACGCCGCTCAGTTTGCGGCGCTCGACCCGGTGCTCGATGTCGGACGAGTGGGCTCATTCGTCTCCGGTGGTGCGCACGCCGATTTTTGTGCGCGCCATACAAATGCGATGCGGGATTCGTCCGCGCAAGAGGCGCGTCCAACTAAAACATCTACACCGCGTCGCGGAGCTCGGTCCACGCGTCCAACAGTCGATCACGCCGTAGTTCGCCATGCGCGCCCTCCTCGGCGCTCAATCGCAGCTGGCGTCGCATCGAGGTAGCACGCGTTGCGTCGTCCGCCAACTCGGCCGGCGCCTCGTTGAACAGCTGCACCTCCACCGGGCGGTCGGCGCGAAATGCTTTTGTCTGTCGCTGGGGTGTCGCCGCGGCGCCGGCGCTCTGCGCATTGTCGGCCGCGGCTACGGTCGCCGCCGATCCGCCGTGAGTCTGCGCTCCGTGCGCTCCGTGCGCTCCGTGCCCTCCGTGCTCGCCGTGCCCGCCATCGCGCACCGGATCACGGAGCGCCGAAATGATCTGCACCGCGTATGCATCCAGCACAGTGCGATCCGGCATTTGCGATCCGTTGAATGGCAACGGAATGTCAAAGCCGTCGCCCGGCCGCCGCGGAATGATGTGCACGTGATAATGCGGCTCGTCCTGACCGGCCGCCGCCCCGCTGTTCACCACAATGTTCATGTCCTCGCAACCCGTCACGTGCCGAATGGCGTTCGCCAACCGCATCGTGACGCGAAACAAGTGCGCGCCCAACTCCTCGGGAACGTCGAGCAACGACTCGTGGTGCTCGCGCGGAACAACCAGCACGTGACCGTTGTTCACCGGTTGGATGTCCATGAACGCGATGGCGTCCGCGTCTTCGTGACAGATCGACACTTCGGCGGAGCCGTGGATCAGCTCGCAGAATGTGCAGGTGGTCGGGTGGTCGGGATTGCGAGTTTCCATGCCCTCGGAAAACGCACAGACAATGCCATGTGCCAGCCAGCTTCAGGTTTGTCGGGGACCCGCCGAAACTGGAGACGATGCCTCTGCACTTTCAGCTTCCGCCAATCCCACTCCCGCCCCACACCTGGCTACCGCTCGGTCTGGCCGCGCTGGCGCCGTTGACGCTGCTGCTCATTAGCGCGGCATTATCGCAACGTAAAGCACGCGGCATCGCGACAGTACTCGCGCTGAGGACTGTTGTTCTCTTAAGTCTCGGGTTCGCCGTTCTCGCCACGGTTGCCACAGTCTCCGTGCTGCAAACCGGCCTGCGCGAGCTTCGCGAACGGAACACCGCATCAGTTCGCATCCTGGCCCGTGACCTCGAACAGATGCCGCTCGGCTTGTTCGGGCCGAACGCGCCACTCGGCTTGACCCTGTTTCGCGCCAAATATCCCGCTGTCCGCTTCGTCGCCGTAGGGCCCAACCAGTGCAGTGGCGAATGTCTGGTTGATGCCGACGGCAGCAAGCCCGGCGACATCGGCCTGCTTCGTACAAACCTCCGGCGCGTTTGGCCCACCGGCTCCGGCAGCGAATCGATGGTCACCGTCGGCGACAAGTCGGTACTGCTCGTAGCCGAACCAATGCGCGACGCAGCGGCCGCCAAGAATGCCATGGTCGTTGTGGGCATCGATGCCGAATACCTCGACGTGCAAGCAACCCGCACCGCTTGGGTGATCCTCGCGATCGCCTACTCGCTGCTGCTCATCGTGGGCTGGAGCTCTTGGCGACAGCTCAACACCTCGCTCGGCTCACGCATCGCCGCCATCACGCGGCAGATCCGCGCCGGCAGCGTGGGCGAGCCCAGCGAAACGCTCACGTTCGACGGCAAGGAGCTCACCGAGCTCGCGGACGCCGCTCAGGCATACATCCAGGCCACGCTCGACGAACAGAAATCAAGCGATGAGCGCTACCGCCGCCTCGTCGAGCTGGCGCCCGACGGCATCCTGATGTGCTCTGCCACCGGCATCAAGTTCGCCAACTCCGCGGCGCTCGCGCTGGCGGGCGTTCGCAATCGCTACGACGTCATAGGCAGTCCGATCAGCAAATTCCTCGAGTTCGAGTCGTTGCGCGCCGAACAGGCGCCCGGCTTGCTCCGCCCTGCCAAATGGAAGCGCGCCGACGGCACAACGCTTCACGTGGAAGTGGCCGAGATCACCGCTACCGGCCGCGAAGCGGACGGCCGCCAATACATGATTCGCGACGTCACCGACCGCCGCGCACGCGAGGCAGCACTGGCCCACCGCGCTGAGCATGACTCGCTCACCGGACTCGTGAACCGGGCGCGGTTCGAAGTGCGTCTCGTGGATCTCCTCGACACCCACCAACGCCTGCCGCAACTCGATGCGCCACAGTACGTCGCCGTGCTGTTCATCGATCTCGACGGATTCAAGCCGGTCAACGATCGGTACGGGCACGCCGCCGGCGATGCCGTGCTCGTGGCGGTCGCGGCTCGCCTGCGCGAATCGACGCGCGGCACGGACGTCATTGCGCGCCTGGGCGGCGACGAGTTCGCGGTGTTGATCGAAGTGCACGACGCCGCCGAAGTGAGTGCGGTGGCCGAACGCATTCTGCACTCGCTGAAGCGTCCAATTCTGTTCGACGGCTACGAGCTGCATGTGGGCGCGAGCATCGGAATCGCCGACAGCCGCATGCCCGAACCAGCCAAGGACTCGCCAGATCCCGGCGACCGAACCGTGACGGCGGCGGAGCTCCTTAAAGCTGCTGACACCGCCATGTACGCAGCAAAGGCCAGCGGCGGACGCCGGTACGGAATCACGCCGGGAGCGGCATCGCCGGTTTCCGCCTCGGACGCCGCCGTTGTCCCGCCCGAGCTCCGTGTAGTCGCTTAGGGGACTCGGCGCCAATTCACATTTTTGTGATGTAGCTCTCTATGTCACTGTGACTTACACAGTTGACAGTCGTGCGCCGTGGAGCACAAACTTATATATTGGGACGAAGCGCGCAAAACAAGCGTTTAATCGCTTTGGTGCGACGCGTCGACTATCACGTCCGCTGCGTGCCAAACATGCGCTCACTCTACCGCCCGGTCGCGACTTTAGTCTTGGCCGTCAGTGTCGCCACCTGTTCCGACAGCCCCACAGGGCCACTCCGACAGTCACCGGCGCCCTCCAACGGCATCGGACGCGAAGCCGTTGCCTTTGCGCCCACATTCTCGAAGGCAGCGTCCGCCACGGCCGCCCGGCTTGTCGATCTCAGCATCTCTTACGACCGTGTGCGCATCGTCCTCGTGCGGCCGGTTTCCGACACGGTCAAGGACACGACGATCGTGTTCACGCCCGGCAGTGCTGACGTCACGCTTGAGCTGAACGTTGACGTTCGCTCCCCAACCGAAGTGTTCGATGGCTCGATCGACTACGCGAACGCAACGGGCGTCGTCTTCCACGGCGAGGGCAAAGTACAAGCGCACCCCGCCAACCAACCCGCGCCGACCCCGCAACCGATCGTCGTCGACTATGTAGGACCGGGTTCACGTGTCGCGCACATCATCGTGTCCCCGAATCCCGTCACCGTCCTCGCCACGGAGACGACCTCGTTCACCGCGAGCGCCCAGGATTCGAGCGGCGCCCCGATCGTAGTACCCGTGAGTTGGTCAGTCTCCGATCCGTCGATCGCTTCGATCTCGCAGTCCGGATTGTTTGTGCCGGCCGGCAAGCGTGGCACTGTGACCGTGACCGCAACCAGTCCCACGAACGTCTCGGGCAACGCATCGGTTACGCTGGCGCTTCCGCCGGCCAGCATTTCGCTCGTCAGCGGCGGCGGACAAATGGGAAAGGTCGGCGCTGCACTCATCGCGCCGGCCGTGGTGCGCGTTGTCGCCATCGACGGACTTGGCGTTCCCGGCGTATCGGTGAACTTTGGCGCACCGGCCGGTGGAAGCATTGGCACACCGAGCGTCGTCACCGACGCGGCTGGAAATGCATCGACGTCGCTACAACTCGGAAACGCCGCGGGCCCACAGAGCTTCGTCGCCTCCACCGGTTCGTTCAGCGTCGCAATCCCCGAGGTGGCCACGGCCGGGAATGCGGCGGCAATCGCCGTGGCATCGGGCAGTGGGCAGAGCGACACCGTACGACACGCGCTTAAGGCGCCGCTCGTCGTCAGGGTGTCCGACGCGCTGGGCAATCCCGTGCCCGGCGTCGCCGTGAATTGGGCGAAGGCGGCCGGCGGCGGCACGCTCGGCGCGGCAACGTCTACGACCGGCGCCGATGGATTGGCGAGCGTCGGATACACGCTCGGGTCGACGGCGGGAACCGAGACGGTTTCCGCATCAGCCGCGGGCGTCACCGCGACCGCATCATTCACGATGACCGCCGTACCGGCCGCGCCGAGTGGAGTGTCGGTCGTGTCGGGCGCCGATCAGACCGGAACGGCCGGCGCAGCACTCGCATCGCCAATCGTCGTGAAGGTGGTCGACGCGGCGAGCAATCCGGTCGGCGGAGCCGCGGTGTCGTGGTCGTCCCGCGGCGGTACGGTGACGGCCGGAGTCACGACGACCGGCGCGGATGGGCTTGCGCCCAACACTTTTACACTCGGTACGGTGGCCGGCGCGTACACCGTCACGGCGTCGGTGAGCGCGACCGCGTCCGTGACGCTAGGCGCCACGGCCGTCGCAGGGACTCCGGCGTCGCTCGTCTGGAAAGTTCAGCCGACGGCAACCGCGGCGGGCAGCGCGCTCGCACCTGCGCTCCAGGTAGCCATTGTCGACGCGAACGGGAACGTGACGTCGTCGACCAATGCCATTTCTCTCACGCTCGCCGGCGGAACGCAGGGCGCGCAGCTGACCGGCACGACGACGAAGGCCGCGGTGGCCGGCGTCGCGACGTTCGACGACCTGAAACTCGATCTCGTCGGCTCGGGATACACACTTGTGGCAACGGGCGCCGGCATCACGCCGACGGCCACCAGCTCGGCGTTCACCGTGGCTGCGGGCAGCGGACAGAGCGCAACGCAGCTGCTGCTCGTGCCGCCGGCGACGCCGACAATGACGTTGACGGCGGGCTCGGCACCAGCAACTCCGGTAGCGCTCAAGACTGTCGACGTCAACGGCGTCGCCATTGCCAACGTGCCGGTGACGATCACGCTCGCTCGCTCCTCCGATCCGACGAACATTCTCACCAAGGGCACGTTCCCGAGTGGCGCGAACGGGCTGGTGAGCGACGTGACGGCGATCCTCGGATCACCGGCCACGGTGGCCGGCACGTTCGTCGTTACGGCCAAGAGCTCGTCGATTCCGGGCGCATCGGTCGTGCTGACGGTCACGGTTCAACCGGCGGTGGCGTCGAAGTTGGCGATGGTAACGCAGCCGGCCAATGCGGCGACGAGCGGCGCCGCGCTCTCGCGGCAACCGATCGTGCAAGTGCAGGACACCTTCGGCAACGTGACATCGGCCGGTGCGCTGCAAGTGACCGCGACGCCGAGCGCAGGTACGGCGAGCGGGAACGTCGTCACCGCTGGTACGGCCACGGGAACGGCGACGTTTTCTACGCTCACGCTCACCGGTAGCGGCAACGTAACAGTGACGTTCAGCGCGCCAGGCATGACACCAGTTACGTCGACCACAGTCGCCGTTGCCAACACAATTCCCACACAGCTGCTACTGGATCCGGCGGCGCCCACGAACTTCAGCTACGTCGCGGGCGTCGCGCTGGCGTCGCCTCCGTCGATCAAGGTGCTGGATGCGGGTAACGCGCCGGTGAGCGGAGTTCCCGTTCGTATTGTCGTGACGCGAGGACCGAATACCGCGCCCGTCGCGGTGTTCGACTCGACGCGCACTACCGACGGCACGGGGCACGTCACGTTCTTCGGAACGCTTCCGACGCTCGCTGCCACGTACACCGCGACGGCAACGAGCACGTCGATCTCTGGCACGTCGGCTGTCGTAACCGTCATCGTGCAGCCGGCCGCAGCCACCAAGCTCGTATTCACGCCGACGACGACGACCGGGTACAGCGGCACGGCCGGCAGCGCGATCACGAACCCGCCGGTGGTCGTGACTGCAGAAGATCCATTCGGCAACACGGCGACGTCGTTCGCTTCGAGAGTGGGAATCAACATTACGCCAAGCACCAACACCTCGGGGGCGAGCCTGTCCGGCGACACCGCTACGGCCGCCACTGGCGTCGCCACGTTCCCGGCGATTGCGATCGGCAAGTCCGGCAGCGGCTACACGTTCACCGCCGTTGGGAGCGGGGTAACGTCGGCGGTAAGCGCGCCAATCACGATCGCCTCCGCGGCCGCGAGTCAGTTGGTTCTCACGACAGGAGCGACAACAACCGCATTCCTCGCGGTCAACGATACGCTTCCGACCTTGTCGTACCCCTCGGTTTCGCTCTTGGACCCGTTGAACAACGCTGCGGCGAATGCCGGCACTGTCACGTATGCCGTGACATCCGGGGCGACTGCCTGCACCATTTCAGGCGGAACGATCTCGGTGAATGCGAGCGGGATCGCAGCCCTCGACAGAACTCATCTCAGCATCAGCAACTCGACGGCCGGCTCCTGTACCATTCATGCGGTGTCGTCGGTCATCGCCGGCACTACGTACGATTTCAACGTGATCGTCGGGCCGCTCGGCTCGGCAAGCTGGATCGGCAAGACGAGCAGTTCCTTCACGGACCCGTCGAATTGGAGCGGCTCGATCGTCCCAGACATCGCGACCGCGGTGTTCATCCCACGGTACACACGCGCGACACTGACTCTCACTGGCGACCAATCCGCCGCGTCAATCGCTCTAGAGGCGGGCGCCTCGATCGATGTGGGCTCGGGTCATACGTTGACAGTCAACGGCAACGTGAACACCACCGCGTCGGGCTCGATCACCAATGGAACCGTAAGAACGACCGGCGTGGGATCGGTGCAGGGCTCTCTCCCAACGCTGACCGTCGCCGGAACGACGACACTTGCTGGCGCGACGACGGTTACGGCGGTGAGCATCCCGTCTGGATCGTTGGACATCGCCGGAAAGACGCTCAACGTGAGCGGAGCGTTCGGCACGAGCGGAAGCGGCATCCTCAAGATGCTCGCGGCGACTCCAGCCAACGCGGTAAACGTCACTGGCAACGCCACGTTCGACGGCGGCTCGGAGACCGGCTTGCTCACGGAGGGCGCATTCACGTTGAGCGGCAATTTCACGCAGAGCCATGCGACGGGCGGCGTGTCGTCGTCGTTCGCGCCGAGCGGCGTGAACTTCAGCGTGTATTTCTCCGCGAGGAGTGGCGGCGCTGACACGGTCAGCTTCGCCGATCCGGAATATTCGTTCTTCGCCAACGTCGTCGCCTATCACTCGACAACGTTCACGACGCGGACGCTCATCAACAGCGCGTTCACGACGAACGGCAGCGGCACAGTTGTCACGTTCAGCAGCAGCGACTCGCTTCACAACGTCGTCGTGGAAAATGCCTCGACGCTCAAGTTCTCACAGGCCGACAATCCAATCACCGGATCGCTGGATCTGCTCGGCAACGCGACCGTCACGGCGACCAGCGGAACGGTTGGTATTACGGTGACTGGCGCGACGAACGCCGCCTCATCGACCAGCTTGAGCGGCATTACGACGCTGACGAGCAAGAGCGCGAGGTTCCCGCAGATCAACGGCGCGGCTCCGGGCAGCACGATCCTCACCGCCGCCACGGCCTTGACTCAGACATCGGTGCTATCGGGACCGCTCGTGCTCCAAAACGCGCTCACCGTCGGCGGGTACGCAGTGTCGATCGGCGGAAACCTGAGCGTCACCGGCACGAACGGTAAGTTGATCATGACGAACTCGAACGGTCACGTGACCGTCTCGGGCAATGCGACGTTCGATGGCGCATCGACGACGGGCGCGCTCACTGACGGCCTGCTTGAAATCACTGGGAACATCACTCAACAGAGCGACGTCAGTACGTCGTCGTTCGTTGCCGCAAACGCACACACCACCAGGCTGACGGGCACGGCCCAACAGACCCTGAGCTTCGCCGATCCCGTAAACTCACAGTTCTATAATCTCGACGTCACTAACACCACGTCGCCCGGCGTCACCGGCAGACGTGTAACGGCAGGCGGTGCGGTGTCGGCGGCCAGCTCTTCAAACCTTGGCGGACTGGATAGTCTCGTGGTCACCGGCAACATTTTTCCGAACTACCGGAACGCGACCGCAGGCAAAGCCCCACACATAACCGTGCTCTCTGGAAGCAGCGTTGCACTTACCGCGAACAGGACCGTCGGCGGTGGTATGAGCATTCCGGGGACGCTCGACATCGCCGGACACACGCTGACGATTCTCGACAGCCTGATCGTCGACGGCACTTTGAACATGCTCTCGGCGACGCCGGCCAACGTCGTTACCGTCGGCGGCCTCGCTCGGTTCAAGGGCGCATCGACGGTAAATCACATTGAGTATGGAACCCTGCAAGTCGCAGGCGATTTCATCGAGGATGGCATAGCGACATCGTTTGCGGCACCGAGCACGAACTTCCTCGTGCAACTGAACGGAACCGGCGGCCAAAGCGTCAGTTTCACCCACCCCGACACGTCGAACTCACACTTCGGGAATCTCGAGATTGACAACACGAGCACGAATGGCGTCACATTCGGCACGGACGTCTATGTCACGGGCAGTCTCGAACAAAAGGGAAGGCTGGCGATCGGGTCGGGGCGGACCACGACTGTCGCTGGAACGGCGAGTTTCCGGAACGGGGCCACAACAGTCATCGACGGAACCATGGCGCTCGGGCTCGCTGACTTCTACAATAGTTCGAGCACCACCGGAAGCGGAACGCTCACAACCACGACGTGCTACAACGGCTCGTTACTTAGTGGCGCTTCCCTCTTGGTCGGAACGAGCTTCAGCCTGCTCAACTGTATCCAAGGCGGCGGTCTGCCCTGAGCCGAAAGCAAACAGCTCGAGCGAGGCCCGGCCGGATCACTCCGCACCGAGCCTCAGTTCATTTCGGAATCGTTCTCCACTTCGCCCCGGCGTCCGTCGCCCCGACAACCGGCGCATCAGTGCCCGGCAAGACTCCTTGCTTGTAGCCCGCCGGCAGAATTAGCAAAGTCTCATCGACGCTCCGGTTTCGCAGATCCGACACCTCCGACGTCTGCTGCATCTGCACGCTCGCCCCCGGCCCCTGCATCAGCCGGCTCGACGTGGACGTCCTCAATGCCACCGCCGACCCCATCCGCGCCGCCGCCGAATCGACGCGCGATGACAATTCTCTGAACATCCCGCTCGACACCGGCGTTCCGGAAAATCCGTTCGCTCGCAACAGCGGATTCCCGGGCAGCCCAGGCACCATCGCCACCCAATAGTCCGTCACGCTCTCGGTGGCCAACCGTTGGTGCAGCGTGCCGGCTTCGATGGTCATCGTAAAGGCGGTGACCATGCGGAAATGCCTCGTCGCATGGCCGGCCACGGTGTCGGCGCCGGGAAGGCTGTCAATCGTCACCTTCACGTCGCCAATCGTCGCCTTCATTCCCATTGCCTCGAGCTGATCCATGTTCTTGTCGCCGGCATCGTGCGGCACCACCACGAACTCGCGCGTCGCCGGATGCACGATCACAAGATCCGTCGAATCGAAGAGCACGTAGTCGCCCTTGCCGAATAGCGATTCGACGCCGCCTTCGACCACGTCGAGGCGTCCGCGGCCGGCGGCAAACACGGCGTTCGCCACGTAATGGGCAGGTTGCGCAGCGATCGACGCAATCATCCCCGCGCCAACTCGCGGCGGACCGCCAACGCGAATCGTGTACGACACGCCGGCCACCGTCCGCGCATGCCCCAGGATCTGGGCACGCGCCGTCCGCACCGTCGGCCCTAACGCGCACGCGGCCAGCAGAACGGCCACCCGTCCCCACGCCCCCCGCCAAAATGCCAAGCCCATCGTCAGTTCACTGAAGCCAAAGTTTGCACGCCGTCACGCGTCGGGCGCGTCGTACACCACCTGCCCACCCACAACAGTCATCACGACTCGTGCCTCGGCGATCTCGTCCGGCAAAATCCGCGTGATGTCGCGATCGATCATCGCGAAATCGGCCAGCTTGCCAATCGCGATCGTCCCCTTCTCATTTTCCTCGAACGACGCGAACGCCGCATCGCTCGTATAGCCTCGCAGCGCCTCTTCCACGCTAATGCGCTGCTCCGGTATCCAGCCGCCCCGGTGCTTGCCGTCGAGTGTCCGCCGCGTGGCCGCGGCGTATATGCCCTCGAGAGGCGTCGGCGGCGCTACCGGCCAGTCGCTACCCAGCGCGAGCCGCGCGCCGGCGTCGAGTAGCGACCGAAATGCATACGTCATCTTCGCTCGCTCGGGACCGATCACGCGCTCCGCCCAGCGCCCATCGTCAATCGCGTGATACGGCTGCACGCTGGCCACCACGCCGAGTTGCGCGAACCGCGGAACATCTGCGGGATCGAGATGTTGCGCATGTTCGATTCGAAAGCGCCGGTCCCGTGCGCCGTTTGCCGCGCGCACGCGCTCGAACACATCCAGCTGCGAGCGAATTGCCAGATCGCCAATCGCGTGCACGATCATGTTCAAACCCGCCGCGTCGGCGCCGAGCGTCCAGGCGTGCAGATCGTCGAGGGAATTGACGAAAAGTCCGCGGTCGTTGGGCGCATCCGTGAACGGTTCGAGCATGGCTGCCGTGCGCGAACCAAGCGAGCCGTCGACGAATCCCTTCAGCGCGCCAATGCGAAGCCATTCGTCGCCGCGCCCCCTCACCGAAACGCGATCGCGCAACCGCTCCCACGTGTCGATGGGCACGGCGGCGTAGATGCGCGGCGTCAGCCGCCGCGCGGCGTGCGCGCGCTCGAACACGGCGAGATCCTGCCAGGTACCCATGTGATGCACCGAGGTCACGCCCTGGCGCGCCACGTACGCCATTGCTGCGCTCAACGCCGCGTCAAACTCCGACTCACTGAGCTCGGGCACCACGCGATCGATCAATGCCTGCGCGTTGTCGCGAAAGACTCCCGTCGGTTCACCGTGCGCATCGCGCATGATCGTTCCCCCGCTCACGTCCGGCGTGTCGCGCGTGATGCCGGCGGCGCGCATGGCCGCGCTGTTGGCCAGCGACGTGTGCACGTCGAGCCGGCTCACCCACACCGGATGATCCGGCGTGCGCGCATCGATCCAGTCCTTCGCCGGCCACTCGCCGCCCCACAGCTCGTTGTCCCAGTCGCCGTTCCGAATCCACGTGCCCGCCGGCTTCGTCGCCGCAAACTTCCCGATCCGCCGGGCGAACTCCTGCGGTGTTGACGCGTCGCGCAGCATCACCGACGACAGTCCGAACCCGCCGAGGAGGAAATGGATGTGTGAATCGATGAAGCCGGGCACGACGAGCATTCCGCGTCCGTCAATGATTCGCGTCGCCGAACCAATCCGCTTCATGACCTCGGCGCTCGACCCAACCACGGCAATCCGTTCACGGTCGGTCAGCAGTGCGTCGGCCCAGCGACGCCGAGTGTTCCCGGTCCAGATGCGCGCATTCACCACCGCGATGGAGCCGGACGTATCGCCCGCTCCGGCCGACTGGTCGGTCGCCGTTTCCATCCGGTTCGTCTCCTTCGCTGCTCAATTGAGGCCAGTTTCACTCCCGCCGCCGCGGACCGGCGGACAAGGTGGGCGATAACGGTGGCCTCTGGATAGCTTCCAGTATATGATCGCCACCAACATATGGTTCTGGGTCGGCTTCGTGCTTTTTGTGCTCGCGATGCTGTCGCTCGACCTCGGGGTTTTTCATCGGACGCCTCACGAGGTCCGGCCCAAAGAGGCCGCCATATGGACGGTGGTGTGGGTCGTCCTGGCGCTCGTGTTCGCCGCCGGCCTGTACGCCATCTTCGGCCACGCGGCAAGCCTGACGTTCCTCACGGGCTACGTCATTGAAGAGTCGTTGAGCATCGACAACATCTTCGTGATCGTACTCATCTTCGAGTACTTCCGCGTTCCGAAGGTGTCCCAGCACCGCGTACTGTTTTACGGCATTTTGGGCGCGCTCGTGATGCGCGGACTGTTCATTGGCCTAGGCGCGGTGTTGATCGCCAAGTTCCACTGGATTCTCTACATCTTCGGCGTGATGCTCGTCGTGACCGGCGTGCGGATGGCGTTCAAGAAGGATGACGAATTCAACGGCGACGAGAACCCCATCGTCCGTCTCGTGCGACGCATTATTCCCATGACGAGCGAATTCAAGGGAAAGCATTTCTTCGTCGTGGAGGCCGGCCGGCGGCTGGCGACGCCGCTCCTGCTCGTGTTGATCCTGGTCGAGTTCACGGACCTGATCTTCGCTGTGGATTCCATTCCGGCCACGTTCGGTGTGACGACCGATCCATTTCTCGTCTTCACGTCGAACATCTTCGCCATTCTTGGCCTGCGCTCGCTCTACTTTTTGCTCGCCGCGGTCGTCGATCGCTTCTACCTGCTCAAATACGCCCTGGCGCTGATTCTCACGTTCGTGGGCGTGAAGATGCTCGGCGAAAAGTATTTCGAGATCGGCATCACGCTATCGCTGGGCATTATTCTGGGCGTGCTGGCCATCGCAATCATCGCCTCGATGCTGTTCCCCAAGGCCGCTCCAGAACACAAAAAAGGCTAGGCGCCGGAGTGACCCGATGCCTAGCCCCGCCGTGCGGCAGTGCTCAGCCGCGCCGTTCGACCGCGTCGCGGACGTCGAGCAGAATCTCGAAATAGAGTTGCTCGCGGCGATACGCAAAATCCAATGTCGCCTGTTGCGACGCGTCGCCGGACTCCTTGGCCCGTTCGAACGCCTCGCGATACATCTCGTCCAGGTTGCTGAGAATCCGTTCACGGGACCGTGACATGCTGATTTTCTCGAGGGCTCTAAGGGTCAAACGCGGGGGCGATGGGTCTGGATCCAGCGAAACATTGATGTCGCCAACCTGGTCCAGCAGATACTTTCGCGCCCGGTCCATCACGAAACGGCGGGACGTCGGGACGTTGTCCATTGAAGCGTAACCTGATTTTCGAACGCGACGAGTATCGATGCATATACTGCGGCGAGCAATTCGTCGTAAACGAGCTAACGCTCGACCACGTCCAACCGCGCGTTCGCGGCGGAGATCGCTCGGAGGGCAACTTAGTGACGGCGTGTAAGGCGTGCAACACACTCAAGGGCCAGCGCCGCCTCAGCGTTTTCCTCTTCGATGTGCCCCAGGCGCGCGAGAACTTCCTTCGCTACGCCAACCACGTCTGGCCGCGGTTGCGGCACCTCGTCACCGATGAGCTTTCCGAGCTCGACCGAAGCCGCGATGCGGTGAAGAAAGTTTAGCGGCGGACCGCGTCAGCCCATCGGCTGCATTCGATGAAACACGGCGTCTTCCACCACTCGGCCGTGCTTGAAGTGTTCGACGACAATCCGCTCCAACAACGCCGGCGTCACGCCACCGTACCAGACGCCATCCGGATACACCACCACGATTGGGCCGCCCGCGCACACGCCCAGGCAGGGCGTTTCGCCCCGCTTCACGCGATCCGGTCCGAACAACAACCCCTCTCGCTGCAGCAACGACGGCAGCAAGCGATACAGCTCGCGCCCGCGCTGATCGGGCGAGCAGAATCCGCCGACGCACACAAGCACGTGGTACGCGTACGGGTCCAGAATTGGCGCGGGGCTGCCAGGTGTTGACATATCCGCTGAAACCTACCCTTCCGCGGCGACCCGTCCGATGCTCGCCATCACCTGACCCCAGCCCGGGCTCATCGCATTGAACGCCATGTCGTTTTCTGGCGACCGGAAACCAGAATGCACCAACCTGAGCCGCGTTCCACCGTCCACGGCCGTCAGTGTCCAGGTCACGACGCTATCCAGCGGCGGCACCGTGGAACCCGGCGCAGATCCGCCCGTCCAACTGTAGGCGAGCCGCTCGTTGGGCAGCACGTCGAGCACTTCGCAGTACACTATCCCGTCCCAGTCGCCCATGGGTTTGCTGCGGAAGGTGAATTTCTTTCCGACGTGCGGCTCGAAGTCGTTCGGCATGAGCCAACGCGCGATCAACGCCGATGTCGTCAACGTCTTCCACACGGTGGCCGGTATGTGCGGCAGGACTTGTTCAACGACAATGTCCCGCGTGATCGCGGCGCGGTCGTCAGCTTTCATGATCGATTTCCTCCAGGAGTGTCGTCAAATTGGCGAACCGCTCGCGCCAGAAAACGCCGTACACCTCGAGCCAGTTTACCAGCGGCGCGAGTCCATTCGGCCGACTGCGATAGTAGATGTTGCGTCCCTGTCTCCGCTCGTCGATTAGCCCAGCTTTGCGGAGCGCGCGGACATGCTGGGATATCGCAGGCTGCGAAACCGAACTGCTGCTGGTTAGCGTTCCTACCGTGACTTCGCCGGAATTCACTATCTGCTCAAACACCGCTCGACGCGTTGGGTCGGCGAGCGTGCGCATCAGCACGGCGATATCAGCGACTTCGGGCATTGGACATACATAAGTCACCACTTATGAATAATCAAGTCATTCGCATCGGGTCGCTCAATGTGCTTCACGCCGCGCCTGTGCACGCGACGCGCACTCCCGTGCTTTTCATTCACGGCTATTTCGCCGACGCGTCGGCGTTCGCCGAATGGCTGCCGTTTTTCGCCGCCCGCGGCTTCCCTTCCTACGCCGTTCACCTGCGGGGACGCGCCGGCAGCATGCCGAACGTGGACCTCGGTCGCGTGTCGATCGCCGACTTCGTGTGCGACGCGCTCGCCGTTGCCGCACACCTCGGCGCGCCGGCGGTCGTGGGCCACTCGATGGGCGGCCTGATCGCCCAGAAGTTGGCCGAGCAGGGCGCAGCGAGCGCCGCAGTGCTGATCACCCCGGCGCCACCGCGCGGCATTGCCGTGCTCACCCCGCGGGTGGCGATTAAACAACTCAAATACCTGCCGGCAATCCTGACGTCCCGCGTCGTGACGCCACGCCGCGAGGACCTCCGCGACCTCGTGCTCAATCGCGTGCCCGCCGCGCTGCAGGACGCCTTGCTCGACGCCATGGTCCCCGACAGCGGCCGCGCCGGTCGCGACATGTCGATCACCGGCGTCCCGGTTGACGCCACCAAAATCCACTGCCGCCTGCTCGCCATCGCCGCCGACGACGACCGCTTCATCCCCAAGCGGATCGTCGAACGCATTGCCGACCGCTACCGCGCATCACTCCAGACCATGCTCGGCCATGGTCACATGGTGATCAACGAGCCAGGGTGGGAGGCGGTGGGGGATGTGGTGGCGGGGTTTCTCAACGGCTAGGGTCGAGGGTCTAGGGTCTAGGGTCTAGGGTCTAGGGTCTAGTAGCTCCCAGCTGGGCAGTTCCTAGACCCCAGACCCTAGACCCTAGCCCCTATCTTTCCCCCATGGCAACCCCCGACGACTTCCACGCCATCGACATGCGCGTCGGCACGGTCCTCGAAGCCGAGGAGTTTCCCGAAGCGCGCAAGCCGTCGATCAAGTTGGTCATCGACTTTGGTCCCGAAATCGGGCACAAGCGCTCCAGTGCACAGCTCACTGTGCACTACACCCCGGCGCAGCTCGTCGGCCGGCAGGTGGTGGCCGCGGTAAATCTCGGCCCGCGGCGTATCGCGGGCTTCACCAGTGAAGTACTCGTCCTCGGCGGAATGCCGACGCAAACCGAAGTGGTTCTACTTGCGCTCGATCAACCGGTGCCGAACGGTACGCGCATCGGATAGCACGGAGACTTGAATGCCAGCTGTAATTCCCATCGACCCCGCCATCGCCGCCAAGGGCTATGCGCATCCCGACGCGCTGGTCACCACGGCGTGGCTCGCCGATCACCTGAACGATCCCAACATTCGCATTCTCGAGAGCGATGAGGATGTTCTGCTGTACGACACCGGCCACATTCCCGGCGCGTTCAAAATCGATTGGCATGCCGACCTGAACGACGCTACGATGCGCGACTACATCTCGCGCGAACAGTTCCAGGCGCTGCTCCGCTCGCGCGGCATCGACGATTCCACCACCGTGATCTTTTACGGCGACAAGAACAATTGGTGGGCCGCCTACGCCTTGTGGGTCTTTCAATTGTTCGGCTTCACCAACGCCAAGCTGCTCGACGGCGGACGCTTGAAGTGGGAGGCCGAGGGTCGCCCCATGTCCACTGACGCGCCCGCCGCGCCCGCACCGTCGCAATACACGGCCAAGCCGCGCAGCGACGAACCGATCCGCGCCTTCATGGGCGACGTTCGCACGCACCTGCAGGGCAAGGGCCGGCTCGTGGACGTGCGCTCGCCAGACGAGTTCTCAGGCAAGAAGCTGCACATGCCGGAGTATCCACAGGAGGGCGCAATGCGCGGTGGACACATTCCCGGCGCCAAGAGCGTTCCGTGGGCGCGCGCCGCGAATGCCGATGGTACCTTCAAGTCGGCTGCCGAGCTGCGCGCGATCTACGAGCAGGAGCAGGGGCTGACGCCGAGCGACGACGTCATTGCGTACTGCCGCATCGGCGAACGCTCGAGCCATACATGGTTCGTGCTGCGCTATCTGCTCGGCTATGACAAAGTTCGAAACTATGATGGGAGCTGGACCGAGTGGGGCAACGCGGTTCGCGCGCCCATCGAACGCTAAGGAGCACGACAAATGACATCCCCAGCAGATTCAGACGCAGCACCGGCAGCCGCCGCGGAACCGGCCGGTCCGGTGATTTCGCGCAGCGAGGTGTCGTGGCGCGGCGATCGGTTGTTCGACGCCGGCCCGGCCGGCCGCACCCACCGCATCGACGCCGCGGCCAAGGTCGCGCCCGGCCCCATCGAAACGCTGCTCAGCTCCATCGCATCGTGCTCCGGCGTGGACGTCATCGACATCATTGCCAAGCGCAAAACGCCGGTGGAACGCATGACGATCAGCGTGACGGCCGAGCGACGCCCGGATTTCCCCCGGCGCGTGCAGAAGCTCGAGATCGCGTTTCATATTGACGGCCCGGGTATCGAAAAGGAACACGCCGAGCGCGCCATTCAGCTGTCGTACGAGCGGTACTGCTCTGTTGCGGCATCGCTCGCGCCGGACATCATTACCGAGACCACGCTCACGCTTAACGGCGAGAGCTTTCCCGCGGTGCGCCAGCACGTGTGGCATCCGTAATTTCGGGCGGGGGAACGCGGAGTAAGGGCCAATTTGCCATGCCCGCCGGAAGCTGCGAGTTTTGTTCGGTTGTTTCTAGCGGGCTGGCCGTTTGGCCGTCACTCGGTGGATTGTTGATTCCACCCCGATTCACCGCATTCCACTTGAGCCGTTGACTCCGCCCGATCCGCCGATCCAACCGCTCACAGACGCCCTTGCTCGAAGCGAAGCGCGGTATGCGGCGTTGGTCGAGCGCGCCGCGTACGGCATCTATCGATCGTCACCGGCGGGCCGGTTCGTCGAAGTGAATTCGGTGCTGGTCGCCATGCTGGGGTACGACTCGGCTAACGAGCTGCTGGCGCTCGATCTGGCGCGCGACCTGTACCTCGATCCGGGCGAACGGGAGCGCCTGATGCAGCGGCCGGGGAGCGCGGCACATCCGGCATGGATTGAAAGCAGGTGGAAGCGGCGCGACGGCAGCGCGATCACCGTGAAGCTCTCCGTGCTTGCCGCCCACGACGCCGCCGGCCTCGTGGAATTCTACGACGGCATTGCCGAGGACATCACTGAACGACTCCGCCACGACGAGCTCCTGCGTCGCAGCGAGCGCATGGCGAGTCTCGGCACAACGCTGGCCGGTGTGGCGCACGAGCTGAATAATCCCTTGGCCGCGATCATGGGCTTCGCGCAACTTCTGCTGCGAAAGCCGTGGCCGGCGGAAGATCGTTCGGCGCTCGACACGATCAATCACGAGGCCATTCGTTCGGCCACGATTGTGAAGGACCTGCTCGCAATGGCGCGCAAGCGCGACGGCGAACGGCGCATTGCCACCAACGTCAACGACATCGTTGGCTACATCGTTCGTACGCGGCGGTACCAACTGGAATCCGCAGGAATCGTGTGCACGGTGGAGCTCGATCCGAACCTGCCGCTGGTGTCGGGCGACCGCGCGCAACTCGAACAGGTGATGCGCAATCTGTTGAACAACGCCGAGCACGCGCTGTTGCCCCAGACGCAAGGCGACCATCGGAGCAGCCCGGCGCAGATCAAACTGCGCACGCGTCACGACGAGCACGACGTGATCATCGAGGTTGAAGACAATGGGCCCGGCGTGCCGGAGCCCATGCGGCCGCACATCTGGGACCCGTTCTGGACGACGAAGGACGAAGGCGAAGGCACGGGGTTGGGACTTGCCGTGGTGCACGGCATCGTCATTGAGCACGGCGGCTCGGTGTCGATTGGTGATTCTACCCGACTGGGCGCCTGCTTCCAGGTACGGCTGCCGATTGCCACGGAGTCCGTGCTGCCGGCGTCGATCGGCCACGCGCCGCTACCGCTCGACGTGCTGGTGGTCGATCCGGGGGCGATGGATCTGATGTTCGTTGAGCGTTTTCTCACGTCGCGCGGCCATGCCGTGATCAATGCCGGCAGCGGCGAGCTGGCGTTGCGCCTTGGCGCACAGACAACGTTCGACGCGGTGCTGTGCGATGCGCGCCTGCTTGGGCGCGACGGTGTGCGAATCGCCGCGGCGCTCCGCGCGCTGCCCGGATGCGCCAACGCGCGGTTCGTGCTCTCCGCGCCCACGCCCAACGATGCGCGCGATCTGCCGGGGCCGTTCGTCAATGCCACCGTCGTGACCAAGCCGTACGACGTCGAGGAATTGCGGCGCCTGATCGAAGGCGATTGACGCACTATCCAAAGTCGCGCGTGCTGGCAGCGTTTGCCGCGGTGTACATCGTTTGGGGGTCAACCTACCTCGCCATTCGGTACGCCGTCCAAACGATTCCGCCGTTCTTCATGATCAGCGCGCGCTTTCTCGTCTCCGGCTCGTTGCTGTATGCCTGGGCGCGCTGGCGCGGGGCGCCGCGGCCGTCACGGCTGCAGTGGCGCGACGCCGCGATCGCCGGCGTGTTGTTGCTGTGCCTGGGCAATGGCTCGGTGGCGTGGTCGGAACAGCGCCTCCCGTCGGGGCTCACCGCGTTGCTCGTGGCAGTGGTGCCGCTGTGGATGGTCGTCATCGACTGGATGCGGCCGCAGGGCGAGCGGCCGCGGTTCAGCGTCGTCGTTGGCGTGGTGGTGGGGCTCGTGGGCCTCGTCGTGCTGGTGGGTCCGGCAACGCTTGTTGGACGTGGCGCCGCCGACACAGCTGCCGTGGTCGCGCTCATTGCCGGCTCGTTTGCATGGGCGGCGGGATCGGTGTACAACCGACACGGATCGCGACCGGAGTCCGGCGCAATGTCCACCGGGATGCAGATGCTCACCGGAGGTGCAGTTCTGCTATTGCTCGGCCTTGCGACCGGAGAGAGCTCGAGTCTGCACGTCGGCGACATATCTGCCGCGTCCTGGCTCGGCTGGGTCTATCTGGTCACGTTCGGGTCTTTGGTGGGCTTTACCGCGTACATCTACCTGCTACGGGCGGTGAGCCCGGCAAAGGCATCGACGTACGCGTACGTCACGCCGGTGGTGGCCGTGGGGCTCGGCTGGGCCGTGGCCGGTGAGATTGTCACTGCTCGTACCCTTGTTGCGGCAGCCATCATTCTCGGCGGCGTGGCGATGATCGCCGTGGCCCGCGCCAGAACTTCAACGTCGCCGGCGCGTTGACCTTGCGAAGACGTGCAAAAAATCAAAAGATTAGGCGGCGGCTGCAGGGCCTCAGCGGGTAGATTACTGCAGACGTCGTTTGACTGAAGTTCCCTTTCCGATATTTCTGCTCGTCGCGAGGCACCGCTGGGGTGACGAGTTTATCTGTGCCGGCGACGGCGCCGAGCCTGCCAAAATTTGATGAAGGCTAACAGTTACATCGTCAGTACCACAGACGGGAGAGAGTTCCATTGCTTCGTGCAGCCAATCGGAGAGCGGCTGCACCGGCGTTGGGTATTCGCCGACGCTTCGGGCAAGCACCATATCGGCCCGGTATTCGACCACCAGCTCACGGAAGCCCAAGTTCAAACACTGGTCTCGAAGTGGTGGGAAGAAAAGAACAACAAGAAGCGCCACTAGCCTGCGGTCACGCGCCCGGCGGAGTCGCGCCTAGCCCCACCATCTCCAGCAGCTTGAGTGCGTTCCGCGTCGTCGCCACCCCGGGGCGAAGCCGATAATCGAACCACATCGCCGGTCCCTGCGGCTCATCGCGAAACTGCTCGATGAGATTCACGGCACGCGTTCGTTCCGCAAGCGTCGGCGCGTAGGCGAGATCGGGGTCGTGCGTCGCGACAATGCCCACGGCCCCGGCACCAGTCAACGTGCCGAGCACCGTGACAATGGCGCTATGGCGGTCGGCGGCATTCGTGCCGCGCAGAATCTCATCGGCGAGATAAAGCAGCGCGCACTCCGCCGGCGCATGCGCGGCATCGACGATTGCCTTGAGTCGCACAAGCTCTGCCATGAACAACGACAGTCCTTGCTCGAGCGAGTCGGACGCCTGCATGCTGGTGCGTAACCGAAAGCGCGAGAGCTCCATCGCGGCAGCGCACACCGGCGCGCCTGCCTGCGCCAGCACGATGTTCAGCGCCACGGCACGCAGCAGCGTCGTCTTGCCGGCCATGTTCGATCCGGTGACGAGCAGAATCGTTCCGCGCGGCCCCACCGTGACATCATTGCCCACGCGAATGTCGGCCGCCAGCAGCGGATGGGCCAATGCCGACGCGTCGAGCGTGCCTGCCGCATCCGGACGGAAGCGCGGAAACGTCCACGATGGATTCTCGTGCGCCAGTGTAGCGAACGCCGCCTGCGCCTCCACCTCCCCGAGTGCGCCCACCCAGCGGCGCACCGCCTGGCCGTAATTGCGCTGCCAGGCTTCAAGCGCGTCGGCGACGTGAAAGTCCCACAGTAGCAAACTCTGAAGTGCGTAGTGGCCCATGGCCGAGAGCCGCACTTCGCCGCAAGCCGCCAGTTGATCGAGCGTAGCGAACGCCCGGGCTGACGCTGCGCCGCCAATCTTGTCGCTCAGGGCGCGGAGTTCTGGCGCGTCACCCAAGGCGGTTTGGGCGTGGCGAAACAGCGCGCCGTATCCGCGCAACCGCGCGCCGCGCGACGAGGCCGCGCCGAGCGTAGCTGCGAGTTCGTGACGAACGAAACCGGTGACGAGCAGATTCACCGCAACGAGCGCCAGCACCACCGCAGCCGGAATCAGCTGCGCCACCGCAGCAACAATTGCGGCAATAGTGAGACCTGTCATGAGACGGACGAACCATTTCAAACCGGTGCGGCGGCTGAGCCACGGTTCGCCTTCCGCCCATTGAAAAAACGACTCGAGCGACGCGCTGCTGCCGGTAAGCCGGCTTGCGTACATGCTGAGCCGCTCGCGCCAATCACACAGCGGGGTGAGTCGCCCAACGATCTCCTGGCGGCCAAGGAGCGTATCGACGGCCGGCGGATGCTCGGCGAGCAGCCAATCCGTCAATACGGCGCCGCCGGCGGGGCTCGTGGCCCCGAGCAGCCGGGTGAGCGAGTGCGAGCCGGCGATGTGCAAGTCGCTGGCGAACGCGTGATTTGCGGTGATATCGATCGGCCGAGCGTCGGGCAGCATGGCCCATCGCCGGTTCATCCGATCTACGCCGAGCAGGCAGCCGCGCTCGAGCGCACGGTGGGTGCGTTCGACGTCGCGGATGCGGCGATGCCATGCCACGAGGGCAATGAAGACGGCCACGATACCCGCCAGGAGCAGCCACCCGAGCGTGCCCGGCAAGCGACCGGCGACAATTCCCGCGATCGCTGCAGCAGCGGCGAGAAAGCAGAGCACTCGTGCGACGCCGACCGAGCGAAGCGTTCGGGCAGCGGCGTCCGCCTCACGGGCGTGAGACGCGCCGCGCGTGAGATAGTCGGCGGAAACCGTGTCGATGCTCCGTGTCTGCATGGGGCGAAATTCGTCGATCAGGCTCTCCGTGGCTAGCAGCGGTTTCAAAACCACCTGTCATTCCGAGCGAAGCGAGGAATCTTCTGCCCCCCCTTGAGGGACGAAAGATCCCTCGTTGCGTCGCTTCTCGGGATGACACGTCAGTCCGATCGCATGGCCTCGCGGGGATCGATGCGCATCGACCGGATGGACGGCACCATTGCCGCGACCGTGACCGCCGCAGCGAGTAGAAGGACCGCTGAACCGTACACGACCGGATCGAGCGGACGTGCATCGTACAGAAGCGCCGACAGGCTGCGCGCGGCGATCCACGCCAGGCTCAAGCCGAACGCTCCGCCAAGCATCGTCAACGTCGCAGCCTGTGAGAGAACCATAATGGCAAGTGAACGCCGCTGCGCTCCCAGTGTCCGGCGAATCGCCAACTCGCGCGAACGTTGGGCAACAACCAATGACAACGACCCATACACGCCGAGCGCGGCGAGGAACATCGCAGCAACCGCGAACAAGCTCACGATGAGGGCGAGCAGCCGGTTTCGCGCCGTGACGTCCGCCAACTGGCTGCTCACCGTTCGCACGGTGCCAAGCGCATCGCCTCTGCCGGCGCGCTGAACCGCCTGCTTCACGCTGCCGAGCAATGCCTCAGGATTGCCGGCGGTCCGGGCGAGTACAAAACCGTGCCGCAGTCCCGTCTGCGCAGCGGCGACGAATATCGCTGGTGCCGCCGGCTGCTCGACGTCTTCATATCGAGCGTCCTCCACGACGCCGATCACGCGCGTCGATCCGGCGGAACCGACAACTGGGGTCGTAAGCGGATCGTCGTTGCCCCAGATCAGGCGAGCCGCCGCGCGATTGATCACCATGACCCGCGGCGCGCCGGCCCGATCTGTGGCGTTGAACTCCCGGCCGCGCAGCAGCGGGTCTCTTCGCGCCACTGCTGCACGCCGCCCAATTCGATGTGCGCCGTTCGCGCCGCCTCGGCGGGGTTCATCCCAGCGGCGATGTGCCTTTGCGTCTGCCGTTCTATGTGATCGGACAACTCCTCAAGCGTCTCCGCGTCCGCGGCGCGCCGGTGCGCGATTGATCGGACGCTGTGTGCGAGTCCGCGAATCGTCCACATGGCTAGCTCTCCGTGCGGAGAATGAGGTCGATTGCCGCCGCCGAGCGTTCCCAGTCGTGCCGCTCACCGGCCAACTTGCGACGTCCGGCCGAGGTGAGGATGTAGTACTTGGAGCGGCGATTGTTGTCGGAAGGCCGCCACTCAGCGGAGACAAGTCCGCGCTGGAGCAAGCGCTCGAGCACCGGATACAGCGTGCCTTGGTTGACGCGAAAGGCGTCGCGCGAGAGTTGCTGGATGCGCTCGCCGATCCCCCAACCGTGCATCGGCTGGAGCGTGAGCGTCTTGAGCACGAGCATCTCGAGCGTGCCGGGTACGAGTGGCAAAACGTCGCCCACGGGATCTCCTTTGGCTTACCAAGAGAAGAAGCATATCACTCCTTTGGGTAACCCACAAGAGAAAAAAGAAGCCCGCGGCGCATCGAGCTACGCCGCGGGCATTCCTGCTTTTACACTATTCGTTGAATCGAGCTACGCCGCCTTGACGTCCCGGAAACCAACCAAGCGTTGGCGACTCTCGTCCCACAGCGTGAGGCGCAAGGTGCGCACGCTCTGTGTGAGCGTGATGATCGTGACGTCCTGGAACAGCGGATTTTCCTCGTGACACTGCTTGAGCGCGTAATTCGGAATGCGCGGCCCGAGATGGTGCACGTGGTGCAGGCCGATGCTTCCCGTGAACCAGCGCAGCACGCCCGGGAGCTTGAGGTACGAGCTGCCGCGAATGGCCGACGTGGCGTAGTCCCACTCGCCATGCTCTTGCCAGTAGGTGCCTTCGAACTGGTGCTGCACGTAGAACAGCCAGATGCCGGCGGCGGCGGCCAAATACATAGCCGGTCCGTAGATCAACAGCACGGCGCGCCAACCGATCCAAAGCGACAGGCCAATGACCAGTGCCGCGATACCCGCGTTGGTGGACCAAACGCTGAGCCGCTGGCGCTTGACCGCCGGTGCGCCGCGCGGCGGAACGCGATTCATGATTACGAAGTGAATCGGGCCGATACCGAACAGGACGAGCGGATTGCGCAGCATTCGGTAGCGAAAGCGCGCACCGCGCGGCAGCGCGAGATATTCGTTCACGGTGAGCGTATCGACATCGCCATGACCGCGGCGGTCGAGGTCACCAGACGACGCATGATGCAGCGCGTGATCGTGGCGCCATTGTCCGAACGGTGTCAGCGTGATCACGCCGGTGATCCACCCAATTATCGAATTCGCCCGTTTGGACGGCAGGAACGACCCGTGAGCACAGTCGTGCATGATGATGAACGTGCGCACGAGCAGGCCGGCCGTCGGAAGCGCCAGCAGCAACGTGATCCAGTACGGAAAGGCAAGCGAGCGGTACATGACGTAGAACATTGCAGCCAGCGGGAGCAGCGTCGTGAACATCTGCGCCACCGACCGTCCGACGTCCGAGCGTTGATAGCGCGCGACGATCGGCTTCCAGTCCGTGAGCGGTGGCTGTTGGGTCATGTCCGTCATGCAATCTCCCGAAATCCGACCATAGAAATGACAAAGGGCCCGAGCGATGCCGGACCCTGGGTAGCTTCCCGTTGTTGGAGACACATTTCCGGCCATGTCTCGTGGCTGAAATATACAAGAGTGGGCGTGGACTATCAACGTCAATCCACGCCCTCCCGCCTCCGCGACACCGCTACGGAGTCTTGATCGCGGCTTTGGTATCCTTACCGGTTTTGGTCAGATCGGCGTGGGCCGCTGCCTTGTGCTTCTTGACGGAATGTCTGGCCTTGCGTGCCACCTTCTTGCCCGCGTGGCTCACGCCCTGAGCCGCCTCGCCCACAGATCCGCCCACCTTGTGGATGCCGGTGGCGTCGCCCAACACTGTCTTTGTGCCGTTACCGGCCTTCTGCAGCGTGTGATGCGTGGCGCTGCCAACGTCCTTTGCGCCTTCCTTTACGCCATTGCCGGCGGACTTGAGCGTGTGGTGTATATCGGCGCCCACTGATTTGATCGACTGTGCGGCCACCGGTGCGGCGAGTGCCGCGCTCAGTCCGGCAACAGCTATCAAAAGATGAATTCGCATTTTGGAATGCTCCTGGTTGAGGCTACGCCATTCCCTTAAGGCAAGATGCGGGCGCCGATCCGGGTTTGGAGCCTCAGGCGCGCCAACTTAACGACTGTGCGTATGCATGAGCTCCACCAACTCGTCGTACATCGCCTCAGCCGTTTCCGGGTCGGAGCGTATGGCAACGGTTGCGCAGTGCTTGAGATGATTGCGCATGAGCTCCCTGCCCACGCCGCGCAACGCCTCGTGCACCGATGAGATCTGGGTGAGGATGTCGGCGCAGTAGCGGTCTTCCTCGACCATCTTCTGCAGGCCGCGCACCTGGCCCTCAATGCGCCGCAGTCGTTTGAGATTTCGTTCCTTGCCGTCTGCGTCAACGCCGTGCGCCTTTCGGTCCGGCGCCGCGGTGATCGTGGTCTTTGCTACTCGAGCCATGGACGGTCGCTCCGTTATAGTTTTATGAATTCCTATACAGGCATGTCATCCCGAGAAGCGAAGCGACGAGGGATCTTTCGTCCCGCATTGGGGACAGAAGATTCCTCGCTGCGCTCGGAATGACAGACGGCTTTGAAACCACTTCTACACCAGGCGGAACCGGCGCAGCCGCAGACTGTTCGACACCACGCTCACGGAGCTGAACGCCATTGCCGCGCTGGCGAGAATGGGACTGAGCAACAACCCGAACGCCGGATACAACACGCCCGCCGCCACGGGAATGCCGATCACGTTGTAGACGAACGCCCAGAAGAGGTTTTGCTTCATGGTTCGCATGGTGCGGCGGGACAATCGAATCGCCTGCACCACTCCGTTCAGGTCGCCGCGCATGAGCGCAATGTCCGCGGCCTCGACGGCCACGTCGGTTCCGGACGCGATCGCGAAACCGACGTCGCTGCGGGCGATCGCCGCGCCGTCGTTGATGCCGTCGCCAACCATCGCCACCACCTTCCCCTGCGACTGCAGCCGTGCCACCTCGGCGACTTTGCCCTGCGGCAGCACGCCCGCTACCACGCGGTCGATGCCAGCAAGCCGCGCAATCGCGTTCGCGGTGCGTTCGTTGTCGCCGGTGAGCATCACGACGTCCAGCCCGAGCGTGCGCAGCGCGGCAATCGCAGCTCGCGAGGTTGCTCTGATCGGATCGGCGACGGCAATCACTCCGGCAAACACGCCGTCGATTGCCAGATATGTCGTGGTCTTTCCGTCGGCGGCAAGACGACCGGCCTCGGCGGCAAGCGGGGCGATAGAAATTGAGTAATCCGTCATGAGCGCCTCGTTGCCAACCGCCACAGCATGGCCCTCAACCACGCCTACCGCGCCGCGCCCGGTCACCGATTGGAACGATTCGGCTGCAGCGAGGGCAATGCCGCGCTCGCCCGCTTGACCGACGATGGCCGCAGCGAGCGGATGTTCGCTCGACCGCTCGAGTGAGGCGACAAGGCGCAGCATTTCGTCCGGCGCGAGCGACGATCCGGGCGCCGGCACCATGTCGGTGACCACCGGCTTGCCCTCGGTGACTGTGCCCGTCTTGTCGAGCACCACGGTGGTGATGTCGCCGGCCCGCTGGAGAATCTCGCCGCCCTTGATGAGAATGCCCGCCTCGGCGCCCTTGCCCGTTGCCACCATCACTGCGGTAGGAACGGCGAGCCCCATGGCGCAGGGACAGGCGATGATCAGCACGGCGATCGATGAAGCAAAGGCGCGAACAAGCGCAGCGCCGTTGGTTCCGCCACTCATGTGAACCGCGGCAAACCAGATGATGAATGTGACCACGGCAAGCGCAATCACCACGGGCACGAACACCGCGCTCACGCGATCGGCAAGGTTCTGAATCGGCGCACGCGAGCCCTGCGCGTCTCGCATCAGCGACACGATCTGCGCGAGCACACTGTCGGCGCCGAGTGTGGTGGCGCGGTAGGTGAAAGCACCGGTGCCGTTCATCGTGGCACCGATGACGCGATCGCCGCCGCGCTTGGTCACCGGCATGGACTCTCCGGTGAGCATCGATTCGTCAACCGCGCTCGTGCCGGAGATCACTTCGCCATCGACGGGAATCCGTTCGCCGGGCCGGACCGCTACGACATCGCCTGCCACGACCTGCTCGATCGGAACGTCAACATCCACGCCGCCGCGCAGCACGCGGGCGGTTTTCGGCTGCAAATGCGCGAGAGCGCGAAGCGCGGTGGACGTCTGGCGCTTGGCGCGAGCCTCGAACGCGTTGCCTGTGAGAATGAGAGCGATGATGATCACCACCGCTTCGTAATAGACGTCGGGCTGAACGCCATGCCTCACGAACAGCCCGGGCGCCAGCGTGGCGATGAGCGAATACACAAACGCGGCGCCGGTGCCCACTGCAATGAGTGTATTCATATCGGCCGCGCCGTGACGAAAGGCCGTCCAGGCTCTCGTATAGAAGTGGCGGCCGGCCCAGGTCATGACGCCGAGCGTGAGGATGAGCAATCCGTAGGAAAGCACGGCGGTAGGCAGCGCATAGAGCCACGGCAACACCGACCGCAATGCCGGCGACAGCGAGGTCATTGCCCACCGCATGAAGGGATCGGCCACCGATCCTGCGGCGTGATTGGCGTTGGCCGCCATCAGCGGCATGGACGCCAGCATCGCCACCACGCCAGCAACCGCCGCGATGATGGCTCGGCGGCGGAGGTCGAGAAATTCCGTGTTCTGGGCCGCGTCGTTCGCGTCCTGGTCCTCGAACGCGGTGCGGGCCGCCGCCGGAAGCTCGGCGCCGTAGCCGGTCGCGCGGATCGAGTCTACGAGCAAGTCCGGCGACGCAACCGACGGATCGTACGCGATCGTGGCGTTGCCCATCATCAGGTTGACGGTCGCGTCGATCACGCCGGGCGTTTTGGCAAGCGTGCGCTGCACCCGGCTCTGGCAGGCGGCGCAGGTCATTCCGGTGACTGGAATGACGACGTGACTGCCGGCGGCCGGCGGGGCGGAATTGGGAACGAGTGGCGTGGTGGATGTCATTGGCAAAGCCGTGGTGCGAGCGGGTGCAAGCGGAGCCGGGGCCGAAAACGATACCCCCGGCGGGTATAAGCAATATATACCCCCACCCCCTATCTGCAACCCAGTGGGCCGCGACGCTGCTAGCTTCACCGAATGACTGCCTTCATTCGACCTGACGCCGCCCCGGTAGGGATCCGTGGCTGACCGAGCTCATGGCAAGCCGGCGCCAGACACCGAGTCCACTGTGACCGCCGCCGACTGGTACGGGCAGGTCATTTCCGGCCAGTCGCATACTCGGGTGGCGTTCGTCGATCTGGACATGACGGAAGTCGAGAACGACGGCGCCGTGTTCACCGAGTGCACGTTTCGTCGCGCACGCTTCAACGTGTCCAGGCACTCCAACGCAGCGTTCGTCAACTGCACGTTCTCCGGCTGCAATTTCTTCGACGCGTCGTTCACCGAGTGCAAGCTCGTGGGCAGCATGTTCGACCGATGCACGCTGGACATGACCCGCGTGGACGGCGGCAACTGGTCGTTCGTGGGTCTGCCGGGCGCAGACCTGCGCACGGCGACGTTCAGCAGCGTGCGGATGCGCGAGGCGGATCTCACCGGCGCGCGGTGTGAGGGCTCCTCCTTTCGCGACGTCGATCTCTCCGGCGCGTGGCTGCACCGGGCGAAATTCGCCGGCTGCGATCTGCGCGGCAGCGACGTGAGCGCCCTCGATCCGCTGAACGTCGAGATTGCCGGTGCCATTGTGACCGCCGAGCAGGCGATAGTGATTGCCGCGGCGTTCGGACTGGACATTCGCGAATGAACGCGAGCGCGTGGCGCCGCGTGGCGTGTGTCGTTGCGATAATGGCGGCGCCGGTCGTCGCAGCGTTTGCTCAGGATACAGAATCGACCGGGACGATCGTGGGCGTCGTGGTCGCGCGGGATGGGAACGCCGGGTTGCCCTACAGCATTGTGAGTATTCCGGCAGCCGGCGTGACACGACTGACGAATGAGCGCGGCGAGTTCACGCTCGCCAACACGCGCGCCGGACCGGCGGTACTGCTGGTGCGGCACCTCGGCTATGCGCCGGCCACGGTGCCAACCACCGTGCGCGCCGGCCGCACCGACACCATTCGCGTGGTGCTCACGAAGCTCCCCGCGCAGCTCGGCGCCGTGCAGGTGCGCGCCGCGCGCGTGTGTACCAATCCCGGACCGCCCAAGGCGTCGATCGATCCGGCGTTCGCCACGCTGTTCGAACAGCTCGAGCAGAACGCCGAGCAGTACCGGCTGGTGAGCGAGGAGTACCCGTTCGTGTACGACATGGAGCGGGAGTCGAGCATTCGGTATGTGAGCGGCGAAGACGTGGTGCAGCGCATCGACACGGTGCGCGTGAATACCGGCGTGGCGTGGAAGTACGCGCCTGGTTCGGTGGTAGAACGCACTGCCGATCCCCGGAACCGACAGGTGGTGTTCAACATTCCGGCATTGATCCATTTCGCCGACCCAACGTTTCTGGCGAACCACTGCTTCTTTGCCGGCGGGCGCGACACGGCCGACGGCTCGGCCGCGGTGCGGATCGACTTTCTCGCCGCGTCGCGGATCAAGACGCCGGACGTGGACGGGTCGATGTACATCGACCCGTCCACATATCAGATACGGCGTTCGGTGCTGCAGCTGACGCGCATCCCGCCGGAGACGCCGGAAATTGCCAGCGTGAGCGTGGTGACCGAGTTTCGGACGGTGGTGCCGTGGATCTCGATTGTGAGCTCGATCTCGTCGGTGCACGCGTTGAAGACGGACATGGCTCGCCCCGTGCTGCCAATGACCGCCTACGAGACGCAGCGGCTGCTGGACGTGCGGTTTCTCAAGACGAAGCCGGGCGGCCGGTAGATTGGGTTATTCCCTCAACACTTGATTTAATCAAGTGTTGAGGGTATCATCGCCGCATGACGACGAATCAGCTCGATCTCCTTCAAGGGACGCTCGACGTCCTCGTCCTTCGCGCGCTGTCGTGGGGACCAATGCACGGCTACGCGGTGGCCCGGTTCATCCATCACGGATCCGACGGCACGTTCACGGTGCTCGACGGCGCGTTGTACACGTCCCTGCACCGCATGGAAGAGCGTGGGTGGCTCGAGTCCGAGTGGGGCCTCTCGGAAAAGGGCAAGCGGGCGAAGTTCTACCGACTCAGTACGCAGGGGCGCCGAGCGTTGCGCACGGAGACCACGGGCTGGAACGACTACGTGGCGGCGGTTGGGCGCGTGATGACCGCGACGCCGCAGGTGACGTGACGTGAACTATCCCGATCGCACTCCGCGCTGGCGGCGATATTTGCGGCTGCTGCGCCCCAATGTGCAGGCCGACGTTGACGACGAGCTGCGCTTCCATTTCGAGTCGCGTATCGAGGAACTCCTGGCAAGCGGAGAGACGCCGCTCGATGCACGACAGATCGCAGCGGCCGAGTTCGGCGATGTGCGCGAGGTGAAGCGCGGGCTGGTGTCGATCGACCATCGCCTGGCGGCGAAGCGGAGTCGGATCGAGACAATGCGCGACGTGTTTGGCGACGTGCGCTACGCCATGCGTTCGCTTGCTCGCACCAAGGGCGTTGCGCTGGCGATTCTCGCGACGCTCGGGTTGGGTGTTGGTGCGAACGCGGCGATGTTCACCCTGCTCGAAGCGATCTATCTTCGGCCGCCGGCCGGCGTGGTGGCACCGAGCGGAATTCGGCGCGTGTGGCGAACCGTCAACTTTCGCAACGGAATGCAGTATTGGCCCGGCAACTCGTACGTCCAATTTGGTGTGATCGTCGGCGCGCTCGGCGATCGTGGCACAGCTGCGATCTATGGCCCACCGGTGAAGATGAAACTCGGTGCCGGCGAGAGCGCGACGCAGGTACAGGTGAGTCGCGCGAACAGTTCGTATTTCTCGTTCCTCGGAGTGCCCGCCGAGCTCGGGCGGATCTATACGTCCGATGAAGGCCGGCTCGACGGTCCGGATCCGGTCGCAGTGTTGAGTCACGACTATTGGATGCGTGCCTTCGACGGCAAGCGCTCGGCGTTGGGTTCGACCATCGTGCTCGCAGCGAAGAAGTACACGGTAGTGGGTGTGGCGCCAACATCATTCAGCGGCGTGGACCTCAATGCGGCGGACGTCTGGATTCCGCTGGGGAGCCAACGGCAGCGCCGCGCCGGCGCCACCCCATGGTGGCAGGACAGCAACATCAATGGTCTTTCGATTCTCGTGCGGCCGTTGCCTGGCGTGAGCGAGCGCGGACTCGAGCAGCGGATCACTACCGCCCTCAGGCGACCCGAGGCCGCGTACGGAGCGATCGACTCGTCAACCGTCGCCCGGTTCGGTTCGATCGTGAGCGCGAACGGCCCCGGCGAGAGCTCGCAAGAGCAGCGCATTGCCGTTCGACTCGCCGGCGTGGCAATCATCGTGCTGCTCATTGCCTGCGCCAACGTCGTCAACTTGTTGCTCTCACGCGCCGTCCGCCGCAGACGCGAGATTGCCGTGCGGCTGGCGCTCGGTATCTCGCGGGCGCGGTTAATCCGGCTGCTTCTCGTTGAGAGCGGCGTGCTGGCGATCGCGGCAGCGGGCGTCGCCGTGTTCGTGGCGTATGCCGGCGGAATCGTGTTGCGTAAACTCTTATTGCCGGACGTGCACTGGGCGCAGTCGCCGCTCGATGGGAACGTCGTACTCCTCGCGCTCGTCGTCGCTACCGTTGCCGGATTGATCGCCGGCTTGATCCCCGCGCTTCAAGCCGCGACGCCAGAATTGACGGATGCGCTCAAAGCCGGTGCGGGATCGGGCGTCGTGCACCGCTCGCGGATCCGCACGGGTATGGTTGTGGCCCAGGCGGCGCTGTCCGTGGTGCTCCTCGTTGGCGCGCTGCTGTTCGTGCGCAGTTTGACGAACGTTCGCAACGTGGACATCGGTTTCGACGCTCGGCGACTGATGACCGCATCCGTGTCGTTCGACGACCGGTCGGCGTCGCGCGACTCGACGCTTCCCTCTCGCATTGCGCAGTTGGCCGATCAGGTCCGAGCGATTCCGGGCGTGCAGACGGCCGGCCTGGCGAGCATGGCGCCGATGTCCGGCTTCAGCACCATCACATACTTTACCGAGACTGATTCATCCGCACTCGGCGCGAAGTGGTTTCCAACTGTGACCGCGGTCTCTCCCGACTTCTTTACCGCCGCGGGCCTTCACTTTTTGCGCGGCAGCAACTTTCCGCCACACGGCACGGCCACACCGCCGCAGGTGATCGTGAATCAGACGATGGCGAAGGGCCAGTGGCCGGGCCGCGAGGCCATGGGGCAGTGCATGCGCTTTGCCAAACGCGACGCGGAGTGTTATCGCGTCGTGGGCGTAGTGCAGGACAGCCGGATGAGCAGCATCCTCGAGGACCCTATGCCGCAGTACTACGTGCCGGTGGACAACGTGCCGGTGGACGGCGGGGGTCTCAACGGATACTACGTGATCGTACGCGCCGACCCGCAGCGCGTTGGCGAAATCACGGCCGCCACTCGGTCCTTAATTCGACAGGAGTTTCCGGGCGGAATTCCCCAAGTAACTTGGCTCAGCGATTACATCGAACCGCAATACCGCCCTTGGGAGCTTGGCGCCACGCTGTTCACGGCGTTCGGCGTGTTGGCGCTGATCGTGGCCGTGATCGGCATTTACAGCACCGTATCGTACGGCGTGAACCAGCGCGTGCATGAATTCGGCGTGCGCATCGCGCTTGGCGCGCAGATTGGAGACGTGCTACGGCTCGTCGTCGGCGAGGGAATGCGCACTTTAACAATCGGCATCGCCTGCGGCGTGGTGCTGGCCTTGCTTGCGGGACGGTTTGTCGCGTCGCTGTTGTACGGCGTGACGCCGAGCGATCCTGTGGCGATCGTGTCGGTCGTCGTTGCCCTGGTCGCGGTGGGCGTGGTGGCCGCGCTCATTCCAGCATGGCGCGCGGCCCGGGTCGATCCAGTCAGCGCATTGCGCGCTGACTGATCGGCCGCGGTACTAGAGCTTCGGTATCAGTGCGCCCAGTCCATCGAGACTCTGCACCCAACCCATTTCCATCCCGTCGAGATAGGCCGCCGCGTAGGCCACGACTGCCGTAGCGCGCGTGTCGACAGTGACCGTCGTCTTGCCGCCCTGTTCGGTGAATGTCACCCGCGTGAGGCCATCGAGAATCGGGCTTCCGGCGGCGTCGGTGGCAATGTTGGTGAACACCAGCAGTTCGGGCTCGACGATCTCGCGATAGACGCCGCCGCAGGGATAATCGGTTCCGTCCGGCGCGCGCATGACGATGTGCCACTTGCCGCCAACGCGCGGATCGGTTTCGCACACGGGGTTCGTGAACGGCGCGGGACCCCACCACTGCCTGAGTAATTCCGGGTCGGTCCACGCCTTGAAGACGAGCGCACGAGGCGCATCGTACGTGCGCGTGATGACGACGGCCCGTTCGGTCGGCTTCATGGAATTACTTCCGCTTGCGCTTTGTGTGGCCACGTTTCTTCTCCTCGGTTTGTAGTTGGCTCAGGAATCCACCCAGTCGATCCAGGTTTTCCTCCCAGAACCGGCGGTAGTGATCGACCCAGTCGGCGACATCCTCGAGCGGCGCGGCCGTGAGGCGGCAGGGGCGCCATTGTGCGTGCCGGTCGCGCGCGACGAGACCGGCGTGCTCGAGCACTTTGAGATGCTTGGAGATTGCCGGCATCGTCATGTCGAACGGCTCGGCGAGCTCGGTGACAGACGCTTCGCCCGACACGAGGCGCGAAAGAATGGCGCGGCGGGTGGGGTCGGCGAGAGCGGCGAAGGTTATGCTGAGATGATCGACTGGCATTTGTTATATAACCGATAGGTTAATTAACCTCCTGGTTATATAAGCCTGAAACCTTCAATCGGTCAAGTGGGACGTGCTGGCCGACAGCCGTGCGTCGTCAGAACATTCCGTCGGCGTTTTGATCGTTCTCCGGAACAGCCTGGCCCACGTCCCACAGCTCGGCGATTTTGTCGCCGTCAAAACGAAAGATGTGTACGACCGAAACGCCGCGATCGCCGGGCCGGTGATGGACGTGCGAATGCACCGCGACGAAATCGCCGTCGAGCAGTACGCGCTGCACTTCCGACGTGCGATCGGGCGCCGTGCGGGCGGCTTCGATCATCGCGTCGATCAGGGCCGGCATTCCGGCCGGAAAGTATGGATTGTGATGGCGCGCGCCGGGTGCGACGACGCGCTCTGCCGCAGTGCGATCACCCTCGCGCGCGGCGCGCAGGAAGTCCACGGCGATGGTCTTTCGATCTACAGAATCAGTCATGTTCCATGTCCCGTTCCCGGGCCTCCGCTGGTGCGCCCCGAAATGCGATCGCCAACCGCTGCAATGAGAATCACCACACCCAGCGCAATCTTCTGCACGTACGGATCGACGTTGGCGAGATTCAGCCCGTTCGTCAACACGCCAATGAACAACGTGCCCCAAACGGTACCGGCGATCGTTCCACGCCCACCGGCAAGCGACGTGCCGCCCACGACGACTGCGGCGATGACATCGAGCTCGTACTGCAAGCCAGAGTTGGGAACGCCGGCGCCGAGCCGCGATGCGAGCGTCCAACCGCCAAGTCCGGCGAGGAGCCCGTTGAGTGCGTAGACCAACCAGATGACGCGCTGCGTGCTCACGCCGGCAAGCCACGAGGCTTCCGGGTTTCCACCGGTAGCATACACGCGGCGGCCGAACACGGTGCGATTGAGCACGAACGCGCCGGCGGCCGTGACTATAGCAAATACGTACACCGGTGCGGGAATGCCGAATGGCACAGCGCGGCCGAGTGCGCCAAACGACGCCGGTAAGTTGCCGATGCTGCGGCCACCAGAGATGATGAACGCAATGCCGCGGGCGATCGTCAACACTGCGAGCGTGGCGACGAACGGCTGCACGCGGAGGTAGGCGACAAACGTGCCGTTCACGACACCCGTGAGCACGCCGACGAGCAGCGCCGTGACGATGGCCGCGGTTGCCGGCGCGGCAGGCACCGCCGCGGCAGCCATGGCGCTGGCCGTGCCGGTGAGCGCAACCACTGAGCCGACCGAAAGGTCGATGCCGCCGGTGAGGATCACCGCCGTCATACCCACGGCGAGGATTCCGGTGACGGCAATGCTCAGCGCAATGTTGATCAGGTTCGCGACGCTGCCAAAGCCTGGCGCGACGAAAGCGAACACCGCCGCTTCGACGATGGTGGCGGCAACGAGGGCGTAGTCGGCGGCGCGTTGCCAGCGTGCTTTGGGAACGGCACTCATGGGACAGTGATCGTCATTCGTAAAATCTCATTACGTAGTTCCAAGCATGAGCGGTGCGACGCGTTCCGCCGTCGCCTCGGTGCGCGGCAGCGTGGCGGCAATGCGGCCGTTGCGCATCACCACCACGCGATCGGACATGCCGAGTGCTTCGGGCAAGTCCGAGGAGATGACGAGCAGCGCGGCGCCGTCGTCGGCGAGCTGGCGCATGAGGGCGTAGATCTCGGCTTTGGCGCCGACGTCGATGCCGCGGGTAGGTTCGTCGAACAGAATGATGCGCGCTTTGGCCAGCATCCAGCGGGCGAGCACGACTTTCTGCTGATTGCCTCCGGAGAGCGAGCCAACGGTGGTTTCGATGGACGGCGTGCGGACGCTGAGCGCTGTGGTCCAGTGCGACACCGCTTCGCCTTCTCTGCCGCGGTCGATGACGCCGGCATGGGACAACGACTTGAGCGACGCCAGCGACACGTTGTCGCGAATGGCGGCGATGAGCACGAGGCCCTGCCGCTTTCGGTCCTCGGGCAGCAGCGCAATGCCAACGTCGATGGCGTCGCGCGGCGAACGAGGCCGGTAGGGCGCGCCGTCGAGCTCCATGTGGCCGGCGGTGATCGGCGCAGCGCCGGCAATCGCGCGCGCCAATTCCGTGCGGCCCGAGCCGACGAGACCAACCACGCCGACGATCTCACCGCGGCGCAGTGAGACGCTCGCGCCGGTGACGAGGCCAGACGACACGTCCTCCAGGCGAAGAACTTCATCGCCCGGCGTTCCGCGCGGCAACGGATATCCGGCGGCGAGCTCGCGTCCGATCATGAGGCGCACGATGTCATCGCGCGCGAGCTCGGACGCCGGCTTGCTGTCGACTACCTGGCCGTCGCGCAGCACGGTGACGCGATCGGCGAGTCGGGCCATGTCGTCGAGCCGATGCGACACGTAGACGATGGCGACGCCGGCCGCGCGCAGTTGGTCAACGACGCGGAACAACGCCTCGGCTTCATCTTGCGCCAGGATGGCGGTGGGCTCGTCCATGATGACGACGCGTGCGTCGGCGGCAACGGCCTTGGCGATCTCCGTCATCTGGCGTTCGGCGAGTGACAGCCGCCCCACGGGCACACTGGTAGGAAGCGAAGACTGGCCCAGGCGATCGAGCACGGCGCGGGCGCGGGCGTCGAGCTGCTTCCGGTCCACGATGCCGCCCCGCGACGGCTCGTCGCCCAGCAGCACGTTCTCAGCGACAGTCATGTCGGGAACGAGGTTGAGCTCCTGGTGGATCATGCGAATGCCCAGCGCTTGGGCGTCGCGCGGAGAGCGAAAGCGGACGGTGACGCCATCGATAGACAGCGTACCGGAGTCCGGCAGCGTGGCGCCGGCGAGCGAATGCATCAATGTCGATTTACCGGCGCCGTTCTCGCCGGCCACGGCGTGCACTTCGCCGCCGCGGATGTCGATGCTGACATCGTTCAACGCGAGCACTCCCGGATAACGCTTGGTGAGTCCGGAAGCCGAGAGGTGAACGCCGGAGCCGAGCACGCTCAGCGCGGCGACGGCTTTAACGAATCCTTATTGGGCACCGCCGCGGCAGTGCTGAGCGCGGCGGAGTCGAGCACCGTCACTGGCACGCCGATCTTTGCTTGCGGCGTTTGGCCGCCGAGGTAGGCGGCGATGGCGTCGACCGTCTTTTGGCCGATCAAGCCCGGCCGCTGCGCTACGTCGGCTCGAAGCGCCGTGCCGCCGAGGATGGCGCGGCGAGCTTCGGGCGCGGCGTCGTACCCCACGATGACCGGACGAACCCTGCGCGCCTGCGCGGCGGCGAGTGTGCCGAGCGCAGATTCGTCGTTGATGGCGAAGATGGCGCGGACGTTGGGGTGCGCTTGGAGGAGATCGTCGGCGACGCGGAGCGAACGGTCGCGGACGCCGGATCCGTCGAGTTGGGCGACGAGTTTGATCTTGGGGTGCGTGGCGAGAGCTTGGGTGAAGCCTTGTTGGCGGTCGATGGTGGTCTGGACGTCGTTCTCGCCGATGACGCCGACGTCGCCGCTGTCGCCGATTGCCTTGGCGATGAACTCGGCGGCCAGTCGTCCCCCTTCAATGTTGTCCGAGGCGACGTGGGATACGACCACACCGCCCTGCGACGCGATGTCCGCGGTGAATACAGGAATCTTTGCGGCGTTGGCGCGTTCGATGGCCGGTCCAATTCCGCGCGAGTCGACTGGGCAGACAATGATCGCGTCGACGTGTTGGACGATGAAGTTGTCGATCTGCGACTGCTGTTTGGCGAGATCGCGATCGCCGGATGTGACGACCACTCGATACCCATGGGCCGCGGCGGCTGTGCGAATGCCGGCCTCGAGCTCGCGGTAAAACTCGTCTTCGCGTGTGAGCAGGGTGATGCCAATGGTCTTCACTGGGCCGGCCGTCGAGGCGCCCGCGGCGCTGTCGCCGGCCGAGCCGGCTTTACGGGTGCAGGCGGTGGCGATGAGGCAGGCGAACGGAATCATCGCCATGAGGCCAAGGGGAGCACGGCAGAACACGCGGATTCGCTTCACGAGAGATCTCTGGACGGGTGCGAGAAAACGGCGCTTGCAAGCTTCGCACGGCGGTGGGCCGACGGCAAGCGGGCGGTGCGCCTTGTGAGGGTGGTGGCGAAACAATACGTTCGGGTGACGAACGGCTTTTATTCCCGGAGAAGCGAACGATGCGAACGTTAGCAATTGAGTCCCTGGCGGTACTGCTCATCGCCGGTGCGGCGGTCGTTACGCCCGCGCACGCGCAAACGGCACGGCCCGGACCGGCCATCGGCTTGGACGCGGCAACCGCTGCACTGCTCACTATTCCGCCGGTTCCGTCGGCGGCGCCGGACCTGACCACCACGCCAACGATCTATGCGGTGGGCTATGCGCATCTCGACACCGAATGGCGGTGGGAGTATCCGCAGGTCATTCGGGAATATCTCGCGAAGACGATGCACGACAACTTCGCGCTGTTCGAGAAATACCCGGACTACGTATTCAATTTCTCCGGAGCAAACCGCTACCGGTTGATGAAAGAGTACTACCCCGCCGACTACGCGAAGCTGACGCAGTACGTGCATCAGGGGCGCTGGTTTCCCGCCGGATCTTCGATGGAAGAAGGCGACGTGAATGCACCGTCCGCCGAGGGCATCATTCGGCAGATATTGTACGGCAATGAGTATTTTCGAAAGGATTTCGGCGTGGCAAGCGCCGAGTACATGCTGCCGGATTGCTTCGGCTTTCCGTGGTCGTTGCCGAGCATTCTTGCATATAGCGGTGTGAAAGGTTTTTCGACGCAGAAGCTGGTGTGGGGTTCGTCGGTGCCCGACCAGCCGACCACTCCATATGGTATGGAAGGAATGGGCATCCCGTTCAACTTCGGCAATTGGGTGGGTCCAGACGGCAAGAGTGTGCTCGCGGCGCTCAACCCTGGGAGCTACAGCAGCCGAGTGGGCTACGACCTCGCCCTTCCCGAGGCGAGCGATTCGACGGCGCGCCCGAGGAAGCCGGCACAGACGTGGCTCGCGCGGTTGCAGGAGAACAAAAAAGACCTCGGCTTGATCGCCGATTACAAATACTATGGAACGGGCGACGTGGGCGGTGCGCCGAGTGATTCGTCGGTGATGTTCATTGAGCAGGCGGTGCGCAACACGACGGGGCCGGTGAAGGTGATTTCGGCCAAGGCCGACCAGTTCTTCCTCGACATCAAGCCTGACCAGGCGGCGCGTCTGCCGCGCTATTCCGGCGAGATGGAGCTCCAGAATCACTCAGCGGGCTCGCTCAGTTCCGAGGCGTATCAGAAACGCTGGATCCACGAGAACGAGTTGCTCGCCGGTGCGGCGGAGCAGACGTCGGTGGCAGCGGCGCTGCTGGGAAGCCGCCCGTATCCGATGCAGCGGTTGAACGATGCCTGGACGCTGATGATGGGCGGCCACTTTCACGACATCGCAGCGGGCACGGCGACGCCGAAGTCGTACGAGTTCGCCTGGAACGACGACGTGATCGCGATGAACCAGATGTCGGGTATTCTGGCCGATGCGACGAGCGGTATTGTAGGGGCGATGAACACGACCGCCAAGGGAACGCCGGTCGTTGTTTATAATTCTTTAAATACGCCGCGCGCCGACGTTGTCGAAGCCAATATTCCGATGAATGGCGCGCCCTCGGCTGTTCAGGTGATGGGGCCCGATGGTCGCCAAGTTCCGGCGCAAATCGAGTCCGGCGCGAACGGACAAGCGAAGGTAGTGTTCCTCGCGTCGGTGCCGTCGGCCGGCTATGCGGTGTACGACGTTCAACGCGCGACGACGGCGGGCGGGTCTGAGCTGCACGTGACGGATCATTCGCTCGAGAACGCGCGGTATCGCGTGACGATCGACCGCAACGGCGACATGTCGAGCATTTTCGACAAGCAGTACAACAAAGAGATTCTTTCCGCGCCAGCCCGACTCGCGATCAAGGACGACACACCGGAGCAGTGGCCGGCGTGGAACATGGATTGGTCGGACGAGATCAAGGCGCCGCGCGCGTATGTCGGCGGCACGCCAAAGGTCAGCGTCAGCGAGAACGGGCCGGCGCGGGTGGCCGTGACAATCACGCGGCAGAAGGACAGTTCGACGTTCGTGCAGACTGTGCGCCTCTCGGCCGGCGACGCGGGGAATCGCGTCGAGGTGAAGACGTCGATTGACTGGCACGAGCCCAACGCGGCGCTCAAGGCGATGTTTCCGCTCGCCGTGTCGAACGACAGCGCGACATACAACTGGGACGTTGGCACGATCAAACGCGGCACGGCGTACGATCGCAAGTTCGAGGTGCCGTCGCACCAGTTCATCGATCTCACGGACAAGAGCGGCGCGTACGGCGTGACAATCCTTACCGAGAAGAAGAACGGCTCGGACAAGCGCGACGATCACACGATTGGCCTCACGCTGCTGTTGACGCCGGGCATCAGCCAGGGCGGGCGCGGGTATGCGGATCAGTCGTCGCAGGATTGGGGGCATCACGAACTGACGTATGGCATTGCCGGGCACGCCGGTGACTATCGCGCCGCCGGAACCGATTGGCAGGCGTGGCGCCTCGATGCGCCGCTCATGAGCTTTGTGGCTCGGAATCACGAGGGGTCGCTCGGGAAGTCGTTCTCGCTGATCAAAGTTTCCAACCCGCGCGTGCGGGTGTTGGCGATGAAGCGAGCGGAGTTGTCGAACGAATACGTGGTGCGCGTGGTGGAGCTGGACGGCAAGCCGCAGCAAAACGTGCGGCTGTCGTTCGCAGCGCCGGTGGTGAGGGCGCGCGAAGTGAATGGCCAGGAGCAGCCGATCTCGGGCCCAACGATGGTGACCAAGGGCGAGTTGGTCGCGTCGCTCACGCCATTCCAGGTGCGTAGCTGGGCCGTGACGTTTGGGGCGCCCGCCGCGCACGTTCCGCCTGCGGCGTCACAGGCGGTCGCGCTGCGGTACGACTTGGCAACGGCGACGACGGATGGCACACCGTCTACTGGCGGATTCAACGCAAAGGGCGAAGCACTGCCGGCGGAGATGTTGCCGGCGACACTACCCTACAACGGCATCACGTTCACGCTGGGACCGGCGCGCACCGGTGCACCGAACGCTATGGTGGCGCGGGGTCAGACGCTGCAACTGCCGGCCGGTCATTTCACGCGTGCATACGTGCTCGCCGCGTCCGCAGACGGCGACCGCGTGGCGACGTTCCGGGCCGGTGCCAAGCCGGTGGAACTCACGATCCAGGATTGGGGCGGCTACGTGGGGCAGTGGGACAACCGGATCTGGAAGCACGTGGATCCCACGGCGACGGAGATCGCGCAGGCACAGCAACAGCAGGCGCAGCGCCAGGCGCAGATGCGGACGCGGATCGATTCGGTGGCGCGTGCTGGGGGCGACACCACGGCGCTCGCCGCACAGGCGCGCCGCGCCGGCGGACGCGGCGGGCCGCGCGGACACGACGAGTACGCCGGCCTCACGCCGGCGTACATCAAGCCGGCGTCGATCGCCTGGTATGCGTCGCACAAGCACGACTCGGCTGGGGCGAACGAGTTCTACGAATACTCATATTTGTTTGCATATCCAATCGATCTGCCGGCCGGGGCAACGTCGTTGACGCTGCCCAACGATCCGTCGATCAGGATCATGGCCGTCACGGCGACCAACGAAACGGCGCCGGCCGTGCCCGCGGCACCGTTGCACGATACGTTTGGCAGCAAGTCGCGCTAGCGTGAACCGTCGTCACTCGATTGGCCGCGACCAATCGAGGCGACGATCGGCAGGCCGACACATGGAAAGTGGCCGATCAGCTCCACCCACCAACGACCATTGATCACGGGGGGACGGTGGAGGAGCAGCGGAATGACCGCCAGCGACATCACGAGCCAGATCGCCGGCCCGTAGACCACCGCCACCTTGAACACGCCGTGTTCCGAGGCGACCGCGCGCTGCAGCCACGCCGAGCGCTGCACGAGCAACAGGAACACGATCGACCAGCCGAACGCGACGCCGAAGTGCATCAGCACTCCGAGCGCCGCCGTTGCAGATCCGCCGGTGAGGGCGCGTGGCCCAATCACGGTGCTCGCGACGCCCTGAAAGAGCCGCGTCACCGTGGAACCGAAGAACGCCACGCTCAACACACTGGCAAAGAGCCCGTCGGTGAGGCCGGTGAGCAGGCCGGCGCGAACGACTCGTGGCACGATACGCTCGGTCATGAAATTCTCCGTCGGACGATGAATGGATAGGTTGTTCTGAACGGAAAGGCGTCCCGCACGCAACCGCGCGGGACGCCTTTCCGTTTATGACCAACGCAAACGGCTCACCCCAACTTGGGTCGCTCGTTCACCCACGACGTGTTGATCTGGTACTTGTGCGCGACGGAGAGAATCATGTCGTCGTTGTACAGATTGCCGGCGATCTGAGTGCAGATCGGCTGCGGGTTGAGCGGAGCGGCCGGCGGCGGCGGAGCGGCCGGTGCGGTTGAGTCACCACCGCGACCGCCGAGGCCACCACGCCCACCCGGACCACCACCGCGGGGGGGACGAATGCCAAAGCCGATTGGCACGACCGTAACCGGGTGTCCCGTTTCAGCATGAACGCCCGTGTCGGCCGCACCAATGTAGAGATCAACATTCTTTAAATACTCTTGCCACGCGGTGATCAACATCAAGCGCCGGCGCTGGGAGTTGATGAAATCCATGGCCGTGGTAACTCGGCCGGGCACCCAGCGGTTGAGCTGTCCATTGTTCACGCCGGGAGGAAGCGCCGGCGAGTTCCCGCGACCGCCACCGCCACCGCCGCCGGCCTGACGACCGTACGCCGCGAGGATCTGCTCCATGTCCATGTGGAGTTCCTTTGCCTTCATCTGCACGTACGTGTCGAACGCCGCGGCCGACTCTTCATCCAACCCGCCACGACTACCGGCGACGGTCGGCGGATTACCGATGTCGAACGGCTTCGCGCCCAGGTCCCTGAGCTTGGCGACGAACGCGGTGAACACGGGGTCTTCCGTGGTCTGCGGCCGCACGCCAAGGCGAAGTCCGCCGAGGTCGATGTTGGAGTTGAAGTGGAAGGGCATGGTGATGGTGCTCGGATCCTTCGCGTCTACGCCGTGAATGGTGTTGAATACCATTGCGGCGTCTTCGGCGGTGCGCGTTAGAGGTCCAACGCGATCCATCGACCAGGCCAGCACCATGCCGCCGTACCGGCTCACGCGACCGAAGGTAGGCCGGAGCGCGCTGATGCCGCACTGCGACGCGGGGCCAACGATCGAACCCGACGTTTCCGTGCCGATGCTGAATCCAACACAACCGCCGCCGGTGGCCGAACCCGGGCCGGCCGACGAGCCGCCGGAACTCTGCGTCGTGTTCCACGGATCTTTCGTTGTGCCGCGGAACCAGTTGGCGCCTTGCGCGAACTGACCCGACGCGAGCTTGGCGATGAGCACCGCACCGGCATTGCGCAAGCGAACGACGACCTCGGCATCCTCGTCGATGACGCGATTCTCGAAGTCAGCGGCGCCCCATGTGGTGGGCGTTCCTTTGACCGCAAAGAGATCCTTGACCCCCCACGGCACACCGTGGAGTGGGCCGCGCGACTTTCCAGCTTTCATCTCGGCGTCCATCTGCGCGGCGTAGGCGAGACCCTGCTCTTCCAGGATTGTCACGGCGCACAGCAGCGTCGGATTGAGACGCTTGAGGCGCTCGAGGTAGATCTTGGTGATGCGCGTGGACGTCAGCTTGCCGGCGTGAATCGCCGCGCCGAGGCGGTGGGCCGGAAGAAAGGCTATCTCTTCGTCGGTGGACGGCAGTGCGCCGGTAAACGGCGCGACGTGAAACGCGCCGGATGTCTTCATGTTCCAGGCGAACGGCTGGCGGTTGAACGCCGCGACGCCCTTTTCGGCGTACGTCTTGTTCAACAGATCGCCGGTGCCGCCGGGATACGGCTGGAAGGTCCAGGACACCTCTTCCATGTTGTCAACGTTCACGGGCGGAAGCTGGGGCTGCTGCCCTCTGCCGCCGCCGCCCGCAGGCGCCTGCGCCAGCGTCTTGCTGCCAAAGCCGAAGGTGGTGGCCGCCGCAGCGGCGAGGGTCATGAACACGAATTTGCGGCGGTCGAGATCATTGGCGAATCCCATTTCGCCAGCGATCTGCCCGGCCTCAATCTGTGCCTGGTCGAGCAGATCCAGCTCGTCATACATCGGCATGGTCTAGTCTCCGGAAATGTGCGGTGTTGGAACGCACCCAGAATTACGGGCCGGAGGCGCCGAGCGCAACGGCGAGGTACTCACGGCGAAACGCATCATGTTGGGTTGCGATGTGCGGCGGCCCGAGCTCGTACGTAGTGCCGGCGGTGCACCAGGTGATGTGATGTGCGGCGTGGAGCAGGGTCGGCACTTCGTGGCCGGTGATCACCACGGCGACGCCATCGGCCGCCAGTGCGGCAAAAATCGCGGTGAGATCCTCGGCATCTTTCGGCGCAATGCCTCGATAGGGCTCGTCGGCGAGCAAACAGGTGGGCCGCCGTACCAGCACCGCGGCGAGCTCGGCTCGCCGGCGTTCGCCACCCGACAACTGCGCTGGGCGCTTGTCGAGGTGTGAGGCAATTCCAAGTCGATCCGCGGCGTCTGCAACGTCGGCTCCGTCGAATTGCCGGCGAATCATTTCGAGCTGATGCCGGACCGTGAATGCATTCGAGAGAAGATCATGATCGGGCAGGTAGAACAGTCCGGCGGCAGCCAACTGCCATAGCCGAGCTGACAGGTAGACGCGCCCGTTGAAATGAACTGCGCCGCTGTCGGCCGGAATCCAACCGGCGGCGATCTTGAGCAGTGTCGATTTGCCGATACCATTGCGGCCGAACATCACCCGCAGTTCGCCTGGAACGGCGCGAAGTGTCGCCGACGAAAGCACGCGGCGACCGCCGAAGGACTTTGTCACTGATTCGGCCGTGAGAATCGGCTTCACGAGACCGCAGCTCCAACCGCCCGCAGCACGATTTCGCCAACCAGTGCCGGGACGGCGAATAGCGCTCCAACAGCGACCGGGCGGACGCCCATGTTGGCGAGCAGCGCGCGTTCTCGGTTCCGATTGGTCTCGACGAAGCAGACCACGACGCTCAGCACCACCACCTCGACCGTGGCGACCATGGGTAGGCGGAGGGGGTCAGCGCCCGCCAACAGAAAGACGGCGCTCAAAATGGACCGCGTCCCGACCCACAGACGCGCGCCTCGAAAGAGGTACGCTTGCAACACCAGTCGGTTCGAGCGCATGTTCCGAATGGATACCCGTCATGGGTGCATCGGTGCCGGATTTCCTTGACTCACGCCGTTCCTCCGGTTTACCATATTGTAACAACGAATGGCGATGGAGTTCGCCAAAACCGCGGCTCGTCTGGCGCTGATGACTCCTGCTTGGCCCCTCTCAACGTGGCTTGGCAGGTTTTTTCGTTCAGCAACCTATCTCCGGAAACGGGAGGCCTCGTTGAAGCTGTTCTGGTACGTCGCCGTGGGTTCGGCGTTCGGTGGCGTCGCACGCTTCGCGCTCGGCGGATTCATTCAACAGCGGGCGGGCCCGGGATTCCCCGTTGGCACGCTGATCATCAACATCACGGGCAGCTTCTTGCTGGGGATGCTGATGCGGTACTCGCTGCAGTCGGATTTCGTGAGCCCAGAAGTGCGCATCATGCTAACGACGGGCTTTTGCGGCGGTTACACGACATTTTCCACCTTCGCGTATGAAACGGCCGGCCTGATGGAGGACGGCGCCTATGGTCGCGCCGCGCTCTACGTGACTGCCAGCGTAGTCGCGGGGGTGCTGGGAATGTTTCTCGGGTTCGCCGTCGCGAACCAACTCATCGCGGTGCGCGCACAGTCGTGAGCGTCATATCGGAGGCACCATGGACGGCCTGAAAGGCGAACGCGTGCAGATGCGCATCCATATCGGAGAACGCGACAAGTACGACGGCAAGCCGCTCTATCACGCGATTGTCGAGCTGCTGCGGGCGCGCGGATATGCGGGTGCCACGGTGCTGCGCGGAATCATGGGGTTTGGCGCAACGTCGGAGCTGCATACCGACCGCTTCCTCGAGCTGTCCACGGACTTGCCGATCATCGTGGAGTGCATCGAGACGCAGGAACGTATCGACGCAGTGCTCCCGGAGCTGGACAAGATGATCGGCGGTGGGCTGATTACTCTCGAGCGGGCGCAGGTCGTCATTCATCGAGCAGGTAACTGATGCTGAGTCAGGACGCAGAATCGTTTCTTCGCAGTCTTCTCCAAGCGCCGGGACCGTCCGGCTTTGAGTCGCGTCCGGCTCGTATCTGGCGGGAGCAGGCCGTGTCGTACGGCGCCGAGCTCACGATCGACGCGGTTGGGAACAGCTACGCGACATTCAATCCGAAGGGGTCGCCCACGGTGCTCATGGTTGGCCATCTCGACGAGATTGGCGTGATCGCCCAATACATCGACGACGACGGATTCATCTCCATCTCGAGCATTGGCGGCTGGGATCCGCAGGTGCTCGTGGCGCAGCGCATTCGCTTTCTCTCACGAGATGGCGATGTGGTGGGAGTGATTGGCCGCAAGCCGATCCATCTCATCAAGGCCAAGGACCTGGAGAAAGCGGCGACGATCACCGATCTTTGGGTAGACGTGGGAGCAACGTCGCGGGCTGATGCCGAGCGTCTCGTGGCCGTGGGCGACCCGGGCGTGATCGACGCGCCGATTATCGATCTGGCGAACCGGCGCATTGCGTCGCGCTCGATCGACAACCGGGTGGGCGCATTCACTGTGCTCGAAGCGGCTCGCCGGTACGCCGAGCAGCCGGGCGCGGCGCGGGTTGTGGCGTTGGCCGCCACGCAGGAGGAGATTGGCGCTCGCGGCGGCGGCGCGATGGCCGGCGGCTGGAAAATGAAGCCGACCATGGCGCTGGTGGTGGACGTCACCTTTGCCACCGACGATCCGAATGCGCCAAAGAAGGAATTCGGGTTCCACAAAATTGGTGGCGGCCCAGTAATCAGCCGCGGCGGCATCCTGTCGCCGGTGGTGTTCAAGATGCTGAGCGACGCGGCCCGAAACGCCGAGATTGCCCATACCGTTCAGGCGAATCCCGGCGCAACTGGCACCGACGCCGATGCCTTGGCGCGCGTGGGTGACGGCATTGCCGTGGGGCTGTTGTCGATCCCCAATCGCTACATGCACTCGCCCAACGAATTGGTGTGTCTCGATGACCTCGACAACGCGGCAGCGCTCCTTGCCGCCACGGCGCGTATGGTATCGACGACGACCGACTTTACACTCCGTTAATCACCGGGCCCGCTAGCGCACCCGGACCCGGACCTTCCCCGCCTTTCCGGTCTTGGCCTTGGTCACCGAAATGTCAACGTCGCGGCCAAGCCGGGTAAGGATCCGGATCAGACGTTCGGCGGAGAAGCCGCGCGTCTTACCGGTTACGATAAGCGAGATCTGAGATGGGGAATCCTTAATGAGGTAGGCTGCCTCCATCTGCGTGAGCCCGTTTTCGTCGAGAATACGCGCAACCTCCTTTGCTAGCACATCCTTTGAGATGACGGATGGTTGTGCTTTCCGCGGTCTGCGAGCCCGAGCCGGCATGTTCGCCTCGATGGGTGGGTGGGGGGTGGTGCCCATCGTAACGCCGACACGTGGCTCGCGTCCAGTGCGGATTCTTTAAGGGGTCACATAGCCCGGATTCTGCACTAGCCCAGGTGATGTCGTCATATCATGAATGGGAATAGGAAACAGCGCCTGGTACGCGCGATCTGTAAACCCTTTCGTCGCCGCCGCACGTCCCTCGCGATTGAGATCCGGCCAGTGGTCGCCCTCGAACGCCAGCTCGAGGCGCCGTTCCTTGTCGACGGCCGCCTGCACATCGGCGTAGGTCTTGACGTTTACGCCCAAAACATGCGGTGCCAGGCCGGCGCGAACTCGCACCTTGTTGTACTCGGCCACGGCTCCAGCCAGGTTGCCCTGCCGGGCGAGGATCTCGGCTTTGATCAGTACGACTTCGGCAAGTCGAATGACGTGCGGATGCTCAGTGCCGACGGACGTCGGGAACTTGGTGGTTTGATAAATGGTGGTTGACCCCGGTCTGAGTGCGATCGACCAGGCCTTACGCACATCACCGGGCTCGTACGTGGCAACGATGTCGGGAGACGCACCCGCCTCGTTCCGCCCAGAATACAAATAGTAATATCCAATGTTGTTTCGCTCTGACGACGTAAAGCTGATGCGAAAGATGTCTTCCGAAGTGTTGACGCCGGTAGCCGAGAAGAGATCGGGATAGCTCACGGTGAGCGTGTCCCGGCCGGCCAGCACGGCGTTCGCCGCGTCAAGCGCCGCCTGGAAATCCGCGGCCGAAGTGGCGCCTCCGCTGCTGGCGCGATAGAACAACACCCGGGCACGAATGGCTCTCACGGCAGTGACCGTGGCCTGTCGCGTATTCGTGGTGTTCGTGATGAGTCTGGCCGCGGAATCGAGATCGGTAAGGATTTGTGCATAAACCTGCTCTACTGGCGCGCGAGCGTATTTGGCGGCGTCAGTGGACACAGTCACCGGTACGAGCGGCATTGGCACGGCACCCCAGTACTTCACCAGGTTGTGGAGGGTGAGGGCGCGAAGAAAATACGCTTCGCCGAGCACCTCGTTCCGGGTGGCGGTGGGAATGTTTGTGAGCGGGGGCACGCGTTGAATAATCGTGTTGTCGCGATCCAGCTGCCGGTACAACCCGGTCCAGAGCGTGGTGATCTCGCTGTTGTCGGCGGCGATCCTGTTCGTGGCAATGTCCCCGAGGAACTGCAGGGTACCAGTCCACACGGCATCGCCCGATGCGAGCGCCGAGATCATCTCCAGGTCCAGCCCATACCCTCCCGAGCTCTGTTCGGCATCATAGGCGCCGTTGAGCGCGGCTTGTGCCGTGGTCGCGTCAACGATCTCGGTGCTCGTGGGCACCGAGTCATAGGGCGTGTTGGTGAGCATGTTGTCGCAACCGGCAAGCAGCAGCGTAGCGGCGAGAACGGTGGGAAGCACGAGGCGTAATTTCACGAGACGGTCCAGTGGCGGAGTTGATAGATGTGTCATGTCGCTCACCACGTGGCCGTGATGCCCAGCGAGAACGTGCGGGCGAGCGGATAGGCGTAGTAATCCACGCCGGTGACGACGTTCGCGCCGGCGCCGCCGCTGTTGACGTCCGGGTTATAGCCGGAGTACTTCGTCCAGGTCTTGAGGTTGCGACCGGACACATACACGCGACCGTTGTTCAGGTGCGCGCGATTGCTCACCGCCGCCGGCAGCTTGTAGCCCAGCGTGACGTCGCCAAGGCGAACGAACGATCCGTCTTCCACGAAGCGGCTGGAGATGACGTTGGCGCCGGACGCCCCGCTGGCGCTCCACCGCGGCTCGGTTGTGATGTCGCCGGGCTTTTGCCACGCCAGGAGCTCGTGAACGTTCTTGCTATTGGTGGTGGCACCGCCGTCGTTGGTGAAGATGCGCACCATGTCGAACACCTTGTTGCCCTGGCTGAACTGGAGAAACCCGCGCAGGTCGAAGTTCGAGAAGTTGAACGTGTTGGTGAGGCCTCCGTAGTACTTTGGCTGCGGATTGCCGACGTACGTCAGATCACTCGACGTGGGCTTTAACGTTTCGCCGCCGTTCGCCGCCGCATACACGGCGTTCCCGGTGGCTGGGTCCACCCGTAAGAACTTGTAGAGGTAGAACTCGCCGAGCGGCTGGCCAATGGAGGCAATCGACACCACGCGATTGGCGAGCGTGAAGGTGACCGGCTGTCCGCCGTAGAGCGCCGTGACCTCGTTCCGGTTCCACGTGACATTGAGATCGGAACTCCACGTGAAGTGGGCTGTCTGCACGTTCACCGTGTTGAGCCCGAGATCGAGTCCGGTGTTGCGAATCGAGCCGATGTTGTTCCACACCGACGAGTAGCCGCTGGTGGATGGAATGGGCAGCTGCACGAGCAGGTTGTTTGTGTTGCGCCGGTAGTAGTCGGCAATGATGCCAACGCGGCCACCGAGCGTGGAGATGTCAACGCCGAGATCAGATTCCTTGGTGCTCTCCCACTTGAGATCCGGGTTGCCCAACTGCGAGCCGGCCACGCCGGCGGCGCCACTGTACGGCGCGCCGGTGGCGAGCGTGAGACTGGCGTAGTCGCCAATGCCCTGGTTGCCCGTTTCGCCGAAGCTACCGCGCAACTTTACCGTGGCGACCCGCTGTAGTGCATGGGCGAACGACTCGTTGGTCAGCACCCACCCGGCGGAAATCGCCGGAAAATACCCGAAGCGATTGGATGCGCCAAAGCGCGATGAGCCGTCGGCGCGAAAGCTTGAACTGATCAGGTAGCGGTCGCGCAACGAGTAGTTGGCCCGCGCAAAGAACGATGCGAGATCGTTGTCGGTGGCGTCGCCGTTCCACGAACTGATAGTAGACGCGTTGCGCACGTACGTGGTGAATCCGTTCGGAAACCCTTGGCCCGTGATGGCGTTCAGGTCCGTGTGGTTGTACTCGACGCTCGAGCCGCCGGTGACCGACAACGTCTGCGTCGCCGTGCTGATTGCGTTGTAGCCGAGGAAACCCTCGAGCACGTACTTGGTGGCGGTGGTGTGATCGGTCTGGCCCACGCCGTTCACGCTGGACGCGGTGGTCTTGAGCACCTTGGGGGACTGCCAGGCCAACTCGTCAAGGCTCAACACGTCGGCACCGGCTCGGCCGTTCACCGTGAGCGCGTCCGTGAGATGGTAGACCGCCTGAGCGTTGCCGAGCACGCGCATGGTCTTGTAGCTGTTGAAGCTGTACGCGGCTGTGGCCAGCGGATTGGAGTAATTGAGGCCATCCGTAGGGCCGGAGAAACCGGAGTTGTCGCCGTAGAACGGATTGATCGGCTGCAGGCTGAGCGATTTGGTGACGAGACCGTCCAGGTTGCCGTCACCGGGTACGCGGGCGTCGTCTTCGCGGGTGAGACCCAGCGACGTGGTGAGCTGCAATTTCGGCGTCGCGTTGAAATCCACGTTGAACCGGCCGGACTGCCGCTGATATGAGGATCCGATGATGATGCCCTGCTGGTCGAAATTCCCAGCGGATGCGTAGTAGCGGAAACGATCTGCTCCGCCGCTCGCCGACAGCTGCACGTCGCTAACTGCGGCACGACGATAGATGGCGTTGACCCAGTCGTAGTTGTTCGCATCGGCAACGCCGAGAACGTACGGGGCCGGCTTGCCGTCATTCGTCGCCGCGTCGTTCAAGAGCGTCACGAACTGCGTGGCGTTGAGCGCCTCCATGCGATGCTCGCGCGTCTGCGTTCCGGTGTAGGTGTTGAGGGTGAACTGTGTGCCGTTCAGGCTCCCGCGCTTGGTGGTGATCATCACCACGCCGTTGGAGCCGCGTGAGCCGTAGATCGCCGCAGCCGCGGCGTCCTTGAGCACGTCGATCGACGCGATCTCATCGGGGTTCAGTCCGGTGACTGCTGTCATGCTCTGCCCACTCGGCGACGTCTGGCTCAATGAGTTGGAGAGAATTGGCACCCCGTCCACGACGTAGAGCGGTTGGTTGCCGGCGTTGAGCGACGCCGGGCCGCGCACGCGAATGGACACGCCGGCGCCCGGCTCACCGGAGTTCTGCATTACCTGCACTCCGGCCACCTTTCCCTGCAGCGCGTTGTCGATACCGGCCACGGGCAGGTTGCCAATCGACGTCGAATCCACCGAGGCGATGGCACTCGAGACTTCATGCCGGCTGGACGTGCCGTAGCCCACTGACACGACTTCCGAGAGAATTGCCGCCACCGGGTTGATGGCGAAGTCGACGACCGACGTCTGTCCGGGTGTCACGACGGTGCGGCGTTGTAGCGGTGCAAAACCGATCCGCTGCGCGGCGAGCGACACCGGTCCGGCCGGCACATTTCGAATGGTGAACTGCCCCTGATCGTTGGTCGCCGCGCTGCGCGCCGAGCCGAGCACGACGATCTGCACGCCGGGAATTGGGGAATGGGCGGCCGAGTCGGTGACGGTGCCGCGAATGGTGCCCGCCTGCTGCGCGTGGGCGGAAGTTGCCAACGTAGCCAACGCGACCAACGCGATGAATGTGGACGCGCCGGCGAGTGCGCGCCTCAGGATACTTCGGGTACTTCGCTTGCTTTCCATTGCTGAGAACTCCTTGACGACTGCAGCAGTAGGTGAGTCGAGAAGGACGGGCGTAAAAAAAGCCCGGCCCTCTCGTGGGAGAGGGCCGGGCGGTGACCGAGGTTTACTCGATCAGCTCATCGGGTCACAAGAGTGCGCCCGCCCCGTCCACTTCTCCATAGGAGAGAGTCCGCAGCACATACACATTGGGCGACACATCGAGCGCGACATACGTGAGTTCGAGAGGTGGTGGTTCCGGCGTCCGCTGTTGGACGCTCAGGAAAGCAGTTAAATCGATCGGGCGCTCGTTGTCAACGACCTGCATTGGCACCGCCGCGGTCAGTTGTCGTCAACCGGCTGCGGTTGATCGAGCAGTTGCCGCACTGCCGCGCACAATTCCTCGATGCGGAACGGCTTGGCCAGAAATGCGGTGGTCGATTGATTGAGATCATCCTCGGCGATCACGCCCCGCGTATAGCCGGACACGAAGAGAAACCGGATACGCGGATACCATGTGCGCACCCGCTCGAACAGGACGCGACCGTCCATCTGCGGCATCACCACATCGCTGATCACCAGGTGAATTGGACCGCCGTAGTCACCAGCCACGACTAGCGCGTCCTCGCCATTCTTTGCTTCAATCACGGTGTAACCTTCGGCGCGCAACCCACGGACCACCACTCGTCGCACCGACTCTTCGTCTTCTGCCACGAGAATCGTCTTTGCCCCCCGAAGCGGCTGCACCTCGGTCTGGCCGCCTGCGCGCAGCGTGTCCATCAGTGTTCCAGTTGCGCAGTTGATCCAGACACGGCGCCGCCGCCCGGCAGCAGTGCGAGCGCCGGGGGAAGTAATATCTCGACCCGCGTGCCGCGGCTCGATGCGCTTTCGATGTGGATGTAGCCGCCCGATTGCCGCACGAATCCGTGAGCGGTGGAGAGGCCGAGCCCCGGACCGCCGCCGACCGCCTTTGTCGTGAAGAACGGCTCAAACGCGCGCGCGAGAATTTCGGGCGTCATGCCGCACCCGTCGTCCTTCACGGCGATGCGCGCGTAGCGGCCGGCGGGCGCCACGTGATCAGCATCCACGGACGACGCGGGGGCAAGCCAGTTGTCGGCGCGAATGAGCACCGTGCCCCCGCCGGGCATAGCGTCGCACGCGTTGCCGACCAGGTTGAGCATCACCTGCTCGAACTGCGATCTATCAACGGAGACATCGCACACGCCATCATCGACATGGACAGTGATGTTGATCCCGTCGCAAATCAACTCGTGCATTGCCGCCTCCATTTTCAGGAGTGCGGCGGCGACACACACATATTCCGGCGATAGCGCTTGGCGGCGGCTGAACGCCACGAGCTGCCGCGTCATGAACGCCGCGCGATCCACAGCAGCGCATACTTCATCGAGATCCAGTTTCGACACGTGGCCCGGCGGCAGGGCCTCGCTCGCCAATTCGGTATACCCTCGAATGGCCGTGAGGATGTTGTTGAAGTGATGCGCAACGCCACCGGCAAGCTGGCCAATCGATTCGAGGCAGATTGTTTCCTGCGCCCGGGCGACGCCACGGGGTTCCAGCGGAGCGACGGGCTCATTCATAGATCAGGCGTCCAATGCGTGGCGAACGTGGCGGGCAAATTCGGAAGGCGTAAACGGCTTGTGAAGAAGGCTCACGTCCACTGAGTTGATACCTCGGCGGGTCATTTCGTCATCGGTGTGGCCGGACATGAGGATTGCCTTGCAATCCGGATGGTCGGCGAGGACGCAGATCAGCACCGCCGCGCCGGTCATGCCTGGCATGACGGCGTCGGTGATCACCACGTCGATCGGGCCGTGGTGGGACGCGGACAAGTCAGCGGCCGTTCGTCCATTGGACGCCTCCAGTACCTCATAGCCCTCGCGCACGAGCACGCGCTTGGCAATCTGACGAACCGCCGCGTCGTCCTCGACGAGCAGCACCGTCTCGACTGCGCGGTTCATGCGCTCCTGGCCGATCGCCGGCGCCACGATGGGTTCGGTAGCGGCCACAATTGGGAAATAGACGTCGAACCGCGTGCCTTCGTCGAGCGTGCTTTCGAGATCGATGAAGCCGTCCAGCTGCTTGACGATACCATAGACTGTTGACAGGCCGAGTCCCGTGCCCTTGTCCACATCCTTGGTCGTGAAAAACGGCTCGAATGCCCGCGCACGTGTTTCGGCGTCCATCCCCGTTCCGGCGTCAACAACGGACAGGACCGCATAGCGGCCCGGAACGGCGACAGCGCGCATCAAACGCGATGTGGGTGTGATTTCGATCTCACGCGTCGTAATCGACACCTGCCCGCCTAACGGCATGGCGTCGCGCGCATTGAGCACGAGGTTCATGAGTACTTGCTCAACCTGGCCAACGTCAACGAGCACGCAGCCGAGCGCCGGCGCCAGGTCGAGCACGATCTCGATGTCGTCGCCCAACACGCGTCCGAGCATCCGGCGGGTGTCATCGACGACGAGGTTCAGATTTGTGACCGCCGGCCTGAGAAGCTGCTTTCGGCTGAACGCCAGCAACTGCCGCGTCAACGTCGCCGCATGGTCGCCGGCCTGCTGAATGGCGAGCGCGTCCTCGCGACGCACGTCGCCCTCGGGCAGGGCCTGCAGCAAGAACGTACTGTGCGCTCCGATGACGGTGAGCAGATTGTTGAAATCGTGCGCGACCCCGCCCGCCAACTGGCCAATGGCCTCCATTTTCTGCGCCTGGCGCAGCTCGCCAGCCAGCCGCGTCTGCTCCGTGGTATCAACGGCATGCACCAGCACGCGGTCGGGAGGCTGGGGTCCGATGGTCAGATCGAACGTCTGCTGCTCGTTGCCGGATGCGGAGGCAACGACAATGGTGCACCGAATGACGACGCCGTCGCGCAGGCAACGCGCGCACTCCGCGGAGAGGTCCCACGCCAGATCGTTGATCGTATCGAGCGCCGTTCGTCCGATCGCCGCACGTCCGCCGCGCACGAGCGGCGCGGCAGCGTCGTTGAACTCCACGAGCACGAAGGCATCGCCGTGCGCCTCCCAGAGAAACGTCGGCACAGGCATCTTGGCGAACTGCTCGCGGAGGCGAGCGCGCTCAGTCTCGAGCGATGCGACGAGCCCCTCGCGCTCGTGCACCGCCTCCCTCATCCGATCGTCGTTCTTCTTCCGCTCTGTGATGTCCCTGATCATGAGGAGAATTCCCGACATCAGATCCTGTTCATCAGGAATGGGACTCACTGTGACGAGCGCGTCTACGAGCCCGCCATCTCGCCGAATCAACTCCAGTTCGGTTGGCGCTGCCGTCATGCCGTGCGCAAACATTGCGCGCGCCGCAATGGCACTTGTGGGCGGCATGAAGTCGAAGATCGCTCGTCGCAGCAACTGCTCGGCACTGTAGCCAAGCAAACTCACGACTCGGGGATTCACGTAGGTGGTGGCGCCAGCGGCGTCGATCGCCCACACGCCCTCGGGCGAGTTTTCGACGAAACTGCGAAAGCGCACTTCGGCAGCCGCCGCCGTGCGTGCGGCTTCGATTCGCTGAGTGACATCGCGCGCCGTGCTGGCGATGCCGCGCACTGCCGGGTCGTGCAGGAGATTCTTGCCGCCACCCTCGAAGTAGCGCCACGAGCCATCGATGTGGCGGAGCCGCACGAGCATGTCGGCGCCGGCGCCGGGGCCGCCGCGCCCAATGGCCGAATACGTCGCAATCATTGTCGTGAGGTCGTCCTCGTGGACGAGGTCCACTGGATACGTGCCGACAAGCGCCTCCGGCGTGTAGCCCAGGGTTTGTCGCACCGACGGACTGACGTATCGGAAGCGTCCGTCGGCGTCGAGGATCGAGACGAACTCCATGGACTGTTCGGCCAGCGCGCGAAAGAGCGAGCCGTCCTTCGCATCCGGCGGCGCCAGCAACGGAGGATGGCGCTTCCGAAGCATGCGCGATACGCGTCTCTGGATCATCGTTCGCCTTGGGCGGGTGCAGCGGCCGTGGATGGAGCGATCTCGGCCGTCGGACACGCAGGCCAACCCGTCGGCTCTCGTATCACGATCCAGTCTCTGCAACGACTGGACCATATCCAGCATCACCCTGCCACCGTGAGTTATTAGAAAATCTAATTATTACTTCTTTGCATCCTGCCGCGCTCGTATCGCCTGCTCGGCAGGGCACGCTTGCGGCCTCGCGGATCAACGGAACCCGGGATTATGGCCCGGCGGCCTGGTACGGGAAGCGTTTTCCACCTTTCTTCCCGCTTCGCTTTTCGCGAAGTTGTGGCTACGAGCACCGCCATTCGCACGAACATGGCGTCGCATACGAATCGCCGATCCGGGGACAATCAAATGTTCAATTCCTTATTCGCATCGACAAAGCTGCTTGCCGTCCGCTCATCGTTGGCGGCGTTTTTCGTTTTACCCTTGCTCCCCGCCCCCATCTCGGAACCGCTGTACATGCCGCGTGCGGTGCAGCAAGCGTTCAAGAAAGGGACGCGGTCCATGGACGGCCGGCCCGGTCCTAATTACTGGGAGAATCATGGCCGGTACACGATCACCGTAACCGCCGCACCGCCGGATCGCACCGTGCGCGGCACGGAGCAGATCGTCTACATGAACAACAGCCCCGACACGCTAAGCCGCGTGGTGATCAAGCTCTTTCTCAACATCCACAAGCCCGGCGCGCCGCGCGACGGCGGCGCCTCCGACGCGTATTTGACGTCGGGCGTGCACATCGACGGCTTTTCGGTGAATGGCACGGCCACGGCGTGGCGGAACGATCCGCGCTACTTCACGTGGCAACCAGTTGCGCTGCCAACGCGACTGGCGCCGCACGATTCCGTGCGGCTGTCGTTCGATTGGCATTATGAGATCTCCAAAGAGGCGGGCCGTGAGGGTATGCTCGACTCCACCACGTACTATCTGGCCTACTTCTATCCACGCGTCGCCGTGTTCGACGACTACAACGGCTGGGACACGATGGACTTTACGGACTCGCAGGAGTTCTACAGCGACTTCAACGACTACGACGTCACCGTTCGCGTGCCGGCGAACTACGTGGTGTGGGGCACCGGCACCCTGACCAATGCGCCGGCGCTACTGCAGCCCGAGCCGCTCCAACGGTTCCAGTCGTCGTTCAACTCCGATCAAACGGTCCACGTGGCCACGGCGGCCGACATGGCCGGCAAGCGCGTGACGCAGCAGAACGCCACCAACGACTGGCACTTCACCGCCAACAACATTCCCGACATGACGTTCGCGTTGAGCGATCACTACGTGTGGGACGCGGCGAGTGTGGTGGTGGACGACGCCACACACCGGCGCGCCAGCGTGCAGTCGGCGTTCAACGACAGCGCGGCCGATTTCCATCACATGGTGCAGTTCGGCCGGCACTCGCTGGACTGGCTATCGCACAACTGGCCCGGCGTGCCGTATCCGTATGAGAAGTCCACGATCGTGCAGGGCAGCGCGGACATGGAATACCCCATGATGGTGAACGACGGGTCGAACGCCGACACCACGTTCTCGCGCTTCGTGGTGGAGCACGAGATTGCGCACACGTATTTCCCGTTCTACATGGGGATCAACGAGACGCGCTACGGCATGATGGACGAGGGCTGGGCCACGACGTTCGAGTATCTGATTGGTACGGCCGACATGGGAAAGGAGTACGCCACCAAGTTCTACAAGGACTTCCGCGTGGCCGGCTGGATCAGCGATCCGTCTCCGCTCGAGGACCTGCCAATCATTACACCCGAGGACGTGCTCAAGGGCGTGGCCTACGGCAACAACGCCTACGGCAAAGCGTCACTCGGCTACCTGGCACTCAAGGACATGCTTGGGGACGCGACGTTCAAAAAGGCCCTGCACGGGTTCATGGATCGGTGGCACGGCAAGCATCCAATTCCGTGGGACTTTTTTAATACGGTGAACAACGTTTCCGGCATGGATTTGAACTGGTACTGGACGGCGTGGTATTTCAGCAACAGCTACATCGATCTCGCGGTGAACAAGGCGGCGAAGACCGCGTCGGGATATAGCATGGTCGTCGATAACATTGGCGGCATGCCGGCGCCGTTCGACGTGAAGATTCACTTCGCCGATGGAAGCGATGAGACGGTGCACGAGACATCGGCGGTGTGGAAGGAGAATTTGAAGCGCGCGACGATCGTGATTCCGGCGCGGAAGCGTGTGGAGTCGATGACGATCGATGGAGGGATATGGATGGACGCAGATGTCAGTAACAACCGGTGGAACGCCAAGCGTTAAGGCGCACGTACGGGCTGATTGTTGGGGAAAGTTGGAATGACGGGGTCGGGTTGAGAACGGTCTTGTGTGTGAGAGTCGCGGGTACAAGCTGCAGTCATCAACCCGTCACCCTTACACCCGCAACCGTAGTCAACCCGACCCCGTCGCTCCAACTTTCCTTTGCATCCAGCCTTTACATCGCGGTCAGACTATCTCCGCTGAAAATCGGACGACCCGAGGACGATCGACACCAGTTCCCCGATGTGCTGCGTCGTTCGGGGGGGAGAGTGGATCTCGAATAACGCATTGCGCGTCGCGGGGGAGGCGTCGCCCGCCAACAGCGCGTCCAGCACGCCGTTCACCTGCTCGGTGGCGCCCATCGCCAACAGCGCACGCGTCGGCCGCCAGTGCGCAAGGTTCACCGTTGGTAGCTGATTCGCGCCGGCCCGCTCGCCGAGGTTCACGCGGTTCATGAGCGCGCCGGTGTTCATCCACGACGCTGCATCGTCCGGCCACCCATCCGGCGTTTGGCGGCCAAATACCGGTTGACCCATCCGCGCGAGAAGTTGCACTGTCTGTTGCGTGGTGTCCGGCGCTGCGTTCATGGCGCGCAGCATGCTGGCGACGAGCTCGAACGGCGACTTCACTTTTGCGCGGTACGCAGCGCGGCTGTTGAATTCCGGCGAGGTGATGATGGTGCGCAACACTTCGCGAATGTCGCCGTCGGTGCGTAGATACGTTTGCGCGGCACGCTCCACGAGTGCGGGCGGCGGGTTGTCACTCACGAAATGCACCACGAGCTTGCGGGCGATGAAGTGCGCAGTGGACGGGTGGCGCGCCAGAATGTCCAGCACCTGTTGTCCGTCCTCAATGCCGCGACCGCCAGGAATGCGCACGCCCAGCACGAGCTTGTCGCCGGCATCGTGCTGCGCTGGCGTGAATGCAAAGCGGCCGCCGAACTGGAAGTCCGAAATCCCCCATCCGGTGAGACTGCGCGCCACTTCCTGCACATCCTTCTGCGTATATCCACCGTCAACGCCGAGTGTGTGGAGTTCCATCAACTCGCGGGCGTAGTTCTCGTTATTGCCGGTGCGGCGCCGGTGCACGCTATGGACGAACGCCGTGTCCCCGAGTGGCGGATGTGCCGCGCGCCGCTGTTCCACTTGCCATTCCGTGAGCGTGGGGTGCAGGCTGTCGACAAAACTCTGATAGTTGTCGAGGTAGAACAACATCGCCGGACTTGTCGCCACCGCGCCAAGCAGGTCTCGGAACTTCCCGAGTGCGTGCGCGCGAATGGTGCGGTCGTAATCCACGAGCGTGAACGGGTTCGGCATCTTGTCCACGCTCACCGAAAAATGATTCTCCCAGAAATCGGTCATCACCTCGAGCAGCTGACGATCGCTGAGTGTCGCGTGGAGCAGGACCGACGGAAGCAGCTCGCGCGTCGCCATGTTGCGCGACTGCCCCAGGCGCACGACAAGATTGCCGCGCTGGTTCACTGCGTCGGCCTGGGCGCGCAGCCGTGCGAGCTCGGCCACCGCGGTCGTCGGGTTTGCGGTTGCCGCGGGCTTCTTGGGCGCGTCCACCCGCTGCACCGGATTGAGGCCGAACTCGATGGCCAGCGGATAATCGGCGTTCAGGTCGAATGCGGATTTGCGAGTGATGTCCAGCCGATCGAGCACGCTATCCGCGACGGGATCGGGAATGTCGTTGGGATGCAGCTGGCGGTCGATCCAGCGATCCACGCCCATCCGCTCCACGGCGGAGAGATCGCCGGGACGCGCGCCAAACGTGAGGCGGCTCAGCGCCTGGCGCGCACGCTCCGCGTCGTTCAGCGGCGCAGTTGACGCGTCTGTCGGTGAGGTACTGGTTGGGAACCGTGGAGCGGCGCTACAGGCGACTATCGCGAGTGTCGCAACAGCGAGACTTATGCGCATGTTAGTGGATGTGTGCCGCGGCTAGATGCACGCCGCCGTTGGCCGACATCAACAGATACGCCACGCCCGGCCCAAAGCCGACAAGCGTGGAGCCGTCGGGAAACTGGACGCGATCGATCAACACGCCGCTCGGATTGATGACATCGTACGTCAGGCCGAGGCCCGGCGACGCCGCCGGATTCACGTGCACCCACACGTTGCCGTCGGCGTCGCCGCGCGCCGCGTCGGCCGTGAATCGCGGCTGAAAGTCCGGCAGGTCGCCCGGTTCGACCACCGCGAATCGCGGTGTTCCTGGCGGCGAAGGCTCACTCCGTTCCGCCAACGAATCCGCGGCACGGAGACCGGCCACGAGAAGGACCTTCATGGCGTTGGGGATGCGAACCATTGGAACGTGAATCACCGGCCCCGCGACGAGATGCCGATCAGACCGGACGCGTTCGACGCGATAGTCGTGGACTCGGACCACCGCCAGCGTGCCGTCGTTCAGCATCGTCCAGTCGTCGCCGGCCGGAATGGGATTGAATGCCGGATGTCCGTTGCCGCCGAGTCCCTGACCGCGGCGTGTGACGGCCTGGCGCGCGCGAGGCGCCTCGAGCATCGCGAGGGTGTCCACGTGGCCCGTGGCGAGCTCGGCTCGCAGAATGGGCACCGAGTCCGGCCCCACCATGAGAGTATCGCCAACGAAGTCCGGAGCGAGCAGCGATAGATAGAAGGGCGGCGGTGCACGATACAACAGATGGCCGGCGTGATCGAACGCGAGCCCTCCACTCGGCAAGCGCGTCAGGGCGCGATTGGCTGTTCGGTTGAAGCGTATGATGCGCGCGATTTTCCCCACGGGATCGAGCACGACAAAAGTGCCGGTGCTGACGTCGGTCATCAGCGACGAATCACCGGTGAACGGCACGAGGCCGGTGAGCCCGTGCCCGTATGCGTTGGCGGTCTGGCTCGTGGTGTCGGCAACTATCGCCGCGCGCTGCAGATTGGAGTCGAAGAGTAGCACGCGTCGCCGAGCCGGATCGTGGACCAGGAGCTGCCCATTGGAGAGCGGCCGCACGGTGGCAGAATTGCCAAGCAGCTCGGACGACGTGCCGACGATGGCGCCAAGCGAGCGAGTTGGATGCTCCGGTTGCTGCGCTCGCGTGGAGCTGGCGAGCGCGAGGAGACATGCTGCGGCGGAACCGGCAAAGCAAAGGCGGCGCATGAAGCCCGAGCCGTGGTTGTGAGCGGTGCATTGAGACTATGTGCCGGCGCAGGCGACGTCAAAGCCATGGGCCAGTTCTTAGCGTGCTCCAACTACGGAAACACCCGTCGATAAGAACTCTCCGGCTTTTTCATCTACCGATAAACCAGTAGTTGGAGGCTCGATGCGCGGAGGAGTGCCAGGGGAGCACGGATCACCGTCCGACCTACTTCGTGCTCTGGACGCGAACACTGCACTGACAGCCGAGACCAGGTCCGCAACGCGTTTGTATCTCGCGTGACTGGCCGCACGGTGATAAGCTCCTGCGATCTCCTGTTGCAACATCTCATTCGCCATCGACTCATATGTCGCGATCTGCGTCCCATCTCCTCCTGGCCACTCTCGCCGCAATTGGCGCCGGCGCCCTGCTCTCCTCGGTTGCCGTTGCTCAAGCGCGCGACAGCGCGATGATCAACCAGTCGGCCAACCCGTTGCTGGCGTCCTTCCGCTTCCGGTCCGTTGGGCCGGCGAGCATGGGCGGACGCGTTGACGACATTGAGGCGGCGCCGAGTGACCCGAGCATCATATATGTAGGCTACGCTACGGGCGGCGTGTTCAAGTCTGACAACAACGCCACGACCTTTGAGCCGGTGTTCGACAGCTACGGCGCGGCGTCAATCGGCGACATCGCCATTCATCCAACGAATCCGAACATTGTCTACGTGGGCACCGGCGAGGCGAACAACCGCCAGTCGTCCACCTACGGCGACGGCATCTACAAGACCGTAGATGGCGGCAAGACGTTCACGAACATTGGACTGCGCGAGACGCAGACGATTGCCAGAATCGTCATCGACCCGCGCCATCCAGACGTGGTGTACGTGGCGTCGCCTGGCCACCTGTTCGGACCGAGCGCGGACCGCGGCATCTACAAGACGACCGACGGTGGCAACACCTGGAACAAGATCAAGTACATCGACGAGAACACCGGCTTCACGGACATTGCGATGGATCCGTCGAACAGCAACGTGCTCTACGCGGCAAGCTATCAGCGCCGGCGCAGCGGCTGCTGCTTCAACGGCGGCGGCCCGGGCAGTGCGTTATGGAAGTCTGACGACGCCGGCCGCACGTGGACTCGTCTGACGAACGGACTGCCTAAGTCCACGTATGGACGCATTGGCCTGGATGTGGCGCGGTCGAATCCGAATGTCATTTACGCCGAGATCGAAGTGGCGGACGCCGAGCCGGTTGCTGCGCCGCCGGTTGCACCCGCCGGCGCGGGCGCGGGCGCGGGTGCGGGCCGCGGCGGCACGTACGACTGGTGCAACAACGCCGGACCAGGCCGTGGATTTGGCGGCGGTCGTGGAGGCGCAGGGGCAGCGCCAGCCGACACCAATCGCACTCCGCCGGCGCTCGACGGTGAGCGCTCGGGCATCTTTCGCTCGAGCAACAAGGGTCGCACCTGGACCGCGGTGAGCAACTGCAACGCGCGCTCGATGTACTTCAGCCAGATTCGCGTCGATCCGACGAACGACAACACGCTCTACGTGGCCGGCGTGCATCCGGGGCGCTCGCTCGACGGCGGCAAGACGTTCCTGCAGCTCGACGCCGCGGGTGGGTTCTTCAACATGGGCGAAGACCAGCACGCGTTCTGGATCGATCCGCACAACCCGAAACACATTTTGCGCGGTAATGACGCCGGCTTCATGGTGACGTGGGACCAGGGCAAGACGTGGGAGTACGTGCGCACCATGGCGACAGGGCTGTCGTACTGGGTGTCGGCGGACATGGGGCATCCGTATTACGTCTACACCGGCATGCAGGACAACGACAGCTGGGCCGGTCCGAGCGCGACGCGCGGGCGCATTGGCATCACCGGCAAGGACTGGTTTCACCTGACCGGCGGCGACGGGTTCCAGACGGCAGTCGATCCTACTGATTTTAATATTATATATTCCTCATCGCAGGACGGCTCGGCGTCGCGCACCGATGTGCGCACGGGCAAATCGCAGAGCATTCGTCCGGCAGCCCCCGCTGCGGTCGCCGGTGGCGGTCGCGGCGGCCGCGGCCGGGGTGCGGCGGGTGCCGGCGGCGCGGCGGCGGCGCCGGAGGCCGAAGCGGCCGCACCGGCATGTGTCGATGGGCGCATTGTCTCGCCGGCGGCAGCTGGCCGCGGCGGCGCAGGCGGTGGACGCGGCGGGGCGGCAAACGTCCTCAACGCGCGGCCGGGCGACACCTACCGCTTCAACTGGAACACCCCGCTCGTCATGTCGCCGCACGACCCGAACACTATCTGGATTGGCGGAAACCGGTTGTTCAAGTCGGCCAACCGTGGCGAGAGCTGGACGGCGAGTCCCGATCTGACCAAGCAGGTGGATCGGTGCACCGTGACGTTGATGGGTGTGGCCGGCACGTTGCCGCAACTGTCGAAGAACGACGGCGTGACGTCGTACAGCACACTCACCGCAGTGTCGGAATCTCCGGTCACGGCGGGCGTGGTGTGGGCCGGCACCGACGACGGCAACCTGCAGGTGAGCCGTGACGGCGGCGTAACGTTCACCAACGTGTCGGCGAACGTCACCGGGCTGCCGCAAGGTGCGCTCGATGGTGCGAACCCGTATTGGATTTCTCGTATCGACGCGTCGCACTTCGACGCCGGCACGGCGTACGTCTCGATTGACGGGCACCGCTCCGACGACATGAAGCCGTATATCCTGGTCACGCACGATTACGGCAAGACATTCCAGAACATTTCCGCCACGCTGCCGCCGTTCGGCAACGTGCAGGTGGTGCGCGAGGATCCCAGGAACAAGGATCTGCTCTACGCCGGGACCGATCTTGGCATCTTCATTTCGCTCGATGCCGGCGCGCACTGGCAGAAGTTCATGAACAGCTATCCGACGGTGCGTACGGATGACATTCTCATCCATCCGCGCGACGGCGATCTGATCGCCGCGTCACACGGGCGCAGCCTGTGGATTGCCGACGACATTACCGCTCTGCAGCAGTTCGCCCCCGCCGTGGCGGCGCAGGATATCGCGTTGTTCGACGTGCGGCCGGCCATCGCCTATCTGTTTGACATCCGCACGGACGCGGACGTGGGCGGCGACAAGAAGTTCGAGGGCGAGAATCCGGCCCGCGGTACGGCGATCAGCTACTACCTCAAGGCGCCCGTGTCGGGCGGCGTCACGCTGTCGATCCTCGATCCCTCGGGGCGGACGCTCTGCACCTCGAACGGGCCGTCTGGCGCCGGCATCCACCGGCTGCAGTGGACGCTCGGCTCACCAATGATCGCCGTCGCTGCCGGAAACGGACGCGGCGGGGCGGGCGGCGGCGGCGGAGCAGCCGGCGGCGCGCCTGACACATCGTGTGGGAGCGTCGGCCGAGGGAGCGCGGCCACGATCAAGCCGGGGGTCTATACGGCCAAGCTCACCGTTGGCGGCCGCGATTACCTCAAGCCGGTACAGGTGCTCGAGGATTCGTGGATGAGGGAGCGGGATTAGGCGGTGGTGCGGTGGTGCGGTGGTGCGGTGG
>JBEPWA010000019.1:0-66737 GCA_041690755.1 Gemmatimonadaceae bacterium | reverse complement strand
CCGAAGTTGCCGAACAGCGACACGTTCGGCGCCAACGACAGGTTGGCTTGCGCACCGTACAACAGGCCCGGCGCGTTGCTGAGCGATGTGCCGAGCGGCCCTTTCAAATAGTCGCCAAAAACCATTGCACCAACGTACGGTGTGACGTGAAGCACGGTGCCCGTTCCCGCTGCCTGCGCGGCGAGGGGTGCTGCAACAAACGGGAACGTGAGGGCGACGGACAAAGCGGTAATTACCGCGCGTTGTAGGGGGCGCATGATCCGGGTTGTGACGAGGAGTTGAAGCTGCGACTACGTTCACTCCCCGCAACAAGGCACGGACGAGTCCAGGTGCGGCACCCGGCGTGTTAGCGCGGGAACCTCTTGCCACGTTACGCGTTAGCTCGAATCAACAAGTTCATGGGCATGGCCCGCCGTCCGCGAATTCGGACGGGCAAATGTCCTCGGTATAGTCCGTGCAATTGCCTGCCGCGACAATCACCCATTCCCACGAGACGCCATGAGCAAACTGCTGCGCGGAGTAGCCGCCGGATATGGAGCGAAGAAGCTGGGCGGTGGCTGCTTCAGCACCGTAATCATCTTCATCGTTCTGTGGTACGTTCTCGGACACTTCGGCATCTTCAAGTAACGTGATGCGTCGGTTTCTTTGTCACTCGCCATCCGAATTTGGCGAGTGAGATGCGTCCCGCCGCGTCCACCTTCACTCCTTCGCGCCGCAAGCGAAGGAGTTGGGTGATGCCGGAACTCGACGCGGCGCGTTCCGGGTTGAGCTTGCCCTGCGCGTTGATTACTCGGTGCCATGGCACTGCGGTGCCGTCGGGCAGGTTGCTCAGCGCATAGCCCACGAGGCGCGCCTGACCATCCAGCCCGGCCACGCGCGCAATCGCGCCATAGGTGGACACGCGGCCGGCGGGAATCTTCCGCACCGCCGCATAGACCCGGTCGTACGACGACTCGACCTTGGGCGTCAGACGAGTTCCGCGGCCGAAATCATCGCGTGGGACATCGACCGCCTCATCACGGGTTGATCTGAACGGTCTTGATCTCGGTGTAGAAATCGCGCGCCGCGGTGCCCTGTTCGCGCGTACCGGAACTCGATCCTTTCACGCCACCGAACGGGGCGTGCGGGTCAACGCCGGTGGTGTCGCCGTTCACGCGCACCATGCCGGCGTCAATGCGGTCGATGTATCGCAGCGCGCTCCGAATGTCGCGCGTGAACAGCGCGGCGCTCAGGCCGTACTGGGTTCCGTTCGCCAACGCGATGGCATGCTCCAGGTCGTCGGCAACAAACGAGGCGAGCACGGGCCCGAACAACTCGCGCTGACCGAGCGCCGACTCGGCGGCGGCACCACGAAAGATCGTCGGCGCCACGAAGTAGCCGTTAGCAAAATCCGGCGACGCGGGAATCTCACCAACGTAGATGCGCTCGGCGTCCATTTCGTTGAGCACGGCGGCAATGGAGGCCCGCGATTGGCTGCTGATCACCGGGCCCACGGCCGCGGAGGCATCCGTGACGGGACCAATGGGCAACGCGGCCACCCGCGCGCGCAGCGCGTCGTGAAACTGACTTTCGACTTCGCGCGCCACTATCACGCGGCTGGTGGCGGTGCACTTCTGACCGGCGTAGCGCATGGCGCCGCCTGCCACGAGCACTGCTGCCTGCTCGAGATCGGCGTCGGCCAGCACGATCGCCACGTTCTTGCCGCCCATTTCCGTCTGGTAGCGGATGTTACGAGCGGCCGCGGCTACGGAGACAACGGCTCCAATGCGGCCCGATCCGGTAAAGCTCACGGCGCGCACGTCGGGCGCGGCAATCAGCGCTGGGCCCACGACGTCGCCCGCGCCGAGCAGGACGTTGAACACTCCGTTCGGCAGCCCCGCCGCCGCGGCGCACTCGGCGAGCGCCACGCTGCACTGCGACGACGACTCGGCGGACTTTAGAACAATGGTATTGCCAAATGCTAATGCCGGCGCCGCTTTCCAGAGCGGAATGGCCAACGGAAAGTTCCACGGCGTAATCAGTGCCACCACGCCAAGCGGCTGGCGCATGCTGAACTGCAGCGCCCCTGCGGCCTGGGCGGGAATGAGGTCGCCGGTCGCCCGCACGGCCTCGCCGGCGTAGTAGCGGAGCACCGCCCCGCATCGGCCAACTTCACCGCGCGCCTCGCCGATCGGCTTTCCCACCTCCCGCGCCAACAGCTGCGCAATCTCTTCCGAGCGTGCGCCGATCGCGACGGCCCATTTGTACAGATATTCAGCTCGGGCCGGCCCGGTGGTCGCCCGCCACGCGTCCAGGGCATTTGCGGCGGCGCGAACGGCGGCGTGAACGTCGTCGGTCGTTCCGCACGGCACACGGGCGACGATATCCGACGAGTCCGACGGATTGATGTCGTCAATCCAGGCATCCGACGCACTTACTTGCCAGTTGCCTCCAATGAACTGGCGGAGCCTCGCCGGCGCCGTCACCGACCGTTCGACTTCGGGGCTGGAGCGGCCGAGCGCTGCTCGCGCAACATCGAGATCAGGGACGTGGCCGCATCGAGGATGTGGCTGTTCATGAGCGCCACCGCGGACTCGACGTCCTTGTCGGCCACCGCAGCCCAGATCGCGCGATGCTCATCGTTGGGACTGCCGCCGCCGTGCGCCAGGAACATTCGCAGCCGAAAGTACCGGTCGCTGTGTTGATGGAGCTTCTGCAACACGCCCATGGTGACGTTGCGGTTCGCCGGCGCGTACAGCGCGGAATGGAACTGCCAGTTCAGCTGGCCCCAGGGCGCCGATTCGCCCGCCGCGAACGCATCCTCGAACTCGTCGAGCACGTCGATGGCGCGGTCCAGGTGCTCCTTGGTCATCTTGGGAATCGCACGCCGCAGCAGATTGCCCTCGATCTCGGCGCGGAGCTCGAACAGCTCCTCGATTTCCTCGAGCGAGAGGACAGAAACCACGGCGCCGCGGTGCGGGCTGAAAGTGACGAGCCCCTCCGCTTCGAGCTGCCGCAGGGCTTCGCGAACCGGAATTCGGCTCACTCCCAGGTCTTCGGCGAGCGCGTCCTGGCGCAGCGGCTCCCCCTCGGGGTACTCGCCGCGGAGAATGCGTTCCCGCATTGCCACCACGGTCATGCTGGCAATGGTCTGCCGCTGAATCGGGATCGCGCCGGGGCGCGGCGCGATAGCGTTTGACGCAACCGGCGCCACGGCATTAGCATCAGTTGGCAAGCGGCGTGTCATTCTTTTCTGTGCGAGTAGGAAGTGGCGCGCATTGGAGGGGATACACTATCCGTACGGTTGACCCCTCGCAAGCCGCGACCAGATTCCTACACATCGTCCGTGCCCTCCCCTACCGCAGGCACGGTCCCGGTGGCATCGTCTAGTAGACCGCCAACCTTCTGACCCCTCCGCGATCCATGCAGATTCCCGCCCCAGCCGGCTCGACGACCGCACGCGACGCTCTGTTCGTTGCGCTCGCGCTGGTCACCCTCGCGTTTCTCATCGTCTTCGTCAACGCGCTGCGCAAGCGCGCCGCGGCAGGCGAACAGGTCGCCTCACCGCCGTCAATCTGGGGGGTGAGCTTCGTCGCCAACTTCTTCGACACGCTCGGCATCGGCTCCTACGCCACCACTACGTCGATGTTTCGCCAATGGGGACTGGTGCGCGACGAGAAGATTCCGGGCACGTTGAACGTGGGCTACGTGATGCCCACCGTCATCCAGGCATTCATCTACACCAAGATCGTTCCGGTCGATAGTAAAACGCTCATCACCATGATCGCCGCCGCGGTACTCGGTGCGTGGCTCGGTGCCGGCGTGGTGTCGTCCTGGTCGCGCCGCAAGGTGCAGATTGGCATGGGCGTCTGCCTGCTCGCCGCCGCGGCGATCATGACGGCCAAGTCGCTGCACCTCACGCCGGCCGGCGGCGAATTGCTCGGCCTGTCGGGCAGTTCACTGGCCATCGGCATTGTGGGGAACTTCATTTTCGGCGCGCTGATGACGCTTGGCATCGGGCTGTACGCGCCGTGCATGATCCTGGTGAGCATGCTCGGCATGAACGCGACCACCGCCTATCCGATCATGATGGGTTCGTGTGCGTTCCTCATGCCCATGGCAAGCATCCGGTTCGTGCGCACCGGTGGGTTTGATGTCCGCGCCATGCTCGGCATGACGCTGGCAGGTATCCCCGCCGTGCTGATCGCGGCGTTCATCGTCAAATCGTTGCCGCTCACGGTCATGCAGTGGCTCGTCGTTGTGGTGGTGGTCTATACCGCTGTCAACATGCTCCGTGCTGCACACCGAGAGCGCGATATCGCGTCGGCGGCCACGAGCGCCGAGGCGACGCCGGCGCTGTAAGCCCGCGTTGTCGTTTTGCGCGCACCGAAGGATCGCTTTCCCCGGAGAGCGATCCTTCGTCGCATTCGCCTTGACAATGGCCGGCGTCAATCCCCGCGCATGGCGATCGTGGGGTCGAGGCGGATCGCTCGCCGGGCCGGCAGATACGTCGCGATCAAAGCGACTGTCGCCAACAAACCGATCGTCACCAGATACGGCACGGGATCTCCTGGCCCCGTATCGAACAGCAGTCCGCGAATGAGACGCGCCCCGCCCCATGCGCCGGCGCAACCAATGGCAACGCCCACCGCCGCGAGCGTCATCGATTCGCGAACCACCAGCGCGGCGATCATTGCGTCCGTGGCGCCGAGCGCTTTCCGAACGCCGAGCTCGCGCGTGCGTTGCGCAACGCCGTACGCCACCACGCCGTACATGCCGATCGCCGCGAGCACGAGTGCGCAGCCCGCAAACAGCCCCACCAGCCCCAACATGAATCGTCGCGACTCGCGACCTCCCGAGAGTAGATCCGCGGCCGGCGTAAATCCATCGGCACTTGCCGGGCTCGCAGCCAGCAATGCCGGCTCCACGCTGCGCACCGCGCGTCGCAATGCCTCATTGGTCGCAATGCCTCCGCGCACCCGCGCCACGAGCGTTACCCAGGGCCACACCTCGAGCGTGAACGGCACGTAGACCTCGGGGTTTGGCGCAACGTCCTGACTCACGTCATGCACGTCCGTGATCACACCCACCACCACGCCGGCCAGTGGCTGCCCGAAGTCGGCGCGGGCCTGCGACGCACGGTGCACCGTGATGCGCTTGCCAATGGCACTCTGGCCTGGCCAATAGCGTTTGGCCAGCGTCTGGTTGACGACGAACGCGCCACCCGGCGATTGCAGGTCCGCGGCATCGAACCAGCGTCCGGCCGCCATCGACATGTGCATCGTAGACAGATAGCCGTCGGAGACAGTGCGATAGTAGGCCTCGTTCGCCGACGTGTCGTTCGCTGCTCCGCCGCCCACGTCGATGGGCGTTGCCATTGACGCACCGCTGAGCGGAAAATGTTGGATGAGCGCGACGCTGTTCACTCCGGGCACCGCGCGCATCGACGCGAGCAATCGGTCGTAGAGGGCGCGCGCCTGCTCCGGCGTGCCGTACTTGTCGGCCGGCGGCGACACGCGTGCCGTCACGAGCCCCTGGGGCTCAAACCCGAGTGGCACAGCAACTACGCGACGAAAACTCTGCAACAGCAGTCCGGCGCCGACGAGCAGAATGAGCGCGAGCGCGAATTGCAGCGTCACCAGTGCGCGGCGGAGGCGCGCGTCGGCCCGCACGCTGCCGGAACCCATGGCACCGGTGCGCAGGGTTTCTCCGCTGGCCGGACGCGTGGCGCGCACCGCCGGCCATGCGCCACACACCAGCGCCGTGAGCAGCGATGCCAGCGCCGCCACCGCGAGCACGCGTCCGTCCTCGGCCAACTCGTCGATGCGTGGCAATCGTCCGGCCAGCACGCGACGCGCGGTCGCAATGGCGAGTGCCGCCACGCCGGTGCCGAGCACACCGCCGGCGAGCGCGAGGAGCGCGCTCTCGGTGAGCAGTTGCGTCATGAGCCGCACTCGTGACGCGCCCAGCGCGCTTCGCACCGCGAGTTCGCGAGCACGAGACGACATGCGCGCCACCAACAGATTGGCGACGTTCGAGCAGGCGAGAAGCAGAATGGCGATCGACGCCGCGCCGAGCGTGAGTAGCATTGGCGTCACGTCACCCAGAATCTCCTGACGGATGGGGAACATCGCTGCGCTCCAGTGCGCCTGCTCATCCGGATACGCACCCGCCAGCCGCGTGCTCACCGTGCGCATCAAGGCCACGGCGCGCGCCGAATCGACCCCTGGGCGCAGGCGCGCCAACGTCCGGCTGTCAACGTGCACGCCGCGTCGCGTCAATACGTCGCGGTGGCGGTACGATGTGAGCGGCAGCCAGATCTGGGCAAAGGTCGGATAGACCACGCCCGCAGGCATGACGCCAACCACTGTAGTCGGAAGACTGTCGAGCGAAATGCGCGTGCCCAGGACGGCGCGGTCGCCGCCGAACCGGTGCATCCAGAACGCGTACGACAGCACGACCACCGGCGGCGCCCCGTCGCGCTGATCGTCGGCCAACAGCGTGCGGCCGAGCAGCGGCTGCGCGCCGAGCAGCGGAAAGAAATCGGGGCCGGGGAATGCGGACGTCACATGCTCGGTGCGGTCGCCATCCGTCAGGCTCACGCCGTCACCCCGAATGAACGTGACGCCGGTGAACGCCTGCTGCACCCCGGGGTCGCGACGCCAATCGTCCACCGTGGGATACGACGGCACGCGAAGGGTTCCGTGCTCATCGCGCTCGAGCATCATGACGAGCCGGCCGGCATCGCGGAACGGCAGTGAGCGTAGCAGCACGTGGTCAACAATGCTCAGCACGGCGGTGGTCGCGCCGACGCCCAGCGCGAGCGTGAGCACGACCACTACCGCGAACCCGGGCGCGCGGCGGAGTGAGCGTGTGAGATAGCGCGCGTCCTGCGCCACGGCATGGAACGCCGCAGCGATCAGGGGGCGTTGATTGAGAGGCATGAGCGTTTCCGAACCGAGTGGTGCCACACGAGTGCACTATGACAAATTTTTATCTCCAGCCGCTACTTAATGCTTCTTGCGCGACTGTGCAAGTCGCCCTATTGTTCCCATAGCCTTGACAAGGGACCGATGCATGCGACCTGATTCCGGCGAGCTGCTTCAGGGCACGCTCGGCATTCTCATCCTCAAAGCGCTGCTGGCCGGGCCAGCCCACGGGTACGGCGTCGCGCGCTGGGTGGAATGCGCCACGGACGACGTGCTGCGGATCGAAGAGGGCTCGCTCTACCCGGCCCTTCGGCGGCTCCAGGACCGCGGATGGGTGCAATCCGAATGGGGGCTGTCAGAGAACAACCGGCGGGCTCGGTACTACACCATCACCACTGCCGGCCGCGCGCATCTTCGGAGCGAGGCCGCACTGTGGATCCGCTACGCCGGAGCCGTGACCCAGGTTCTGCGCGTCGCACCGGCACTCGCGTGATGCGACGCGGCCAATGATCGATCGCTGGCGGCGATACCGCCGCTTCTTCGGGCCGAACGTTGACGCCGACATCGACGACGAGTTGCGTCTGCACCTCGAGCTACGAGCGGCGGACTACGTGGCGCGGGGCCTGGCGCCGGAGGAGTCGCTACGGGCCGCGCAAGAACGGCTCGGCGATCTGGACACCGTCGCCGCGCAACTGCGCGAGCACGACCGTCATGCGGCGCGCACCGAACGACGGAGAGATTACATGGACGATCTGTTGCAGGACATCCGGTACGCATTCCGAAGCCTTCGACGCGCTCCGGGCTTCGCCGCGGTTGCGATACTCACGCTCGCACTTGGCGTTGGCGCAAATACCGCCGTGTTCTCCGTGGTGGACGCCGTCGTGCTGCGCCCGCTCCCGTATCCGCATCCAACCGAGCTGGCGAGCATCGACGGCGGCACGCTCGCCGAATTGACGCGAATCGGCGAGTTGAGTCAATCATTTACGAGCGTCGCCGGCTATCGCGCCACCAGCGTCGGTGTAAGCGGCGACGCGGAACCCGAGCGTGCCGACGCGGCGACAGTGTCCGCCAATCTCTTTGCGACGCTCGGCGTAGCGCCCGCGATCGGCCGAGCATTCACTGCCGGCGAGAATACAGTGGGCCGCAGTCACGTGGTCGTGCTGAGTCATGGTTTCTGGTTGCGCCGGTTCGGCGGCGATTCGAGCCTCGTTCACAAAACTGTGATGATTGAGGGTGCGCCGTACGCGGTCGTCGGCATTATGCCGAGCGGATTCGCCTTTCCGTCGCGCGATACGCAACTCTGGTTGCCTTTCACGCTTCCGCCCTCGAGGAGCGGCGCCTTTTGGGGGGATGGCGGCTATCAGCTGATCGGCCGCCTTCGCGCCGGTGTCACACAGAATGCGGCACAACAGGAAATTCGAACGCTCTACCCGAAAATCGGATTGGAAAACCCGATCTGGACGCCGGCCGCAACGTACATGGCCAATGCGCGAGTGACGCCGTTGCAGGAACGGTTGACCGGCTCGGCGCGCACGACCTTGCTCTTGCTGCTGGCGGTGGTTGGTGTTGTGCTGTTGATCGCGTGCGCGAACGTCGCCAACCTGCTGCTCGTGCGGGCCACCGCCCGAACGAAGGAGGTGGCGATTCGCCTGGCGCTGGGCGGTGCGCGCGGCCGCTTGATGCGGCAGCTGATGACGGAGAGCCTGGTGCTCGCGTTTCTCGGCGGCGCCTGCGGGTTGGTCATCGGCTGGTGGGGTATACACGGGCTGTTGGCCATTCTGCCGCCCGACATTCCGCGCACCGCCGACATTTCCATCGATGGTCGCGTGCTCGCGTTCACTACGGCGCTCGTCGCGATCACCGCCGCGCTATTTGGTCTGTTGCCGGCACTTCGCGCCAGCGACGGCGACGTGCATCGAGTCCTCCGTAACGGATCGCGCACGGCGGGCAGTTCGCATCGCCGCATCGCCAGCATGCTCGTCTGCGGCGAGATTGGAGCTGCAGTGCTGCTCGTGACGTCCGCGCTGCTGCTCGTTCGCAGCGTCTCGGCGCTCCATGCCGTGGATCCCGGATTTCGCGCCGCGTCGATTGTTGCCGCTCGCGTGAGCCCGCCGAAAACGCAGTTTGCCGATCCCGCGACGATTCAGCCACTGGTAGACGGTCTGCTCCGGCGTATTCGCGCCCTGCCGGGTGTGGAGGCCGCTGGCGCCGTGGACAATCTTCCGATGGCCGGCGGCATGGGAGAGCTGGCGATTCGCGTCGCCGGGCAGTACGAGGATCTGAAGCATGGCACACTGCCGATGGCCGATCACGTCGAGAGCATCACCCCCGACTATCTGTCAACGATGGGGATAGCGGTGCTCGCCGGCCGCGCGCTCGACGCAACGGACATATCCGCGAGTCCGCCGGTCGCCGTGGTGAGTCAGTCATTCGCCAAACATTTCTGGCCGCGCGGAAACGCCGTCGGCCAGCGGATCGGCAATCCGTGGCCGAGTGATTGGATCACGATCGTTGGCGTGGTGAAGGATGTGCGGCTCGACAGCTTGACTGGCACGTCGCAGGAAGCCGTGTACCGTCCCTTCGCGCAGGTCCCGCCCAACTCCATCTCGCTGGTCGTGCGCACGTCGCGCGACCCCACAGCGTTAGCGGTCGCGCTGCGCGAGGTGGTGGCGCAGGTAGCGCCCGGCACCCCGGTGAGCAACGTGGAACGGATGGCAACCGTAATCGACCGATCGGCGGCGCGACAGGAGTTCACGATGCTACTGCTGGCGCTGTTCGCCGTCGTGGCGCTGGTGTTGGGGATGGTCGGTATCTACGGCGTGATGTCGTACACCGTGGCGCAGCGGACGCGCGAGATCGGGGTGCGCATGGCACTCGGCGCGGCACCCGGCGATGCGATGCGGATGGTGTTGCGCGAGGGCCTCACGCTCGCCGCGATCGGAATCGTCACGGGCTTGGTCGCGGCCGCGGTAGCGACGCGCGCATTGGGCGGAATGCTGTACGGCGTCACCGCCACGGACCCGGCGACGTTCGCTGCGGTACCCGTGGCACTCGGTCTCATCGCGCTGGTGGCGAGCTATCTGCCGGCCCGTCGGGCGACGCGTGTCGATCCGACGGCCGCGTTGCGCGCCGAATAGCCACGGGCCTCCGGCTCAGGGCATGTGCGCAGGCACGCGGTTGGCGATCGCAAAGCTCGGCTTGTATTCGCCCGGTTTTACCGTCGCGAGCATCGCCAGCATTTCGGAGAGTTTGAACCGTGCGTGATACACGTTCCACGACGTCTTCGTCATGGCCGACGGCCAAATGTCGAGCGAGTCGGAGACCACGTCGTAACGCATGGTGCCGCGATACCAGGTCGAGAGCTGCCGGTCCTTGGCGGCGGTCATGTTGCGCCAGAGCATGGGCATCTCGCTCGCGTGCCAGGTCATGCCGTCGGCGCTCGACGCGAGCCACATGTCGCCCGTGGCGCAATTCGACCCGCGCGGATACGCGGCAATGAGCGCCACATACCCGGCGCCCGGCGCCACTTCGATCACGTCGAGGTGCCAGATCACGTAGCCCGGGAGCGAGAGGTTCACGGTGACCGGCTTGGACCACTCCGCCCCCTCGTAGCCCGACGCGCTGTCCGGCGTGGCCGTTCGGAATTGCACGGTACTCGCCGCCGAGGCACACCCGGCCGTTCCTGTGCGCACGTACCACAGCTTGGCGACGCGGTCCGGCTCAATGATCAGCGCCGGCGACACGGCGTCGTGCGCGCGCTCGCGAAACGCGACGACAGGTTTGGTCCACTGCCGGGCGTTGGCCGTAGACATGATCATGATGGTGTTGAACGTGTCGGCCACGACGCGGAAGACCTGGATCAGTCGGCCCGTAACGGGGTCGAAGGCGTGATCGGGATCGGAGTTGTAGCCGATGCCGGGATACGGAATGATCGGATTCCTGACGCCCGGCGGGGTGATCCACGTGGTGTCGCTCGCCGCGTAGAGCACGGCCGGGTTCTCCAGCGATGGATCAGAGTTCTTGTATGGCGTATAGATCAACCAGCAGCGCGCGCCGTTCCAGGCGCCCGTGGGACACGCCATGTCCGGATGCACCGCGTCCGAGGCTAGGGAGAAGCCGTCGGCGGGAATGTCCACGCGGCCAAGTTGGTGGACGAACAGCGAATCGAGCCAGTCGGAAACGTTACGCTGGCCGGCCGGGGCGATCGGCCCACTCGATCCCGGCTGTCCACCCGCCGGAATGTGCGCGGCCGGCGTGGTCTTGCTTTCGGTGAGGGTTTTGGAGTCGGCACAACCGGCAAGTGCGACGGCGCACAATGCCCGGTAGACAAATCGCATTCGTTGCCCTGCGAGGCGGCGGGAAGGAAGTTGCGGGCACGGGGAGAGGCGCGCGGGAGGGAGGCGAACGACCGGAGTCCGTTCGGAGCGGCCGACGAGACCAAGGTAACGTGCGATCGGTGACTTGGCTCACTTAATTCAGAGGAGATTGGTGGGGGCCGAAGCGGTTGCCGCCCGGTATCGCGCGACGCGGTGCCGGCAAGCAATTTTAGCGAGGCGAGTCGTGCCCGGCGCGCAATTCGTCGTCGCGCCCGTGCCGCCGGAGCGTTATGATGCTATTACTATTATCGGACACTCAACATCGTGCTACCGTCGTACCCGCCGCTTGACGCGTATAGCCGAGACGTGGCGCCGCTGGCGCCCCGCCGGTCGTTTGGCGCCGACGACCAGGTGTGGGTGGCCGCCGCGCTGATGCTGCAGCGCTATGTCGAAGCGGCCGGTCCGGAACGCACTCGCCTGGCCCCGGAGTTGGCCAGTCACCTCGCATCGGAGAGCGAACTCACGTTCGTGAGCGCGGGCCTTCGCTTGGCAGCGGACATCGATGAAGCTGGCGCTCTGCATCTGGCCACCACCTGGCTCACGCTCCTGGAACGCCTGATCCCTCCTGCCCGCGTGCTCGAGTGCGGACGGGTGCTGTCCTACCGTGCCCGAATCGCCCGGCGTCTCGACGAAACCGAATCGGCTCGCCTGTTGTACCAGGAAATCGAGCGGCTGGGCGAGACGTCGGCAGAGCCCGAGCTCACCACGCGGGCGTGGCTCGGATTCGCGAGCCTGGCGCGTGCGCGCGGCAATCACCCGGAAGCGCGGCGCTGGTATCACGCCGCCGCGCTCGTCGCGGACGACACGGGTTGCACCGAACAGTCGTGCCTCGCGCACGGCGGCCTGCTCGTTGACGCCGCCGTGGCGCGCGACTTCGACCGCGCGCTGATCGAAGGCGGCCATGCGCTCCACGCCGCGCATGGCGCGCCGCGCCTGCAGACGGAGATCCTGAGCAACATCGCGCAGGTGCTGCACGAAACCGGCAGGCATCGAACCGCGCTGCGCTGTTTCGCGGCAATCGTTGCCCGAACCACGGTGCCCCGCGCGCTGTTCGCCGCGCTTGGCGGCGCCGCGACGGCTGGTGCCGCCCTAGGCTCGCGCCACGTCGTTGATGCGGCCGCCGAGCGGATAGCACGACTCACACCGGGTGGATGGGCCTTGCCGCTGTCGTTCGCGCTGATCGAGTTGTCGGAGGCGTACGCCATGCTCGGCGACACCGTTGCCGCCGCGGACAACCGCACACGCGGCCGTGCGTTGGCGGCCGCGTACAATTATCACGAGGCCGTGTATCGTGCCGACCACCCAATGAACACATTGTCTCTGCCGGCGGCCACCGCGGAGTTGCGCCCGACGAACGGGTCCTTCAGCCGCGCCGCTTCCGCGGTGATCAGCGCGGTCGAAGAGCTCGACGCCGCGGCCGATCTGTGCGTGGCGTTGTAACGGTTAGCAACGGCTAGCAACCGCCAGGTGTCGGCGATTGCCCGCCGGTTTTGTCATCACCGCTTGCCGAATCCGTGGCGCTCGCGCAAAATCCTCGCTCCATCACTGCGCAGCGGCTGCCTATGCTCGCCAATCCCGCCCTGGTGCTCGCCGCCTGCCCTAGCCCATCGTCGGCGCGGCCCACGAGTACGTCACGCCGCACGATCACGGTTATCAGCGACGCTCCGCCGCGATGCTTGTCGGGGCTCGTGTCGGCCGGCATGCTGTTGAACGTGCTCCCGACCAGCCGCGCAGTGGCCGTGGCCTCACCGCAAAACGGCACCGTGCTGGTGATCGACGGGCGCGCAAAAAACGCGCTCGGCATCGTTCGCCGCGCCCGCGTTGCCGCGGGCTCGCTGCCAATTCTGTTCCTGGCCCCCTCGGTGGCCGACGTCATTGCCGCTGTAGCGGCAGGCGCCAACGACTTCGCGCTCCTGTCATCGTCGCCGGCCGTCGTTACGGTCCGGTGTCAGATGCTCGCCAACGGCTGCGTGCGGCCCGTATCCCGGCTGCGCAACCTCGGCAGCCTGCAGCTCGACCGGCGCGCCCGAACGCTCTCGAACGGCACGCGCACAGTGACGCTCAGCCCCATCGAATTGAAGTTGCTCGAACGGCTGCTACTCGATGCGGGCACGCCGGTATCGCGGAACGAACTGCGCCGCTCGATCTGGCACCGCGAGGAGATCGCGACGCACCCAACGAACATCGCCGTGGTCTATGTGTCGTATCTCCGCAAGAAGCTCGCATCGTTCGGCGGCGTGTGCACGATTCGCACGATCACGAACGAGGGCTACCTGCTCGAATTCGCGCCAGCGCAGCCACCACGCCGCGTGGCGACGTCGCTCGGCACCCGGCGCGCGGCCATATAGCGCGCACCGGCTCCCGGACGACTCTAGCGGTGCTCCACGTCGATGCCGTGCTCCAGCGCATAGCGCGTCTGCGACGCAACAGATGACGTTCCAAGCTTTCGCGCCAGATTCTCGCGATGGGCATGGACCGTCCGCAACGTGATACCGAGCTCGGTTGCGATTTCCTTGCTCGTACGACCGACGGCGACACGGGCAAGCACCTGCCGCTCGCGGGCACTAATCGGAGTGGGCGGCGGACCCGAAGCCCGATCAATTGGATCAGAATTCATTGCTGAGAGGGTAGTACCCACGAGGTCGCTGCTGGGAAGTTGTCTGGCTCGGAAGTCGCGAAATCACAACGTATTCCGCAATCCCGATGAAAACAATCGGTATTTCTCCCGATGGGTTTTCTCCGGCCGGGTATCCATATATCATCCAACTGCGAGATAACGCGCCCCATCCGCGTACAACCGGATGGGTTCGATGTACGCCTGCTTCCATTTCGATGTCGACAGCTGCCGTGAGCCATAGTCGTTCGAAGCCAGTTCCCCGAGTGTTGCTTCTCGCCGGGGGCTTGCTCGTTCTTGGCATTCTCCTGTGGCAGGCGCTGACTGCTGCGGGCGCACCCGATCCCACGACGCACCCGACTACCGCCGCCGTCGCGACGCTCGACATCGCCGTCCTGGTGTTTCGCGAAGGGCTCGAGTGCATTCTCGTGCTGCTGGCAATCACCGCCGGAATGTCCGGCGGCCAAACACGGTACCGGCGTCCCATCGCGTGGGGTGTCGTGGCGGCGTTCGGCGCTTCGATCCTCACGTGGTTCATTGCCGCGGGCGCGATCGACGCGCTCGCGCAGAGCGTTCCAGCCCTCGACATTCAGGCTGCCACCGGGCTGCTCGCCATCATCGTATTGCTGGTGGTCATGAACTGGTTCTTCCACCGGGTCTACTGGACCGGCTGGATCTCGATGCACAACCGGCGCAAGCGCGAGTTGCTCGACGACACCGACACCGAACCTGGTACAGCCGGTGCTCTCGGCGCGAACCAGCGGAAGATTTTGCTGGGATTTGCGGCACTCGGCTTTACGTCGTTCTACCGCGAAGGCTTCGAGGTAGTGCTCTTCCTCCAGACGTACCGGCTGCAGCTGGGCGGCCGCATCGTGCTCGGGGGTGTGCTCGTGGGCGCGATCCTCGCCAGCATCGTCGCGGTGCTCGCGTTCGTTGCCAGAACCCGCCTGCCCTACAAGCAAATGCTCGTGGCTACCGGTGTGATGTTGGGCGTAGTGCTGCTGGTCATGGTCGGCGAGCAAGCCCAGGAGATGCAGCTGGCCCACTGGATTCCCACCACGACGATTCACGTGCTGGAAGGAAGAATTCCCGCCTGGATGGGGTTGTGGTTCTCGGTCTTTCCCACGGCGGAGACGCTCCTGGCGCAGAGTGCCGCCGCTGCGCTCGTGCTCGGCTCGTACCTCGCCGCCCGTGCGCGAACGATGCGAGCGCGGTAGCATTCAGTATGCGAATTACCAACCTCGCCGAGTACGGCGTCATCTGCGCGTTGCACCTGGCGCGCCGCACGTCCGAGGGAGCGGTGTCGGGACGTGAGATCGCCGAGGTGGAGCGACTTCCCGCCGACTACGTCGAACAGATTCTGCTGCGACTGCGCCGGGCGGGTGTGGTGCGCAGCACGCGCGGCGCGCACGGTGGATATCAGCTCGCCCGTCCCGCCAACGAGATCACCATTCGCCACGTGATCGAAGCGTCGGAAGAGACGACGTTTCATCTCAACTGCGAATCGCATCCGGTGGGCGAGGACCGCTGCTCGTCGTCCCACACCTGCAGCATCCGTCCGGTGTGGATGCTGCTGCAGCACCGCATCGACGAGGTACTCGAGAGCGTGCATCTTTCCGATTTGCTGGAAGTGGAGAGCGACGTACAGGCACGCGTTGGGCTACCGCTCGGCGCGGTGCGCCCCGGTGCGCGACCCGATGCCGTCGCGCAGCCGAACGCCCGTTCCCTTCCCGTGCTGTCGGCGTAAGACCTTGGAGTTGCCGCGCCGGCGCGCAGCGCAGGGGACACGGCTCGGGTTCGTTACACTTCTTGTAGTAGTGTTTGGCGCGTGGGGTTGCGTGCCAACCGTACGGATGCCGTCACTGCCCGCCACCGGTGCGGGCATTCTCGCGCCGACAGATTCGCTCTGGGCGCTTGCCGACCGGCTCGCGCCCACCCTCTACGCGCAACGCGACGAGCCGTTCCCGCTCGTGCGCGTGGCGGCCGTGGTGCATCCCACGCGCAACGTCATCGCTTACCACTTGCTGTGGCAACACGACGTGGACGGCCAATGGCTGCCGTGGGCCAAGCCGAGCGACGAAGAGGAGGTGTGGGTGGGTTATGACCCGGTCACGCTGCAGGCGACCGATCTCTGGACGTATTGGCACGACACGATTCTGCATACCGATTGGCGTGGCCGCGGCCTGCCGGCGTTCGACGTGCAATGGGGCAAACACGGATCGCTGCCGCGCGGCGTGATCGAGAGCGACCTGCCGCGTTTCAAGACCTTGAACGTGTTTTACGTCCTGGGGTTTGCCTTGTTGCCCGACATCTGGCTCGGCAAGCTCGCCCATGGCGGGCCGTGGGGCTTTTTTCACAGCTACTCTCGGTACCGGGACTTCAGCACGCCGCATTTTCTTCGCGGCCATCTGGATGCGGTGGTTCGCAGCGAGGATCCGCGCGGCGCGTTACATGCCATCTTTGGGGCGCGCTACTCGAACAAGCTCCACTGGCCGTATCGCACGCCGTGACGAATTCCCGCATGACGCGAGCATCATGAAACGCATACGAATTGGTGCGGCGGTACTGGGCCTCGGTGCGGCGGCGCTGCTGGCGACCGGCGCCGCGCTGTTCTCGCGAAACGACGCGGCACCGCGCCGCGTGGTGGGGCTCAACGCCAACCCGGTGAGCGCGGCGGACATTGCCGGCATGAAGCAACTCGGTGTGCGGCAGATTCGCTGGACCTTGTACTGGCGCAATTATCTCGACTCGCGGCACTTCGCCGCGGATCGCTCCACACCCATCGCGTCCGGCGGGTTGACGAGTCCGCAGATGTTCGACGTGGACTACCGCGCGGCAGCAGCGGCGGGCCTGGACCAGCTCATCATCATCCACAGTCCGCCCACCGGCATGACGCTCCAGCAAGGGATGTCGGCAATGCCGGCGTTCGTTGCGGCGCGCGCGCGGCAGTATCGTGGTACGACGTGGCAGATCCTCAACGAGATGGACGGCGAGGATGCGTTCAACGGCGGCTGGTTCAACGCCGCATCCAAGTCGATGACGCAGTACCAGCGCGGCCGCGCCTACGGGGCACTACTGGCCGCAGTGGCAACGGCGGCGCACCAGGCCGACTCGACGGCACGCATCGTTGCCGGCGGCATTGCGCTCGATCCCACGGACTTTCTGCGCGGCATGCTGGAGACGTGCAGCCCATCGCTGCTCACCGCCGTAGCGGTGCACGCCTATGGCCAGCCGAACATCCTGCAGTTTCGTTCCAAGGGCATTGCCGCACGATCCGTGGCGCGGGGGCTCCCGGTGTGGATGACCGAATTCGGCTCGCGCCTGCCGACCGAGGCGTTGCAGCGCGCCGACATCGCCGCCGATCTTGCCGACTACGACGCCAACCATCGGTACGATCGCGCGTACCTCTACTCGCTGTCGAGCGCCGACGGCTACGGCATCATGTCGCCCGCCGGTGCGATGCGATCGGCCGCCGCCCTGCTGCTCAACCGGAGCGCGCCATGAGATATTTCATATGCCTGGCGCTCGTCGCGGCGGTGGCCATCGGCTGTGGCTCGGACAACGGCAGCACGAGCCCGGTCGGTGATCCGTTCTCCGGTAGCTATGATCTAGCAACGATTGGCGGACGGACGCTTCCGCTCAAGTTCGGCACAAACGCGGCGGGCGCATACGGCGTATTGCGGAGCGTCGCGCTCAGCTTTCCGACATTCAGTTCAATTGTCGTGTCGAGCTCCACCGACACCTACGCAGACGCAAAGGCCAGCGCCGTCACCGTGTTGCAAACCGACACGTACGATCTTGGCCGCTTGCCGGCTCAGGCATTTCTGCTGCGACAGGGGTCGGTTGCCGATACGGTACCGGCGATGATCGTGCCATCAATCAACCATCTCGCGCTGGATTACCGCGGCGCATATGGACTTGGCACGTACGTGTTCGTGCGGCACTGACCGTTCGTTAACAGCTACCGGTGGCCAAGGTGATTGCGTCCGCGGCGCCGCCGGCATCGACGTCGGCGACGATCGTTCGCGCAATGGCACGCACCTCCGGCTCGGCGTTGGCCATCGCCACCGGATAGCCAACGATCCGCATTGCGCCGAGATCATTCAAGCCGTCCCCCACGAACATGACGTCGTCCAGAGCGATGCCGTACGACCGCGCAACGGTGCGCACGGCGCTCGCCTTGTTGACGCCCGCCGCCGTGATGTTCATGAACCGCGTGTCGGGCATCACCGGCGACGTTGACGTGGTGATTTCCAATCCGGCGTGCGGCTCGCCGCCGATGACCGCGGCCGCGTCGGGCGACACCAGCCATTGCGCGCGTACGATCGGCTCATGGAGCGACTCGAGCGGCCGCGGCGTGAATGCAACCCCGAGCAGCACGGCGTGAGCCTTCGCGCGATCGGACACGCGCTCCACGGCATATTCGGAATCGGAATAGAGCTCGAGCGTTCGGTCCGTGTCGCGGGCCCGAGCGACGAGCGACTTGACCAGCAGCGGCGGGATGGGCGAGGAACTCGATCGTTCGTCGGACAGGCGCAGGATGCTTGCGCCGTTCTGAAAGATGTGCCACCCTGCAGGGTCGAGACGCTCGGCGTAGCCGCGCGACACACCGAACCCCGGACGTCCGGAACACAGCACCAGCTGCAACCCGGCGGCGCGCGCCCGCACGGCCGCCTCCCAGACACCAGGGTGTACCACACCGCCGGTGCCGACGAGCGTTCCGTCAACGTCGATACAAATCAGCCGAATCATTGGTGAAAGCTAGCCGTGGTCGCCGGCACCACCGCCAATTGACATTCAAACGCGTGTTTCATACACTTGTTTGAATTCGCAGCCTCCCTCTTTCCTATGCGTACGTACGTACGACCGGAGTTTCCCCATGGCTTCACGACGCGCCATCACGAGCGCCGCCGCGGTTGGTATTGTCCTCATTGCCGTCGTCGTCTATGTCGTCACCTCCCGTAATCGCGATCTCGTGCTCACGGGCATCGTGACGACGAACGACGTGGTCGTCAGTTCGCAGGTGACCGGGCAGATTGGCCAGCTGCTCGTCAAGGAGGGGGACGCCGTGCAGCCGAACCAGCTGCTGGCGTTGCTCGTTCCCGCCGAGCTCAAAGCCGACCGCGCGTTTTACTCGCAAAGCCAGCAAGGGATGGCCGGACAGGTGCGCGAGAGTGAAGCCGCGCTGCGATTCCAGGAACAGCAGACCGCCGAGCAGATTCGGCAGGCCGATGCAACGCTCGCCGCCACGCTCGCGCAGCGCGACGAGGCCGCGGCGAACTTGCGCAACGCGGCGGTGACGCTCCGTCGCGACACCACGCTTGCCAAGGGCGGCGTGCTCACCCAACAGGACGTGGACCAGGCGCGCACGATGTACGACGTCGCCAAGTCCCGCGCCGACGCACTGGAAAAACAGATCGACGCGGCGCGTGCGGCGCTGGCGCTGGCCAAGTCCGCGGCCGAGCAGGTGTCGGCCAAGGAGGGCGCGTTGGCCACCGCGCAACGGCAGGAAGCCGCGGCCGCCGCGCAGACGGCCAAGGCCGACGTGCGACTCGGCTACGCGGAACTGCGCGCGCCAGTGGGCGGATTCGTGGACGTCGAAGCGGCGCGGGTGGGTGAAGTGGTGAATCCCGGACAACCGGTGCTCACGCTGCTCGACCCAAACGCCTATTGGGTGCGCGCCGACGTGGAGGAGACCTACATCGATCGCATCAAGCTCGGCGACAGCATCACCGTGCGGCTTCCGTCGGGCCAAACCCGTCGGGGCGCCGTGTTCTATCGTGGTATGGACGCCGGGTACGCCACGCAGCGCGACGTGAGCCGCACCAAACGCGACATCAAGACTTTTGAGATTCGCATTCGTGTCGATAACCGCGATCGCGCGCTGGCCGTTGGTATGACGGCGTACGTGCTGCTGCACGTTGGGGACCCGGCGTGAACGCGATCGAAGTTCGCAAGATCACAAAGCGGTTCGGCACCTTCACCGCCGTGAACGGCATCTCGTTCGACGTGGGGCGCGGCGAGGTATTCGGTTTGCTCGGCCCCAACGGCGCCGGCAAGTCCACGCTCATCCGCATGCTGACGACGCTCGTGATTCCCACCGACGGCACGGCACTAGTGGACGGCGCCGATGTGACACGAGATCCGAATACAGTGCGCCGGGCGATTGGCGTGATTCCGCAGGCCATGACGAGCGATCTCGAGCTCACGCCCACGGAAAATCTGCTGATCTTCGCGAAGCTGTACAGCGTGCCCCGCGAGCGCCGCAAGCGGTTGATTGCCGAGCTGCTGGAAGCGGTGGAGCTCACCGCTTGGGCGGACAAGCCTGTGAAGATGCTCTCCGGCGGCATGCGCCGGCGCGTCGAGATCGCGCGCGGGCTGGTGCACTCGCCGCGAATTTTCTTTCTCGACGAGCCGACCACGGGCCTCGACCCCGTGTCGCGCACGGCGGTGTGGGAGATGCTGCGACGCATCAAGTCGGAACGCGATCTCACCATTCTGCTCACCACGCACTACATGGACGAGGCGGACAAGCTGTGCGACCGAATCGCAATCGTCGATCACGGTGAGCTGAAGGCACTCGATTCGCCCATGCGCCTCAAGGCCAACGTGCCCGGACAGAACACGCTGGATGCGAGTTTTACGAACGCACCGGTGGACTGGCGCGAGCGTTTGGCTCGGCTACCCGGAGTGGACGGCGTCACAGAAGACGGCAACATCTTTCGGCTCAAGTCGAATAGCGGACCCGCTACGACCATGGCGCTGATGTCCACGGCCGCCGAGGTAGGTGTGACGGTTGATTCGCTATCCGTGCAGAGCACGTCGCTCGACGACGTGTTCGTGCATTACACGGGACGCCAGCTGCGCGACGCGCTGCAGGATCCGTCGCCGGCCGACCGCATGATGTACCGCCCCCGCTAGGAGACGACATTCATGGAACGCACCCTCGCGATCATTGAACGGGATCTCCGGCGTTTTCGCCGCAGTACGGCGTTGATTGCCATGTCGCTGATCATGCCGATCGTCCAGCTGGTGGTACTCGGCTACGCCTTTGGCGGCAATGTGCGCGGACTCACGCTTGGCGTGGTCGATCAGGACCGCGGGTTGCAAGCGGTGCATCTGCGCGAGATGACGGGCGCCGTCGCGGCAAACGCGAAGACGTTTTCGCCGGTGGAGTACCACGACATGGGCCAGGCCGTGACGGCGCTGCGCGACGGCCGGTTGAACGGCGTGTTGGCCATTCCGCCCGGATTCTCGCGGCGCGTGCTCGAAAAGAACGACCCACGCGTTGCGCTGATCGAGGACAATACCGACGGCTTCGTGTCCGCCTCGATGGCCGCCACGATGGCCGGTCTGGTGAGCGCGTCGTCGATGCCGCCACCGAGCTCGCAACGCGTGCCGGCGACAACGTCGCTGGACGTAGTCGAGGTGTATCCGTACGTGCCGTACATCCAGTATCTGCTGCCAGGGTCGATCGTGATGTCGATCTTCATGATGGTGATGATCGGCGGCGGCATCATTTTCATTGACGACAAGTCTCGCGGGCTGCACGAGGGATACCTCGTCACACCGATCACGCGACTGGAACTGATTCTCGGGTTCAATATTTCCGGCGCAATCAAGGCGGTGCTGGCGGGACTGGTGTTGATGCTCATCGGGTCGCCGATTGCCGGCGTGCCGCATCCCTACGAGCCGCTGCGATTGCTGCGTCTGTTCGTCGTGATCTGTGTGACGTCCGTGGCGCTTGTGAGCATGATGTTCCTGCTGATGGTGCGGATGACCGATCCCCTGCTGCCCCGCGCGCTGTTCGGGGTGCTCAACACCATTCTCTATTTTCCGAGCGGCGCGGTGTACCCGCAGGCGGCCTTCCCCAAGTGGATGCGGGCCATTGCCATTGTTGACCCGTTCACCTATGCCGTGCACGCATTGAAGAGCGTGGTGCTCAAGGACGTGGGCTTCGCGGCGATCAGCGGCGACCTGTTATTTCTGTCCGTGTTTGCCGCGGCGGCAATGACCGGCGCCACGCTCCTGTTCAAGCGAACCCTATGAGCACCCGCCGCGCGACGCCGCCGGCGCGCGATGTCGAGACGCACGGCCGGCTGCTCGAGTCGGCCGGCCGGTTGTTCGCCGAGCGGGGCTTTGCCAAGGTCACGGTGCGCGAGATCTGCCGCGCGGCGGGTGCGAACGTCGCGGCCGTGAGCTATCACTTCCGCGACAAGCTCGGTTTGTACATGGCGGTGGTGAGCGCCACGCTGGCAACGATTCGCAAAGCGAACGACGCAACGATGAACGTCCGGCCGGATCTGCCACCTGAGGACAAGATCCGTCACTACATCCACACCTATCTCCCGCAGATCGTGCGCGCCGAGGGGCAGGTGGAACGCATCCAGAAATTGATGCGGCACGAGATGGCCGAGCCGACGCCCGCCGCGCGGATGATCGTGACGCAGGTAATCGAGCCGCGGCTCGCCTTTCTGCGCGGCGCGGTCGGCACGTTGCTCGGCTGTCCGGAATCGGACCGCCGGGTGAGCGCCTGCGTGATGAGCATTCAATCGCAGTGCCTGTTTTATGCCCCCGACCGCTTTAAATCAGCGGCCTTTCCCGGTTGGCCGCCCACAGACGACGCGTCGATTGGCCAGGCGGCAGATCACATTACGGAATTCTCATTGGCCGGCATCCGACACTTCGCGCTCGCGCCGCCGCGGCCGGTCGCGCGCCGACGGGTGCGTCGCGGGTAACCGACCGGGCGCGTCGCGTTACGACTGTGCTAGTGGGGGATCGTCGGCGTAAGCGCCGACGCGCGTTCGACGAGCCAGCGGCGCCAGTCGGCTTCCATTTGATCGGCGCTCCCAAAATTGTGCTTGGCAAGCAGACTGTCGACGGGCTGGCCGAGCACCTGGGCGTCCACCAGTGCGCCGATCAAGTCGTAGCCTTGCCGCGACAAGTACCGGCCGAACACGAGCGACTGCGCGTCGAACAACGCGCCGCCTTGCAACGGCGGCACTGGGGCAGCGCCCGAGGAGTGACTTTGTCCGCCGCGACTCGACCCTCCGCGACCGCCCATCCCCCCGCTACCGCCGCGGCTGCCGCCCATGCCGCGACCTCCTCCACCCATGCTGCCGCGACTGCCGCCCATGCCACCGCCCATACCGCCGCCATCACCGCCGCCGGCGCCACCGGTCGCTCCGCGCCCGCTGCCCGAGCCGCGGTCCGTCTCGGGCGGACCGACCGGCGCGGGTCGTTCCATGGTGAAATACGCCGATAACGGATAGAGGCTCTGCGGACGCTCGGCCAGCAACACGGTAAATCGATCCATCAGCGAGTCGGCGCCGAGCGACGGGATCATGCTCTCCGCCCACGCGGGCACACGCGGGTCGTCTACCTCACCGTCGGCCTGCGTAGGACGTGCGAGCTTGTGCGTAAGCTTGGTGGCGCGCGCCGACAACCAGGTACGAACTACCGGAACGGTGAGATCGCGATCGCCAAATTCCCCTGTGCGCGCTGAGGCGCCACCTCGCGCGCCATTGCCCGGCCGCGCGTTGGGGTCCGGGAGCACGACTTCGACCACCATCGCCCCAACGTTCGACGGAACCGCCGCCGCACCGATAAAGCCCTTGCCGGGCGGAGCAAGCCGGCGAGTAGTCACGACCACCGGCAGCAGCGTGTCGTTTGGAAAAATGCGGTTGAGCGTCAGCGCCTCGGCGTTCAGCTCGGGCTGAACGGCCGCCAAGTCCGCCTTGGTCCGGCCAATGAGCTCGTACGCGGTGCCGCGCGTGACCCAGGTGGTCTCCGAACCAACGACTCGCAGCTCCGCGTGAACAGCGGCGATCGCTGCCGCATTTTCGACACTGGCGCGCGAGCCGGCGGAGCTGCATGCGGCGCCGAAAAGCGCGAGGCCAACGAGAGTGGTCCGGAAAAGCACGTGTTATCCTGGGAGAGCGTCCCCCAAGAGACACGCATCGCCCGGCGCTCCCCTGTCGCCAGGGGCAAATCGACGACAGGCGTGCCGAACACCGGCGCCTGTCAGCCCATGTCCACCGGGATGCAATCGTCGTCGTGGACGTAGGCGCCTGGCGTAATGAGCATTTCCATATCCTGCGCGGATCGCGACACGAGCAGCGACTGCAGCTCCGCCGGCGTGGCGTCGCGCGCGAGCCAGCGCCGCCGAGCGTCGCCGTCGAGGATCACCGGCATGCGAGTGTGCGGCACGGCGCGCAGCATCGCGTTCGCCTCGGTGGTGATGACCGTGCAAGTATCGACTTCCTCACCCGTTTCCGCCATGACCGCGCGATCCCACAAACCGGCGAGCGTGAACGTTCGGCGGTCGGTAAAGCGCACGAACCGACGGCGCCGGTCGGCATCTTTTTTCTGTCGCCATTCGTAGAATCCGTCCACGACAATGAGGCAGCGGCGATCGCGAAACGAGTCCCGGAACGACCAGAGCGTCGCGACCGTTTCGGCGCGCGCGTTGAACGTGGGTGCCTTACCCCGCTCGGTGGCGCGCCGTGGAATCAACCACCAGGACAGGTCCACAAGCTCCAACTCCGGCATGAGTTGCGGCTGTCGCGCCGTGCCGCGATCGACGTGCCTGATCACGGGAATGGGCGCAACCGGCGGCAGATCATTGCGCAATTTCCACGTAGCCGGATCGAACGTGGCGTGGAATTCCACGGCGATGATTTCGACGCCGTCCTTGCGAAGGATCGCCGCCCGGCCGCACATCAGCGCATCCTACGCGACTGCCATGCTGCTACTCACGCGGCGGGCAGCACGAGCGTGAAAACGCTGCCCTCGCCCACGGTGCTCTCGACTTGCAGCTCGCCGCCCATGGCCCGAGCCAGGTCCCGGCTGATGGCGAGGCCAAGCCCCGTTCCCTCGTGCGTGCTGTTCAGCGAGCGGCCGAGTTGCACGAATGGCTCAAAAATCGCCGTGCGCTTGTCGGCGGGAATGCCGGGACCGTTGTCACTCACGGCAATTGTGACAGTGTCTCCCCTCGTGCCACAGGCCACACGCACCTGTCCACCAGCCGGTGTGAACTTCACCGCGTTCGACAGGAGGTTCAGCACGATCTGCTCGGCCCTGCTCCGATCAACGTAGGCGAGCGGCTCTGTCGGGCACGGGCCATGTTCAACGCGCAGCGTTTTCGCCGCCGCCTGCGGTTCAACGAGTGGCAGCACTGCATCGACGAGGACATGCACCGGCGTCGCAGCAAGATTGTAAGTCATCTGCCCGGCTTCGATGCGACTGTAGTTGAGCAAATCCGAAATGATGCCCAGCAGGTGTTGCTGGCTGTTGCGAATCCGTCCGAGATATTCGCGCTGCTGATCGGTGATTGGTCCGCTGACGCCAATCTCCATGAGGTCCACATAGCCGGCAATGGCGTTGAGCGGCGTGCGCAACTCGTGCGACATGGCGGCGAGGAACGAGCTCTTGGCTTCGTTCGCCACCTCCGCCTGGGTGGCGCGTCGCGCGTTGGCAATCTCGCGCATTTGCACGGCGCGACGTTCGGTGAGGTCGCGCGTGACTTTGGCGAATCCCAGCAGCACGTTGTTCGGGCTCCGCAGCGCGGTGATGATCACGTTCGCCCAGAACAAGCTGCCGTCCTTTCGCACTCGCCAGCCTTCATCCTCGAATCGCCCCTCGGCGGCAGCGACCTCCAACTCCCAGCCGGGTTTGTTGGCGGCGATCTCTTCGGGCAGGTAGAACTTGGAGAAGTGCTGGCCGATGATCTCGGCGGCGGCGTACCCCTTTATGCGCTCGGCGCCCGGATTCCAGCTCGCGACAATCCCATTGGGGTCGAGCATGAAGATGCCGTAATCCTTCACGCTTTCGATGATCAGCCGGAAGCCCTCTTCGCTCGCCCGTGCCTGTTCGTCGGCGCGTTGCGCTTCGGTCAAATCGCGAGTGACCAAGGCAAATCCGGAGAGGCGGCCAGCGTCGTCGCGAAGTGGCGTGAGGGCGACGTTCGCCCAATACCGCGTTCCGTCCTTGCGCACGCGCCAGCGGTCGCGCTCGAGTCGGCCACTGCGCTGCGCGAGCTCGAGATCAGCGGCGGGCTGCCCTGCCGCCACTTCCTCCGGCGGATAGAAGCGCGAGTAGTGCGATCCAACTATCTCGCCGGCCTGGTAGCCGTTGGACTGCGCGGCCCCGGCGTTCCAGGTCAGCACGCGCCCGGAGGTGTCGAGCGCCACAATCCCGTAACCGCTGATGTTCTGCACCAGTTGCTGGTACAGATAGTTCTCTGGGGCGAGATCGGCTTGTGAAGTCACGCTGTGTCGGAAAGGGACGAACGCATCGACGAATCAGGCCGGGAAATGTTCGCGGGCGGGAGCAGAAAAGTACGAATCGCCATCCTGCGCGACAACTGTTTGGCGATTGCGTGCTGGCATGCGCCGTGCCCTGGCGGGCTCGTGAGCGCAACATTATATCGTTGTCGATATATATTCCAACGACATCGATCTATTTCGTTCGCTCGGCGGCCCGCCCGGCGTCCCATCACTCTCCCTGAGGGTTCGGATGCGCTATACGCAGCGCCTCGCAGTCCCGGTATTCGCTCTGATTTCGTCCTTGGCGATTGCCGCCTGTCAAACGGCGCCCGGCGCCGCACCAACGCCGGCGACGGCATCCAACTCCGCGGCCGCCGGCAGACCCGCCGGTCCTCCGCGAGCCGCCACGCCCACTCCGCGCGTTACCCTGCCGTCAGATACGTTCGCGCGGGTCGTTGCCGCGCAGAGCCATGCGGACAGCGTCGCGGCGATTGCGGCCGCGGCGAAGCTAGCCGCCGACGCCCAGTCGAGCATGCGCAGCAGGCTCGCCGAGGGTCTCACCTTTGGCCCTGACAGCGATCAACTGTCCATCGACGGCCGCCTGCCGCTCGATCGCAAAATTTCCGTTCTCATCGCCAACCCAGCCGTGGGGTTGCGATTCACCGGCCACGCATACGAGCGCGCATCGGACGCCGACAACGTGGCATTGGGGCTGAGCCGCGCACAAACGGCCAAGCACTACCTGGTGATTCAGGGAATTGATTCGAGCCGCATCACCACCGTCGGCCACGCCGAACCAAAACCGGCGCCCACGGCCACGGACAGCGTGCGCAATCTGTTGCGGCGCGTGGACGCAGAGCCGACGTCGCTGCCGGCGGTACTCAAAAAGCCGTAGCGACGCTCAGAGTTGCGATTTTTTCGAGGCACGTCGCCGAACCCGCGCTGAGCGGGCGGCAGCGTCCGCTTCGAACAGCAGCGTGGTGTCGCGCCCTCCCTGCAGGCCCAATCCGTCAGTGAGCACAGCGAGTGCCGACGGTCACGACTCGCCCGTCACCGATCGCCCGACCGCGCACCACCAGGTTGCGTTGTTCGAGATGTGTCACGACGGCGGAGACGGTGTTCTGCCCCGTGTGGGCGCGGCCGGCGGACGACCCAGGAGAAACCGGCTTGGCTGTCACAGTTTTCTCACGAGGTTTAGCGCGGTCGAGTTAATTGCGAGGATGGATCTGACTCGCAACCCTGGCGGCGCAGGCCGACACCTTGCGGTTACGTCTGCCGTGACCTCAATGACTCGCCATGCATCACGTTGATCCGGCGCTGTTGACGATGGCCGCGGCAACCGCCGTGGGACTACTCGCGCAATTGATTGGCGCGCGCTGGAAGATTCCAGCGATTGTGCCGTTGCTGCTGTTCGGCATGACGCTTGGGCCGTCCGGCCTGAACGTCATTCGTCCGTATGCGTTGGGCACCGGCCTGTCCGTGGTGGTCAAGCTGTCGGTGGCGGTGATTCTGTTCGACGGCGCGCTCAATCTCCGACTCGCCGATCTCCGCCAGGCGATGAGCGACGTCCGAAAGCTCGTCACCGTGGGCCTCGTGATCACCGGGATTGGCGCGACGCTGGCCGGATGGCTCATAGCGGGATTGAGTCTTCGCGTGGCGATTGTGTTCGGCACGCTGCTCACCGTGACGGGACCAACCGTGGTGCAGCCGATTCTTCGACGCGTGCGACTGCCACGTCAGTTGAAGACCATCCTCGAGGGCGAAGCGATCCTCATCGATCCCATTGGCGCCGTGCTCGCCGTGGCCGTTGTGGATGTGGTGCTCGGCTTGGCCGGCGTGCGATCGATCGGCGTGCTTGGCAGTGTGTGGGGCTACGCCGGACGATTGATCGTGGGTGGTGGCGTTGGCGCGGCCAGTGGGTTCGTGCTGTCACGGCTGCTCAAGCGCCGCGGTCTGATTCCCGACGAATTGTCGAATCTCGTCTCGCTGGCGTTCGTGTGGGGAGCGTTCGCCATCGCCGAGATGTTGCAGGGCGAGTCGGGCATCATGGCGGCAGTGACCATGGGACTCGCCATGCAGCACGGCGCGGTTCCCGAGGAGCGCCGCCTGCGCCGATTCAAGGAACAGCTTACCGTGCTCGGAATTAGCCTGCTGTTCGTGCTGCTGTCGGCGAACCTTCCGCTCAGCGTGGTGCGCGCCGAAGGCCTGCGCGGACTGCTCACGGTGGCCACGCTGATGTTCGTCGTGCGGCCGGTGAGTGTGTGGATTGCGCTGCGCCGCAGTGAGCTCACGTGGCGCGAGCGAGCGTTCATCTCATGGATCGCGCCCCGCGGCGTGGTCGCGGCATCGGTCGCATCGCTGTTCGCGCTCCAACTGACCGAGGCGGGATTTCCCGAGGGCGAGCGACTGTTGGCACTAACGTTCCTCACGATCGCAATCACCGTGGTGGTGCAAGGCCTCACGGCCGGCGCGGTGGCGCGGCTTCTACGACTCGAGAATTTCGCCGGGCGGCGGGTGATCGTTGTTGGGGCGGGTCCGTTGGCGCTCGAGGTGGCGGGCGTGCTGCAACGCTACGACCGACCGGTGACGTTGATCGACCGGAACGCCGGTTTCGTGGACGCGGCGCGTGCCGCCGGGTTCGACGCGGTGACGGGGAACGCACTCGACGAGGCAGTACTCTCGGCGGCCGGTGCCGACGAAGCAGAAACCGTTGTGGCAATGACGACGAACCCCGAGGTCAACGCGCTCGCCGCGCACGTCGCGCACGACGGGTTTGGAGTGGCGCGAACGTACCCTGCGCTCGCCGACCCGGCACACGGCGCGAGCGCGCAGCTCGTGGGGCGCGTGGGGGGCGATCTGGCATTTGGCCGGCCGATCGACGTTCGCGACTGGGATTTCGCGTTTGCTCATGGACAGGCACGCATCGTCGAGTTTCGCGTTCCGGCCGGCGCGCCGGACCGCGCGCGGCTGGAAGAGCTGCCCCACTCAGTGCTTCCAATTGCGCGGGTGCGGCAGCGCAGCATCGAGATCGCGGTTGGTGCACAAACTTGGCGGGCCGACGATCAAGTCATCGTCGCCACCACGCTCTCCGAGGCCGAGGCCACGGGACTGTTGCGGGAGCTGTCCGTCGCCGCCGGACGGTAGACGCTAGTGCGGCCCGGGCGCCGGAATCACCAGCGACTGGCCGGGTTGCAGCGTGTCGTCGTCCAGATTATTAGCTGCCGTAATCGTCTGTACCGTGGTGTCGTGCGCGCGTGCGATGTCCCACAGCGTGTCGCCCGAGCGCACCATGTACGTGCGCCCCTTGGCCACTTCGGCAGACACAGCACCAGATGCATCACCAGACGCAACGCGCACCTGAGTCGATGCCTGGACTAGCGCCGCCACGTACCGTGTGTACGGCGCCGGATACACCGCGACGTGAAAGTGTGGCGGCGAAAATTCCTCGGTGGACTCGATCACGCCGGCGTCCTCGAGCTCGAGCAGGGTGTTGCGAAGCCACGTCCGGCACTTCGACGCCGTTGGCTTGTGCAGATCGACGGCCATTCCCGTGGGATGGACCGATCGCGCCACGCTGTTGGCCGGCTGGCGAGTGGCCGGCCGAACGGCGCTCGTGACCTCGAGCGGCTCGCCGCACGCGGCGTTGAATTGCGGCGCTAACCGTTCGACAAAGAGCCGAGTCGATGGCAGCACGAACGGATAGCCCACGTCGTGCAGTGTGAAGTCGCCGTTCGGCACGAGCCGCGTGAGATGGTCCGCCGTGACGGCGCGGCGCACCCCCGCCGGCGTTTTATAGAACGGCAGCGACTCGGCGCGCGCCTCGCGATACATGTGGTTGACGCTCGACGGCGAACCGCGAAGGGATTGGGCGGCGGAGACGCGAGCGCAGGCGAGCAGGCAGACGCCGCCGATCGCGGCAATGGCAACGCGAGGCGGCGCAGAAAGGCGGGAAATCGACATGTTCCGACAGACTAATACATGGGCGTCAATTCATCCAGAGTTTTTTTCGGCGGCGGCAGGCGTTCCCCTCGTGGGGCCGGCACCCCGGCGTAACGTTCCCCTTGCGCGTCTAGGTCACACTTCCTATTCTGGACCCAACTCACCCAGACCTGCATAGGAAGAATGCCCACGGACGACGTCGAACTGCTGCAGGGTACGCTCACGATGATGGTGCTCAAGGCGCTGACCTGGGGGCCGATGCACGGCTACGCCATCGTGCGGTGGCTGGAATACGCCAGTGACAGCGCGCTGCGCATCGAAGACGGCTCGCTCTATCCCACGCTGTATCGGCTCGAGGAGCGGGCGCTGGTCACGTCGGAGTGGGGCACGTCTGACAACAACCGGCGAGCCAAGTTCTACAGTCTCACTCCCGCCGGCCGCAAATACCTTCGCGAGCAACTCGCGGCGTGGCGCAGGAGCAGCAGCGTCGTGGAGCGCGTGGTGGGGAGCACTGTGCGTCCCGCGCTTGGCGGGAGCTAGCCAATGTCCCGGCCGCGCTGGCATCGCTATCTCGGATTTTGGGGCAGCACTCCCGACGCCGACGTGGACGACGAGCTGCGCTTTCACGTCGAGATGCGCGCGCAGGACCTGATCGACCGGGGGGTGCCGCAAGCCGAAGCCCAACGCCAGGCGCGTGAGCGGTTCGGCGATCCGTCAGCCGTGCGCGACGAGTGCCAGACCATCAACCGCCGCCTGAACAGGCGAGCCGGGAGACACGACATGTTCAATGGATTGTGGAGCGACGTTCGGTTCGCGTTGCGGAGCCTGCGACGCACGCCGGTCTTTACCGTGGTTGCCGTGGCGACGCTGGCACTCGGCATTGGCGCCAACGCCGTGATCTTCTCGCTCGCCGACGCAGTGCTTTTGCGACCGATTCCCGGGGTACGCGCCCCAGAGCAACTATTCGACGTCGTCACCACACCGATTTCGTATCCGGGGTTCCTCGCCCAGCGGGCGGCCGACTCCAGCGTTGCCGAGATCGCCGCATTCCGAGCGCGAAGTTTGGCGGTGCGGAGCAATGAGACAACCAGCATGCGTTCGGTGGCGATGGTGTCGGGCAACTATTTCAGTTTGCTCGGGGCGCGCGCCGGTCGCGGGCGGCTGCTCGGTCCAAGCGACGACCGCAGCGACGCGCCTCCCACGGCGGTGGTGAGCGCAGACTACTGGCGGACGACGCTCGGCGCAGACCCAATGGTCGTGGGACGCACTATCTTCGTGAGCGGCGCACCGGCGACGATTGTGGGCGTCACGGCCGACCAGTTTCACGGCACGCGGCTTGTGAGCGTGCCGGACGTGTGGGTATCGATCGCGATCTGGCCGGCGATTCGGCCCACTGGACTGGCGTCGCTGTCGATCAACGATCGCGGGTGGGGCTGGCTGCAGGTGATGGGCCGGCTCGAGCCGGGCCACACGCTGGAGCAGGCACACGTGGTGATGACAGCCACGGCGCAGCACGAACACGAGGAGTACCCCGCCACGACGCGCGCGGTGCCCACGCTCGACGTGCGCCCGAGCATCGCCACCGTTGCCGGGCGAGACGCCCATGCGCCGCTGGCATCGTTCATGATCATTCTCGCATCGGTCGCGGGGTTGGTGCTGCTCATCGCCTGTGTCAACGTGGCGAACCTGCTGCTCGCCCGCATGGTTCGGCGGCGCGCCGAAATTGCGGTGCGAGTCGCGCTCGGGGCTGATCGGTCGCGGCTGGTGCGACAGCTCGTCACGGAGGCGGTAGTGCTCGGCTTCGTGTCGAGTGCTGCGGCAACGCTGCTGGCCGTTGCCGCCATGCGGGTGCTGCGCGGCGGAACGTTTCCAGGCGGCATCTCGCTCGCCGCCACCGATCTGCGGCTCAACGGCGCGGTACTGGGGTTTAGTCTTCTCATAACGCTGCTGACGATCGTGTTGTTCGGCGTCGTGCCCGCGTTGCATGCCGCGCGGGCCGGCGAACGTGTCGCGCTGAGCGATCGCAGCGGAGCCGGTAGCCAGGCGTCGTCGCGGCTGCGCGACGTGCTGCTGGTGGCACAGGTGGGATTGAGTCTGGTGCTGTTGATCGGCGCCGGACTATTCGCCCGCGGGTTGCAGCGGGCGCTGACGATCGACCTTGGCTTTCAACCGGATCATCTCGCCACCGCCGCGGTGAACACCGGCCTCGTGCGGTATGACACGGCGCGCGCCGAAACGTATCTGCGCGACGCGCAGACGCAGGTCGAGGCGTTGCCCGGCGTCTCGCGTGTCGCGTGGACGGTGACGTTGCCGCTGGCCGGCCACAACACGCTGGGCGCGTTGATCGAAGGGCACACGCCGCCGGCCGGACAGCAGCGCGACGAGGCGATCGTTGACATCGTGAGCCCGGGATACTTCGACGCGCTGGGCGGACGGATCGTTCGCGGGCGCGACATCGCGCCCGCCGACCGCCGACTCGCGGCGCCCGTCGCCGTGGTGAACGAGGCGTTCGCCAAGACCTACTGGCCGAATATGGATCCGATCGGCAAGCGTATCATCATCGAGGATACGATGACGGTGGTGGGCGTGGCGCATGACATCAAGGTAGAGCAACTCGACGGCGCGGTGCCACCAGTCATCTATCAGGCGCTGGCGCAACAGCCCAGATGGATGCTCGGCGAGATGCGAATCGTCGTGCACACGCAGGGCGATCCGGAACTGTTGCTGGCGTCGCTCGATCGAACGTTGCGCGCGGTGGGACCGAACGTCCCGATCTACGATCTCCGCTCATTCGGCGATCAGCTTGGCGAATTGCTGATGCCCCAGCGGCTCGGCGTGCAGGTCATTGGCGCCTTTAGCCTGTTGGCGCTCCTGGTTGCCGGCGTCGGGATGTACGGCGTGGTGGCATACATGGTGAGCCAGCGTACGCGCGAGATTGGAATTCGCATTGCCCTGGGCGCGCCGTCGCGCAGCGTCCTGGCCATGGTGATGACTCACAACCTCAAACGCGTAGCGATCGGCGTCGGATTTGGGTTGGCGACGGCGGCACTTGCGACGCGGCTCGCCACCTCGTTCCTGTTCGGTCTGAGCACCCACGACGCCATCACCTACGCGGGGACGTCACTCTTGTTGTTCTGCGTGGGGGCGGTTGCAGCGTTCGTTCCCGCGTGGCGCGCGATGAAGGTGAATCCCCTCACCGCGCTCCGCGAGAATTAGGAGCAAGCCCGTTACGGCTTGCCGATTTCAAGAATGGTGAACGAGCCGGGGATCACCGGCGCCTGACCGCCGCGGCCGCCGCCCGCCGGCGGTGGCGGAGCGGGCCCGCGCTCGACGCTCATCACGAAAATGTGGTTGGTCTTGGTGTCGAGCGTCAGCGTGCGTGCGCCGAGCATGGTCTGCAGGTTTTCCTCGACGACGAAGTTCGTGGGGCTCAATTCCTTGACGACTGTGAGCGTGCCGTTGCTGTGCGAGCTGAACGCTTCCATGGTCGCCGGATTGAACACCGCACCATCGGAGCCGCCGGCCAGCGGAAGAGTGGCGAGGATTTTTCCGTCGGTGGCGCTGAGAATGACCATGGTGGGATCGGACTGCGTTCCCGAACGGGCGCAGGCGGCGAACAGGACGTGGTTCTTTGCATCGAGCGCCAGTCCATTGCAGCCGCCATGCTCACCAAACAGGTAGTGCCCGGTGGTCTTCATCGCTTTGGTATCGACCACGGCGACACCTCCCTGCGCGTCCTGCATCACGACGTACAGCGTTCCCTTGCCGTCGGACACCGCCTCTTCGGGCACGCCGCCGAGATCGATCGTGCCGAGCACTGTCCCGTCCTTGGCATCGATGACGGTGGCATTCTTGGTGGGATGGCTGAAGATGTAGACGCGTTCACTCGACGGGTCGAAGAGAATGCCGTCCGACCGGGCAGCGCCCACATCGATCGTCTTGATCAGCGTGAGTGTTTTGGAATCGAACATCGACACTGGCGTGCTGCTGGAAAATCCATGATTCGACTTTGGGTCTACCACCGCGCCTTGGCCACCGGTGCCGGGAATCTCTCCGACTGGAGCGAGCGTCTCGAGATTAAACACGGTGACGCGTCCTGGAACTTCGGGCGTCGCCGGCGTGGTTGCGGTGGCCGGAACGGCGCGGGTGCCGCCGCGCGGAATGTACAGGCGGCGCCCAACGACGTCGGCGTTGATGTAGTCCGAACCCCCTTCCCCGCCGACGCGGACTGATTTGAGAACTTTGTACGGGCTATCGGTAGACGGCTGCTGGGCGGCGGCGATCGGCGCCAGGCAGGCGAGGGCGAGCAGTGATGCGTAGCGCATGGAAGCTCCGTGAGAGTACGTGTGTTACAGTGCTTTACAGGTCCCGCTCGTGCATCCGCCACAGCGCCGCAGCCCCGATACAGGCGGCGAAGACGAGCGCATAGATCAGCGCGGCAATACTCGGTATAGAGACATTGGCGAACGGCGAGAAGGAAAGCGAGCCCGCCAGCGGCGTTTGCATTTCGAACGCCGCGCGGCGCCAGAGTGACTCCGTGGGCATTACGAGGCTCGAGATCACGCCCAGGGTCACGATATGGGTGCTCTGCGAGAAGCCACTGACCTGCTCCAGCCACCCACCCATGAACGCCACGCCCTGCAGGCCGAGCGCGAGTACGCCGGCCGTCATGGTCGAGAACCAGGTGCCGAGCAGGAACGTCACGGAAAGCACCACGACGCACTCGGCGATGATCAGTGCCAGACCGCGGAACGGGTGTTCGGGCAGTACCCCGGTGAACGCGTAGGCCACGGCGACCGTGCCGGAGAACGTCAGCACGACATAACTGACGATCATCGCCACGAAGCCGAGGAACTTGCCGGTCACGATCTGCCAGCGCGCCAGCGGCTTGGTAGCTATGGCGTGGATCGTTCCGGACGTGATCTCGCCGGCGATCGTGTCGATTGATGTGAGAATCGTCATCACCACGGCCAACAGATCGCAGGTGTAAAGTCCGATCATGAGCATGCCCGCTTCGACCTGATAGCGGACGAACGGCGACATGGTGCGTCCCTCAAATTCGAGCACCTGAAGGCGCAACGCGACGCCAAAGACTGCCAGGAGCAAGCCGGCGGCAAGCAATGCCGTCCAGAGGATGCGCCGGCGCGCGGCTTCGCGCAGCGTCACCGACGCCATGATCCAGACTGCCCGCGCGGGATGAATGCCGTTGGTCATAGTCCTTTGTCCTCGCCAACGATCCGCACAAAGACGTCTTCGAGCGACGTCGGCTGCGGCGAAATCTGGAAGACGTCGGCGCCGGCACCGACGAGAAACCGCACGATATCGGGGAGCACGTCGGTCGAATCGACATCGAAGGTCAGCTCATCGCCCTGCTGTTCGAGATCCGCAGTCCAGAGGGCAAGTCGGGCGATCGCCTCCGGCGAGACGTTTGCCGCCCGAACCATCACACGCTGGGAACTCGCCAGCGCCGACTCTTTCAGGTTCTGGTTCGCGATGACTTCTCCGTCCTTGATGAACGCTACGCGATCGCAGGTTACCTCGATCTCGCTTAGTAAATGTGAATTCAGAAAGATGGTGGCGCCGCGATCACGTTCGGCGCGGATTACGTCCCGCACCATGCGGCGCCCCATGGGATCGAGACCTGACGTCGGTTCGTCGAGAAAGATGATGTCCGGCTCGTGGATCAACGCCTGGGCGAGGCCAAGGCGCTGAAGCATGCCTTTGGAGAACCCCTTCACGCGGCGCTGCGCGTGCTGGGTCATGCCCACCACATCGAGCATCTGCGGCGACCGGGCGCGGGCTTTGTCGTCCGGCATTCCGGCGAGCCGGCCGTGAAGCTCCAGCAGCTCGGTCGCCGTGAGCCAATCGTAGAAGCGAAAGTCTTCGGGAAGGAATCCAATGCGCTGGCGCACGGCGACGTCGCCAATTGGCGCACCGAGCACGAACGCCTCGCCGCCGCTCGGCCGCACCAGGCCGAGCAGCATCTTGATCGACGTGCTCTTGCCCGCACCGTTGGGTCCGAGAAAGCCAAAGATCTCGCCGCGGTTCACGGTGAGGGACAGGCCACGAACTGCGGTGCGCCCGTTGAACTCCTTGCGGAGCTGCCGAGTCTCGATTGCGAAGTCTGTCGAGGCGATGGGCATCAGCGTATCGATCCGGCGAGCGCTACTGCGTCGCCGGAGCTACCATAGCCCGAAAGCGTATAGACCACGCCGTCGCGCACCCAAACGAGTGCGTAGGTCGGCTCGCGGCGCGCCGCAGTAATCATCAGCATCGCCCGATTGCCGTTCACCGAGGTCATCACGTACGACCGGAGGCCACGTGGCGCCGAAAGCGCGAGTGCGGCCCGCCAATCGAACAGGGAGCGAAAGTCGCGCATCTGGTTCGGGCTCATCCCGCTCAGCTCCAGCGCGATCTCCATGACTGCGGCGGTGTCGAGTCCTGCGGGAGCAACCACTGTCGAAAGCGGAATCTCGGTGAGAATGACGCAATTCCCGTTGTCCGTGGACGGAGGCGGCGGCCCTTGGATTTGACTTTGAATCGTGTTGGAGATGGGCGCCGGACAGTTTCCGTATTGCACCCGCACACCACGCGGCCTCGTGAGCGTTACGACTGCGCCATCCACCGATGCGGGCACCGCCGACGGCCTGCCCGCCTCGGCGAGCAGCGTCTGCAACTGCCCGCGATTCACGTGCACGGACGTGGTGTGCGCACCCATGATTTGTGCGACAGCGGAATCCTTTCGTGCGCCTATGGTCGCCGCGTGGAAACCGGCGCCGCGACTCGCCGAGTCGGCCGTGGGCACCGAAGTGTCAGGCTCGTCGGAAGCGACTGTCGTCGTTTCGGCAAGAATCCCGGCAATGACATTCTGCAATTGTCGCCCGCCTCCGGCGCCGGGCGTCGCGGCCGTCACCGCTTTGGGCTTGGCGATGCGGAGCGACGAGAGAAACCGCGCGCCTACGGTTTCACCGGACACCGGAATTGCGAGGATAATGGCAAGGGCAATCGCTGCGCCTGCCACGATCCGGAACGCCCGTGAGTTGTTCGTTGTCATTCGAAACGCAGCGCCTCGATAGGGTCGAGAGATGACGCACGACGAGCAGGCCAGACGCCGAACAGCACGCCAATTGCCGCCGCGAACAGGAACGCCGTGACGATGGAGCTGGGGCCGATCGCGGCGGACCAGCCGAAGGCGTCGCGCAAGAGCACCGCGCCGCCGACGCCTGCACCGACTCCGACAAGTCCGCCGAGGACGCACAGCGTTACCGCTTCGATCAAGAACTGCAGCAGGATGTTGCGACGCGTGGCGCCGAGCGCTTTGCGAATGCCGATCTCGCGCGTCCGTTCCGTCACCGATACGAGCATGATGTTCATGATGCCGATGCCGCCCACGAGCAGGCTCACCGCGGCGATACCGGCGAGCAGCTGCGTGAACACCTGCGTCGTTTCGCTGAGCGTCGCGAGAAGATCCGCCTTGTTGCGAATGCGAAAATCATCAGGCTGGTCGCTGGCGATTCGGTGGGAGCGCCGCAACGCCAGGGTGATCTCGTCGGTCGCCTGCGGGAGCTCGGCTTCGCTCGTGGCGAGTGCAAAGAGATCGTCGATCTTCTCGGTCTTGAACAGGCGATATCGGCCCGTGCCGAACGGAATGAATACCTGATCGTCAGGACTACCAAAGCCCGTACCGCTGCCCTTGGCCACGAGGGTGCCGATCACCTCGAACTGCATGCCGCCAATGCGAACAATCTGCCCGATGATAGCGTCCGGATTTTGAATGTCGAGCATGGTTAACGCGCCTGCACCCAGGACCACCACGCGCTGGCGCCCAATGTCCTCGCCGGACGTGAAGATGCGACCGCGATCGAGCTCGAAGTGCTGGACGAGCGCGAAATCGGGCATCGCGCCTACCACCTTGAGACTGGCGTTCCGATCGCCCCACTGAAATTGCAGATCCTTGTCCTGCTGTGCCTCGACGGCCAGGATGTGCGGAGCGCGTTCGTCAATCGCCTTGACGTCCGCCATGGTCACGCGCTTGCGAATATTCGTTCCGACGCCGCCGGTTCTGATGTTGTTGGCATCGATCTGCAGCGCGGTGGTGCCGAGTTTGGCGATGCGAGTGCGCACGGATTGTTGCGCGCCGTCGCCGAGCGCGATCATGGCGATGACCGAGGCGATGCCAATCACGATCCCGAGCATCGTGAGCAGCGAACGCAGAAGGTTGGCGCGCAGGGCGGCCAGCGCGATAAGAATGACCTCGAGTCGCATGTGGGCCCAAGCTAGTAATCGGAGCTGTCGATACGATTACGGACTCTGCGGCGTCTACACGTCATGAATCGCCCGCTTCCGTGGTTCGCGCTCGGCGTTTGCTTTGGATCGTTGCTCGCTTGCGGCTCGGACGGGCCCACCGGTCGCGCACCGTCGGGCGGCGGCACAACGAGCGGCCGCGTACCGCTAGGTGCTGTGAGTTGCGGTACAACGAAGGAAGTGTTCCGGCAGTCACCCGTTTCGATCAGCGACATCATCGGTTGGGTGCCGCTGGGAACGATGTCGCCGCCTGGACACACCTTTCCGACCGATCACCAATACATCTACGTCAGCAATCCGACGTTCGGCGAGCCGCGCCACGAAGTGAACATCGTCGCTCCCGGCGACATGATCATCACCAAGGCGCATCTCGGCACCACGACCCCGGGAGGCTCTGACTATACGGTCGAGTTTTCGCCCTGCGCGGAGGTGTATGGGCAATTCGGACACGTGCTCACGATCGCGCCGGGAATTCTCAGTCAAATCGGAGCGTTCGATCAATACTGCAACACCTACTCTCCAAGTCCGGGCTCCAGCGTTTCCACATGCGAGTCGAAGTTCGTCACGATCAAGGTGCGAGCCGGCGACGTAATCGGCACCGCGGGCGGTCCAAGCCCGCATTCGCTCGCGCTCGACTTTTGGCTTTGGGACGCACGCGTGCCGTCTATCGAGTACGCCAATCCTGCGCACTGGCCCGTGTCAACGGACGACCGGTTCGACAATTTTCATGTCGTAGCGGCGAGCGAGTATTTCGCCGAGCCGGCGAATTCGGCGATTGCCCCGCATGTCGGATCGTACGACGGGCTCACGCGGCGCACGGCCCTGCCGCCTGGCGGAACGATCGCCGTGGACGTGCCGGGAACGATGATGGGCTTCTGGTTCAATGCCTCGCAGCCCAGTAATCCGGAGACGCCACATTTGGCGATCGCGCCGGACAACGTCATTCCGAACCGCGTGATCCTGTCGATTGGGTTGTCGCTGCCCGGATGGAACCTGGGGTATGGCTGGTTTACCCCGGCGGATACAGGAACTGTCAACAGAAACCCGGCGCAGATCACGGCGGACGGCCGGACTTATTGCTTCGAAAGCCCGGGGGCGTGGGCGGTGCTTGCCCAGTTGATCGACGCGAACACGCTGCGCATGGAATACGTCCAGCACAACGTCACGACGTGCGCCGGGGCACAGCCGTGGACATTCACTGCCGCGAAGTTCGACTACCAGCGCTAGCCGAGGCCGCGCGGGGGTCCGCGCCTGGCAGGCAAGAAAGACGCATTGAGCCGCGGGCGGCCGGCACATACCTTATGGAAGCACTGCCCCACCCTGCCGACGCGCTACGCTGACCCGTTCCAAGGTAGTAGCGCCCCCACCCGTGCACATGGTCCGGACAATGTCTCGTAGTACATGCCTGCGCCCGATGACGGTCGCCTGCCTGTTGGCCTGCCTCGTCGGCGGAGCCGCGTGCGGCGGGGACCGACACGCCACCGAACCGAGTGGGCCGCCGCTTTTAGCCGCCGCGGGCGACCAGCAGATTGGCGTCGCCACGAGGCCACTCGGCACGCCGATCAGCGTTCGGGTGGTGGACGAGGCGGGCGCCCCACGCGCAGGCGCAATCGTGCACTGGACGCCAAGCGATCAAGGATGGGTTGACCCGGAGCTCAGCACAACCGATTCGGCCGGCGAGGCTCGCACGGCGTGGACGCTTGGCCCATCCGCCGGCGTGCAACACCTCAGCGCGTTTAGCGATGGATACGCAAAGGTTCGATTCAGCGCCACCGCCGCCATGGTGCCGACAGATGGTCCTATTATCGTATTCCCATTAGAGACATTTGATGGCTCTGGCCAGACGGTGCATCCCGATTACGTTGAGACGCCGGTTCCGTGGGCTGGCGCGGCCAACCGCTATCTGGTGGTGACGCCGTACCGCAACGGCAGCTCGTTCTACGAAAATCCGTCGATCTTCGCCGGCACCGGCGCGGTCTCGTGGTCGCCGCCGGAAGGCGTGACGAATCCCATCGTGCTGCCGGAGTCCGGTTATTTGTCCGATCCCGACGCCGTCTATCTGCCTGACAAGCACGAGCTGCGAGTCTATTTCCGCGCCGTTGACGGGGCGAACATCATCCGGATGATGTCGTCCTCGGACGGCGTCCACTTCACCGAACCGGTAATGGTGGCGGCAGCGTCAAATCACACCATCGTGTCGCCCACCATCGTGCGGCGGAGCGCCACAGACTGGCTCATGTGGTCGGTGAACGCCAACACCGGATGCAGCGCCGGCAAGACGGTTGTCGAAATACGGCGCTCGACAGATGGCATCGTATGGTCGCTGCCCGAACCCGTCGCGCTCTCGCAATCCGGCTATTCCGTGTGGCACATCGACGTGCAGTGGATTCCCAGCCGCAAGGAATACTGGGCGCTGTACAACGTGAAAACGGGGGGCTCGTGCACCACTCCCGCGGTCTACCTGGCGACGAGCCCCGATGGCGTGACGTGGAAGACGTATGCCTCGCCCGTGCTGGCGCGCGGCGCGGTGAAGGAGTTCGCCGACATCGTCTATCGCTCCACCTTTGCTTACGACGCCACCGCCGACGTCATCGACTTCTGGTACTCCGGCGCACGGTACGTGGCGCCGAGCTACATCTGGAGAACCGCTTATCAGCGCCGGCCGCGAAGCACACTGTTCGCCGCCATCGGCAAGCCGCTCGATCATCCGCATGCGCTTCGGGTATTGCGACCGGGCGTGCAGCCGTTGATGGATCCACCGTGAGTCGCGGCTGCGCCTAACCTAGAGAGGCGACGCCAACTCGGTGACCTGGACGCCGCGCTGGAGCGTCTGAGAAATGGGGCAGCGATTGGCAATGTCGAGCAGGCGGGCACGCTGTTCGTCGCTGAGCGGTCCGTGGAGCTCGACGTGGCGCACGACCTGCCCCATCCCGACTTTTTCCGTGGCGCACTGCTCGCAGTCGGGCTCGTGCGAGCGCGCCTGCCGCACGGACACCGTCGCCGACTCGAGCGGCCAGCCTTTACGGGTGGCGTACATGCGCACGGTCATGGCGGTGCAGGCGCTGAGCGCCATGAGCAAATACTCATAGGGCGTTGGTCCGGCGTCGGTGCCGCCGAATGTGGCCGGCTCGTCGGCAGCGGCGTGATGCGAGCGAGCCGCGAGCTCGGTTTGAAATCCTTCCGCACCGACGCGGGCGGTGACCCATGCGCCACCGTCCTGGCCCGGCGGTGATTCAGCCACCGGCGCGGTCATTGGTGCCGACGGACGTCGTCCGTCGCCCGGGACAGGCGTTCCAGATAGGCAGCGACCGTCTCGTGGTCGCGACGCACGGGCAGCGCGAAGTGTGGATCGTCCGGCTGCGATGCGGGACCACTGACGCCCTCGTCAACCATCAAGTCGCCGCCCGCGGACTCCACGGCGCTTTCGAACCGCTCAACCGCCTCCTCAATGCCGACGAGATCTTCGGATGTCTCGCGTCCGTTCAGTCGAATGCCGAGGGCCTCGAGACGTGCCGCGGTTTCCTGCGAAACGCGACGAATGTCGTCGGAGCCCTCCGAACCGCCTTCCATACGTTGATCGGTCATACGGTCACCTTGGTTCAAGAAAGCGTTGTACCACTCGGTCCGCGTCAGTGCGGATGGTCAGCGTTTGGCGCGCACACGAACTTGGGTGTTCCACGGGTCGCGCGCTATGAGCTCCCGCGGCGCTGCCGCATCAGCCGCCGCTTGCCACTCGGCCGCATGACCAACGCGCGCCAGACTTTCGCCAATGGCGGTGACGGTCTCCGCATCGGGGACTTCGATCGTCCACTCGAGGAGCCGCGCGTCCTGCTCGGCGGCGGGCACTGCATCGTGTCCGGCCCAGGTGTTGGTGCCGAGGTTGTGGTGATACCCGCCGGAGCCGAGGAACAGCGCGCCCGGGTAATGCCACACGGTGCGATCAAAGCCAATGCCTTCGGAGTAAAACGACGCGGCGCCCGCGATGTTGCCGACGTGCAAATGCACATGGCCAATCGCCGTGCCCGCGGGCATGCCGCTCCACGGCGTATCACCGGCGGCACGGAGCAACCCTGCGACGTCCACCGGATCCGTCGCCATCATCAGCTCGCGTTCCACGCGCTTCCAACTCTCGCGCGGCCGGTCGTAGTAGACCTCAATGCCGAGGTTGTCAGGATCCTGCAGGTAGAAGGCCTCGCTCACGAGGTGATCGGCCGCGCCGGCCTGCGCGCCGATGTCGCCGAGGTGCCGTACGAATCGTCCCAGCGCGGGCTTATCCGGCAGCAGAATGGCCACGTGATACAGTCCCAGCACGCCGCGCCGCGGCGCCGGCCGCGCACCGGGTCGTGCCTGCAATTCGATCAATCCCCTGTCGTCGCCGTGCGCGGCGAGCGTCGCCTGCGCCTCGGTTTGCTCAATCGCACGGAGTCCCAGCACGCCTTCATAGAACGCTAATGACCGGCCGAGATCGGCGACCTGCAGCCGCACCAGACCGAGCGTGGTGGCGTCGGGCAGGCGGAAGGCGGTCGGCGGCACGCCGTAGGTACCCGGAGCAGCCGGTTGCGGCGCGCCGGCGCCGCCAAAGATGTCGCGTGCGTGTACTCCCATTGGGGGCCCCCTCTAAAAAGCGACAGTCGTACCGCGCTCCGGCGTCGTCACCGTGTAGCCATCGGCGCGCAACGTCGCGGCAAAGGCGTCCTGCGCCTCAGGCTCGCCGTGCACCAGATGCACAGGAAATGTATTCGGCGACGTCTCCCTGACCGCATCCACCCATCGGCGCAGCTCAGTACGGTCCGCATGCGCGCTATACCCGTTCAGCACTTCTACGCGGGCACGGAGCGGAACTTCCTCGCCGTAAATCTTGAGTATCGGTCGTCGTTCAACGATGCGCCGCCCCAGGGTATGCTCGGCCTGGAACCCAACGATGAGAATGGTATTTCGTGGGTCCGGAGCGCCGTGCTGCAGATGGTGCAGGATGCGACCCGCCTCGGCCATGCCCGATGCAGCGATCACGATCATTGGTCCGCGCCGGGTATTGAGCGCCTTTGACGCCTCGGCGTCGCGGGAAAATTCGAGGCGATCGAAGTCGAACAGATCGTCCACCGCGTTCACCAGTTCCTCGCTGCGGTCGTAGGCGTTGGGGTTGGTCGCGAAGACAGTGGTTGCGGCAATAGCGAGCGGGCTGTCGAGGACAATGGGAATTTCCGGGATGGCCTTGTCACGCGTCAGCCGGTGCAGGTCGTACAACAGTTCCTGCGTTCGGCCAACGGCGAACGCCGGAATGATGACGCGCCCGCCCTTGGCCGCCGTGTCGCGAATGATCTGCGCTAGCCGCTCCGGCATCTGGTCCACCGGCGTATGATCACGGTTTCCATATGTTGATTCCATGATGACGACGTCCGCGCCGGCCGGCGGCTTCGGATCCCGGATGATCGGCAGTCCCCATCGCCCGATGTCGGCCGAGAACACCAGGCGGCGAGACACACCACCCTCCGTGCAGTCGAGGACTACGGAGGCCGACCCCAGAATGTGTCCGGCTTCGACGAACGTACCGCGAATTCCCGGCGCGACGTCGAATGGAACGTCGTAGGGAATGCAGGTCATTCGGCTCATGAGCTTGGCGACGTCACGCAAATCGTACAGCGGCGGTTTGACGGGGCGGCCGCGGCGAGCGAGATACGCCGCGTCCTTCTCCTGAATGTGCGCCGAGTCGGCAAGCATGATCGCGCAGAGGTCGTGCGTTGCCGGCGTGGCGAAGATCGGACCGTCATAGGCGTTCCGCGCGAGCATGGGCAGGCGTCCCGCGTGGTCGATGTGCGCGTGCGACAACACCACGGCACTGAGCTCGCGCACGGCGAACGGGATCTGCATGTTCTTTTCGTGCGCATCACTGCGGCGACCCTGAAACATTCCGAAGTCGAGCGCCACCGTAGAACCGGCAACACGAACGAGATGGCACGACCCGGTTACTTCGCGGGCGGCTCCGTGAAAAGTGATGTCCATTGCACAATGATAAACCGTGGGCCGTCACGCAGCGACGGAGCGCGCGGCAAACCTCGCCGCTACGGGCGTTCGAGCTCGGTGCGCTTCCAGTGGCCCAGATCCGCGGCCGCGGCGTACGTGCTGTGACAGAACGACAGCAGCGCCGCGTCCGGATCTGCGGCGGTGCGCACCGCCTCGTACGGAAGGATCCACTCGTGCATACCGCCGTGGTAATACCCGGCAGCCGGCGCGATGGACGCAGTGGGACATCCGGGCGGCTCGGGATACGCATAGGCGTAGAACGCCGGCTCCTCGAGTCCACCAATGTTTCCCGGCCACCAACCGACGCTTATGCACTCGTGCGAATACGCCTCACGGGTCACGAAGTCGGCAAGGTTCGGCACGCCGCCGGGGTGTTGCGGCGCGCGGTTGCCGGAAAAGCGAGTACAGGCCAGATCAAAGCCTCCCCACCAGAAGTGTGATGGGCTCGATTTGCCAAGGAATTCACCGCGGAATTGCTTGAACACGCGATCGGCCGCAGCAAGGACGCGCCAGCAGCGATGTGCGGCATCCGCGTCATACGACGCATGCGTGGCGTCCTGGTCCAGGCGAATGGTGTCCGTCAACTCCGTGGGGACGGGCCAGATGCGCGGATGAATACCAAGTTCGTCGAGCGCTGTGAGATATTCGTGATAAAACTCCGCCACGGACCGCGGTACGAGCGGTATGGTTGCTGTTCGGTCGTCGCTGGTGGTGATGACGACCTTGTGCGAAATGAAATCAAAAATCACGTCAACGCTGCGATCATCCACTGGCATGGGGGACGTGCCAAGGCCGCGCGACGTGACATAGAGCGCGGTTTGCCACCAGTGGTTCTGCATTGGGGCAAAGTACAATCGCGTCTTGGCGACGATCTGCACATAGCGATGCAGCGTTTCGTATGTGTCGCTCCAGCCGGCGAGCGGTAGCGCCGGCCAGGCGCCGTCGCGGTCCATGGCGGCGCTCATGCGGGAGGAACCGCGGTGCCCGCGTCGCTGCTCGTTTCCTTGCCGGTCAGCTGATCGGCATAGATGCGAAACAGCTGGACGCGCTCGGGCATTGGGTCCCGCGGCGTGAACACGGCCGGCACGGCCGATCGCAGCGCTTGCACCGCCTCACGAATCTCCGCGGATTCACGGGCGGACTGCCCTTCTGAGAGGAGTTGGATCGAGCCGTGGACGTTGGTCGTGCGCCAATCGTAGATCCCGTCGGCTTCCGTCACCTGAAACGCCACCCAATGGTGATGCAGCAACGTGGTGAGATCCGGACCATCTTCCATGCGGCCATAGATCCACCCGTCCGCGTACACATAGTTGACCAGCGCAATGGTAACGCGGTCGTGAAAAGCAATTGCCATCGAGCCCACGTGATGCTTGGTGAGCATCGCCTCGATCTCCTGAACATCGAGCTCGCGTGTACTGACGTGAATCGCGCGCATATCGATCCTTGTTGCCGCGGATGAGCGCCTGGCCGAGCGCCGGTGAATGAAATGTCGTATTATGAATGATATCGCGCCAAGGATGCTGCGTGTGTCTCCTCGACCTCGGTCCATGATCCGTAGAGCGCACGTCGAACGCCACTATTCGCATCGTATCGGCTGGTTACGCGCCGCCGTGCTCGGCGCTAACGACGGCATCGTCTCCACGGCCTCGCTCGTCGTAGGCGTGGCCGCAGCCCATAGCGGCCGGCCGGCCGTGCTTCTTGCTGGAATCGCGGGGCTAGTGGCGGGCGGCATGTCGATGGCGGCGGGCGAGTACGTCTCGGTGAGCTCGCAGGCCGACACTGAGAAGGCGGATATCGTGCGCGAGCGCAGGGAGCTCACCGACTCGCCGGATGCCGAACTGGCGGAGCTTCAGGGCATATACGTCGCGCGGGGACTGGACGCCGAGCTGGCGCTGAGTGTCGCCAAGCAGCTGACGTCGCACGACGTGCTCGAGGCTCACGCCCGAGATGAACTCGGCATTACGCCGGCGCAAAAGGCGAATCCGATCCAGGCCGCGCTCGCGTCGGCAGCCACGTTCTCGGTGGGCGGCGCTTTACCGCTTGCAATCGCCGCCATTGTACCGGCGCAACTCACCATCGTGAGCGTTGCCGCCGGTTCATTGATTTGCCTTGCGCTGCTCGGAGCATTAGCCGCGAGGGCCGGGGGCGCGGGACAATGGCGGGGTGCGTTGCGCGTGACGTTCTGGAGTGCGTTGGCGCTGGCGGTAACGGCAATCGTTGGACGGGTTGTTGGAGCGACCGTCTGACGCTGCGTATTGGCTGTGTGTCTTCTTGAATGCTACTTCGCTGCATATCACTCGCTAGGTAGCGGGGGCGGGGGCGGGGACGGGGCCGGGCGGCGGCCGGATTACGGGGCCGGATTCCACGGTCGGGAACGGGGCGAACGGGCGGCCGAGAGCGCTGGCCTGGCTTTCGCGTTTAGTCGCCCGCCCATCCACCCGTTCACCCAAATTCTTGCCACTAGCTAACCGACAGATCTTGCCAGCCCAGACCGCCAACTGGCGACGCCGACTCATCGCTATCGGGGTCGCGCTGTCGGTCGCGTTCGCTGTGGTCGCCGTCATGCGGGAGCGGCAGGGGCTCGACCGCGCTACGCTGCACTTTCGTGTCGCGCCGTTCATCGCCGCCTCACTACTCGAAATTGGCCTGCTCGCCTGGATGGTCTATCTCTGGGTGCGCATTCTGCGGCAGTTCGACGGTCCGCGACCGACATATCGTGGCCTGCTGCTCGTCTGGCGACGATCCACGCTTGCCAAGTACCTCCCCGGCTCCGTGTGGTCGGTCGCCGCGGCGGCCGAGACTGCCGAGGCTCATGGCGGTTCGGCGACATCATTGGCCGCGTCATTCGTGTTGCAGGCGATCCTCAGCGTGGTCGGTGCAGTTACAGTGGCGGCGATGTTCGGCGCCGCGAGTTTCTCGTGGGTCTCGATCGCCGTGCTGGCAGCGGGTGTGTTGATCGTCCATCCGGCCGTGATCACCGCCGCACTGCGCACCACCCGCCGCGTGACGCGGGCGCCTGCCGTGGCGTGGCGCGGTACGTGGCTCGATGGGCTGTCACTGCTCGTGCTGCACATCATCACGTGGTCGGCGTTCGGAGTGGCGTTCGCACTCTTCTTCTCGTCGCTCGTGCCGAATACCCCCGCGCTTTGGTCAACGCTCATCGGCTTGAACGCCTTCGCGTTCATCGCAGGATTCATGGCGTTCTTCTCGCCCGCAGGCTTGGGAGTGCGCGAGACGGCGCTCGTTGTCATGCTCGCGCCATTTCTGCCCGAGCTTGGCACGCGGGTAGGGCTCGCTGCCGCGGGTCGGCTCTGGCTGGTGTTCACCGAGATTGCCGGCGGTGCGCTGATTCAGCTCGTGGTCGCGCCGGCGCGGCGACGTGCAATAGTCCGCGATGGAGGCACCGCACCGGAGCGTCCGCAGGTCATTAGAGGCGTGAGCGTCGAAGTCTTCGCCGATTCCGCCAAGGCGCTCCCGGCAATCATTGCGGCATGTCGCGGGGCGCAGCACTCCATTGCTATTGCACAACTGGCATTCGACGCGGACTGCCGTCCTGTCGGCAGCCCGGCCGACGCAGACCACGGGCCACTGTTCGAGACCATCGCCGCGGCGGCAAAGATGATTGACGTGCGCGTCTTGCTGAACGGTGGCCTGTTGCTCGACACGTCGCTGGCGCTCCGGCGCGCGCTGGCTGCGGCCCGCGCCGACCGGCACGTGCGGCTGCGCACGATCAAGGCGTTTCCACAGATGATGCACGCCAAGTTGGTAGTCGTTGACGAACGTGAGGCGTTTCTCATGGGAGCGTCATTCGTGAACGGTTATTGGGACGGCGCGCTGCACCTTCCGCGAGAACACCCGGCAGCACCACCCGGCGCTGGCGATCGTCCGCTTCACGATGTCGCAGTACATCTGACCGGCGAGTCTGGATCGCACCTCGCTCGGTGGTTCGACGACATGTGGTCTCGCGCCAAGCCGGAGCACGGCGAGGCGGCGGCCTGTCCGCTGGGCCCGCGCCTCGCATCGCCGGCGCCGCGCGCACCGCGCACGCACGCCGCGAACTCGGTCCGCCTGCTACGCACCACGCCGCGCGGTTATGCCAGTGCCAGGCACGGTGTCACCGAAATTCTCGACGCGTATCTGGAGGCAATCGACCGCGCACGATCGTTCATTTATCTGGAGAGCCAATATTTCAGCGCGCGCCCAATCGCGCGCGCCGTTCGGCACGCGCTCGACGCGCACCCTGAGCTCGAGGTCGTCCTCCTGCTCAATCAGAATCCCGACATCACCGGTTACCGGACGTGGCAGGACGCACGACTCGCCGAAAGTAAACTGCTCGGACATCGGCGCGTCGGAGCGTTTTCGCTCTGGTCCACGGCGGATTCGTTCGTGCGCCAACAGACGGTCGAACTCACGCAGGTGTTCATTCATAGCAAGGTTGCCGTGATCGACGACGAGTGGGCCACCATCGGCACGGCCAATCTGGACGGCGCATCGTTGCACTCCTACGGCGACGATTTTTCTTCCTGGCTCGGCCAACGGATCTTTGGGCGCTTTCGAAACGTCGATTTGAATGTCGAGCTGCTGGATGGCGCACTCGGTGAACCAAGCACCGGAGTGGTCCGAACGTTCCGCGCAGATCTGTGGAACCGGCACCTTGGCATAAGCGCGGACGTAGGTGCGACACGGCCGGCCGCGGGCTGGCTGTCGCTTTGGCGCGCCGCTGCAGCCGCCAATGTCGCGGCACTTGCCGCACCGCGCGGCAGGCTGGCAGCTGGCAGAATTCTACCATACGTGCCTACGGGCCAGCCTCGCGATCAACTACGCGCGCTTGGCATCGGTCTCGACGCGGCGTCCCTCGACCTGCGGTTCGATCCGGGACCGATCGAAGTGCACTGCAGCCCAGGTTGGACGAAACGGTTGTTGCCGGAACGCCTTCGTGCCGGCCGCGCGCGATGATGAGCCTCATCGACCGAGTCCGCGACGAGTTCGCGCAGTTTGCCGCGGCGCCAAGTTATCCGTGCATTGGGGCGCGCTCGGCGGTGCGTCGCGGAGATTGCCGCGTGGAAGTTTACGGTCCGATGGACGACGACCGCTCGAGCCGCCGGTTGGCCGTGGATCTCGCAACGTTCGGCGCTCGCCCAGCCGCGCCCGACCTGCGCTTCGTCGCGTTCGCCGCGATCTTTCTCGAGGCGGCACCCGACACGGAGTTGGAGTTCGAGCGCCGCCTTTGGCATCAGCTGTCGTCGCTGTCGGCGCATGACGCAAACTGTTCCGCTAGCAATTCGCGCAGCGCCGATCCGGCCGATCCGAATTATGCGTTCAGTCTTCACGGCACGCCGTACTTCGTGATCGGACTACACCCGGAGAGCGCACGACAGGCACGCCGGCTGCCGTGGCCCACGCTCGTGTTCAACCCGCACTCGCAGTTCGACCGTTTACGTGCTGACGGCGTATTCGAACCGATGCGGCGCACGATCCGGTCGCGCGACCGCGCTTTGCAGGGTGACCTCAATCCCAATCTCGCCGACGTCGGCGAAGAATCCGAAGCACGGCAGTACTCCGGTCGCGCCGTGGAGAAAACGTGGCGCTGTCCCTTTCATCCTCCCAAGTGACGACGCAATATCACCTCGAGCCCCGCACCGGCGTTGCTTTCGCCGTAGCCGCCGGCGCCCGCGTTCGCATCACCGATCCAACGGGCGAGCAGGTGTCGGACCTGGTCAGCTTTGCAAGCGACGACGTTCGCGAATGGCTATCGTCGGGGCGCTCGATCGACTATGCGAACACCATCTACCTGACGACGGGCAATACGCTGTACTCGAACAGGAGCCGGCCAATGTGGACGGTGCTCGATGACACCGTCGGTCGGCACGACTTCCTGCTCACGCCCTGCTCCGCCGACACCTTTCGAATCATCTACGGCGACACTAGCGATCGACCAAGCTGCTTTGGCAATTTGTCCAAGCACCTGGCCACATTCGGCATTCCATCCGATTCCATTCCGACGGCATTCAACGTGTTCATGAATGTCACGGTGAATGATGCTGGTGCGCTTACCATCGGGCCACCGCGGTCGCGGGCCGGAGACTACCTGCTGTTGCGGGCCGAAATGCCGATGATCGTCGGAGTCACCGCGTGCTCGGCCGAGCTGTCGAACAACGGCTCGTTCAAACCGATTGATGTCGAGGTGATTGCGCCGGCGTGACGTTTCCGCAGGTCGCGCAGCGGCGTGGCCGCCGCCGACACCACTCGTCCGGCGTACGCCACGCCGCCATGGCGCACGCGTCGCCACACGGCCAGCCACGCGCAGATGCCGCGTTCAATGACCCACAGCGGAGCCAGCGCGGATGCGGCAAACGGAAACACGCGGCGGCCGCCTGAGCGTCGTCGTCCGAATTCGGCGAGAGCGATGATGGCACACACGGCGCCGGCGCACACAGCAAAGTGCGATGTCAGCAGCGCAGCGACCACCGCCGGGACGATCGCGAGCTGCGTGGCCAGCCGCGCCGGACGCGCGAACTCGTCATACGCCTGACGCACACGCTGGTCGAGGAAATGCGCCGTGGTCGGCGGCAAACGGCGGACAAGAACGGAACGCGCGACGGCAGCGGTGCCACCCGCGGCGACGATCGTGCGCACGAGCTCGAGATTCTCGAACAGCACGTCTCCCGAGTAGCCGCCTGTGGCGCGTATCGCTGATCGCCGTACGGCTAGCGTGCCTGGCCAGTCGCCATCCAGTGCGCGGTTCAGCAGTATGCGCCCGGTGTCGATCACGGCGTGCCACGGCATGGGGTCAAAATAGTTCTGCGGACGCACGACGTCGGCGTTGTCGAGCGCGGCGACAACTTGGGCCAGCGAACTGTCATCGTAGCGGACGTCGTCATCCGCAATCACTATCCGCTCGAACGATGCGAGCCGGAAGCCCGTGAGCACGCCGCGCACCTTTCCGTTGATGCATGCGATATCAGCGTCCACCGCTACGTGCACTGCGAACGACCGCCACTCGCCAGCGTGCGCGTGGAAAACCGCGGGCGGAGACGCATCAACGATGATCAGCTCGCAGCGCGCCCCGAGCCAACGCAGATAGGCTCCGAGCTCGCCCATGCCCTCGGCGGCGCGCTGCCGGATAGGGAGGATATAGGAAAAATGCAGTTTGGTTGACGCCATGCGGACAGGAGTAAGGCAGCAGTTGTGCCGCGATGTGCAGCCGCGGGAGTTGCCCCCCCCGAATGTCCTGCGCATACTTCCAGCGCATCACGCGCGCCGCACCTTTCGGATGGCGCGACCCATAAACCCGCCACGTGAACGATCCTTACCAGGCGACACCCCCTGTCGCCGTGGTGCTCGCCGCCGGACTTGGCAGCCGCCTGCACTCCGTCCATTCAGCCACACCCAAGGGCTTCGTCGAGATCGGCGGCATGCCGATCATCCAGCGCTCGCTCCACGCGCTGGCGCAGGCCGGCGTCAGCGAAGTCGTGCTGGTAGTGGGATGGCTCGGCGACCAATACCGCGAGTGGGCGCGCACGCTCGACTGCGCGACGACGTGTGTAGACAATCCCGAGTACGCGATCACCGGCAGCCTTCGCTCGCTGCTCCTAGGCTGCGCCACTGTGCCGGGTCGCGACGTGCTGATCGTCGAGTCGGATTTACTGTACGAACAGCGCGCCGCCGAGCAGCTCATGGCGGCGGAATCGCCGGACACGTTGCTCGTGAGCGGCTTCACGTCGAGCGGCGACGAGGTGTGGGTGTACGGAGATGATCGGCGCGTCGAACACCTGAGCAAAACCCCTTGGCGTGACCGTTCGCCGCTGGGCGAGTTGGTTGGCCTTACTCGGTTGTCAGCCGCGACGGTGGCCGCGCTCTCGCTCGCCGCCACGGACCTTCCGCCGACCGCTCACTATGAGGACGGCCTGAACGCCGTCGCGGATACCCGCGAGATCGCACTCCTGCACATCCCAGATCTCGCCTGGTGTGAGATCGATGATGAATCTCACCTCGAGCGCGCACGCGCCAGCGTGTGGCCGCGCATCCGAAGCGCCTCCGAACTTCCCACTGAGTCATGACGACGCGACGCATTCTGCTCAATCCCGGGCCGGCCACGACCACGGAATCCGTCAAACAGGCGATGGTGGTGCCGGATATCTGCCCGCGCGAGCGCGAGTTTGGCGACGTAGTCGCCCAAGTACGCCGCGACCTGTTGCGCGTTGCCGAGGCCGACGAACAGACCCAAACGGCGGTGCTGATCTCCGGCCCGGGCACCGCTGCCATGGAAGCGAGCCTCGGATCGCTCGTGCCGCCCACCGGCCGCGTGCTGATCGTGGACAACGGCGCGTACGGCGAACGCGCCGGGCAAATTGCCAAAGCGCTCGGCGTACCGGCCAGTGTGTGGCGCTTACCATGGACTGAACAACCGACGGCGGATGAACTGGAGCGCCGACTCGATGAAACACCCGGCAGCTTCACCCACGCATTCTGGGTGCATCACGAAACGACCACCGGCATGCTCAACCCGCTCACGGCATTTGGCGCCGTGTGCCGGGCGCGTGGCGTAACGTCGATCGTCGATACCATGTCGTCGTTTGCCGGCGTGTCGCTCCGGCTGCGCCGCGAGCCGGTGGATTTTATCATCAGCAGCGCCAACAAATGCTTGCAGGGCATGGCGGGGCTGACGTTCGTCATCGGCTCTCGCGCCGCCATCGAGGCGAGCGCGGCGTGGTCGCGCGGGTACACGCTCGACTTGGCGCGCGCCGAACGCGGCCTGGCATCCGGCCAGTTCCCGTTCACGCCACCCGTACAGGTTGTGTACGCGCTGGCGCAGGCACTTACCGAGACGTTGGAAGAATCCGTGCAAGCGCGGGCCGCGCGGTACCAGGAGTGTCACCAGCGGATGTTGTCCGGAATGATTGCGTTGGGATTCGAGCCGCTGCTTCCGCCGCCGTTGCGTTCCGGTTTGCTCACCGCGTTCCGTACGCCGAGCTGGCCCGGATTCACGTTCGACCGGCTACATGATTTTCTTTACGAGCGTGGCATCACGCTCTACCCCGGGAAGTTGCCGGGCACCGACACGTTTCGCGTCGCAACCATCGGCGCACTGGTGCCATCCGATCTCGACGTGTTCGTCACCCATGTGAACGAGTTTCTCCATGCCTGAGCAATCTGCCGTCCGCCGCACCACGCAACTCCGCGCCATGCTCGATCCCTCAAAGCTGGATTTCATGATGGAGGCGCACAGCGGACTGTCGGCGCGGATTGCCGAGGACGCGGGCTTCGGCTCGATCTGGGCAAGCGGCTTGTCGATGTCGGCGTCACTCGGCGTGCGCGACAACAACGAGGCGAGCTGGACGCAGGTGCTCGACGTGGTGGAGTACATGGCCGACGCGAGCCGCGTACCGATTCTCGTCGATGGCGACACCGGGTACGGCAACTTCAACAACTTTCGCCGCTTTACCCAGAAGCTCGAACAGCGTGGCGGTGCCGGCGTCTGCATTGAAGACAAGATCTTTCCCAAGACCAACAGCTTTTTGCGCGGCGAAACGCAACCTCTTGCCTCGGTGGACGAGTTCTGCGGCAAGATCAAGGCGGGCAAGGACGCATTGCACGATGATGATTTCGTCATCGTGGCCAGAACCGAGGCGCTGATCGCCGGCTGCGGGGTGGCTGAGGCTGAACGACGCGCCGAGGCCTACCGGGTAGCCGGTGCGGACGCGATAGTGATTCATAGCAAGGAATCGCGACCCGACGAGATCCTCGCCTTTCTCGACGTCTGGGCGAATCGCCATCCGATAATTCTCATTCCAACCAAATACTACACGACGCCCACCAGCGTCTTCGAGGATCGCAAGGTGTCGTTGGTGATCTGGGCCAACCATCTTATGCGCTCCTCGCTTGCCGCCATGCAGGCCACCGCGGCGCGCATCTACAAGGATCGCAATCTGGTTGCCGTCGAGGAAACCGTGGCGCCACTTCGCGAGGTGTTCCGCCTCCAGGGCGACGAAGAGCTGCGGCTCGCCGAGGAGCGATTCCTCGCCGCTGCACCCCGCCGGAGTGCCGTGATTCTTGCCGCCACGCGCGGCAGTGACGCGCTCCAGGCGCTGACCGCCGAGGTGCCCAAGACGTTGTTACGCGTGGGCGGCGTGTCGCTGCTCGACCGGTTGTGCGACAACCTTGCCGCACTGAACGTGCGTGACATCACGGTGGTCGCCGGCTACGGCAAGGACGCGATCCAGCGTCCTGGCATCGAGCGTGTGGACAACGACCAGTGGGCGAGCACCGGAGAGGTGGCGTCGCTGGTCAAGGCATCGGATTCGATCGAGGGGCCGTGCCTGATCGCCTTTGGCGACATTCTGTGCCGCCGCCACATTTTGCAATCGCTGCTCGACGACGACTCTGATTTTGTCATCGCCGCGGATCGTCAAATCCGACGGGCGGGCGAGAACGAATCCGGCAAACGCGATCTCATTACGCTGAGCGCACCCAAGCCGCACGCGTTTCTCGATGGCGAGCTGACAATGCTCGACGCCGCGTTCACCGACGCGGCCGACGCGTTCGACGCCGAGTGGATTGGCCTGCTCAAGTGTTCCGAGCGCGCGGCGGCCGCCGTGCGCAACTGGCTGGCCAAGGCGGCATCCCGCGCTGACTTCGCCACCCTTGGCATGATCGACATGCTGGCCGACCTGCGGCGCTCCGGCGCAACGATTCACGTACATCTCGTGTCCGGCGACTGGACGACGATCGAGAATGCGGTCGATCTCGCCGAAGCGAGCAATCTCTAATGCGCGTGGGCTGACACGATCATGATCGACGCCACTGATTTTCTCGACCGTTGTCACGCGCGCGGCATCCGGTTCATCACCGGCACGCCGTGCTCGTATCTCAAGCCACTGATCAACGCAGCGATCGACGATCCGCGCTTTCTCTTTCGTGACGCCGTGAACGAGGGTGACGCCGTGGCCATGGCTGCCGGCGCCGCGCTCGGCGGCACGCGCCCGCTCGTCATGTTCCAGAATTCCGGGCTCGGCAACGCGGTGAACACGCTGACGTCGCTTTGCTACCCGTTCAGGGTGCCGGTACTGCTCGTGGTCACGCACCGCGGCGAGCCGGGCGGCGAACCCGACGAGCCGCAGCACGAACAAATGGGACGCATCACTACCGCGCTGCTCGACGCCATGGAAATTCCGTGGATGCGATTTCCTCAGGACGCCGCGCAGGCAGACGCTGCATTGGACGCCGCGCTGGCGCAAATGGCGGCGAGCGAACGCTCGTTCGCGCTCGTCATGAGTAAGGACGCTGTAGCGCCACACAAATTGCGTACGTCAGCGCCGGACTCCGTGCCGGACGACCGCTCAATTCACTTTCACGAACATCTGGAGCGGCGGCCCGGCGAGCGCGTCAGCCGAACCGAAGCCCTGCGCGCCATCATCGGGGCGCGCGCGGCAAACGAAGTACTCGTGGCCACCACGGGCTACACCGGCCGCGAACTCTACGCGCTGGGCGACGACGCGTGGAATATCTACATGGTGGGCTCCATGGGCTCGGCGAGCGCTTTTGCGCTCGGCTTGTCCCTCCATCAGCCGGGGCGCCCCGTCACGGCTATCGAGGGCGACGGCGCGGTGCTCATGCGCATGGGCAATTTGGCGACGATCGGCGCGTACGCGCCCGCGGAATATTTGCACGTCGTGCTCGATAACGAGGCGCACGATTCCACCGGTGGCCAAGCGACGGTGAGCCGCGGCGTGGCGTTCGCCGCGGTGGCGCAGGCGTGCGGATATCGGCGCGTCGTGTCTACGGACGACCCTGCGGTGCTCGAACTATCGCTTGCCGCGTCGCGCGCGAACGGGCCGGCGTTGATTCACTTTCGAATCAAGCCCGGTGCGCCAAAGGATCTGCCGCGGCCGGCTGTGACACCAGCACAGGTGTTCCGTCGCCTGCAGGGCTGGCTGAACGTTTAGGCCCGGCGCAAAGCCGGGCGCACCAGGTATAGTCCAAGGAATACGACGCCCACCACGCTGAAGAGAATTCTCAGCGTGACCGGCGTGCCCAGCGAATCGGACATCGCTCCGGCCAGTGCGCCGCCGATCGCCGGCGGCGCGCCGAGCACAACGGAAAACGCGCCAATGACCCGGCCGCGCATTTCCGGTGTGGCTGCCGACTGAATGTCCGCCAGGCTCAGCGAGCTAAAGACGCCCGCCAGCGCTCCGCCTGCGAGAAAGAGCGGAAACGCAACCGTGCGCGGCGCCGCGGTCATCGCCACGACCACCGCGCTACCCAGCACCACGCCGCCGCACATCCACAGGCCGGACCGGCTGCTGCCGACCAGTGTCAATGCACCGAGCGCGCCGATAACGAGCCCCATGCCACCCGTGGCGATGAACGCACCAGCAGCCAGCGGCGCCAGTGCCAGCGCGCGCGACGCGAACAGTGGCACGAGCACTTCGAGCGGGCCCACCACCAGGGCACTGAAGAGAGCCACGGCCAGCAGCAGCGTGGCCAAGGTGCGATGCGCGCGCGCGTACGCGTAGACCTCGGCAAGATCTGCCCACGGTGAAAACGCCACCTGGCGCGACGCGCGCTTGGGGGCTACAACGTGCGCACGCGGCAGGGGCGCGACAGTCACGGCTATCCACGACACGGCGGCGAGCGCAACGCTCGCCACAAACAGGTTCGGCCACGACACCGTAGTCCGCAACACGCCAACCGTCACCGGGCCCGCTACCTGGCTAAGCAACGAAAATACGTTCATCACGGCCGTGGAATGCGCGACCCGCGCCGGCGCCGCAATGTCGGCAACGCCAGCGATGAATGCCGGGTAGGCAAACGCGGACACCACTCCGTAACCGAAAATGATTGCCGCCACCGCCCAGGCATGTGGCGCATGCTGCCGCGTCTCGATGGCCAGGGCCACCATGAACAGCAGCGACAGGGCCGACGTGAGCCAAAGCACCGTACGCCTGAGCGAACTGTCTATGAGAGTTCCGGCATAGACCGACAACAGGTACGGCGCCACCAGGCATAGATACAACACGCCGGACCACGCACCTCGGCCGAGCACCTCGGCGCCGTACAGCACCACTGCGTACGTCAGCACGCGGCGGAGCAAGGCGGATGTGAAGTACGCCGCGTAGAAGAGAGGCAATGGCTACGAGGCAGCGCTCGTGATTTCCGGCGACAACTCCAGCCGGGCCACCGGCCGCTCGGCGCGAAGCACCCGCACGGCATGCGAAAAGGTGCGGCCGCCGCGCGCCAGGACGTATGCGGGAACGAGCCCCGCGGCAACGGCCTGAACGTCCGCATTCCACTTGAGCGTTATGGAAAGTGCGGCGCCGCCGAGAAGCAGCGTAAACAGCCCGATGTCCCACAGGCGCAACGGAGCATGCATCAGCCGCGAGCAGGTGAGCACGCATACCTCGTAGGCACACACGGCCACGAACAACAACCCGGCCATGGCGACGGCAAGCTGCCCGTAACGATACCAGGCGATGACCGCAGCGCAAAGCAGAATGAGCGCGACGAAGTCCGATGGGTAGCGAACGAGCCGAGGCATGGAAACGAGCGCGACGAACGACCCTAACACGATGGCAATGGCGAGCCAGCCGGCCAGAGAAAGCCCAAGCAGCACCGGCGTGGTAAACGCCTCGATGCCGAACACGGAGATCGCCAGACAAGTGAGTCCGGCCACGACGATGCCTTCCAGCGATCCGATGCCGCCGAGCACGACGTATCCAACTCGGTACCCATGCACGAACGTGGCAAAGACCATGAACGCGACTGCCGCCGTACTGGCCAGCACCAACCACGCCGGCATCCGAGTCGCGATGCCCACCCCGAGCGACACCAGCGGTAAGCTGATGGCGTCGAACCCATGGTCGAGCAACTCGCCAAGCCGCGACGTGCGCCCCGTATGCCTGGCGAACATTCCGTCAATGCAATCGGCAAGGGCGTAGGTGAGGTACGCCACGCCGAGCGCGGCAAAGATCCACGGACCCGGTTGGGCCCGCGACAGTGCGACGACAAAGGTGATCCACACCACCGCGTGGCCAAACACGGTGACCGTGTTCGGCGTGATGCGACGCGGCAGCACTCGCACGAGCGGCACGAAGAGCGGCGCATGCAAATACCGCGTGAGGAGCGAATGGTCCTCCCAGCGATACTCGTAGTGCGGCTGCTCGCTCATACCGCGCGGGCGAGCAGCGCGACGCCCACGTATTCATCGGCGAGCGGGAACACGCCCGGCGTGTCGGCGAATGGACGAATGGTCTCGAGGCCGATCGCGTCGATGCTCTGAGCAAAGAATCCCGACTTCATTCCCCACTCCACCGCTTCGTCGAACGACTGAAACTTCACGTCGCGTGTGAATGCGTCCGAGGCCAGAATCTCAAATCCCGCCGCGCGCACCTCTTCAGTCAGCTGGTCCACGGTCGGTGCCGGTGCGGCAGCATTGACCGCGGCCTCGCCGAGCAGCGCACCAACGATCTGGCGCACGTTTTTGAACGCCGCGTGCGGCGTGCTCACCACCGAGAACAAGCCACCCGGTTTGACGGTACTCCGTGCCGCGCCAAACAACTGCGGCCGATCGACGAATGAAGTGAGAAAGTGCGCCAGCACGAGATCGATGCTCGCCGGTGGGACGCGTGCACCGGCGTTGCAGGCATCGTCCACATGCGCCTCGAATGCCACTTTGGTCTTGGCGATCTCGATCATCCGCGCCGACAGATCGATTCCGATCATGCGAGCCGCGGGCATACGCGGCGCGAGCGCGCGGAGGGTCTCGCCCGTACCGACGCCGAGATCGAGCACCGCTGCATCGTCGGCAATATCTGCGGCGAAGATCTGCGCGACGGCGAGCGCGCGCGCGCCGGCCAGCAGGCCAAGGGCATCCTCGTCGTAGCTATCCGCCACCTGTTCGTCGTACAACCGGCCGTAGTGCATGTATTCAATTGTGAGAGTGGATTTAGCTATGGCCAGCGAGTTTCGCACCGGCCATTGGCCATTGACAAGGTGAATGGCGAAAGTAGGATACCTGAGCGTCTATCATTAGACCAGTTCGTTGGTCGGCGCCGAATACCGTGGCGTGGCCAACGCCCTTGCCGCCACCTCCCCCTTTGTCTCTCGTGCAGCCGCGGAACACGCCGACCCTTTCGGAGGAACGAACCACTTCCTCCGCCGATGAAAGTCTCGATGTCTGGGGCTTCGCGGACACCGTGTTCCAGCTCAATGCGCGCGGGCACGTCGAGGTCAGTGGACATCGCTATCCGGATCTGAGCGGGCACGAGCTGGCGAACCTCCGTCCGTGGTTCGAAAAGGTCACGGGTGTTGCGTTGAGCGCCAGCGATCGGCATGTGTCGCACTACCCGCCGGACGTCGAGCCGTGCCGCGCCTCAGCCGAATTGCTGGCCGAGTTGCGGGTCGTGTTGTCGGACGCCCAAGTCACGGACGACCCGCGCGTCCGTCTCCGCCACGGCCACGGGCACACCCAGGAGGAGATGTTCGCGATCAAGTACGGGCGTGTGGCGCGCGTGCCAGACTGCGTGGTGTTTCCCGAGACCGACGCACAGGTCCAGGCGATAGTCGATCTGGCAATTCAGCGGGGCGTATGCCTCATCCCGTTCGGCGGCGGCACCAACGTCACGAACGCGGTGCGTTGCCCGGAGAGCGAAGCTCGGCCGATCGTGTCGGTGGACATGCGGCGCATGAACCGCATAGTGTGGATCGATCGCGCAAACCGAATGGCGTGCATCGAAGCCGGCGCCGTTGGCCGCGACATAGTGGCCGCCCTCGCGGCGCAGGGCCTGACCATGGGCCACGAGCCGGACTCGGTGGAATTCTCGACGCTTGGCGGATGGATTTCGACGCACGCCAGCGGAATGAAGAAGAACCGCTACGGCAACATCGAGGAGTTGGTGCTCGACGTCACCGTGGTGACGGCATCGGGCCGCATCGAACGCACAGGTGCGCTGCCGCGCGAGTCAACAGGCATCGATCCGCGCCTGTGGTTCTTCGGCTCGGAAGGCAATTTGGGAATCATCACGAGCGCAGTGGTGAAAGTGTTCCCGATCGCGGAAGCGTGTGAGTACGGCTCGGTGTTGTTCAAGAGCTTTGACCGCGGGCTGGCGTTCATGCACGACCTGGCGCACACGAGCAACCTCCCGGCCAGTGCTCGGCTCATGGACAACCTGCAATTCCAGCTCGGCATGGTACTCAAGCCCGCAAAGACGGGCCGTGCCGCGCTGGCCAGCAAACTTCAAAAGTGGTTCGTCACTGGGCCGCTCGGCTTTGCCCCAGACCAGATGGTGGCCTGCACACTCGTTTTCGAAGGCGATCGCGCTGACGTCGCACAGCAACAGCGCGCGGTCTATGCCCGGGCGAAGCGTCACGGTGGTATGAAGGGCGGCGCCGAGAACGGCAAGCGCGGCTACCAGCTGACCTACGGCATCGCGTACATTCGCGACTTCATCATGACGCAATGGTTTCTCGCCGAGTCGTTCGAGACCTCCGTGCCGTGGAGCCGGGCCGCCGAGCTGTGCGCCAGCGTGAAGCAGACGATCCTCGACGAATGCGCGCGGCGCAACATTCCGGGCATTCCGTTCGTGTCGTACCGTGTCACCCAGATGTACGATACGGGCTGCGTCATATATTTCTATTTTGCATTCTATTATAAAGGCGTGACCGATCCGTCCGGCGTGTATCACGACATCGAGCGCATTGCGCGCGAGGAAGTGCTGCGCTGCGGCGGCTCACTCTCGCACCACCACGGAGTTGGCAAGCTGCGTCAAGCGTTCCTTCCAAAGATCATGTCGGCCGCGTCCCTCCGCTGGATCTCGGCGGCGAAAACGGCGGTCGATCCGCTCAACGTGTTCGGCGTCGGCAATCTGTACTCCGCTGAACCACACGACCCGGCTGGCCGCTAATGTCGACCCTCGACGCAGAGGTGCTCCTCACCGGCGGCACGGGTTTCCTTGGCAAGGTCGTTCTCGAGGAATTGATCCGCCGTTCTGACGAGTTGGGTGTGGCGCGGATTCACCTGCTGATTCGCCCCCGGCGCGGTCATCCACCGGAAGACCGGTTCGTGCGCGAGGTGGTCCCATCGGAATGTTTCCGGTTGTTGCCAGACCAATGGCAGGCCCGCTGCGCGGTTATTGCCGGCAACGTCACCGCACCGGAGATCGGCCTATCGCCGGACGATGCCGAGCTGCTGTCCGACCGCATCACGCACATCATCAACTGCGCAGCGTCGATCGACTTCGACCGCCCGCTCGAGGAAGCGGCACGGTCGAACATCGACGGCTCGCTGAATACGCTCGCATTCGCCAAGCGGTGCAAGGCGCTGCGGTCGATGGTACACGTCTCGACCGCGTACGTTTGGCCCGAGCGCCTGGCGGGCGAGCCGTGCGCCGAGACGCTCGTGCCGCTGCCCCTTGATCCGCATACGGTGCACTCGGCAATCAACGAGGGCCACGCGAACCGCGACGAGCTGCTCGAACGCACCGGGCATCCGAACACCTACACGTTCACGAAGTGTCTGGCCGAGCATCTGTTGTTCGCCAATCGCGATGAGGTGCCGCTGCGCATCGTGCGCCCAAGCGTGATCTCCGTGTGCCGCGCCCACCCGTTCCCCGGTTGGATCGACAGCACGAGCGGATTCACCGGGCTCGTCGCACTGTTCGGCCATGGCCTGTTGCGCGTGCTGGCCATCGATCCGAACACGCACCCGGACATCGTGCCGTGCGACGACGTGGTCGCCCGTGTGCTCCACAGCACGTTTGAGCCGCAGCTTGCCAAGCCGATCGAGCATGCAGTGGCCGGACAGCAGCGCAGCCTCGGCACCCACGACATCTCGAGCGACGTTGAACGGTTCTTCGCCAAATATCCAACAGGCGCATCCACCGGATTTCGTCACTTCGGTCCGTGGGGCCGCACGTTGGCGATTCGCGAATGGATTCACATGACCGTACCGCACGCCATGGCGCACACGTACTACACGGTGAGCCGGCAGGCAAAAAAGGCGCGGCGGGTTCGGCGAGTGAATGGCATGTTGCGGTACGTGAACCGCGGCTTTCGATACTTTGGCGCCGTCAACTTCGACTTTCGCGCGGCCAGTGCAGACACGTCGCCCACATACGAGGCACGAGAGTACCACGCGATCATCAACGCGGGGGTACACCGGCACGTGCTCAAGCACGGCATCACGGAAATTCCCGTCGCCGGCCGCCGTCATGTCGAGCGCCGCAACGACGCGTTGTGGGCGTTGCGGCGTCGGCGCGGCAATCCGACGATTCGCTTCGGGGCGTATCTCCTTCGCAAAGTGTGGCGCCGCTGTACGGACGTGGTCACGTTCGACCAACTGGCGTTCGAGCGCGCGCGTGCCATCGCGGAGCCTGGCGATCTCGTGGTGATCGTGCCGACGCATCGGAGCTATCTCGATTTTCTCGTGCTGCCGTATTTGTTTTTTGCACGGCCGGATCTTGGAATCGACATTCCGCACATTGCCGCCACCGAGGATTTCGCGCACATCCCCATCGTGAGCACGTTGCTGCGACAGGGTCAGGCGTTCTTCATTCGTCGCGGTGTTGGAAAGGCCGATCCCGATCTCACGCGCCGGGTGTCCGAGCTCGCCGCCAACGGACGCACACTCAAGTTTTTCATCGAAGGAACGCGTAGCCGATCGCGCCGAGTGCTGGCGCCACGCCGTGGATTGCTGCGCGCATTGCAGTCCACCGGGCGGCGCTGCTTAATCTTGCCCGTTGCCGTGTCGTACGATCGCATCCCGGAAGAAGCGGCGATGGGCCGCGAGCTGGCGGGTATCCAGAAGGAGCCGCACCGCCTGCGTAGCATTCTCAAATGGGTGCAGCGCATGCGCCGGGGCAAAGTGCATCTGGGCCGCATCCATGTCACCTGCGGCACGCCGCTCCGGCTCGACCCGCACACCGATATCCCTACGTTGAGCCGCGCTATCGCCGGCGAACTGCAGGCGGCGACCGTCATCTCCACGTTTCATTTGCGAGCCTTCCTCGCGCGGTATCCGCTGCCAGGTGTCGATCTGCTGCGGCTACGCCGCGCCGTGGAGCATCGCGGCGGTGTGGTGATCGACAGTTCCCTGCCCGTTCCCTCGCAGGTTGACGATACACTGCATCAGTGTTTGCTCAATCAGTGGCAACCGCTGTTCTTTGCCGACCTCGACCCCTTGCTCGCAACCAACCCGGCGCTCGCCGACCACGTTGCGCAGCACGGATGGGCGAAGCGGTCGCACAACGCCGCGCCAATTCCGGGCCTGCTCGAGGCGATGTTCTCCCTGGTTTGCCGGCATTACGCCGATGTTGCACGGTACATCGCGGCGCAAACCACGCCAGGCGACGATCTGTCGGCCGCGACCGTCGCCGCCGCACTCCCACACGCATTTCGTCCCGACGTCGATCTCGCGCTGCGCGACCTGGCGCGGCGCGGCATTCTCGCCGAGCACGACGACCGGTTTCAATGGCATGGTCGCGACGCCGCACTCGTGGCGTACGCCCAGTCGTGCCAGTGGCCAAACCAGGCCGCCATTGGGCAAACGTATCTGCCACCGATCCGGCAGCCGACGGCAATTGCATGACGACGTGCGCCGTGCTCGTGACCGGTGCGAGCGGCTTTCTCGGCCGCCACCTGTTACAGGCAATGGCGAGCGACGGCGACGAGTGGGCGCCCGTTGCGCTGGTGAGCGACGTCGCCGCATGGCACCAGATGGAGTGGACGAAGCAACTATCCGTACCCACTGTCACCGGACGACTCGACGACGCGGCGCGCTGGGGCGGTAGTTCAACGTTGTCAAACGTGACCGGCGTCGTACATCTGGCCGCCGTGGTCCAGCACCATCGCGCCGGCGCCGACGAGATGCGTCGGACGAACGTGGACGGCACGCTCGCCACGGTCCGTCTGGCCGCGCGGCTCGGCTGTCGGATGGTCTATCTGTCAACGTCGGGCACCGTCGGTTGCTTTCGTACACCGGGCGAGTGGGCCGACGAGCACTCGCCCTTCTGCACCAACCGCGTGAAGAACTGGCCGTATTACGCCTCGAAGATCGAGGCCGAACAGGCGGCCAGGGCGCTCGCCACCGAGCTTGGCGTAGAACTGGTGATCGTCCGCCCGCCCGTCATGCTCGGCCCGGGCGATCACCGCGGCCGGTCTACCGGGTCGGTGCGCCGGGTGCTCGACGGCCAGGTGCCCGTGCTGTTCGCGGGCGGCATGCACTTCGTTGACATTAGAGATGTGGCAACGGCACTTCTCGCCATGTTGCGGCTGAAAGATCCGCGCCCGGTCTACCATCTCGCCGGCACCGAGAGTACGATGGCTGACTACTTTCGACGCATCGCCACGTTAGCGAACGTCCGGTTGCATGCACCCACGGTGCCAGCGGCGGCGTTGCATTTGGCCGCCATCGCGAATGCTCGGCTCGGACGGTTTGGCCTGTCGGTGTTGCCGGATCCGGTCGTCATCGAAATGGCGTCACATTACTGGGGGCTGCGATCCCGATTCGCCGAGTCCGAGCTCGGGTTCGTTGCACGGTCCGCAGATGTTACGCTGCGCGACACGATCGCATGGCTCAGAGCGGCCGGCTAACGGCCGACGAGCCTATCGCGGATTGTCGATCCGCTCACGAACTTCCTCGCGCTGTGCTACGCGAACCGGCTCAATCGGCCCGGCACCAAGGGCGAGAGGGTCAGCCGCACTGCGCTCCGGCCGCTCGGCCAGAATCTTGGTCACGAACCGCTGCCCCTCCGACACCCGTTCCATTTCGATCGCTATGGTGTCAATCGCCTGTTCCATGCGTTCGAGTCGAGACACCTGGTCGTGCGGCAGCGACGCGGCAGGTTGCGGCCTGCCACCTCTCGCAATCCGTCGTGCCCATCCAATCGACAGCGGAAGCACGAACGCCAACAGAAACAGCGCTCCAAGCGGAACGGCAATGTTCTGGTCGATGCCAGCCGGAAAATGCGCCTGCGCTGGAGCCGTGGTGCCAACTGTCACACCCTGTTTCTGAGCGATCCGCGCCTGCACCGCGGCGATATCGCCCTGCACCTGCGCCACGTGGACGCCCACATCGGCCCATTGCTGCACAACCCCGGGGCGGGCCGGGTTGGTCTGCAGCATCTGATCGAGTTGCACGCGAAGTCCCTTCCACTGTGCCTGCAGCCCGGACAACTGGATCTGCAGGTCGCCCAATTGAGACTGGAGCGCTGGGAGGGTCGTCGCCGGCAACTGCGCCGCGACCGGAGCTTGAGCGATCGGACCTTGCACGACGTGCGTCATCGAACCGGCAGCTTCCACGAAGGAGATGAGCATGGCCACCCTACGGTGGCAATATAAGGCCGGTTTCGCCGAGCCACCCGCCGGCAAATCCGGCCCGCCGAAGCCCGGTCACGATGTAGGGACACGCGCGCATGAGCCGCCACACAAGCTCCGATCGGAAGTTCTCGATCATCAGCGCAACGGGCCCCTGATTGATCGCGTAATGCGCCGGCGAAATCCAGCCGGCCGCAGTGGAACTGCTGGTGCGAAAGCTTGGGTTGAAGCTGGCGGCAAACCCATAGTCCCGCTTCAGCTCGGGATACCGTTCGGCCACCGCCTCGGTCGCCGGAATCACGATCTCCGGCGCGAACGGCAGTGAGGCCAACAGCGCCCACGGGGACAGCGTGCCGTCGTCCGGGCCGAACGGTACGCCGCGCGCATGGTACTCCCAGAACCGTCGCGCGCGGCCGTGCACGGAGCGCGTTGCCGGACCCGGCCCGTCGCTGGCGGTAATGCCCCAACAGTCGGCGCCGTACGCCTCGAAGCCGCGCGGATTGCGCACCGCGTATTCGCGCTGCGCGTACGTCGCCCGGCGACTGTTCTCGAAGTAGTCGCTGCCCCGCTCCCGCATGTACGAATCCTGAATGCCACGGAAGTCGATCCACCCGTGGCTCAGCTGGTGGATGAACAGCGGTCCGGCATATACGAACTCATATCCATACAATTTCTTCCATTTGTATCCCGTACACCACTCCGTGTAGCTCGACGCCGGCAATGGATGCGACGGCGACCCCAGCCCAAGCAGGTAGAGAATGAGCGCTTCGCTGTATCCGCCCCAGCGGTAGCGGAGAAATCCCTTGCCGGGATGCCAGCCGAGTGAGACCATGGGCCCGTCGTCGAACGCCCATTCCCAGTCAGCGCGACGGTAGATGGCGTCGGCGAGCGTTCGAATTTCCAGCTCCACCGGCGCGGCGCCATCGAAGTACTGGGCCGCGACGAGTGCGCCGGCAAAGAGAATGCTCGAGTCGATCGTTGAGACTTCGGAGTTCCACAC